>JAUWIG010000050.1 GCA_030605475.1 Planctomycetota bacterium | reverse complement strand
GTCGAGTGTTCTTTCGAGCCACTGTTCGGAGGCGGTCATCGGCGGGCTGGAGGCCAGAGACAATACTAATCTGCTAAGGGCGGTCGCCCTTTCTGCTCGCATCGGGTTTCTTTTGTAGGCCATCGCCGAGGAGCCGACCTGGGATTCTTCAAAGGGTTCTTCAATCTCCTTTAGATTTGCGAGCAGCCGAAGGTCGTTGCACAATTTGTGGGTTGACTGTGCTATTAAAGCAAGGCAGTTTACCACATGGGTGTCGATTTTTCGCTGATAGGTTTGGCCGGTGACGGCGCAGGTTTCTTTGAAGCCGAACGCGGTGGCGATTGCTTTGTCAAGCCGTTTGACCTTGGTGTGGTTGCCATCGAAAAGTGCCAGGAAAGAGGCCTGCGTGCCGGTGGTGCCTTTGACTCCTCTAAACGGCAACGTATCAATCCGATGTTCGGTTTCCTGCAAATCCATCACGAACTCATAGCACCACAGAGTTGCTCTTTTGCCGACGGTGGTCAGCTGGGCCGGCTGAAAATGCGTAAAGCCCAGTGTCGGAAGTGACCGATACTTCTTCGCAAACTTGCCCAGCAAGTTTATCACCACTGCCAGTTTGGCTGCGGTTAACTGCAGTGCCTGGCGCATAATTATCAAATCAGCGTTGTCAGCTACGAAGCAGCTGGTGGCGCCGAGGTGAATAATCGGAGCTGCTTTTGGCGCCACGTAGGCGAAGGTGTGAATATGGGCAACAACATCGTGGCGGAATTTCTTTTCGTAGCGGGCGGCCTTGTTAAAATCAATATCGTTAAGGTGCTTGGCCATTTCGTTTATCTGGTTTTGCTTTATATCCAGTCCGAGTTTCTTTTGTGCCTTTGCAAGCTCCAGCCAGAGTCTTCGCCAAGTGCCAAACTTTTTTTGTGCCCCAAAAAGTTCAGCCATTTCTCTTGAGGCATTTCTTTCAACGAGGGGACTTACATATAGGTCTTTATTATTTGTCATTTTTTGCCCTTTTAAAATTGGTTTGGCATTTAATAAGAGCACAAGAGTAAAATCAGCTTTTGTACCTATGGGTTATGTACTTAATTTATTAACTTTTTTCTGGCGTTCTACCAATAGCCGCTCAATTTCCTCGGTGTCTTCAGCACAGAGTTCGAAGTCTGATGCGGCGGAAGTTTCGGCAATCTGGTCGGGGCTTCGCGCACCGGCGATGGCAGCGGTAATCTCGCTTCGTCGAAGAACCCAGCTAATCGCCATCTGAGCTAAAGTTTTGCCGTTACGTTCAGCAATGGGCCGCAGTTGGTCAACGAATTCCAACGTGGCACTGAACCGGGGGTCATGGAAATCAGGTTTTCTTCTTCGATGGTCATCCAAAGGCAGGCCTGCCAGCCGTTCCTGGCTGAATTTTCCCGTAAGCAGACCCCTCCCCATCGGGCTATATACAATAACACCTGTGTTGTTTTGGGCACAATGGCTTAATAATCCATCTTCAACCTCGCGATGGAGCATATTGTAGGGCGGCTGAAGCGAGGCGGCGGGAGCAATTTCTTGGATGTGTTTGATTTGTTCGACATTAAAATTCGATGCGCCAATGTACCGCACCTTGCCCTGTTGGGCCAATTGGGCCATTTCTTCCCAGGCCTGCTCAAGGTCTTCATCTGGCTCAGGCCAGTGCATCTGGTAGAGGTCTATTGTCTCAATGCCGAGTCTCTTCAGGCTGGCGTGGCATTCTTCTCGAATACTTTGGCTTTTCAGGCAGTTTACTTTTTCTTTTTTGTCGTTCCAAAGTAAGCCGCACTTGGTAGCGATAAATGGTTTAGTGCTGGTTTGTTTGATGGCTTTGCCGACGAGCTCTTCGGAATGCCCTAGGCCATAAATTGGTGCGGTATCTATCCAGTTGATGCCTTTCTCCAGGGCGTGCAGGATGGTGGCAATTGCCTGGCCATCATCCTGTGGCCCCCAGCCGAACTGCCACGGGCCGCCCATCGCCCAGGTGCCTAACCCAACGGTCGTTAGTTTCAAATCGGTATAACCTAATTGTCTTGTTTGCATAGTCAAACACCCAAACAACCTTGGTCGTTGCCACGATAGCATATTAGGATTTCATTTATTTATCAATATTTTTCTCTTTGTGTGTAAAAGCCGTGTTTATTGACACTTTTGGCGTCCGTTGCTATCATATATTCAAGCAGTTAATAATGTTAGGTGGGCTAAATAAAGCTTTTGGGCGAGGAGGTTGTGAAATCCAAAGCAGTTATTGTTTTGTTCTTTTTATTTGCTATCAGTGCCGCCTTTGCTAAAGGGGAGGTTGCTGCGGGAGAGTTTGTAAGTTTTGAATCCGGCGTTTGTCAGTTTAATCTGAGAGGTTACAAACTCAGCAAGGCCATCGAAGCTGCCATCGTTTTTGGCATCTCAAGAATACTTGATACATACAAAGAGACATTCGGATTTTCCTACCCCGATGATTTTAAAGTGAAGGTAACTATTATCGGCGACCAGGATAAGTTCAAAGAATATCAGAAAAACCAGCTTGGCTTGATTATTTCCGAAACTGGATATTATTCCGGCAAGTATCGCGAAGCGGTTGTCTGGAAGGGCGAAAAGACAAGTGAGATGCTTACGACCCTGTTCCACGAAGCGAGCCATCTCATATTGAAGTACCATGTCCCCTGGTGTCCGGAATGGGTAAACGAAGGTCTTGCTGTGTATTTTGGAGGTCTGGATGTGATTGGCAGGAATAAGCGGATTTTATTGCAGAAGAATTTTCATAGTTGGTGTAAGCACTGGCTCAAGAATGGGTTTCCAATAGAGCTTTACAAGTATGTTAGTTTAAGTCATGATGAGTGGGTGAATTTGCGAAAGAAAGATTCCAATGCCGCTTATTCTATTGGGTATTCGCTCGTGTATTTTATGATGTCCAGAAGAAGCACTGAAGGGGTTCTCAAAGAACTTTTATGGGCATTTAAAAGACACGGCAAAGAAGCGAACTCACTGCAAACTATTAATGAGTGTTACCCTGGTGGCTTCGAGAAGTTTGAGAGGATGTGGCGAAAATGGATACCACGAGCCAAGCCATATCGCCCGCTTCGTGCCTTGAGAAGGGAAGCTGAAAAAAAGCTTCAGCCAACCGCACAATAGTACGTTATGACTCTAAGCCTTTATCAATGCTTTTGTGCTTTTGCCCAGGCTGTCATTTTGCTATTGGCTTGAGTTAATCAGATTTCTAATGCTGCGGTTAGTTTTGTTCCAGCAAGTTGCTGTTTTTTAAAATGTAGTCAGCCCGTTCTGGAAATTCCCTTAATATATTTTCTAAGCTGGTGCGCTCAAGGATGTAAGTACTTTCATGCTGCAGCGATATTCTTGAAATCTGTTTTTGGTTGTCAAGATACACCTGTTCAGAAAAGCCCTGGCCACCCAAAAACTCCACCCTCAATACATAAGCTGCTTTTTCTTCACCCCTATTTGCTGCCGGTAGTGGGACATAGATTCTGGAAATGAGCCTTGGAGTGATTGTCCCGTTAGCCTCAATTGTATCCACGACGATTTTTTTGTGGTTGCTATCGAGCATTTGGCTGTAAGTAAGTTCGAGGAAGATTTCCGGTATAGCTGCGGAGCTGAGCTGGTACTTTTTGTCTTCGGTCTGCGGGCGGGTTCCCAAACGCACTTTATTGCGTTTTGGGTCCCAGCCAAATTTTTTGACAGTCATAACTCCGGCTTTATTCAGGGTTACCTTGGTGCCACTTCTGCTGCCGGAGAGGCTGGTTTCATTTTTCCAGACGAACTCATCAAATCTGTTGTCGCTTTGAAGAAGCGTCACCTGTTCTCTGGCAAGCCGGCCTCGAATATAGAAAGAGCTTGCCGCTTGTATATTTAATTGAGCGTCTTGGCCGGGCTCCCATCTTGCGTTTGATTGTGAAGTGGGAACCCAGCCGGATTTGATGAACAAGTCCATCGTAAAGCCTATGGTGCGATTTCGTGCATCTTTAATCAGGAAAAATGCCTGTTTGCTTTGGTTGTCGAAGAAGCTGTCGAGTCCTTCGTTTTTGATTTTTGCAACAACTTCGCTGCCGGCCTCGAGCAGCTGGTTGTCTTTGAATTTTAAGCTCTCAGCGACACGTTTGAATATCTGCTCAGCCAGGTCGGTATCGCCTGTAGTCTGGTGTACTTCGATTTCGAGTTGGCGATGGCCTGGCAATTTGACGGTGCCGAAAAACATCTGGAGCAGCGTTTTTTGTTTTTTTATGTGTGCCCAATCGATAATGAGGGGGTCTATCTTGGTTTGACCTATCTTTGCAACACCGGCGCCGGCGTCAGAGGCCTTTTGTTTAAATCGCGTATCTGCGGCCTCATTTGTCCCGGTCAATATGTATCGGCAAGAGATAAGTGCTGTGGGATTGGCTGTATGAGGAATGAAGACACTTCTTAAAGTGAAGCCGTTTTCCTGGTACTTCCATCGTTTTTCACTTTGCCAGCCGTTTCCAGCCGGCATTGATACGGATAAGCCAGTGTGCGTTAATTTTATCGGCTCCGAGAGCACAATAGAGGACCTTGAGAAAGTTATAAGGCGAGCGGCTAGCAGAGCGACAATAAAAAGGCCCAAAAGGGCTATTTTGTCTGCCGCGTATTTTTCGTATCTCATATCTCGTATCTCACTTCACGCTTTATGAAATTCGCTTGTATGTGGTAATAATAGTTGATAATTGGTAAATGACAAATGATAATTCATACAATAATCGATAATCAATAAACGAGAGGTCTTTTGCCTAAATAGCTGCGCATTGCTGACTTGGAGACAAGCTCCGAGGGCCAACAGGTTCTGTCCCGACTTGTGGTGATTGTCGATTGGTGTTCCTTGGGTAGGCCAGTCTGGTGCTCTGCAGCAGGACTTTCAGACAACACAAACTCATAGCCGAACGTAGCGGATAGGAAGAGAAAAGCTAAACGCTATACACTAAGTATTGTTCCACGCTGGCTGCTGCGCCGCTGGGATGAGATTGTTTTTCCTGCGAATAACTTTGTAATAAAACCATTTCACAAAGCCGCTTGCCGCGAAGCCGCAGAAAATCAATACCAAGGCTACCTGCAGGTTCCAGATAATAACTCCAATACCCAGAAGAAGCCACATAAGATGTGCGAAGGGTTTTTTGCCCTTTATGTATATGTTCAGCACATGCTGATATCGAATTCTGCTAACCATCAACACGGCCACGGCCAGAAGTAAAAACGGTAGGGCATAAATAATAGCGTTTTCACAGATAAGGTACGCGAGGGTGTTTTTGGCTGACAGCTCCGGTAGTGTTTCCTGATGAAATATTACCAGGCTGACTATCACGCCTGCTGCTGCGGGAGTCGGCAGGCCTATAAAACTCATATGTGCGGACTCATCCTCCTCGTTTTCCACATTGAACCGGGCCAATCGAATGGCTGCACAACTTATATACGCCGCTGCTGCCAGCCAGATGAATCGCTGCAGGAAATTTCCAATGGCAGGATTGAGCTCGGCAAAGCCGGTGAATTTGTATTCCAAAACTTTCAGCATCAGAAATGCCGGCGCCACACCGAAGCTGATTATATCGCAGAGGCTGTCGAGCTGGCCGCCGAAGCTGGAGGTGCTCTGGCTCATTCGTGCCACCCTGCCGTCGAGCATATCGGCAATCATTGCCAGTAGGAGCATATAGCCGGCCATTGCAAATGTGCCTTTGCTGGTAAGCGCAATGGCCGAAAAGCCGCATACGCCGTTAAGAATGGTTATCAGTGACGGCAGTACCGTGACATACTTTAATCTTTGCCTTCGCACACGCCGCAACAAACTCTCTTTGGCAGCCTGTGTTTTTAATCTTGGCATTTATGGTACCTCGCAAGAGGTGTCAGTCCCGCTTTGACCTTGTCGGCTACTTTGACCAGACACTTTACATTTTCGCGAGCAGGCACATACAGTTCCGTTCTGGAGCCGAATTTTATCATCCCAAAATTTTCACCGCCGGTCAATTCTTGTCCTTCGCGCGCCGTGCAAACAATTCGGCGGGCAATCGCTCCACTGATTTGCCGGACAATCAGCCTGTCTTGTGGGTCGTCGGTCCTTACTAAACCTAGGTCGTTGGACTCATTAACCCGCCCAGACTGTGGATTCATCGCATTTTTGTATTTGCCTTTTTTGTAAGCGATCTTCTCGACCCTTACATTACACGGTGCGCGATTAATATGTGCATCAAAAATACTCAGGAATATTCCGATTCTAATCACAGTTCCTCTAATAAAGTCATTTTCCTCGACAATCTCGATGTCGGTTATTCTGCCGTCAGCCGGTGCCAGCAGAAGGTTTTTATCCGTTGGAACAGGTCGGTAAGGGTCGCGGAAAAACGCTAAACTCCATATCAGAACCGCGGCCCAGAGCCCTTCTATCAGATAAATAGCCCAGAGCGGTAAAAACACTTTCCCCGCCAGCAGACAAACAGCCATAATCGCGAGCACCACCGCAGGGAAAATAACTACCTGCGGCCAACCATATTTAGTCAGCTTGAATCTCACAAACAAATATTATAACTCTCGCACGCCAGGCAATCAAGACAATTCCGGAGTTGTTACCGAACGCCTATCGTCCTGTGTCGTTTGGGAAATAACCACCTCTCGCTTTACAAGCAGCTTTTGACATAATAGCTTATGTATTAGCAATAAGTGATTGCAAGAAGAGTTGGAAGTGAATAGTGTTCTAAAATTAAGAAACTGTGGCATAACCTTTGTTCGCTGGGTGGCCAGAATATTGGGAAGCCTTTTAGCAGCTTTGGTGTTGTTTATTTTCGTTGGCGAGACTCTCAGTGGTGAAGGGCTGGATAATCCGTTTAAGCTAAAGGCCGGAGAATTGTTTCTAATTGACAAGCTTTTTAATCACTTTAGCAGGGATAGTTTTGGCTTTGTGGTGGCAGGGTATCGGCGGACTTGCTATGATAGCAGGTATGGTCGCATTCATTGCCAAGTCGCACCAGTGGCTTTTCTATGCGTTTGTTTTGATTGGCGTTTTGAATATTCTCTGTTGGTGGCTGAGGAGAAAGTTTCTGAAATCAGGTCTTGACGCCGTTAGAGACCCAATGGAAAAAGTCTCTAACAGTCTTGACGAGGTTGGCAAAAATAAGTAGTCTTTGGTAGGAAAGGCAAAACGAATATTGAATGGCGAATATCGAATAGTGAATTTCGAACGACAAATAAGGAAAGGACATAAGATGTTCATGACGATTGTTGATGTAAGGGCAAGGGAAATACTCGATTCCCGTGGTAATCCGACTGTTGAAGTTGATGTTTCACTTGATGACGGCTCGTTCGGCCGGGCGGCGGTACCATCCGGAGCCAGTACTGGCGCCTACGAGGCGATAGAACTTCGCGATACGAGAGCAAAACGCTATATGGGCAAAGGCGTTGCCGGTGCTGTCAAAAATGTAAATGAGATAATCGCCCCCGAAGTACTTGGTATGGACGCCACGCTTCAGGAAGAACTTGACCAGTTGATGATTGAGCTGGACGGCACGCCGAACAAAGGCAAGCTCGGCGCAAATGCAATATTAGGTGTGTCGTTGGCGGTGGCAAAGGCGGCGGCGGATTCGGCTGGCCTGCCGTTGTATCGTTATTTAGGCGGCTGCAATGCTGATATCCTACCGGTTCCGATGATGAACATTCTTAACGGCGGAAAACACTCCGACAACAACGTCGATTTCCAGGAATTTATGATTATGCCGATAGGTGCCAAGAACTTCCCGCAGGCATTGCGGATGGGAGTGGAAGTATTTCATACCCTTAAAGGCGTGCTGGCTAAAAAGGGCTACGCCACATCGGTCGGCGACGAAGGCGGCTTTGCCCCTATGCTCAAGACCAACGAAGAAGCTCTGGAAGTTATTATGAACGCCATCAAAAAAGCCGGCTATAAACCCGGTAAAGACATCGCAATAGCACTGGACCCGGCTTCAACCGAGATGTTCGACAACAAGACAAAAACCTATAAGTTCTTCAAGTCCGCCCCGAAGAAGAGGGTATCCTCCGATGCGATGATTGCGCATTGGGCCAAATGGGTGGATAAGTATCCTATCGTTTCCATCGAAGACGGGTTGGCCGAGGATGACTGGGCCGGGTGGACAAAATTAAATAAAAAACTCGGTAATAAAATTCAATTAGTCGGTGACGATTTGTTCGTAACCAATACTAAGCGTTTGTCTAAAGGTATTAAGCTTGACTGTGCCAATTCGATATTGATAAAGCTCAACCAGATAGGCACGCTGACAGAGACATTTGAAGCTATCAATATGGCCAAGGAGGCTGGCTGGACCGCGGTTATCAGTCACCGGAGCGGCGAAACCGAAGATAGCACAATTGCCGACCTGGCGGTTGCCACAGGCGTGGGCCAAATAAAGACCGGCTCGCTGTGCCGGACAGATAGAATTTGCAAGTATAATCAACTGCTTAGGATAAGTGAAGAGCTTGGCCCAGCCGCACGATATGCCAGTTTTATGTTTAAGTAAAAACCAAAACGGGCTTTAAGGTGGCAGGTGCAAAACTTAGGTTCTCATTTTGCCATCTTTTTGCAAAGTGAGAGCCGTTTTTCGGTGGAGGGAGGATAATTGTGCCTGCTGGGTTTTTTAGTCTGGGTTATGCGAAAGCAAAATATTATCCGAGCATTCTGTTTTGTTGTCTTTTTTAGCATCGGCGCAACAGCGATGTACATCTCTATCATCTGCGGTGAATTAGTTGGACGTTATCATAAAAGTCAACTGTTAAAGGCAAAGCAAGAAGGCACAACCCGGCTGAAATCCTTAAATGTTGACTATGATGCGCTGTTGCAGCAGTTACGAAAAGACCCCAATCTTGTCAAGCGCGTTGCTCCTGCTGTACTCGGCACCGAGCCTGCGGATGCAAACACCATTTACCCAAAAGCAACAGCCGAGCAATTAGCCGCTGTCAGGAGAGCCTTAATGGAGGATTTAAGTGAGACCACAAATGCCAAAAAGGGTGTTTGGGAACCCAGTCACAAAGTTGTCGAGCCGATGATACCGGACTGGCTCGACCGATGCGGCGAACCTCGCAGGCGGATAATTTTATTTTTGGCTGGCGCCTTTTTAATCCTTATTTCATTTGTATGGTTCGGTCGTGTTAAAGAAGTTGACCAGAAGGGTGTTAAAGAGATTAGCCAGAGGGAATAATAGCTATTTTAATATGGTTTAGCCTTGCTAAGCGGTGCTCTCGAAGAGGAATAGCTGTTTTTGTTCAAATCGCAGAAGTTTGAGGCCTGTGTTTTTGTCGAATTTGCGGCTGGCTTTTAGCCCATCGATTTCGATTATCGTAACTTCCAGAATCAGGAACGTTTTTGCCCCGCCGCGTGGACAGCCGATAATTGTTTTGTTGTCTTTGCCGATTGCGGTATGGGTATGCAGTTTTGGCCCCTCATCATCGCAATATATTGTTCCTACGCCGAGTATTTCACCCGGTCCGGCGAAATCTTTGAAGTTGCCGACGATTTTCGGCTGCTCTGTCTTCGGGCCGACGACAACGTTAGCTTTCCTGAATCCGCCGGTAATCAGCACCGCAGCCGATTTGATGTTCTCTTTTTTTGCGATTTCTTCGATTGATTCGTAAATATCTTCGCCTTCGAACAGCCGTGCCGCGATTATTCGACCTGCTTTGCCTACCGAATATTCCATTTTACGCTCCTGTGGTAGGTTGTTATTGGTTCGCCGATGATTTTAGCAGAATAGACATTAACCGCAAATCCTTAGTCTGTGTTTGCCTTTTTGGTGTTAGCTTTGGGGTTGTCTGTTTTTTTGCAGGCGGGATTTGATGGCGTTGAACGGCTAAGATTAGCTTTTTAAAGATTTTTGGCATTTTTTTAAAATTTGCCGAACTGTTTTACAGCGGTGGCGTAAATGATAGTGAAAAAGAAAAAGTTCCTCCTTTCAAAAAATTTTGGCGGCGGCATCGGCGTAAGCGATGCTGCCGCTTGCTTTTATTTTTTTTGCGCCCCGGTATTTGGCAGATTTTTCACGTACATTACTCGCTGTGACGTAAGTTGACGTATCTGAATGATGTGTTTAGCCGGAGATGCTCTCTTCAAGCTTGGCAAGCACGGTTCTGGCTTTGGAGATTTTGTTCCCAGCCGAGCCGTACCAGTGCAATTCCACATTTCGCTTGATTTGGTCTTTGATCTTTTTGCAGGCTAAAAGTACCGTGGCGTGATTTTTATTGCCCATAAATCTGCCTATCTCCGGGGACGACATATTGGTGTGCTTTCTGGCCAGGTACATACTAAAATGCCTGGCCAGCGCTACGGTCCTGTTTTTCCTGGAGGAGTGTATATTTGCCGGCGTTATCCCGAAATAGGTGGCGACGGCCGATTCGATATCTGATATGTGCACAATCGGGTCTGTCCTGGCCAGGTGTTCAGCCAGAACCTCTTTGGCCATATACAGGTTGATTTTTTCGTTTTGCAGTGAGGAGAAAGCGATTAATTTCAGCAGAGCCCCTTCCAGTTCTCGCACATTGGTCCGCAGATTTTCGGCAGTGTATCGTATTACGTTTTCGGGGATATGTTTTCTCATCGTTGTTGCGTATTGCTTGCAGATTTGGCATCGGGTCTGGAAGTCAGGCGGTTCAATCTTGACAACCATCCCGGAGACGAATCGGTTGACGAGTTTTTCGGATAGTTGTCCAATCATTTTAGGATGTGCGTCGGATGCCATAACAACCTGTTTTCCTGCGAGGTCGATGGTATTGAAGGTGTGCAGGAATTCCTCCTGGGTAGCGGATTTGCTGGCCAAGAAGTGAATGTCGTCGATGGCTAACAAGTCCGTTTGTCGCATTCGGCGTCTAAAAGCCTCCAGCTTTTTTGTCTTCAAGGCCAGCACGAACTGATTGGCGAAATCCTCCGCTGCGAGATATAGCCAATTAGTTTTGGGTCGGTTTTTTCCCACTGCATTGCAAATCCCTTGCAGCAGATGGGTTTTTCCGACCCCGTATCCTCCGTGAATAAACAGCGGATTAAACGGGCATTGTTGTTCTCTGACGACCGCTTTTGCAGCGTTGTAGGCTAATTCGTTCGACGAGCCGACAACGAATGTTTCCAGACTTAATTTCAGTTTTTTCTTTGTGGGCGGCTGTACCTTGGTTTTCCTGCTGTGCGTTCGATTCTGGGCTTTTTCCACTAACTGTGCCTGCGAATCCAGTTGCGTTCGCCTCTGGTGGCCGGAGAGCTCTGAGTCGATGGTGAAGGTAATCTTTCGGCTACCACCAGTAACCACCCGAACCGCGTGGTTGATTTCGTTTGAAAAATGGTTTTCAATCCAGCTTGCTATGAAAAGGTTTGGAACACCAACTTTCAAATATCCTTCGGCAAGTGTCAGTCTGGTTGAATTTTTGAACCAGATCCGATACTTTTGTGGTCCCACCTTCTCAGCGAGAGCCTCGTTGATAGCACTTATTTGGGACCCCGCCTGGCGGGAACCCTCATCCGTGATTGTGCCCTGCATTAACACTCTCTCCTGCTGAATCGACAGTTTACTTTTCAGCGGAAATCAAATCCATTAGTGGTAATTATTGGGTGGTGTCGAAACAAGTCAATCCCATTTTAAAAATTTCTTTTCCACTTAACAGAGGTTGCGGTTGGTGTTGACTTTGCGCACGAAATTTTTTTTTTTTAAGCAGGTTTTGCACATCGTAAGTTCGCTTTGTGGAAAAGCTGTGAATTGGATTTCCAAATTTTAGCGTTCAACATATACGTTTAGTTTTTATTTTTCTATTCGCTGAACGCTATGACTATGTGCTATTCTTTTATGGTGATTGCCACGTAACCACCATCGTGGTCAAACCCTGCCGCCGACGGCAGGGTGAGCTGTTCGGATTCGAGTTTGAAGTTTGGGCATTTCTGTAAGAATTGTCTTACAGGCTTGTTATTTTCGCTTGCTTTGATACTGCAGGTGCTGTAGCAGATTTTACCCTGCGGCTTTATCATTGTTGCAGCGGCCTCCAAAAGTTTACTTTGTGTTTTTGTCAAGTCTTGTATTGCCTTTGGTTTTATTCTATAGCGGACCTCGGGCCGTTTTGCCAGTACGCCGGTATTTGAGCACGGCACATCCAGCAGAATCGCGTCAAAGGAACCGATTTCAGCGGCTTTTCGCCTCAGGTCTTCATATGCAACGACACTTATACTGTTTAGCCTGAGCCGGGTGATGTTTTCTTTGACCTTTTCCAGTCGTTTGCTGTTAATATCGGTTGCGATAATCTTTGCCTTATCGCCGGTTAGTTCCGCTAATTGCGTTGTCTTTACGCCCGGTGCGGCGCAGAGGTCGAGGATTGTCTGAGTCGGCTGCGGCTCCAGAAGGCGTAGCGGCTGCGAAGCTGTCATATCCTGGACACTAAAAAGCCCTTCTGCGAAGCCGGGCAGTTTCGCTACCGTTCTGGGACTTTTGATTTTTAGCATCGATTCGTCGGTTGATATTTCAAAGTCAATGCCTGCCTGACGGAATTTTTCGGCAATTTCCTGTATTGTCGTTTTCAATCTATTGGGCCTGATGTAAATACTCGGCTTTCGATTACTTGCGAAGCAAATTTGGCGGGTTTTCTCCAAGCCAAATTCGGTCAGCCAATCGGCTATGAGCCATTTGGGTAGTGAGAAAGCGGTACTGAAATAATCAGCTGGTGAAGTTTTTGGGTCTGGCAAAAGACAACTGTCAAATTCACAGCCGGTCAAAAGCGTTTGCGGCATGGTTCTTTTGGCGTTAGCTTCTGATAGCAGGATTTGGCGATTTGTCAGGTGCCTGGTGATTTGCCGCAGCACCGCATTTACAAAGCCGGTCTGTTTTTTGCCGGTAATGGCTTTGGCATCTTCGACCGCTTCGTTGACGATTGAATATTCAGCGGTTGCAGGGCTATAGATAAGTTCATAGGTCCCAATGCGGATGGTATTGAGCAGTTTAGCAGGTATCCTTTCGACCGGACAGTCAGCCAATTTGGCTATCACCATATCAATGGCATTAGCGTTTCTTATAGTACCGAAGACGAGGTCGGTGGCCCGTTGCTTCTCGTTTGTTTGTTGCAATAGTTTATTTAAGATTGGGCTGGCGTAGTTGCGCTCCGGGTCGAATTGATTTAAGACGGCCGTTGCGATATTGCGAGCCCCGTTAGAAATCTTCCCTTTTGTAGGATGGTGCCCGTTCGCAGAATTTCTAACGTGGCGAGCAGTTGTTGGTTTTTGGCCGGCCATATTTTAGTTGTCTATCTTTATAAATGTATCGCCGGGGCGAGTTGCTCGGCCGTTAACGAAGTCCTTGAAGTCCATAAGACCGGAGCCGTCCGGCTTGATTTTTGTAATCTTCAAGGCGTCTTGGCCACAGATGATGTTGAGGTTTTCATCGAGTATTCCCGTGGGCAATCTATCTGGATTTGAGGTCTCGACCACGCAGGCCTTCGCTACGGTTACCCGTACAGACTTTGTGGTTTTTTTTGAAACATAAATGGCCGAGGCACCGGGCCAAGGCCAGAAGCCGAGTATCTTTCTTCGTAAAGACTCGGCAGGTTCGCTGAAGTTCAGAAAGCCGTCTGATTTTTTCAGTTTCGGTGCCGGTGTGGCTTTAGAATGGTTCTGCTCGGTATAGACAATTGAGCCGTCGGCTATTTTGTCTATCGTTTCCACCAATAATGGTGCTGCCATTCGGACTAATTTGTCGTGAAGTTCACCCGCTGTTTCGTCGAGGCCGATATCGGTTTTTGTTTGTGCACAGATGTCGCCGGCGTCCATTTTCTCAGCTAAGGTGATTATACTGATGCCGGTTCGATTTTCGCCATTGATTATCGCCCAATTTATCGGTGCGGCTCCGCGGTATTTCGGGAGCAAAGAGGCGTGAACATTTATGGCGCCTTTGGGCGGCAGATTTATTAGTCGATTACTGATTTTTTGGCCGAACGCGATCACCACAATCAAATCCGGCTCATAGGTTGCAATTTTATCAATGACCTGCGGCGTGTTTACGTCTTCTGTTTCAATAAAGGGTATCGAATGGGTGTTTGCCCAGAGGGCGACCGGTGTGGGTCTGTGTTTTCTCCCCCTGCCGGCCGGGTGTGGTGATTGAGTAACAATAAATCGGAGGCTGTGTTTCGATTCGGCCAGGGCATTTAGACACTTGATGCCGAATTCACCGCTGCCGAGATATACTATTTTCATTGTTATTCATCCTAAATTCAATCGAGAGCTTCGGCCTTTCGATTGTTTGATTTTTTATTCTTTTGCGGGTTTTTCGTGGTTTTCTCTAAGTTTTTTAAGCTGTTTTCGGTGTGCGATTTTGGCTGCTGAGCCCATACGGTCGGCGATAGTCATCCCCTCGATGTGGTCGTACTCGTGTTGCAGGCACCGTGCGTAAAGCCCTTCAGCTTCTTCGGTAAATTCATTGCCGTTTAGGTCAGTGGCGGTCACTTTGCATTTTTTGTACCTTCGAATTTTCGTATGAATCCCCGGTACCGACAGGCACCCTTCGTCCATTGAGTCAAGTTCGTCGGTTGGGGTAACGGTTGGGTTTATATAGACTTTGACAGCTTCTTTTGTTGCATCGAGTGATATGATAAAAATCCGCAGCGCCACACCTACCTGCGGTCCTGCCAAGCCGATACCTTTGTTTTCCAGCATAATATTTGTCATCTTCTCTACCAGCTGGCGGATATTATTGTCGATTTTCTCAACCAGTTGGGCGCGCCGGGCCAAAACATCAGCCGGATAACGCGTTATTCGACATTTTTCGATGTCTATCATTTCTTATATCCAAGATATCGTCCCGCACCAATTGGGCTTAGGCTCGCGTCTGGGTTCCCATTTTGCAATAAGTCGCAAAATGGGGGCCCCTAGTAGGTGCGGGACGCTTCACGCTGCCTGTTACTTATCGTCGAACTCTTTGCCGGCAAATATATTGCCCAGGTAGAGTTTTTTAACGGTCTGGTTGCGAATAATTTCGGCTGGTGAGCCGGCACCTATCGTCTTGCCGTGGTCGATTATGTATGCCTTATCAACCACTTCCAGCGTCCTCTCGACGTTATGGTCGGTAATAAGGATACTTACGCCGGAGGCGACGAGCCGGCGGATTTCGTGCTGCAAATCCTCAACGGCAATAGGGTCAACGCCGCTAAATGGCTCGTCCAGCAGAATCAACGAAGGGTCTGTTACCATAGCACGGGCGATTTCGAGTTTTCTGCGTTCGCCGCCGGATAGGAATCGGCCCTGGCTTGAAGAGACCTCGCTTAGTGCGAAACGCTCAATGAGCATATCGGCTTTGCGCTCGCGTTCGGTCTTGGTGATGGACATCGTTTCCAGAATTGCATAGAGATTGTCCCTGACGCTCAGGCGTTGAAAGATGCTCGGCTCCTGTGAAAGATAGCCAATACCCAGACGGGCTCGTTTGTACATCGGCAGTTTTGTGATATCGCATCCATCAAAAACCACCGCACCGCTGTCTGGGGCAATCATCCCCATAATCATTCTAAAGGTGGTGGTTTTTCCGGCACCATTTCGGCCCAGAAGTCCGACAATAGTACGCTGAGCAATCGTAATGGATATTTCGTTGACGACGGCCCGGCCGGAATACTTTTTTACCAGCCCACGAGTTTCAAGAAGAGTCATACCTACCATTTTCGTATCTCATATTTCGTATCCGGGTTGGGGCCCCATTTTGCATTACATCGCAAATGGCGTCCCAGGGCCCCCTTTCGTATGCGGTATTATAACAATACCTACGGCCAGAGCAAGCAAATAGCGTATTTCGTGAACAGTAAAGCGAGATGTGAAATATACTTCACGAGAATGCGAGAAATGCCAATAAATATTCTGGTATTTTTGCGGGTTTTTTGCTATTAAATGATTTTTTGAGTGAGATAAGGCTTGTTTTGTTTATTTGAGGGTGCGTATGTTTGCGGTTATAAGTGATATACATTCGAATCTGGAGGCCCTGATGACGGTTCTGGCTGATATTGAAAAGCGTGGCATCAGGACGATTTACTGCCTCGGTGATGTAATCGGCTATGGGCCAAACCCCAAGGAATGTCTGGATTTGATTATAGAGAAAACCAAGTGGTGCGTTCTGGGCAACCACGATTATGCGGTCTTTTACGAGCCGACAAATTTCAACTACGGAGCAGAGCAGGCAAGCTTTTGGACCCGCGAAGTTTTGGAAACAGAAGAAGAAAAACAGTCCCGCGACATACACTGGAGCTTTTTGGGCACACTGCCGATGCGGCGGATGCTCAAAACAAAACTGGGAGCAAACGCGGCGATAATGGATTTTGTTCACGCCTCGCCAAGGAAACCGATTAATGAATATATCTTTCCCGATGATGTTTACACCAATCCGATGAAGGTTCGGGTTCTGTTCGAGCGGGTCAAGCATATCTGTTTTGTCGGCCATACGCATCTGCCTGGCGTGTTTCTCGATGAGCCGGATTTCTATCTGCCCGAGGAGCTCGGCAATGTTTATCCAATTATCGATGACGAGAAGGCAATTATCAATATCGGCTCTGTTGGACAGCCAAGGGACAAAGACAGCCGTGCAAGCTATGTGTATGTCGATGAGAATGAGGTGAACTTTGTGCGGCTGGAATACGATTTCGAGACCACAGCAAAAAAGATATTGGAGATTGAGCGATTGGATAACTTCCATGCGGAACGGCTGCGGGACGGAAGATAAACTCGTTTCTCGATACTCGATGCTCGATACTCGATACTCGTAACGAGATATAAGATGCAGGATATAAGATTATGAGAATTACTTTGACCTTGGTTGTGGTTGGCTTTTGTTTGTTTTGTGGCTGGCTTGTTGCCGAATCCGGACTTTTTGAATTTGGCTGGCCTGTTGGGCAATCCTGTATCCTGCTGCAGCAGACGGTGGTTGATGATAAATCCAGCGCCACAAATGTTCCTATTGAAGAAAGCGCCCAGCTGAAAGCGGCTGACTTTACCACTTTCCATGCTGATAACGCACCAGCCAAAAGCATTATGCTTGGTGCCGCAGACCCAAACACCGAAAGCGCCGATACCGGCTTCAAGTTCCAGTTGGAATTGAGTTCAAAAGGTGCGGCTATCAGGAAAGCCACCTTTAGCAATGGACCTGATAACAAAGGCCGCGCTACCGGATTTGATGACCGTGATTATAAAGACCCTCAGCCGTTGGCGATTCTTTCGCCTGTGGACGGAATTATGTCGATGGCTAATAAGGAGTTCATATTTGTCGAACAGCAACTGCTGTTGCGTCTGAATGACCTGCACTGGAAAAGCTACGATGTTGAAAAGGGCTATGACGGCTCCCAGACGGCCCAGTTCGAGGCGGTTATTAAAAACGGGGCTGGTGAGCCGGTTATGAAATTGATTAAAGCCTATAAGGTTGTTCCTGGTAGTTACCATTTTGAGTACGACTTAACTGTTGAAAATCTGTCGGCTACTGAGCAGAAAGTGCGTTTCAATTTGGTTGGGCCGGTCGGGCTCGGCAGGGAGGGCGTCAGGTCCGATATGAGAAAAGTCATAGCCGCCTTTAGAGATTCGCAGGGCCAGGTGACCAGCGCAAGACTGGATGTCAAAAAGCTTAGCAAGGCAAAAACGGCCCGGGATAGAAGACTGATAAGAAACGGCGGCAATTTTCTCTGGGCTGCTGCGACAAATAAATATTTTGCCGCCATACTGGTGCCCATTCCGGACGAGGGTAAAAATTTCTGTGATTGGGTGATAGACGAAACAGGCCGGTACTACAATCTCGACGGCCTTGCCGATACTGGCGATGAGGCCGTCGGACTGGATTTGAAAATAATATCAAGCACGCTGGCGTCAGTTGGCCAGGCCGACAGCACAAAAACATATAACTTCCAGTTTTATCTTGGACCTAAGGATAAAAGCCTTTTCGATAAAATCCAGTTGTATAGAAATCTGGGTTTTGTCCAGACGATAGATTTTCTGGCCTGCTGTTGCCCGGCGAGCATTATAAGCCCGCTGGCCTTCGGGATATTGGCGACAATGAAATGGATGTATGGCTTTATGCCAAATTATGGCGTGGTAATTATCATATTAGTTTTCCTGATTCGCATTGCTATACATCCGCTTACCAAAAAGAGCCAGGTCTCGATGAGCAAATTCAGCAAGATAGCCCCCAAGGCCGAACAGATAAAGAAAAAATACGCTAACAACAAGGCCGAACAGAACAAGCAGCTAATGGTGCTTTACAGGGAGCAGGGTGCCTCTCCGATTATGGGAATGCTGCCGATGATTGTGCAAATGCCTCTTTGGATTGCGTTGTATAGCGCGATATATGCCAGCATTGAACTGCGAGGCGCAGCGTTTTTGCCGTTTTGGATTACCGACCTTTCAGCCCCGGACGCCTTGGTTAGGTTTGCAACGGTAACTATACCGTTATTGGGCTGGAAGATAGATTCGCTGAATCTTTTGCCGATTTTGATGGGTGTGGCGTTTTATCTGCAGCAGAAATTGATGCCGTCCCAGACGGCGGCATCGGCCAGTCCACAGGCTGCTCAGCAGCAGAAAATGATGATGATTATGATGCCGTTACTGTTCCCGCTGATGCTCTACAAGGCCCCGTCGGGATTGAATCTGTATATTATGGCAAGTACCTTTGCTGGCGTTATTGAGCAGCAGGTCATTCGCAAGCATATTCGCGAAAAAGAAAAGGCCGAATTGAAGGGTTTAGTTGCGGTAACGAGCAGAACCGGCGGCAAGGCCAGAAAGAAAAAACCTAAGCCCTTCTACCGGAATTTCTAATGCACAGGGCAAATTGAATTTGGTACCAATACCTGAAAGCAGCCTCAATTCCAAATGTATGAGCTTAATGACACTATCGTGGCGGTCAGTTCTCCGACCTCAGGGCAAAGGGCGATTGTTCGGATGACCGGGCCCGACACAGTCGATAAAGTCTCGCAGATTTTCATTTCGTCAATTCCAAGAGACAGACCCTGCTTAATATCAGGTAACGTGGCTGTTGCTGCTGGATTGAAAATCGATGCGAAGCTGTATCTGTTTTTGGCCCCGCATTCTTATACCGGCGAGACGCTCGCAGAGATTCACATTCATACAAACCCAAGAGTTACAGAGGCCTTAGTAGGTGGCTTGCTGGCTAAGGGCCTTCGAATGGCTGGGCCCGGGGAATTTACCGCGAGGAGCTATCTTAATGGCAAAATCGATTTGGCCCAAGCCGAGGCCGTAAACGAAATCATTGTCAGCAGTAACAAGTTCCAGTTGGCCGCTGCTGAAAAACTCCTTGCTGGCCGATTAGCCCAAACCACAGCGAAAGTGCGCGCAGAAATAATGGATTGTCTTAGCTTAATCGAAGCGGGACTGGATTTTAGTCAGGAGGATATAGAGTTTATAACCACTTGCGAGGCGATAGAAAGACTTGCCGAGATAAAAGGTCGGCTTGAGCAGTTGCTATCCGGTAGTATCAGCTACGAGTCGGTGATTGACCTGCCGGCAGTGGGAATCGCAGGTGTGCCTAATGCCGGAAAGAGCAGTTTGCTAAACAAGCTGCTCGGCAGGGCAAGAAGTATTGTCTCGGAGCAGCGCAAGACTACCAGAGATGTCTTGGCTGGTTTGTTGACGCTTGACCATTGTCAGTGTGTACTGTTTGATTGTGCAGGATTAATGTCTGAGCCGAATAATATCCTTGATGAATTGGCACAGCAGGCAGCTATCGAGGCGCTGCAAAACAGCTCTGTAGTTGTGTTTTGCGTCGATATATCAAAAGCGGACTGGGCGGAAGATATTTCGATACGCGAACTTATAGAGGGGCCCCGCTCCGCGGGAACCCAGGCAAGAGTTTTGATACCAGTGGCAAGCAAATCGGATTTACTCTCAGAGGATTTATTGATTAAGCGCATTGCCGAGCTAAAGGAGTTGTTCGGCGCTGAGTTTATCGCGACAAGTGCAAAGACCGGTGCCGGCGTAGAGCTGCTGCGAGAGACAATCGACGGAAAAACGATTGAGTTGGCGCTTGGCCCAGCAGCAGAACCAGCGGCTTTACTGTTTTCCGAGACCTCGGGAAATGGGGTTGCACTTACCGCCCGTCATAAGCAGGCAGTTACCGAGGCGATTGAGAATATCGGCGAATCCATCAATGAATTGAAGGCCGACAACGATGAAGTTACCGCAATGATGCTTCGGGCAGCTTACCAGACATTATCGAATATCGAGCAGCAGCACATCGACGAGCAGATATTGGAAAATATATTCAAGCACTTCTGTATAGGCAAATAAATTGTTCTTAAACGTAAGAAAATGGTATGGGCTGCATCTGTGAAAGAATTAGGAAGGGGCTTGGGCCTGGCTTCAGCCTTGTGGAGCTGCTCGTTGTCATAGCGACCATTGCGCTTTTGCTTTCCATACTTATGCCGTCGCTTGGAAGGGCCAGGTCTATGGCGATGCGTCTCAAGTGTGCACACAACCTCAGGCAAATTGATATGGCTATGCACTTATACCTAAGTGGAAATGATGACACGTATCCCTGCACCCAGGACCCCGTCTCAGAAGACCCGAACAATCCCTATTGGCTGTGGATGGGGCGTGGCTGGCGAGCGTTTGTCGAGCCTTATCTGGAAACCAATATCAACAAGGACAATCCTTCGGTTCTGTTCTGTCCTCAAGACCGCACCGAGAAGGACGAGTATGAAGCCACCAGTTACGCCTACTCGATGGCCTTCTACCACAGCCCTGAACAAATCGACGATATGAACAGCCCAAGCGATACCTACGACAAGAACAAAGTCCAGCCGTCTGTGCCGCAACGATGTTCTAATGTGGCCAAGCCGTCCGGAAAGATTCTTGTCGGGGAATGGAACAGCAATCATTATCGCATAAAAAGTAAAGACCCCGGATGGTGGGGCTGGCAGGGCTGTCGCAATTACCTCTTCGCTGACGGACAGGTTCGTTACCTTCAGGCCGGGCGGATTCGCGAAGCTAATGACGGGTTGCCGGATGCGAACTTGACGGTTGGGGGCATCAAGGGCCGGGACTGGCCGCGGATTTAGAAACGCTGAAAGCCGGGTGAGAAGCTAATTCCGGGCTTTCGATTTTTTTGATGTACCCCAAAATCTTTAAGCTTGCTCACTCCGGCTTTTTTGCAATTACTGCTTTGAAGTTCAGCAGTTGATTTAAGGAGTCAAAAACCGTTTGTTTTTTGGTTATTTGTTTTTGGCTTCAAATTCGGCGTCGATTACATCGTCTCCGCCTTTTCTTTTAACTTCGCCTTCGGGCGGCGGAGGTGGTGTCTGACCAGCCTGGCCTGATGCCGCCTGCTTTTTAGCTGCCTCTTCATAAAGTACCTTGCCCAATTCCTGGCTGGCAGTGCCGAGGTTTTCAATGGCTTTTTTTATCGCATCAGCGTCTTCACCTTTCACAGCTTCCTTCAGGTTGTTGATTGCATTTTCTATATTGCCGCGAGTCTCGGCAGAGACCTTGTCGCCGTGCTCTTTGAGTGTCTTTTCTGTTGAGTAGATTAACTGGTCAGCCTGGTTCTTTAGGTCGACAACCTGTCTTTTTTTCTTGTCTTCCTCAGCATGGTTCTCGGCCTCTTTGGTCATCTTGTTAATCTCTTCTTCATTTAAGCCTGAACTGGATTTAATTTCAATCGACTGCTGCTTGCCTGTGCCCAGGTCTTTGGCCGAAACTTCCAAAATGCCATCGGCATTAATATCAAATGCAACCTCAATTTGAGGAATACCTCTCGGAGCCGAAGGAATTTCGGTAAGCTGAAACCTGCCGAGCGTGCGATTGTCCCTGGCAAATTCCCTCTCACCCTGCAAAACGTGGATGTCAACTGTAGTCTGGTTGTCCGCGGCGGTCGAGAAGACCTCTTTTTTGCTGGTGGGAATCGTAGTGTTGCGCTCAATCAGTCTTGTCATAACACCGCCCAATGTCTCGACACCAAGCGAAAGTGGGGTCACGTCCAGAAGTAAGATGTCCTTTACGCCTGCATCGCCGGCCAGAACCGCGCCCTGCAGGGCAGCTCCCTGAGCTACCACTTCATCAGGATTGATGCCCTTGTTTGGCTCCTTGCTGAAGATGTCTTTGACAATTTCCTGCACTTTCGGGATTCTTGTAGAACCGCCGACGAGCAGAGTTTCAGAGATGTCACTACCGGTGAGTTTTGCGTCTTTCAGCGCTTTGAGACAGGGGGCTTTGAGTCTTTCGAGAATTGGCTCGGCAAGTGACTCGAACTTGCTGCGGCTGATGGTAATCTGCAGATGCTTGGGACCTGAGGCATCAGCGGTGATAAACGGCAGATTCACCGTAGTCTCAAGCTGGGTACTCAATTCGCACTTTGCCTTTTCGGCAGCCTCTTTGAGCCGTTGATGAGCCATCGGGTCCTGACGCAAGTCGATGCCCTCAGTCTTTTTGAATTCGTCGGCCAGATGATTTATCAGCACCTCGTCCAGGTCATCGCCGCCAAGGTGCGTGTCGCCGTTGGTTGCGATGACGTCGATGACGCCGGTCTGTTCTTCGAAGCCTCCGATATCGAGGATAGAAATGTCAAAGGTCCCGCCGCCGAAGTCGAAAACCGCAACCTTCTCATCCTTTTTCTTCTCAACACCATAGGCAAGCGCTGCTGCAGTGGGTTCGTTTATAATCCTTCGAACGTTTAGCCCTGCTATTTTGCCTGCGTCTTTTGTTGCCTGGCGTTGCGAGTCGTTAAAGTAAGCTGGCACGGTAATAACAGCATCGGCGACTTTTTCGCCCAAATAGTCCTCGGCAGTCTTTTTCAAATCCTGCAAGACCATAGCTGAAATTTCGGGCGGGGTGTATTTCTTGCCGCGGACATCGACCTTAACCAGTTCATCTGCGCCGCCGGTTATTTTGTAAGGGACTATTTTTTCTTCCTCTGAGACCTCATTATGTCGTCGGCCCATAAAGCGCTTGATTGAGAATACTGTGTTTTCGGGGTTGGTTACCTGCTGATGGCGTGCGATCTGACCGACCAGCCTTTCACCCTTGTCGGTGAAGCCGACCACCGAAGGGGTCAACCGTGAGCCGGAAGAGTTGATTAGAACCTTTGGCGAGGAGCCTTCCATCACAGCAACCACGGAATTTGTCGTTCCTAAATCTATTCCAATGATTTTGGCCATAATTAACTTCCTTTCGTTATTTTCGGATTGCGTATATCGTATTGCGTATTGGGTTCTACGCAAGACAAAATACTAACAACCAATAGAAACTGCAAACTCTGTGCCAGTTGTGGGGCCGAGCCGATTCGACACACTTAACCTCTTGTGTTTTAGGTAGTTAGGTTTTTCGCTGTAAGTTTTTCGGGTTCTAATTGTCGGTTTATTGTGCCATTTTGGCAGAGTCGAACGATACAGTTAAGCCGTAAACACAACAAATCTGATTCATCCGGTTAATGAGTAAGTGTCCCCGTTTGAAATTGGCTTTGATTGGGTTTGTTTTCACCAAGTTTCCAATTGGATTTATTTTCATAATCCTTTGTTATAGCTGAATTTACGTTCATTTGAGCATCCGGTAAATTGGGTTTGTTTTGCATAATTTGTTAAAATTGGTTGATTGGTTAATTGGTTAATTCCCCTAAGGGGTTTCCGCCCCCCACAAACAGGTAGGGGGCAGGCTTCGCTCCAAGGTTAATTGTTATCCACAGGATGCCTGACGGCATTGGTAGAAACCCGGTAGCCATGAGGAACTCCTCCTGATTTATTATTGATTATTGACCATTTTAGCCTATTTTAGCCTATTAGTTTGATATATATTATACAATATTAAATGTTATGCGTCAAGTATATTTTTTATTAACCGTTGTGATTCTGGATTCTCCCCCTAAGGGGTCTCCGCAGAGCTCCGAGATGCTGGATAATCGTTAGTGAGGAGTGAGCTAAAGTGAGCTAAAGTGCCTAAACCCCGTTAGAAATTACGAAGTGATAATAGAATCCGACAAAAATGAATATTTCTAACGGGGTAAAGTGAACTAAAGTTGGATTCCGGATGCTTGATTTTCGATACTGGATGCTGGATTCTCCCGCCGTCGCTGAAGTTATGGCGGACAAGCGATGCTGGATATTATTAGGGACAATCAACGTTTTTGCGTACTGTCTCCATCCATTAATAGGTGGCTGTCCCTAGTTTTCCCCTAAATAGGTGACTGTCCCTAGTTTTACTAGTTTTCTAGTTTTCCTTCTAGTTTTCCCTAGTTTTCCCTAGTTTTCCCAAAATACAAAACAGACGCTATTGGAACAGGTTTCAAGTGATTAATTCTATCAAGGATCTTATGGAACAGGGAGTTCGATACGAGAAGGACTGTTTGAGTAAAAAAGAGAGGGCCAGACAAGATGGCGAAATGCCTGCAAATCAAATGAAACACCCTCTGGGCTGGTATTTTTTTGAAAAAAAAATAAAAAAATATGCAAATTTTTGGTCTGGTTGAGAGGGGTATATAGAGGTAGGGATTTTAGTATCTACCAAGGCTCCCGAGGGTCAAATTAAGTATTACATGAGGTCTTAGACCCAAGGGTAGAGGGGAGCAGTATAACAGGTCTAAAGATAGGGCAGGACAGAGGAGTCAGCAAGATTTTACCCTTATATTATAGAAGGACGTTGTTTTTTTGGTGTTATGAAGAACTGTTAAAAATTTAAAGGAGTTAGCCATGTACCGGAATTTTGATTTTGGAAGAGGATTTGCACCATCGGTTGTTGAGGACCTACACCTTGCTGAGGAATATCTGTATTTTTTGAAAGATGCTCATGGGTGTATATTAAAGATAGGGGCTGCATTCGAAGACCTGATTGTTCATCACGTGAGCATAAAAGAGAACATGCATTTTCTATTTGAGGCAAGGTTGTGTGACTACTTGGATTCGTTGAAGCGAAAGGATGTTTGTCCAAAGAATGTCTTTCAGGCGATGAAGTATATACACAGAAAAAGAAACTTGGCAAATCATGAAGGCTGGAGCAGAGAATACGATGCAGACGTATGTCTTGTGAAAATGCACAACATTTTAACTTGGTGCGTTAGGAAGTACGGACTTGGAGTTCCAACAAAATACCAACAGATAAATGGGATACTCGAGCAAGATACAGATTTTAGGGGTATGTTCGAGTCTTTTTTGATTCCAGGAATTTAATTGAAGTGTTTTAGAGATAGAACTCTATATTTTGGGAGGCAAGTAAAAAGATGAACTGGTTTTATCTATTTTTAATAGGTTATGGTCTTTACAAAACATTTTGGGAAAATGCGGAAGAACCAAATAATTACACAACGCTCCCTGATAGTCCGGAAGAAGCAATTACCTATGCTCCTTCGGACAAAATATCGGAATATGAGATATTTGCTCAAGAAGAGAAACAAAAAGCTGAGTGGGAAGTAAAGCGGAGAGAAGAAGAATCGGAGCGATTAAGACAAGAAACGAAGACTTTATCTGGATTAAAGCGAATCAAACCCGAAAACTTCGAATTTGCCGTAGGCTCTTTATTTTTAGCTCGTGGTTATAAAGTGTTTATAACTCCCCGATCTGGTGACCGAGGTATAGATCTAGTCGCCACACAACAAAACAAGAAAACTGCAATTCAGTGCAAGAGGTATAATAAGAATATTATTCCAGAGCACATGGTGCGAGAATTTTACGGATCTTTCGTTGGTAACTTTGACAATGGTATTTTTGTTACAAGTTCCACCTTTTCTCCTGCTGCTAGAGATTGGGCCAAACAACGTAAAGGGTTGAGATTGATCGATGGGGAAGAACTTGCCAAGTTGATGATTACGCACAATCCGAGAATAATTCGCAATTTTCAAAAGTGGCAATACTAATAAAGAGATTTATTCTGATGCTAATATCGAGCTTGCGCTAAGTCAAGTCAAACAAGATATTGCCAAACTGCCAGCAGAAACAGAGCCGGAGACTGCTCGTGGTAAACTCTGGCGCATACGAGCTTGGTTCAAGGCGCTTATTAAGGAAGCCTACCGATTAGCTATGAGGAGTTTTTTCGATTCAGCTATGCACAAGTGAAAACCGTTTTGTTGGCCGTTAGTCGAGTGTAAATAGATTGCTTCGCTTCGTTTGCAACATATCACGCTTAATATGCTACAACTGGCGCTTCATTTATGGCAGATAACGCTTCATCTGTGGCAAATCACGCTTCATCTGCGACATATTAAGCCTTATTTATTACGGATAACGCTTTATCTACGATAGATTAAACTTCATATATGGCATATCACACCAATCACAGTTAAAGATTGCCGATAGAATTGGACATAGTGCTGACCGGAAGGGCTTGGATTCCTACTTCCGCAGGAATGACATTACTATACATTATTCACTAACCGTTGAGTGTTGAGCGGATAATTTTGGCTCGAAGTGCGTCTCTGTGGGTGGGGTCCAGCGGTTTTCCGTAGTTTAATTGCAGATGGGCCGGTAGAGTTAGCATAAACAGCCGATTTATAGTGGTAATGGAAAGGCCTTGCTCTTTACCTGTGTCGCCGCCGCTGCCACTGAGCGTGCAGAGTCTCTCTATCGCAGGCGTTGAGGCTCCCATATGGTCGTGCATATTGATGCCCAGCCGCAAATGGCTCAGCAGGAACAACGCCTCCTGCGAACTTATCAAATGGGCGTTTTTTAGCAGAGCCATTGCCCGAGAGATTTTGTCGTCAAGGACATCGCTCTGCTTCGAGAGCAGTTGATTTCTGGCTGCGTTTTCGTATTCGACGATTTCGGGTATGATGGTGTTTTCAAATTGCGAGACGATATCGGTCTCTGATATGCCGAGTGTCATTTGATTTGAGAGCTGATAGAAATCGCCTGCCGCCTCGGTACCTTCGCCGAAGAGGCCCCGCACGGCCAAGCTCATATCTCTTGAGGCATTTAAGAACTTTTCTATTTGTCCGGTCATCTTCAGCGCAGGCAGATGCAGCATTACCGAAACCCTTATACCTGTTCCCAGATTGGTCGGACAGGCTGTAAGGTATCCATATCGGGAATTGAAGGCATACTCGGCTTTCTGCTCTATCATATCGTCGATATGGCTTATCTGCTCATGGCATTGTCTTAAGCGCAGGCCGCCTTTTAGGATTTGGATTCTCAGATGGTCCTCTTCGTTAATCATAGCGGTGAAAGCTTCGCGTTGTGCGATAACGACCCCTCTTGGCCCCTTTCCGAAAGCGTGATGTCTGCTGATTAGATGCCTTTCGACGAGGAAGTGTCTGTCGAGTACCGGTGCCTTGTCGACTCTTATATAAGCGATTTTATCGCCGAGTTCCAGCGACGTCAGGATGTCTCTTATTTTGTTGAGTATCTCAGATTTTTCCTCTGTTGCGCATCGGCTCAGGAATTTGTACCCTGCTAAATTCCTTGCAAGCCGAATGCGCGATGATATCACGATATCTGCCAATGGTCCTGATCCGTCAAACCATTGGTTTATGTCCCTACTTATATCTGTCAGCTTCATACTCTCATCTCTTCTGCTATACTCTTCATAGTTCCCATTTTGCGGCTTATTACAAAATGGGGTTCCTTCACGTTTCACGCTTCTTTATTTTGTCCCGCAGCTTGGCTGCCAGTTCGTAATCTTCGCTTTGCACCGCGGTTTCCAGTTGTTGACGCAGGTTTGAGAGCTCTATCTGCTTTTTTGCATCCTCCGACATTTTTGAGGGCACTTTGCCGCAGTGGGTCGTTTTGCCATCGTGAGTTTTTTTGATAAGCGGTAGAAGCGCTTTCTCAAAGACCTCATAATCATAGGGACAGCCCAGGACTCCTTCTTTGCGGTATTGCTCCAGCGTAAAGCCGCAGTGTGGGCATGAGAGTTCCTTATCCGAAAGGCCGAACAGCTCCTCGTCTGACGGCTGGGAGGCAAGCAGACTGCCAAGCAGTTCATTTATAGGGATTTGACTCTTGACGGCTATACCCTGCTCGGCGGCGCAGCGCTCACAGAGATGCATTTCAGTGCGCACTCCCTCGACAATCTCAGTCAAATGGATAGTCGCCTCATTTTTTTGACAGTTCTCACATTGCATATAATTAAACCTTTACATACATTATACCAGAATCCAATTGAAAATATCGTCAAATTTGGAGACTCACTGCAGGATGATTCTGCTATTTGCCGAATTTTGCCGAGCAGCCCGGCTCCTCAACAACCCTGATGTGGTTGAGTTTAACGGCTTTGGGCAGTTTCGGCTCAAGTTTTTCGTATATGTATTTTGCTATCATTTCAGCTGAAGAACTGTTCCGCTGGAAATAACTGATTCTGTCCAGTGGGATATCACCAAACTCAGCTATGATGTTATCGAGCATTGCTTTGAGCCAGCGAAAATCCGTAACAAATCCCATACTATTGAGTTTGTCGCTGCTGACATCGGCGGCAACCATCCAGTTATGCTGGTGCAACGGCTCCTTTAAGCCGTCCGGCAAGGTCAATTGATGCGATGCACGAAAGTTTGTTTCGACACTAACTGTAAACAAAGCGAAACTCCAGTTTGAGTACTTTTTGGTTTTGAATTTTGGGTTATAATTGAACGCTCAACGCTTAAAACTCAAGACTTTTTAAGGCGTTGTTGCAGACGATTATAGATAGTTTTCGGAATCAGGTTTGAGACGTCACCGCCCAGTGTAGCCACCTCGCGAATCAGGGTTGAGCTGGTAAAGCCATACTGCTCACTTGTCATAACAAAGACGGTTTCTATGCCAGCCACAGACCGGTTGGTCATAGCGAGTTTAAGCTCGTAGTGTATGTCAGTAAGACTTCGCAAACCACGCAGGATGACATCAGCCTTTTTTTTGGCGGCGTATTTAACCGTCAGCCCATCAAAGCTTTCTACCGAAACGCCCGGTATATCGGCTACCAGTTCTGCAATCATCTCCACTCGCTCTTCGGGGGTAAAGAGTGGGTTTTTAATGGGACTTCGCCCGACCGCGATGATAAGCTCGTCAAAGAGCTTTATGCCGCGGTTGATAACATCCAGGTGTCCGTTTGTAATCGGGTCGAACGAACCTGGAAAAAGCGCTCTTATAAATTTTTTACCCATTGGTGTACCTTTTCCCTTAGAAGGTCATTATACCACAAATGCCGGGCGGGTCAAATTAGTTCGTGGTTTGCGATTCGTTGTTCGTGCTTCGGTTCACTATTCACGATTCACGAGATGCGTTACTCGTCTTTTGTGAGCATTACAGGTATATCGAGCCAGAAAGTTGAGCCTTTACCGGGCTCGCTTTCCATTCCAATGCTGCCCGCGAGCATAGCGGTCAATTCTTTGCTGATAGTAAGGCCAAGACCGCTGCCGGTCGATTGGCGGGTTATAGAGCCGTCAGCCTGCCGGAATTTCTCGAATATCTTTTTCTTGTCAGGCTCGGCGATGCCGCAGCCGGTATCGCTGACCGCTAACCGCACTGTCTTTTCATCCGGCATAGTGGCTTGAATTTCGATCCTGCCGCGCTGCGGCGTGAACTTTACCGCATTGCTTAGAAAGTTATACAGTACCTGCTGTACCTTACCGGCATCTGTCATAAGTTCAGGAATATTATCATCGGCGGTTAGTTTGACCTTGATTTTCTTCTTTCTTGTCATCTCTGAAAAAGACGCCACCAATGCCCTGCATAATTCCGAGATGTTGGTTTTTTCTACGTGCAGTTTCATTTTGCCCGCCTCGGTCTTTGCCAGCTCGAGCAGGTCGTTAATCATATTTAAGAGTCTTTGTCCGCTGGTGATAATGTTCTGTGCGTACCTTCGTCCTTTGTCGCTTTTTAGCAGTTGTGGCTTTTCCCGCAGTATTTCGGCAAAGCCCAGTATGGCGTTTAGCGGTGTTCTGAACTCGTGTGAGATGTTGGCCAGGAATTCGCCCTTTACTTTGTTGGCCTTGAACAGTTCAATATTTCTCTCGGAAAGCTCAGCAATTTTGTTGTCGAGCTGTATATTTGCCTGTCGTAGTTTCCCCTGTGTCCCTTGCAGGCCATCGAGCATGTGGTTAAAGGCATTTGCGAGCTTTTCGTATTCATCCCGTGTCTTTATATTGCTTCTGATATTGAGATTTCCCTCAGCGACGTTGTTTGCCATAGCCCTAAGCTGTCGGATAGGCCGCAATATTACTCTCTGTGTAATCCAATAGAATGCAACGATAGCCCCGGTGCCGGCGATTAGTCCAGCGACGGTTATCCAGAGACGATTGATAAGGATTATTTTGCTGATTTCGCCGGCGGGCCTTTGTATAACGACAGCCCCTATCGGCTCGTTGCGCCCAAAAGCGCTGGCGGACCCCTGCGGATTATGGCAGCTTATACAGCTATCAGTCGCCCTGAAAATTCGCACATAGTTGCTGTGAAAAATACCGTTTTTTTTCGCCAAAAGGATATTATCATCTCTGTCCTCCCGGTCTTTTAGAGATTCAATCATCTCTTTCTGCTCTTTGGTTAACTGCTGGAGTTGGCTTTCTTCTTCCTCTGTGAAACGAATCCAGCGTATCTTGTGGTCGTTCACATCCAGCGCTGCTCCGGTATTGTCTAATGGTGCAAGGGCTGTTTCGCTGGTATCTTTTAGTTGAAAGTGCCGATTGAGCAGCGTCTCAGCTTTGGCCCGCCCTGCATCAAGGGTAGCCTTTTTTGTAAGTTGCCCCATCCAGATGTATGGCAGAAGAAGTGCTAAAGCCAGTACCAAAATTACCGCTGCCCCGAACGCAATCCTGCACTTTTCCGCCAATGAAAGAGGCGATAAGTGCAAAAACACCAAAATCTTATGATAAATACGATGTATATACTTTCGCATAAAATCAGAACCTATTTTCGTGCGAGAAGTTTAAGCAAATTTTTTATCTTTTTCGCCATTCATCGCTTTGGTTTTGGGCGCAGCCGTTACTTTTGCTCATCTGGTTTCTGCTCGATTGCGTGCAGGTGCTTTTGCGTTCTGAGGTTCAGCTCGTCGAGCTGTCTCTGGTTCACTTCACTCGGCGCATCGGTTAAGAGGCACTGGCCCCGCTGGGTTTTCGGGAAGGCGATAACGTCCCTGATATTGTTCGTTCCGGTAAGCAGCATAACCAATCTGTCGAGACCCAGTGCTATTCCGCCGTGTGGTGGAGCACCGTATTCTAAGGCCTTTAAAAAGAAGCCGAACCGCTGCTGTGCCTGCTTCTTTGAGATTTTGAGCAGCTCAAAGACCTTTTGCTGGATTTTTGGATTGTGGATACGAATACTGCCGCCCCCAACCTCTGAGCCGTTGATGACAATATCGTAGGCCTGTGAACGAATATTGGCAGGGTCGCTATCGAGTTTGTCCAAGTCCTCCTGTACAGGTGCGGTGAACGGGTGGTGCAGTGAGTCGTAACGCTTTTCGTCCTCATTCCACTCAAACAGTGGAAAGTCCACCACCCAGACAAAGTCGAAGCTTTTTTCATCGTATAGCTTCAGTTCTTTAGCCAGTTTGCAGCGCAGCGGCGCTAACGCCTTGTTGGTTGTTTTTTCATCATCAGCGACAAACAAAAGCAAATCACCCTCTTTTGCGTCGAAGCGTTCGATTATCTGCTGTAGCTGCTCGGCGCTGAAGAACTTGGCGATACTGCCGGCCAGCGTCAGTTTTTCGTTTTCTTTTTTGGCCTTGAGCCACGCTAACCCTTTTGCACCATAGTCGCCGACAAATTCGGTCAGTGTTTTTTCAATATCACTTCTGGAATATTTATCGCCGCCTGGTGCGCAAAGCCCTTTTACTATCCCACCTTTTTCAATAGCTGAAGTAAATACTTTGAAGCTGCTTTGTTTTGCGATATCGGATATATTTTTGAGCTTCATATCGAAGCGTAAGTCCGGCCTATCAGTGCCGTAATGGTCAATCGCATCTTTGTAGCTTATTCGCCGCATCGGTGCCACCACGTCTACGTCCAGAATCCCTTTCCAGATTTTTGCTATTAGATTTTCATGGACGCCGATAACATCATTACTATCGACGAAGCTCATCTCGACATCTATCTGTGTAAATTCAGCCTGTCGGTCCGCGCGGGGGTCTTCATCGCGGAAGCACCGCACTATCTGGAAGTATTTATCGATGCCGCTTATCATTAGAATCTGCTTAAACAGTTGTGGTGATTGCGGCAGGGCATAGAAACAGTTCTTGTGCAGTCTACTGGGCACGAGAAAGTCCCTTGCACCTTCCGGCGTGCTCTTGGCTAACATCGGCGTTTCAATCTCCCAGAAGCCCAGTCGGTCGAAGTAGTCCCGCACAAGTTTGGTTACCCGATGGCGTGTGTGTAGTTTCCGCTGCATTTCAGGCCGACGCAGGTCGATATACCGGGTTGTGAGTCGGAGCTCCTCGTTTGTCTTTTGGGCGTTTTCGATTTCAAACGGCGGGGTCTTGGAGCGATTTAGGATTTCCAGTTGCTGTACAGAGACTTCGATTTGGCCGGTTGGCAGTTTCGGGTTTTCCATACCTTCGCTTCGCGGCTGAATCACTCCTTTGGCGGCTATTACCCATTCGTGGCGGGCTGTCTCTGCCAGCTTGTGGGCTTCGGGCTGAGTTTCGGGATTAAAAACTAATTGGGTCAGGCCTTCTTTATCACGCAGGTCGATGAATATCAAATTGCCGTGGTCGCGATAGGAATGTACCCAGCCGGCCAAAGTCACCTTTTTGCCGGCGTCTTCAAGCCGAAGTTGGCCGCAATTATGTGTTCTTTTAAGCATTGTAAGAGTCTCGCTAAAAAGTTTTGCTACCCGTTGCTATTCTAATTTCTCGAAGGGGCATTTCCAGGTAGTTAAGATAATCGAACAGCCCTGTTTCGTCAATAACGGCTTTTAATATTTGGTTTTAGCTGATTGGACGGCAGTCGGACCACAGGTATTGCAAAAATTTTGCGGTAAGCCTTTTTTCGAAAACCGTGTCATACGGTCGTCACAGGCAAGGAGGGAATTTTGAAAAAAAGAAACGGAAATTCTTCAGCAGCAGGGCGAGACGAAGGTTTAAGCGAGTGAGGCAATTATAACCTCCTTCACTATAAGGGGTTATAAGTTTGCAGGAAATGCCGCTGGTTTTATTCGATGGGATACTGGCGTAAGATTACGGCCAGAAAATTAAATTTTTCTACTTGACATAGAAAATAGGCTGTATAGATTGAGGCAATTATTAGGGTTAAAGTAGTTAAAAAGAAAAAGACGCCTTTGTAGCTTGTAATGGATGACGGATGTGAGGAGATGCATTTCCAACGTTGCGTATCTTGATTGTCATACTAAAAACGTATAAGGCATTGTCATGACATCTTAGGTAAGCTATGTGTCTCCCATGGGGCGGGGGAGCATAGCATGATAAATCGAGATAGTTGTTTGAAGCAATCCAGCAAGTGTGCCCAAAGTCTTTACTCAAAATACTATGTTCGTAGTGTGCAAGATACACGGTTAAATGTTTGGTTTTGGATTGAATGTGAGTAAAAATTTAACACTTTGGGGGAGAAAGGAGGTGAAAATCAAAGATGGAGGAATGAAGAAAAGTATTTGTGAGAAACAGTATTGAAACCGTATATCTTGCGGAAATTTTGATAATATTTTTTGAGGAGAACTATTATGTGTAAAAAATTGGTATGTCTAATTTCGTTTGTTTTAGTGTTGGGTATGGTCAGCGGCGCTGCGGCCGATGAAACTATCATCCTCTCAACATATGCGAATGAGACGGTAGGCGGTACGCTTAGCATCGACTCCACCGACCTGGCCGAGGCAAGTGGAGACCTCGTCGACGGCCCGGTCACCGCAACTATGTTCCTGCAACGGGAGGATTTCCTCAACGGAAACTACAATGTCAATGCGCTTTGTGTCCTTGATAACGGTAATGTCCTTTTATCAACCCTTTATGGTGCAAGATTCGGCAGCAACTCGTTGTTTGCCTATGGCTCTAACGTGGTCGAGTTCAATCCAGGTGACACCACAGTAGACGGCCTTGCGGCAGGTGAGGCAAGACTGTTCTTTAATGGCCAGTCTCTGATCGGTGGCGGCCAAAAAGGCGTTGATGCCGTTCATTACATCGGCAGTAACGACATAATAATCTCAGTTCAATACACTGGTTGTGAAATTCCCTGTGGCAGCGGCAACACGTACAACCGCAGCGACCTCATCGAGATAACAGGCGACCTAACTTCCAGCAACTGTGCTGATATCTCTGCAAGCCTGTATCTCGACCATAATCTCTTCGGGAACAACGCAGATCTCACCGGGGTAAGTATTAAGGACGGCAAGCTAATACTGTCAACCGGATACAACTCATCTATCGGCGGCCTGTCCTTTAGAAAAGGTGACGTTGTCGAGTATGACCCTGTGAGCGACACGGCAACTCTATACGCCGACCGAGATACCCTCTTTGGTGGAGATGCCTGGGTCGACGCTGTCCACGTCATCGGGGCACCGCCTGGGCCTCCTGGTCAGGCGAGCAATCCAAGCCCGGCCAACACTGCTACAAATGTAAGCACAACAGCAGATTTGAGTTGGACCGCTGGCTCCGGTGCGACGTCGCACGATGTGTATTTCGGCACTGATTCTACGCCGGATTCAGGTGAGTCCAAAGGCAACCAGACTTCAACCACCTATGACCCCGGCACTATGGCTAACGATACCACCTACTACTGGCGTATCGACGAGGTCAATGCCCAGGGCACAACCACCGGTGACGTCTGGAGCTTTACGACCGAATCGGAGGCACCACCTCCACCACCCGACCAGGCGAGCAATCCAAGCCCGGCCAACGGGGCGACAAACGTAAATACAACAGCAGATTTGAGCTGGACTGCTGGTTCCGGTGCAACATCACACGATGTCTATTTCGGCACGAGCAGTCCGGGTACGTTCCAGGGCAACCAGACCTCAACCACCTATGACCCCGCTACGATGACTGAGGATACAACTTATTACTGGCGAATTGACGAGGTCAATGCCAATGGTACGACCACCGGTGTGGTGTGGAGTTTCACGACGACGACAGCGGTGGCGGAGGAAGAAACTATCATCCTCTCAACATACGTGAATGAGACGGTAGGCGGTACGCTTAGCATCGACTCCACCGACCTGGCTGAGGCAACTGGTGACTTCGTCGACGGCCCGGTCACCGCAACTATGTTCCTGCAACGGGAGGATTTCATCAACGGAAACTACAATGTCGATGCGTTTTGTGTCCTTGATAACGGCAATGTCCTCTTATCAACCCTTTATGGTGCATTGTTCGGCAGCAACTCGTTTTATGCCTATGCCGCTAACGTGGTCGAGTTCAATCCAGGCGACACCACAGTAGACGGCCTTGCGGCAGGTGAGGCGAGACTGTTCTTTAATGGTCAGTCTCTGATCGGTGGCGGCAACAGAAACCTTGATGCCGTTCATTGCATCGGCAGCAACGATATAATAATCTCGGTCACATACACCGGTTGTGAAATTCCCTGTGGCAGCGGCAACACGTACGACCGCGGCGACCTCGTCGAGATAACCGGCGACCTTACCTCCAGCAACTGCGATGATGTCTCTGCAAGCCTGTATTTCGACCATAATCTCTTTGGGAGCAGCGCAAATCTCTCTGGGGCATGTGTTAAGGACGACGGCAAGCTAATACTGTCAACCGACTACAACTCATCGATAGGCGGCGTGTCCTTTAGAAAAGGCGACCTTGTCGAGTATGACCCGTCAACCGGCACCGCAACTCTATACGCCGACAGAGATACCCTCTTTGGCGGAGAAGCCTGGGTCGACGCTGTCCACGTCGTCACGATACCCGGTCAGGCGAGCAATCCGAATCCGGCTGATGAAGCCACAGGTGTGGCCATTGATGCGGTCCTTAGCTGGGAAGCGGGAGATTGGGCAGACTCGCACGATGTGTACCTCGGTACCAACTATGACTCCGTAGCCGATGCCGACCATTCATCGCCTGAGTTTATGGGCAACCAGACTGCAACCTCCTACGACCCCGACCTGCAGTACAACACCACATACTACTGGAGCGTCGATGAAATCGACGAGACCAATGTCTGGCCAGGCCCGGTCTGGAGCTTTACGACTCTTTCGGCACCCGGTCAGGCCGGCGATCCGTCTCCGGACGATGGGATAACAGAGGTAAGCATAAACGAAAATCTTAGCTGGACGGCTGGTTCCGGTGCTACATCACACGATGTTTACTTCGGCACGAGCAGTCCGCCAGCTTTTATCCACAACCAGACCGCAACCACCTATGACCCCGGCACGATGAATGCCGGCACCACCTACTACTGGCGGATTGATGAGAAGAATGAGGCTGGCACTACAACCGGTGTTGTCTGGAGCTTTACAACCCTTCCGCTTCCCGGCCAGGCGAGCAGTCCGAGCCCGGCCAACGGTGCAACTGATGTGAGCATAAGTGCAGATTTGAGCTGGACGGCTGGTTCCGATACCGACAGCCACGATGTGTACTTCGGTACGGATTCAATGCCGGATTCAGGTGAGTTCCAGGGCAACCAGGCCGGTACTACTTTTGACCCAGGTACTATGGCCTACAATACGACCTACTACTGGCGTATTGATGAGGTCAATGCCGGCGGTACGACAACCGGCAATGTGTGGAGCTTGACGACGGAAGAGCCGCCGCCACCACCAGGTCAGGCAGGCAATCCGTCTCCTTCCAACGGTGCTACAGATGTAGATATAGAAGCTGATTTGAGCTGGAGTGCTGGTTCCGGTGCAACATCACATGATGTGTACTTTGGCACGGATTCAACGCCGGATTCAACTGAGTTCAAAGGCAATCAGGCCGGCACTACCTATGACCCCGGCACAATGGCTTACGAAACCACCTACTACTGGCGGATTGATGAGGTCAATGCCGCCGGCACGACAACCGGTAGCGTGTGGAGCTTTACAACCGAGGAGCCTCAGCCACCCGGACAGGCAAGCAGCCCGAGTCCTTCGCACCAGGCAGGCAGTGTGAGCGTAAATGCGAACCTGCTCTGGAGCGCCGGCTCCGGTGCGACTTCACACGATGTCTATTTCGGCACAGATTCGACGCCGGATTCGGGAGAGTCCAAAGGCAACCAGACCTCCACCACTTATGACCCCGGCACTATGGACTACGAGACCACTTACTACTGGCGCATCGATGAGAAGAACGCCTATGGCACGACGACCGGTGATGTCTGGAGCTTTACCACTCGCCCCGAAGGACCTGTAATGGCCTTCCCGGGCGCTGAGGGGTTCGGTGCGGACACCATCGGCGGCCGAGGCGGTACGGTCATCAAGGTCACCAATCGCAACGACGACGGCGCGGGAAGCTTCCGTGAGGCCTGTGAAGCTTCAGGACCACGTATAGTGGTCTTTGAGGTCAGCGGTACCATCAGTCTCTCGGAGGGAATCGATATTACCGACCCCTATATTACCATTGCCGGGCAGACCTCTCCGGGCGGCATCTGCATCAAGAATTGGCCCCTTGAGGTCCGCTCACACGACATAGTCATCCGCCATATGCGATTCCGACCAGGTACGGGAGGTGGTGGAACCGACGTAAGAGTCGAGGCTGTGCATAATCGTGGGGAAGGCGGAGCCTTCTACAACGTAATACTCGACCACTGCTCAATGTCCTGGGCTACGGATGAGAATGTTGATATGGGAGGCGATGCCACTGACCTCACACTCCAGCGATGTATCATCTCCGAGGGGCTTTATGAGGCTGGCTTCGAAGGGCACCACAGTTGCGGCTTCCTGGACAACAACGGCAATACCGATATAACCATCCACCACTGTATCTTTGCCCATAACGACGAACGAAATCCTCGCATCCATGGCGGCCTGGTGGACTTCCGCAACAACATCGTCTATGACTTCCACAGTTGGTGCGGCTCCATCGGGCACTACGGAGGCGGTAATGCCATCTATCTCAACTGGGTTGGCAACTATGTGAAGAACGGCCCTGAGGGCAGCACGAAATACTCCGTCGGATTAAGAGGCGATAACGAATGCTATCTTGGCGTGTACGTGGATGATAACATCGGGCCATATCGGCCGGACGGCACCGGCGACGAATGGCTCGTCGTAAACAATCCCGACCTTGCCGATGAGCAGGCGACCTCGCCCTACGACGTCCCATCTGTAACGACAGACTCCGTGTTTGACGTGTATGACGACGTACTTGCCGATTGCGGCGCTACGCTGCCACAGCAGGACTCTGTGGACGAACGCATAATTGACGACGTCCTGAATGGGACCGGCGGCTTCATCGATAACCCGTCCGAGGTTGGCGGCTGGCCAAATCTCTCCGGCGGCTCCCCGCCGACCGACAGCGACGATGACGGAATGCCGGATGACTGGGAAACCGCAAGAGGATTGAATCCGGATGTTGACGACAGCGCAGGTGACCGGGACAGTGACGGTTACACCAACATCGAAGAATACATTAACGGAATTCCGTGGTAGTAACCGTTCAGTTGTCTGCGAGGCAGAAGCTTTTCAAGCGTGGCGGTTTTTATGGCCGCCACGCTTTTTTTTGGCTGGGGTCAAATTTGTACCGCTACCATCCTGGTGGCAGGATGATGTTGTTCATATTGCGAATCAGGTTTATGTTTTCCTTACGGCGATACAAAAGATTGGTCTTTTTTCTTTGAGGTATTTTCTTTCAAAGTTTGTGCCGACCCATTCGCCCTGGTCTGCGCCGGCGGTGGGATGAAATTCGATTTTTTCAAGTTTGCTGCTTTGAGCGGATATTACTTTCTGTATTTGTTCAAAATACTCAGCGTGGTCGGTAACTACTTTGATTATTCCGTCCGGCTTCAGGCAGCGCAGGAGCTGTTCGAGATTGACGGGGACGAGGAGGCGTCTTTTGTGGTGGCGTTTTTTGGGCCAGGGGTCCGGGAAATAGATGTGGAAACGGTCTATGGAGTTATCCGGGATAAAATCAGCTAAGAAACTGGCTGCGTCTGTGCGAATTATCCGCGCGTTGCTCAGGGCCCATCGTCCGATGCGGTCGACGCCGTAGCGATAGAATTTGCCAGCCCGTTCAATTCCGAGGAAATTGACCTGCGGGTGGGCTTTAGCCTGGTTTAGCAGGAAGGTGGCTCGGCCGGAGCCGATTTCAATGTGGACGGGGCCGGAACGTCCGAAAATCCGGCCAAAATCAATTTTGCCATCCAAATCTTCTGGTTTTAGTGCGACTGAAGGATAGTCCTTTAAGATTCTGGCCATTAGTTAAATCAAGTCCAAAAAAAACACAAGTTTATAGAATATCAGGTAGCTCAATGGTCGTATTATACAAGAAAATAGCGTTTTGGGCGAGGATAGAAGTTGCTTTTTGGCTTAATTGCAATTAAAGTCCATGCGGCGGCTATTCGATAAGAAGATGGAGGCCACCGCGCGTTGGTGTGTCCCCTACCAATTGAGCTTAGGCTCGTGCGGGATTATAGGACAGTGTTCTCACTTTGCGATGTAATGCAAAAATGGAGCCCACCGAACCACTGGGCGTAAGAGGAAAATCTGAAAAATGATTCGGCAATTAATTGGAGCGCGGCGCAGGCGGATTCTGATAGATATCAATACGCAAAGAGATTACTTCCTGGCTGGAGGTAATGCGTGTATAAGAAACCACAGGAGGGTTTTGGCGCATATTCGCAGGACGATGGCCTGGGCGAGATATAGAAATATCCCGATAGTTTCGATATGCGAGGTTTACTCCAATAGCAACGGTCCTGGTACAGTCAACTACTGCCTTGACGGCACGGACGGGCAAAAAAAGATACGGTACACACTGCTGAGCAATCGGGCCAGTTTCCCGGCAGATGGCAGCACTGATTTGCCTGCGGATATACTGCGACGGCATAGGCAGATTATTCTCCATAAGCGGTGCCTTGACCCGTTTGATGAGCCTCGGATTGAGAGGTTGCTCAGTGAAGTGCGGGCTAGTGAGTTTGTTTTGATAGGAGCCAGTGCCGAAGGCGCTGTTAAGGCAACGGCATTGGGATTACTGCAGCGAGGCAGGAGAGTGTGCGTTGTAACTGATGCGGTTGGTTCGCATAATAAGAGGGAGTCAAAGCTGGCATTTCGCAAGATGAAGGCCAAAGGCGCGAAATTGGTTGAGACTAAAAAACTTGCGGGGACGTCACATCTGAGACTGGTTGGGGCGTGCAATTGCGAAAGGTGTCGGGGGCAAGTGGGAAAAACGCCGGTTAAAATCGGAGCAAAGTATTAAAATTCATATCTTGTGAATCGTGAATTGTATCTCGACGAAGATATGAGATACTAACGACGAGACACGAAAATCCGAATGCATTTCATTTTTAATCCGCGTAGAGGTTGGGTAGAAACCGGTTCATAGTTTCTGCGCGGGATTGCATTGCTTCGCCGGCAATGGAGGTGGATTTTGAGCGGGCAATTTTGCAGAAAAGTGAGAAGCCCTGCCGATATAAGTTAGGCCCTTCGGCGGGCGAAAAGATAGCTGTTCTTAAAGACGAGTTTTTTATCGGACCTGGGAGGGAATTGGTGGCGTGAAAGAGAGAAAGTCAGAAAGAAAAGCAGTCGAATGTCTTGGAATTGCCGTGCTGTTGATGTTTTTGTGCAGTTGTATTAGCTTTGATATCGGTGATTGGCCGAGCAGGTTTGCTTACCCTCATAATGACCCGCCAGCTAACTGGTGTGGCTCAATAGGGGCTTTTTGTGCGTATTATCTGATGTACTATGTTGGGCCGGGGGTGTTTGTCATATTGGTTTCGGCGGTTTGTTTTCTCGTTGCAAAGTTGGCACATTGGCTTGTAGGTCAGTCAGTTTTGCGAGTGGTTGGGTTGGGTTTGCTGACCGTGGCGACTTCGACCACTTTTTATCTTTTTTGGCCTTACAGGGGCTATGGTTTTCCGATTGGTTCCGGCGGGGTGCTTGGTGTTGGGGCGGCGCACTTTTTGCAGAGCCATTTTGCCCGGTTTGGTACCTTCATATTAATCACAGCTATCTGGATTGTTGGGATTGTTCTATTAGCAGACAGTTTGGTTCTGGCGGTACTGGGCTGGTTTGGTTTTGTGTTGAAGAAGGTAGCTGGTGTGGCGGTACCGGCGTGGTCAGCAGCGAAAAAGCAATCGGATGTTCTAAACGAGATTTGGCGGAAATTAAGTGCCAGGGGACCTCATTTTGCGATAAGTCGCAAAAGGGGAACTCCAAGGCAAAAGCCATTGCCTGTCGGACCAGGGGTTTTGCGTGCGGCTTTGGATGTTAGGCTTGAAGATGGAGTTGATGACGCAGTTGGCCCTGCTGGGACGGGAGAGTCGAGCCGATTGAAGCTGATGTCACCGCAAGTGCACAAGCCGGCCAAGGCGTATGCGCCTACGAGCTATGAGGATTACACACTGCCGCCTTTGGAATTGCTGGCTGAGCCGGAATATAGTTTTGCTGCGGTGCAGAGTAAGGTTGTCAAGGCAAAGGCCGCTGCGCTAGAGAAATTGCTTGGTGAGTTTAATATTAATGCTCGTGTGGTTACAGCTGATACGGGGCCTGTTATAACGATGTTTGAGTTGGAGCTTGCGGCGGGCGTGAAGGTCAGCCAGATTAGCACTCTTGCCAACGATATGGCTCGTGCACTGGGTGCTGGTGCGGTTCGTGTTGTAGCTCCTTTGCCTGGCAAGCATACGATAGGCATTGAGGTGCCGAACAGTGAAAAAGAAAAAGTTCGTATGAAGGATATAATGCAACTGGCGGGTAGTAAGCCGGCAAAGATGGAGATTCCGCTGTTTCTGGGTAAGGATTCGGCAGGAGAAGCGCTTGTTTCGGATTTGACAGAGATGCCGCATTTGCTTATTGCTGGGACTACGGGGTCGGGAAAGAGCGTCTGTATCAACTCTATTATCACTGGAATACTGCTTACAAAACGACCGGACCAGCTAAAGCTAATTTTGATTGACCCCAAGATGGTCGAGATGACTGTCTTTAATGTGATTCCCCACTTGATGGGGCCTATAGTCACTGATACCCAGCGTGCTGTTGCGATACTGGAATGGGCGACGGTGAAGATGGATGAGCGGTACTCGCTTTTGGCCGAGGCCAGAGTAAAGAATGTTGCCGAGTATAATAGCCTTGGTGACGAGGAGATTCTTGAGCGGTTCGGCCCAAGTGGTCCCGATGAAGAGGAAAAGATTCCGAAGAAACTGCCCTATATCGTCATCGTGATTGATGAGTTGGCTGATTTGATGATGACCGCTGCCAAGGAGATAGAGGCTTATATTGTTCGTCTTGCACAGAAGAGCCGGGCCGTTGGTATTCATATTGTGTTGGCTACTCAGCGGCCGCAGGCGACGGTTGTAACCGGCCTGATAAAGTCAAATATGCCGACCAGGATTGGGTTTCGAGTTGCCGCAAAGATGGACAGCCGAATTATCCTCGACCAGAACGGGGCTGAAACTCTGCTGGGCGAGGGGGATATGCTCTTTCTCAAACCAGGAACAAGTGATTTGGTTCGTGCACAGGGGACTTTTGTTGACGAGGCAGAGATAAAGCCAATAGTTAAGTATCTTAAGGAAGTTGCCGAGCCACAATTCCATCCGGAGCTTATACAGCTCAATCGCATAGATACTTCTGAGATGGCCAGGGATGAGTTGTTTGATGAAGCGGTGCGGGTTGTTCTGGATAGCAGGCGTGGGAGCGTCTCACTGCTGCAGCGCAGACTAAGTATTGGTTATGCCCGTGCTTCGCGGATGATTGAGATGATGGCGGCATCGGGTATTCTCGGAGAGTACAAGGGCAGTCAGGCACGGGAAGTTCTGATGACACTCGAGGAATATGAGCGTATCCGCGATAGGATGGAGGCTGATGCCGAAGCGGGGTATAAAGATTTGGCTGAAGATGAGGATTCGTCCGAGCCGGCTTATATAGAGGGGCAGCGAGGGTATGTTGCCGTCGATGAGGAAGGAGATTGAGAAGTAAAATTATCCAGAATTTGAAAAAACGGGGGAAATTTAACCACAGATACCCTGATTTTTGGGGTAAACCCGCCATAGGCGGGTAAAAACGGGGGTTGGGGGATTGGGTTTGATTGGGTTTGTTTTCCCCGCGTCTGTGAGGGCGTACATTTTCATAATACTTTGTTAAAACAGAACTTATGTTCATTTGAGCATCCAGGAAATTGGGTTTGTTTTTATTAGTCGTTAGTCATTAGTCGATAGTATTTAGTGAATAGCATCTCGTGAAGCGTGAAGCGCCAGTTGAGTCCGCCAGAGGCGGATAAATATTTCGTGGTACGTTGTGAGTGGTTAAATGGTTCATTGGTTAACTGGCATTTCACATCCCGGGTCCAGCTTTCTGATGAGGTGGAGTCTTTGAAGCTCGAGTAGCGTTCTGTAGAGACTGTGCTCGATTCGTCGTTCATACATTAAGAGTCGGTCGAGGACCCTTGCATTTGAGAAGTCCTTTATGGCCAAACGGCCGAGAGTTAGCTCGCCGTTAAAGCCGCCCGCATTGCTTAGCGATTTGCCGGCGATATTGAAAGACAGGGATTTGGTGAGTTTTGTTAGTGGGCTGGAGGTATTACGTGCGTTCAGGGCGTCGATGGTCTGGTTCTGAATGCGTCCAACGCGTTTTAGCCGCCATGAGAGAGTGACAATGCGTTCTGCGAGCATAGATTCCATTGGGCTGACGGGGGCCAGCTCGGCGAGCAACTGCCGGCGGTAGAGGTCGAAGTCGGCCTGGCTTTCTGAGCTGATTACGTCGTGGCGGGCCAACAGGCCGTGTTTTACGGCGTTTTGTGAGACGGCGGCCTTTCCTTGGGGGGTGAGTGGGCCTGTCGATTTTTGTGCGTTACGCCGGTTGGCGATTAACTGAGCTTCTGTTGCCATTGTAAGGACCTCCGAATTTACGATTGACTTTTTTTCAGGGCATTTCGAAAAAAGACCCCGATGGGATAGCAAACGGCGCATCCCACAGGGCAGGCGTCCCCCTTAGTAGGGCGAACATGCGCATCTGATGCTAAAATAATGGCTTTTTCGGAGGCAATAAATTTGTAAATACTTATATGGAGAGAGATAAAAAAATTTTTGAAAAAATGGATTTTTGCTGGTAGGTAGCTGCGTTTTTGATTGAAAATTTGACGCAGATTATGGGGTTTTTGGATGCAGGTTTTGAAGCGTGCGGGTTGTGCTGGGGTGGCGACAGGAAGCATATTAGTATATGCGTATATACTAATGTACTATATTAAGAATCGGGGGTTTAGGGGAGGTGGTTATTTGAAAGCGGAGGGTGAGAGGGATTAAAATCGTATTTCGACCTAAGGCCCAAGGTATCTCGCCAAACGAATCAGGGCTGTTTTTGATTTGACGGATTAGGAAATTTTGGTTTCGCCCCGCCCGCAAGACAAACGGCGGGTAAACTCCGGCGGATTTTGGCAATTTAACCAATATGGCTGAGAAAAATCACGTGCCACGCACGAATTAGGCGACTGCTGCAAATTGGTGCGGGGTCTTCGCAGGATAACCTCCCCTGTCATTCTGAGCGCAGCGAAGAAATCTCAAAATAATCAATAATCAAATAAAAACGCGGCCGAAAATACGAAGTACAAATCTATTAAATCAACCTTTACTTCTTATCTATAAATTTTATAATTTGGAAATAAGCTATAAGAAATTTTAATCCGGGAGGTATAAAATGGATAAGCGAATTCGGCGGAATGAATTATGTGGTATTGGTCTTCCCCGATGTGACTTTGTATTTTCTTCAACTCGGAGCTGCTTTATTGCTTACGGTTTCGAGGAAAGCCAACTAGAAATGACAATTCTCCGGAATATCCTCGAAAAAAAAGGCATTCACCCCGTAGAGGCGGGTGGTTCACTTGCACCTGCCCAGAACGCTTTTTGTGCTAAAATTTGTTCCAAGATTATTACGTCTCAGTTTTGCATCGTTTTGCTAAACAATGAGGAAAAAGACAATCAAGAAGTCCCAAATGCAAATGTTAACATGGAATATGGCCTGATGCTTGGTTTTAACAAGTATGTAATTCCATTTCAGCGAGCATCGCAAAAGCTCCCATTTAACGTTGCAGGACTAGACACCATTAAATATACAAATAAAAATTTTGAACAGAAGGCCACAAAAGCTATTGAGCAAGCTATTGAGGAAACGCGTCAAGAGGTGACTTCTTTGTTCGAACTTGACCAGATACTTCAGGCCTTTCTAATTGCAAGGAAGGCTCTTGTGACACCGATCAATAGTGAAGTAGAGAAAATTTTCTATCAGCTTGCGTCTCCCTTAGGATTTAATTTATTAAATGACTTTTCGGGTTTAAACTACATGTTCTTCGGCAATTTCACAATGTTTCGTCCAGAGATTGTGATATGGCGAATACAGATGTTGAGGGAAATTCTAAATGAAAGGCGTTCTTCAATTGGTACACGATTAGACGCAGGCGTCGTTACGGAAGGACAAGCTGTTCTTTTTGAGAACTTACTTGATCGCCTAGAGATATGGTGCATTGTAACAGGTGATAAGGACAAACGATCCGTTAATGGGGCTCTTCATAATGTCCGCGACTACGATATTCGTATTTTCACGGTTGAGGACGTCCAAAGAGAATTGGAAAAATTAGAAAATAAAGAAAAGTAGAACAATTTAGACCAGTAATTTATTCCCACTGCTCAATCAATTTTTTCAACAGGCTCTATTACATAAGGTGCCATTCACTCTCTCCCCCTCTCATCCAGAATCTTCCTAGCCTCACTGATGTCGATCTTAGCTTTGTAACCATGCCGTTGTAAAAGATGAAGCAAGTTGCTACCATTGAGCAAAGAAATTGGTTTTCCCTTTGCAAATTCATATGCGTCGGGGCCGAAATTAGAAGTGGTAACGAGAATCCCCTTATTTGCACCTTCATTGACTAGGGTTCCATATAAGTCACGGACAGCTGAAACACCAACTGTATTCGTGTATCGTTTCGCTTGAATTGCAATCTTACCTCCACGAATTGGATCAGGGTCGAATGCTACTGCGTCAATTCCGCCGTCACGACTTGCTCTCGTTACCTTAACTTCACCCCCAGCACCGGCAAACTCTTTCTCGAATATTTCCCGAATTAGATGTTCAAAGTCCTCCCAATCCATTGCTGCCAAGTTCTCACCCTCTTGTAAAGTATCCACGACACCATGTGAAGCAACAAAGCGCTTATCAGTTCGGTCGATATGGATAATTGGGGCAACAGGTGTTATACTATGTAGCTTTGAACTCCCTACACCTTTCAGTTTCCTAAAACAAGCCTTTGGTTCTACCCCTTTCAAGTTTATCAGCTCAAATTCATCCTTGTTAGCTTGGAGTGAAAGAACGCACCCGAATGTCTCTTGACCAGTTGCTGGGTCAATTGAGTGTACATACCCATTAAATACAATTGATTTGATCGCCCCGGTTTCGTCTGCTTGGTAAAGCTCATGAATAGTTCTTATCGAGATCTGGTAAAGAACACTATCATACAATTTATTGAGTTGAACTTTTGAAATGTGACTCTCGACCAATTCGTTGCGCGACTGTATATACTTAACTTCACTTAAGGTAACTATGATTGAAGGCGATGGAAGCTCGTAATCTACAATTAGAAGGCCGTTGTCAGCGTTATAGTCTGGCTCCCACGACTGAGGAAAATAGTCCGGATATTCTGAATTTCTGAGAACCATATCACAGTAATACAACAAAGCCTCAGTGTCACCAGCGAAATATTTCTTCTTCTTTTTGTCAATTTCTCTATTGTTTTCGTCACGATGTTTTATGTACTCTTGACGTTGTGTCAACCAGTTCTTAGCAGCAACTTCATATTTTTCTTTGATGATCGCAATCTCTTTTTTGTACTTGGCGATATCTGTCTTATAAAGAGACTGTGCCTTATATTCTTTCGCAAATCTTCGCGAACTAAAGATTCTATCAAGAATACTAAGTTTGACCTTGTATTTTCTGTCTGACATTTCTGGCTTTCGAGGCAAATTCGGTTTATCTGGCTTTGGCTCTAGGTAGTCAGAATTGTTTTTAAATGTTTCCCAGTCAATTGCACTGCAAATATCCAAAGCATGCGCTAATATTCTTTCGAGATATTTGAGAGACTTTTGGGCTTGTAGTGTACGTTCTTTAGCAATCCTTTTCTTCTCTTCAGCCGTTCTTGCCCTTTGTGCAGTGGCCTCCTTCTTCGCCCAAATCTTATCCCATTGAGCCATTTCTGAACGAGCTTTATGAATAACAACCTGAGGTGAATCTCCCTTTACCAATTTGTATTTGTTCGACCCTTCATGCCATATTTCGACTTCATATTTCGCAATTCCACTCTTAGTATGTCTTGTTCTCAATTCACTCAATTGACTTTCCATGCCGTACCTCTGAATAAATTTGGGTTAATCGTTGTCTTTTCAAATATCCCACGTTCCAACCACGCACTACCCAAAACCGCAATTCCCGCAGCAAATACAATACATAAAATCAAACCAAACCGCAAGTCCCGAAAATAAGGAAATTCAAAGACAACTCTACCGGACAGAATTCGTATCTCTTATCTCGTGAAGCGTATCTCGCGTGGATTCCTGCCTGCGCAGGAATGACATTTTTTAATAGGTCCCTCCGCTTCGGTCGGGATGACGGAGTGTGTAGTATGCTTCCCCCTTTGCCAAGGCTACGGCGGATAAATGGCGGGGACGGGTAAACGGAAAGTAATTGACCCCCACCGCGCGGGGTGGGGGCTAAATATAACGACAAGAACCCCCCGGCAGGCCTGGGCATTTTGATTTGCTATTTACTATTGACTATTGACTAATGTTTGGTTGAGATTGCTTTGTCGGCAGTAAGAATGCCCCCGTCGCAAGCAACGGGGCTAAACATAAGGCGTAGAGATTGCGGGGCATCGCTTTTTTGCGAAAAAAGTGCATTTTCGGCACGGATATGAGCATTTTTTGCTAAAAGTTGAAAAACATTTGATTTCTTGTTTGAATCGGTTATAGTTCTGCAATTATTAGATTGCTCTGTCGCACGGGGTAGAATAGTTTTGAGTGTTGAGTGCTAAGTTTTGAGTTATAAGTGGAAACTCAAGACTCTTTTTGGGGTCAGCAGTATCACGGCGTGGTTGACTCAAGCCTCCGACAGAGCCAAATCGGGCCGACAACAAGACGGTCTCCGTGACAGATAGTGAATGGTCGTTAGTGAATAGTATTTAGTGAGTAGATTCCTGCTTTCGCAGGAATGACATGCTATACTAACGATTAAATATTACCCGATGGTGTAATAGGTAACACATGGGCTTTTGGTGCCCACGTTCCAGGTTCGAATCCTGGTCGGGTAGGTCTTTAAATGATTATTGATTAATGATTAATGATTATTGATTATTGGTAATTGGTAAATGGTAATTGGTGATTGGTGATTGAAAAAAGCAAAGAGGCAATGGCCGAGAGAGTGGCAATAATATTGGCAGCGGGGATTAGCATCAGAATGAACACGGATATTCCGAAAGTGCTGCATGAGATATGCGGGCGACCTATGCTTAGCTATGTGCTCGATGCCTGCCGTGAGGCTGGGGTTGCCGAGATTTATGTTGTGGTTGGTTACGGTGCTGAGCAGGTGAGAGAGCGGTTCGGAGACGCTGAGGATATTATCTGGGTCCACCAAGCCGAGCAAAAGGGAACGGCCCATGCGGTCCTTTGCTGTAAGGAACATCTCGGTAATTTTGAGGGCGAAACGCTGGTACTTTGTGGTGATGGGCCATTGGTTCGGGCTGAAATGTTAAAAACACTTATAGAAAAACACGGTGCTGAGACGGCGGTGACGTTAGCAACGGCTGTTCTGGACGACCCGGCTGGATATGGGCGGATAGTCAGGGATGCGGACGGCAATATCCAGGGTATCGTGGAACATAAAGATTGTACGACTGAACAATTAAGTATTAAAGAGGTTAACCCAAGCTATTATCTGTTCAATAATAAGATTCTTTTCGAGGCGCTGGATAAGGTTAAGCCTGGTAATGTCAAAAAAGAATACTATCTGACAGATGTGCTTTCTATTATCATTGCGGCAGGCCATAAAGTCGTGGCTATTACAGCGGTGCGACCTGAGGAGGCCATGAGTGTTAACAATAGAACACAGCTTAGCGAGATAAGTGAAATTATGCAGCAGAGGTTAAAAATTAAAAATGCAAAGTTAAAAATACAGGAAGGCTAAGAGCAATGTTTCCGAGTGATAATCTAAAGATATTTTCCGGCAGCAGTAACGTAGCGTTAGCCGATGCGGTTTGCAAGTACCTGGGTATTCCGATAGGTGGTGCAAAGATTGATAGATTTCCGGATGGCGAAAAGGTCATCAGGGTGGAGGATGATGTTCGCGGCAGGGATTGCTTTGTTATGCAGTCAACCTGCAGGCCTGTTGATGAGCATTTGGTAGAGCTTTTAATTTATCTGGATTGCCTTAGAAGGGCCAGTGCCAATCGCATCACGGCGGTTATTCCTTATTTTGGCTACGCTCGGCAGGATAGAAAAGACGAAGGGCGAGTTCCTATTACTGCAAAGCTGGTGGCAAATATTATTGCTACCGCTGGGGCTGACAGGGTGTTAGCGATAGACCTGCACGCACGCCAACTGCAGGGGTTTTTCGATATACCGGTTGACCACCTGACCGGCGAGCTGGTGTTGAGTGAGTATTTCCGTGGCAAAAAGATAGATAAACTGACGGTAGTTTCGCCGGACGTCGGTAACATGAAGATGGCAGCCAGATACGCTTCACGTTTAGGTGGGGAGCTGGCTATTGTGCACAAAAAGCGCATGAGCGGCAGAGAGGTCGAAGCTCTGGAGATTATCGGAGAGGTGGAGGGTAGAAATATTTTGATGTGCGATGATATTGTTGCCACAGCTGGAACGGTGTGCAGTGCAGCCAAGTTGGTTAAGAAGCGGGGAGCTGAAAAAGTATATGTCGGCGCCACGCATGGTGTTCTTGCGGAACAGGCGTTAGAACGGCTGGGGCAGACGCCGATTGATGAAGTAGTAGTTACTGATACTATACCGTTGAGCGAAAGGGCCAAAAAGCATGATAATATCAAGGTTTTAACCGTCTCGGCTATGTTAGGTGAGGCGATAAAGAGAATTCATAGAAATGAATCGGTTAGCAGCTTGTTCAACAATGTTTAGAACAAAGAAACGTAAAAGGGGACGATAGGATGGGAAAACCGTTGCTTTTGAAGGCACAAATTCGGGAGCATACCGGCTCAAAGGCTGCTCAAAGAGTGCGGCAACTCGGCAGAATACCAGCTGTTGTGTACGGGCATAAGAAAGAGCCAATCGCTATTTCGTTAGATGGGCATAATCTGGTAGAAGGGCTCCATAGCGGGCGAAGACTTGTTAGTGTGCAGATTGGCAAAAAGCAGGAAACGATGATTTTTAAAGAGCTGCAATATGATTATCTGGGGAAAGATATCATTCATGTGGATTTGATGCGAGTTGAGGCAAGCGAGACGGTCAGGGTAACGGTCCCTATCGAGCTTAAAGGCACAGCAAAAGGAGCACAAGAAGGCGGTATTGTTGAGGAGCATACAGACAGGTTGGAAATCGAGTGCAGAGTAACTGACATTCCAGAAGCTATCGTTGTTTCGGTGAAAGATATAGAGGTTGGTGATACGTTGCATGCCAGCGATATCGAACTTCCAGATGGGGTGAGGCTGGTGAGCTCGCCATCGACTCTGTTGCTCACCTGTGGTTTGGTTGCTGCTGCCAAGAGTACCGAGGAGATTGAGGAGGAAGTTCCAGCTGCTCCTGAAGTGATTGGCGAGGTTAAGGAGGCTGAGGAAGGGTCATCGGAGGAAAAGGCGGAAAAGCGAAAAACATAGTAGTTCGTGGTTCATAGTTTGTAGTTCATAACTATGAGGTATGGCTGTTGCGTTTTTAGCTTATTTGAGATGCTATGGCTGAAATTAAATTGGTTGTCGGGCTGGGCAATCCTGGCGACGAGTATGTTAATACGAGGCATAATGCCGGTTTTAGAGTAATAGATTCATTGGCTGCGGCATTGAAGATAGACGTAAGAAAGAAAAAATTCGGTACTATTTTCGGCGAGGGCGAATTTGCAGATAAAAAGTTAATATTGTTGAAGCCGTGGCAATTTATAAACCAAAGTGGTCAGGCCGTTGCGACGGCGGTGGGTTTTTACAAGCTTGGCAGCGGCGATTTGCTTGTGATAACCGATGATATGGCTCTTGAGCCGGGCAGGATTCGCATTAGGGCAGAGGGTTCGGCTGGCGGCCACAAGGGTTTGGCGGATATTATAGAAAAACTCAATACCGAGAGTATAGCCCGTTGCCGAATCGGCATTGGCCAAAGTGGTGAAGAAGCGGATGTGGATTTCGTTCTCGATAAGCCAACGGAACAGGAGAAGCTGTTGCTGGATGAGGCGATTGAAAAGGCGAAAGAGGCTGTGCTTTGTTGGATTGAACGTGGTGTAGAGGCGGCTATGAATGAGTTTAATAACTGACAATTGATTAGGAGGTAATCGGTTTGAAAACTGTTGCTAAGAAGCTATACGAGGCTATGTTTCTTGTTGATTCGGCCCAGGCAGCATCAGATTGGGACGGAGTTATTTCGGGCATCGAAAACATATTGAAAAAAGCCGAGCGTGAGATTGTCTCGATTAGAAAATGGGATGAGCGCAAACTTGCCTACGAAATTAAAGGACACAGCCGTGGGACATATATCCTTTGTTATTTCAGGGCTAATGGCGAGAAGATTCAGGACATTGAAAGGGATGTCCAACTCTCGGAGCGAATTCTGCGTGTTTTGATTCTAAGTGCCGAGCATATGGGCCACGAAGATATTGAAAAAGATACTCCCGTGCTGCAGGCTGAAGAGCGCGGGCAAAAAATTGCTCAGGAAGTAGTGAAGGAAGCTGAAGGATTGGAATCCCAGCCCGCTGGGACGGTTGGGGATGTGAGTGAGTCGGAGCGGCCGGAGCAGACCGAGGCAGAAAATGCCCCTGAACCAGTTGCTGAGCAGGGCCAGGAAGAGGCTGATACTGAAATGAGTTCGTAGACTACGAACTACGAGAGAGGAGTTTTAATATGGCTAATTTTAATAAAGTTTTGCTGATTGGTAATCTGACCCGTGACCCGCAGTTGTCGTATCTGCCCAGCCAGACGGCGGTGGTTGATTTCGGCCTGGCAGTGAACCGCAGGTGGACAGGTAAGGATGGCCAAGACAAGAATGAGGTCTGCTTTGTGGATTGCCGGGCGTTTGGCCGTACGGCTGAGAATATAAATAAGTACCTGAGCAAAGGCCGGCCACTGTTTGTGGAGGGCAGGCTGACTTTCGATAGTTGGACGGCCCAGGACGGCACGAAGCGCAGCAGGCACAGAGTTACAGTGGAAAACTTTCAGTTTCTCGGCGGCCCACCAGGTCCGTCAGATGACAGTCAAACTGAGCAGAGTCAAGCTGAAGCTGGTGCTCAGGTTGAGCAGCAGGAAAGTACAGATGATATACCATTTTAATGTGTATCTTGTGAAGCGCATATCGAGCGAGATAGAAAGTGCAAGATACGAGATACAAATAGATAGGTAAATGATGAATCCAACAAGCAATAGAAGAAATGATAGTAAAAGAAAAGGCGGTTTTTCAAGTACCCGTGAACCCCGTAAGACCAAAGGTATCTTACGGAGCGAACAAACGCAATGTCGTTTTTGCAGAAGAGGTATAAAGTACGTTGACTACAAGGGCGTCGAGACTCTGCAGAAACTTTTAACCAATCGCGGCAAGATATACTCGCGCAAGCGCAGCGGCAATTGCGCCGGCTGCCAAAGAAAGGTGAAAAAGGCGATTAAACGTGCCAGGTATATGGCACTATTGCCGTTTACTACGTAAAGGGCAGTGTATCAGGAGATAAGGCTGTCTGATAACCTGGTACCCAGGTAATCCAGAAAGGGACGTGTGATGAAGGTTTTGCTTTGTCAGGATGTTAGAAAACTTGGTTGGTTTGGAGATATAGTTGAAGTCAACACGGGGTATGCGAGAAACTACCTGCTGCCGCAGGGGTTGGCAGCTGTTCCGACCGAGGCAAATTTGAAATCCCTGGCTAAAGAAAAGGCCAAGCGAGCAGAGCATAGGATACAGGAAAGGAAACGGCTCAAGGCGGCGGCGGCAGCGGTGGAGGGAGCAGAGGCTGTTGTTGCTGCCAAGGCGAACGAGCTGGGACATTTATTCGGCTCGGTCGGGGCCAAAGAGATAGCAGGTAATCTGCGTGAGCAGGGATTTGAAGTTGCTGACGATGTTGTGCAATTGCCCGAACATATAAAGCAAGTTGGAACCTATACTGTGACGCTTAAATTTGCTGAGGATTTAACTGCTACCGTCAGCGTTGTTGTTGTGGCTGAGCAGGAGGAGATAAATGAACCAGCCGACTAAGACAAGTAAAAGAAAGAGCAGTATGGCCGGGACGGCTTCGGCGCCAAATCCAGGTGCAGGATTGGATAGTCGGGTTATGCCTGAATCGCTTGCGGCAGAGGCGGCGGTGTTGGGGTCGATGATAATCGACCCTGAGTGCATCAGTGAGGTTGTCGAGCAGCTGAGCAGAGACGCCTTTTACCGCGTCGAGCACCGGATGATATTTGATGCTCTGATTTCACTCTATGAGAAAGGCAGAAGTGAGGATATAGTTGTCGATGCGGTACTGCTTCGTGATGAACTTGAGAAGCGCAAACAATTAGAGGAAGTTGGGGGAGTGGAATATCTCGCGAAAATTATGGAATCTGTGCCTTCGTCTGCGAATGTGATGTACTACGCTGGTATTATCAAGGACAAGCAGCTTCTTCGCGAGATGATTGCGGCAGCCCATGAGATTTTAGACATGGGCTACAGAGGGGATGGTGAGGCAAGAGAGAAACTCGACCAGGCAGAGCAAAAGATATTCGAGGTTGCGAGCAGAAGAATCAGAGGTTCAGCAGTACCAGTGAAGGACTTGATTACAACGGTCTACGAGTTGATTGAGAAACGCCATGGGGCGATTATTACTGGCTTGGCGACGGGGTACCGTCAGCTTGATGAGTTGATGTGTGGTTTGCAGAACGGCGAAATGATAATTCTTGCCGGCAGGCCGAGTATGGGTAAGACCTCTCTGGCGCTCAATATCGCTGAGCATATCGGTTTGGTGGAGAAAGTTCCGGTTGCGGTATTTTCATTGGAGATGGGCAGGCAGCAATTGGCTGAAAGATTTTTGTGCAGTATCAGTGAAATTGACAGCCAGCGAGTCAGGAAGGGTTTGCTCAATGAGGACGATTACGAGAAGCTGAAGGCAGCCTGCGGTGAGTTATATGAAGTACCGATTTATATCGATGATACATCATTGCTGACGCCGCTGGAACTTCGCGCCAAGGCAAGGCGACTCAAAAGCATGTACGATATACGATGCATTATAGTGGATTACATGCAGTTGATGAGCGGAGGTTCTGGGCGGTTTGAATCGCGTCAGCAGGAAATCACCATTATTTCAAGATATATCAAGGCCTTAGCAGGAGAGTTGAACATCCCTGTTGTTGTCCTGAGCCAGTTGAATCGGTCTCCGGAGGGCAGGGAAGACCACCGGCCGAGGATGAGCGATTTGCGGGAGAGCGGCAGTATTGAGCAGGATGCTGATGTTGTGCTGTTGCTGCACCGTGAAGATTATTATCGCCATTCTGAAAGGCTTGAGTTGAGTGATAAGAAGGACAGTACAATTTACAGTAGTGAAGATGATCACAAGGAGAATACCGCTGAGGTAATAGTTGCCAAGCAGCGTAACGGCCCAACTGGGAAAGTTCAGTTGACATTTAGGAGAAAAATTATGCGGTTTGAGAATGCGTCCTTCGGTGTGGGAGAGAGCGATTTTGGCGATTTTAGGGATGGAATCGAATAAAAAGCTTATTAAGTGGTAACTGGTGATTGGTAACTGGTAACTATTTAACCAATTACCATTTAACCAGGCCGTTGCCGTGACTCGTGCCGCGGATCACGAATTTAGGAGCGGAAATGCATGGAAAAACCCTTTTTTGGTATTCTTGCATCGATTGTGCTTTCTCTGGGGATTGTGCGTAATGCTCCTGCTCAGACAGGAACGCAATACGCCATAGGCAACATTCGGACAGTTGGCAACAGGAGTATAAGCAGCACAGAGATTTTATCCAAAGTTCGCAGCAGGGTTGGTGAGTTGTTTGACCCGGCTGTGGCAGTTGAAGATGCGAAGCGAATAGCCGAGTTGTCCGGCGTCGAATATAGCTATTATAATACCGCCACTGTTGATGACAAGATACAGCTGACATTTGTCGTTGTCGAAAAGAATATTGTTAGGTCGATTGTTCTTGTCGGTAATCGCAAGTATAAAGCCGAAAAACTCCGGAAAAAACTGGATTTGAAGGTAGGTGAATACTTTGACCCAATTCTGGCTGAGTCCGGCAGAGTGGCTCTGACCGAATTTTATCACAAGAAGGGGTTTGCTTTCGTTCAAGTGGCCCTTGATGCCGAGCAGTTATCATACGGCAAATTGATTTATACAATTGATGAAGGGCCAAGGGCCAAGGTCGAGTCGGTGAAGTTCAGTGGTAATAGTGCTATAGAAACCAAGGCACTTGGAAAGGCCGTAAAGACAAAGAAAAAGAAATGGTTTCTTTGGCCGAGATACTACGATGAAGAGCAAGTGGCTGCGGATGTGACAAGGCTGCAGAGTGTCTATTATGCAAGGGGTTTTCTCGATGCCAGCATAGCGGCAAGACGAGAGTTCAATAGAGATAGAAGCAAAGTTGGCCTTACTTTCGCAATTGATGAAGGGGCAGTTTATACCATTGGGGAAATTATTTTTACAGGTAATAAGCACTTTAGAGAAAGCCAACTGTTGGTAGAGTTGAAATTGAAGCAGGGACAAATCTATAGTGAGCGAAAGGCCGGTTCGGATGCTAATCGCCTGCTTAAGCTTTACCGTGAAAATGGTTTTATTGATGCAAAGGTTGGACATAGCGTCAAGTTTATTTCTAAAGCTGAGGTCAACGTTGAATTTGGAATAACCGAGGGGGAGCGTTTTCGAATCGGCCGGATTAACATAACCGGCAACGAGCAAACGCAGGATAAGGTCGTTCGGCGGGTGTTGGATGAGTATGACTTCCAGCCGGGTCGGTGGTACAACGCCGATATAGCCCGCGGGGATGGCAGCGGTAAATTGGAAAAAGAGATACGAAGGATGGTATTGACCGAGGCGGCAACTATTACACCCAGCGGCGAAGTGCTTGGCCAAAGGGATGCACAGGTGAGTATTATTGAGGGCCAGACTGGTATGGTAATGGTCGGTGCCGGCGTGGCGAGCGACAGCGGCGTTATAGGCCAGTTGGTTTTTGAGCAGAGGAATTTCGACATCAAAGATTGGCCGGAGACCTTTGGTGAATTTATCACCGGTCGGGCTTTCAAGGGTGCCGGACAGAGTTTGAGAATCGCGCTGGAGCCGGGTACGGAAGTCAGCGAATATTCGATTAGTTTCACCGAGCCATACTTTCAGAACAAACCGATATCACTGGATGTAATCGGCTCAAGCTACGAGAGGGAAAGAGAGAGCTATGATGAGGGCAGGACAAGGGGGTATATCGGGTTCGAGAAGCGGTATAAAAACCGCTGGCGCAGGAGTATCGGGTTTAGATTAGAAAATGTTGATGTTGACAGCATTGATTCCGATGCCCCTAAAGAAATCAATTCCGTCAAAGGCAACAATGCTCTTGCGGGTGTCAGGCTTGGCATCGGAAGAGACCTTACCGATGACAGATTTAATCCGAGCAGGGGCTATATTTTTAATGCCAGTTACGAGCAGTTCGGCGGCGACCATACTTTTGGAATATTGGGCGGGACTTACAGACGGTACAGAGCCGTTTATGAGGACTTGGCTGGACGAAAGACTGTTCTGGCGACGAAGTTTCATGCAGCGACTGTGGTGGGTGATGCCCCGCCTTTTGAGAAGTTTTATGCCGGTGGCTCGGGCACTTACGGCATCAGGGGTTTTGATTATCGTGGCGTGAGTACCAGAGGTGTGCCAACAACAGTAGGTGGTGTACCAGTAGCAGGCGCGAAGAAAAAAGACCCGATAGGCAGTGACTGGATACTTTTGGCCAATGCTGAGGTGGTTGTGCCTTTAGTAAGTGACAATTTTGCGGCATTGTTTTTCGTTGACGGCGGGGCGATTGATTCGGGAAACTACCGTGCGGCGGTCGGAACGGGTATACAGATACTGATTCCTCAGTGGTTTGGGCCTGTGCCAATGAGGTTTGAGCTTGCCGTACCGCTTATGAAAGATGACGAAGACGATACGCAAGTTTTCAGTTTCTCTGTGGGACGGCTGTTTTAAATGGCTGGTAGGGATGGCGTGTAGCAGATAGAAAAAATTAGATGCTGAACGCAATTATTAGTGAAGGAAGGATAAATTATGAAGGTTAGAGCGGCTATCATTTTGAGTTGTCTGATAGGTGTTGTTGTTTTGTTTATGGGCTATGAATGTAGCCAAGCTGGGTTGAAAGCCAAAAGATCCATCTCGAAAATTGGTGTTGTCAGTGTTCGGAGAATCTTTGAGGATTGTAAGAGAAATGTCAGGTACAGGCAAGAAGCTGTCGCTGAACAAAACAGAGTGATTGCAGAATTGGAAAAGCTTGCCAAAGAGGTTGAAGCTGAAAGTGCAGGGCTCAGAACGTTAAAAGAAGGCAGCAGCGACCATCTGGCATTGATGAGAGAAGTGTTAGAGAAACAGGCCAACCTGCAGGCTCAGCAGGAGTTCCATAAGCAGCAGATAGAGTTAAAAGACCAACAATGGACCGAAGAGCTTTATAAAGACATTGTGCGGGAAGCCGGCGAGGTTGCAAAGCAAAAGGGCCTGGATTTGGTGTTTGAAAAGGATGAGCTCAAACTGCCTGCGACAAGCGCCAACGAGCTTATGTTGACCATCAGGACACATAAATTGCTGTATAGCGACGGCTGTTTGGATGTTACTGGTGAGGTAATGGCTCGGATAGATGCAGGGAAATAGTTTTGAGTTATAACTAAAAACTCAAAATTAAAAACTCAGAATAAGAAGGTTTAGAATGAGATTAACGGTTGCACAACTGGCGCAGCGCATCGGCGCTGAGTTAGTCGGTGACGGCTCGGCGGCGATAAGTGCTGTGGGGCCGGTAGAGACGGCTGGTGAGAGCACAGTTACTTTTATTAGGGACCCCGAACGCTATGGAGTGCGTTCGGGAATCCTTACAGATGCCAGGCACATACCAAAACTTGAAAAGTCACGTGCGGGGGCGGTTATCGTTGCCGGGCGTATCGAAGGTTTGGCCAAGCCGCAATTGATTGTTAAAAATGTTAATGCGGCCCTGATAAAAGCTTTAAATGTTTTTGCGCCCAAATTGAGAGCTGTAGCTGAAGGAATTGACCCAACTGCGAAGATTGGTCGGGTAGTGAAGATAGGCAAGGGTGTTGCTATTGGTGCGTGTGTGGTAATTGAAGATGGAGTTGAAATCGGGCTAAACAGCGTAATTGCCGGCGGATGCAAAATAGGTCAAAATTCAAAGCTCGGTGACAATTGCCACCTTGACAGCAACGTTGTCGTTTATCACAACTGCATAATTGGTAACAATGTAGTCATTCAGGCAAATACCACCATCGGCTCGACCGGTTTTGGTTATTGTCTTATCGATGGTGCCCATAGACTCATCCCGCACAATGGCGGTGTGGTGATAGAAGACTTTGTCGAGATAGGAGCTAACTGCTGCGTTGACAGGGCAAAGTTCGGAAATACCGTAATTGGAGCCGGGACAAAGATAGATAACCTTGTGCAAATCGCTCATAATGTAGTAATCGGCAGGAGATGTCTGATAGCAGGTCAGGTTGGTATTTCCGGCAGTTGTAAGCTGGGCGACGGAGTTGTTTTGGGCGGTCAGGTGGGCCTGGCGGATAATATAGAGATAGGAGATGGCGTAATAGTCGGCGCTCAATCCGGAGTTACGCACAATATAGCAGCCGGGCAGCAAATATTCGGTTCGCCTGCGACTAAAAGAACGGAGGCATTAAGGGTAATTGGTTTGACGAGGCGATTGCCGAAGCTGGCTGAACAGTTAAAGCAACTAAGTACAAGGATAAAAAGACTTGAAGCTGCAAAAGACGATAAAGAGTGAAGGCAGGATTTCCGGTAAAGGTTTGTTCGGGGGTAAGGAGGCGAAGGTCGTTTTTCGCCCTGCTCCTGCTGATACCGGTGTAGTTTTTGTGCGGACTGATACTCAGGAGCCGGTGCGGATTAGTGCCGTTGCGGCCAATCTTGCTGAGCGTAGTCGCCGCACGACGATAAAGAAGGCTTCCGTTAGTATAGAGACCATCGAGCATTGTTTGGCTGCAATCGGCGGTTTAGGTATTGATAATCTGATTGTAGAAGTTGACGGCCCTGAGTTACCGGCTCCAGATTGCAGCAGTGCCGGGTATTTCAAGGTTCTCAAACGTATTGGGCTGGTTGAGCAGCAAGCCGGCCGGAAAGAGTTTGTTATCAGTGAGCCGATTAGTGTTACCGCTGGTGATGCTTGTGTTTACGCCCTGCCATATGCCGATGACGGATTAAATATCACCTACGATCTTGATTATGCCGGTCACACCGGTATTGGCAGGCAGATTTTTAGCTGTCGGGTGACTCCGGAGGGTTTTGAGAAGAATTTGGCATCGGCGAGAACCTTTTTGTTTGAAGCTGAAGCGAAACAATTTCAGGCTCGCGGGATGGGAACGCATCTTGGCCCTCGTGACATTCTGGTTATTAGTTCGGACGGACCAATTAAGAACACTTTCAGATTTCCCGACGAGTGTGCCAGGCATAAGATTCTTGATTTGATTGGTGATCTTGTGTTAGTGGGTCGGGCGGTTAAAGGGAGAGTTGTGGCCTACAAGAGCGGGCATTCATTGAACCAGCAGCTTGTAAGGAGATTGTATGAAGCGGCCGAGCAGGCCGAGCGTATGGCAAAATTCGGGACTGATGCCCTCCTGGATATTCGCAGAATACAAAAGATTTTGCCACATAGGTATCCGTTTTTGCTGGTGGATAAGGTAATCGAAATTGAAGGTGACAGGCGAATAAAAGGGATAAAAAATGTGAGCTTCAATGAGCAATTTTTCCAGGGGCATTTCCCCGGCACGCCTATTATGCCCGGCGTTCTTGTTGTGGAAGCAATGGCGCAGGTGTCCGGTTTGTTGTTCGCACAGAAACTGGAACATACCGGCAAGTTGGCGGTGCTTCTGGGTATGGATGATGTAAAATTGCGTAAAGCTGTTGTCCCCGGCGACCAGATTACTCTTGTCGCTGAGACGGTTAAAATGGGCAAAAGAACCGCACAGTGTCAGTGCAGGGCAATGGTTGGCGGGGCGGTAGCAGCTGAAGCGCAAATCAAATTTATGCTTGTGGATGATGAGAAGATATAAAAATCGGGAGTCAGAAGCCGGCAGTGAAGTTAAAACCTTAGTGGAGGTAAGAGAAAACGTAAGATGACCCAGATACATCCCAGTGCGGTAGTTCATAAGAAAACCCAGTTGGATGAGGGGGTTGTAGTTGGGCCCAATTGTGTTATTGAGAGCGGCGTCTCAATCGGCGATGGTACAATACTTGAAGCCAATGTGGTGATTGGCGAAGATGTCGAAATTGGAAAAAACAACCACTTTTTTGCCAATTGTGTGATTGGTGGCAGACCGCAAATACTGGGCATGAATTCGAATGAAGAGATTGGGGGACTTTTAATCGGTGATAACAATACCATTCGGGAGCAGGTCACCATCCATTTGAGCATATATCCCGGCGAATTTACGAAAATAGGAAATGATAATTTGCTTATGACCGGCGTGCATATTGGACATGACTGCATACTTGAAGATAAAATTGTTATGAGTAACTATGTGCAGATAGGCGGGCATTGCAGGATTGGCACGGGAGTTTGGCTTAGCGGTATGGTTTTATTGCATCAGTTTATAACTATTGGCAAGTGGTGCTACGCCGCAGGTCTTGCCGGGATTAATCACGATATTCCACCTTTTTTGATTGTCAGCGGTCATTATCCGCCGAAAATTCGAGGTGTTAATAAACGAGGTTTGGTGCGAGCTGGATTGAGTGAGCAGCAACAGCAGAGAATACTTGAGGCATACAAGAAGCTCTATCGCCAAAGTGGCAGCTCTCTGCTGGAAAGTGCGAAGGCTTTGGCTAAAGAGGACGGGCTCGATGAAAATGTTCGGGCAATGGTTGATGTGATAATCAAAAGCGGAGAACAGCGGTTCGGCAGATACCTCGAAAAGTTTAGACGTTGAAGAGGCGCACGGGAGCACAAGTGCGCCAGAGTACACGGCTGCTTGTGCTTTGTGCACTTAGAAAGAGAGATGCTATGAATAAAATACGCACTGCCGTTGTGGGCGCAGGCAAAATGGGGGCGATTCACGCGAAGGTCTACGACCAATTGCCACAAAGCGATTTTGTTGCCGTGGTCGATTGTAACGGTGACAAAGCCCGGCGCCTGGCCAAACAATATAGTTGTTCAGCTTTTACCGATTGTGCGGATGTGTTGGGCAAGGTTGATGCGGTAACGATAGCGGCTCCGACGGTGAACCATCTGGAACTGGCGAGGGGCTTTATCAAAAACAATATTGCGGTGATGATTGAAAAACCTCTGGCGGCTGATGTTAAAGAAGGTAGAGAGATTGTAGAGCTTGCGAAAAGCCAAAATTGCATTGTAGCTGTGGGGCATTCCGAACGCTGCAATCCAGTTGTTCAGGCGATGAAGCGGCTCGATATTGAGCCTATGTTTATCGAGGCCCACCGCATCAGCCCGTATCCGTTCCGCTCGGATGATATCGGCGTTGTGCTGGATGTGATGATACATGATATAGATATTATTCTGTCTTTGGCGGTCCCGCACCAGGACGCAGAGCAGGACCCCGCAAGGCGGGAACCCAAGCGGAGTGCTTCCTGGGTGCGGGACAAAATTAAGAAAATAGATGCTGTAGGCGTCAGTGTCATCGATGAGAAGGAAGATATCTGCAATGCGAGGATTGTTTTTGAGAACGGCTGTATCGCGAATATTACCGCTTCGAGGCTGGCTTTGAAAACCGAAAGAAAGATACGGGTGTTCAGTCGGCAAGCATATTTGAGTATGGATTATTTTAAAAAGAGCGGAATTGTCATTAAGGCTGCCCCCAATGTTGACGTTGTCAAGTGGGTAAGAGAACGTAAAGAAGCAGGAGATTTTAACCTTTTAACGGTTGATTGGCCTGACTTGCTGCACATCGAGGAACTTCACGTAGACGATAAGGAGCCTTTGCGTCTTGAGCAGGAGGCTTTTCTGCAAGCTGTTGTGGATAGGACACTTAGCCCAGAGGTTAGTGCTGAGGAAGCTCTGGCAGCGATGGAATGTGCTGAGATGATTCTGGCCGCTGCCAAAAAACATAGGTGGGATTAGAACTGGTACCTCGTTGTTTTCTTCACGTTTGACGTTTTTTGGTGACGAGCTGGTGGGCGAGGCGGGTAGGTTCCGGGAGGCGGTATTTGGTTGTGCAAGCGAGGGTGATTTTGATTGCATCTTTTAGTGTGCACTTGTTGCCTGGCGAGACGAAGAGCGGCTTGACGTTGGTGCGTGTTCGAACTACTGCGCCGATGATCTCGTATTGCGTATCGCGTATCGCGTATTGCGTATTGTGTTTGAGGTTTTTTTTGTCTTTTAGCAGGGTGTATGTACCCTTTTCAAGTGGCGGTTCTTCAAAAGTTCCTGTCAGTCTGCTTTTTGCGCAGCCGATGGTTGGTTTGTTGAAGAGGAGGCCGAGATGGGCGGCGAGTCCGAGCCTGCGGGGATGGGCGATTCCCTGGCCGTCGATGATAAATATATCCGGCTGTATTTTGAGTTTTTCGACGGCGGCGATACAGGCAGGTGCTTCGCGAAAAGAGAGCAGGCCGGGAATGTAGGGGAAGGTAACTTTTTGTGATGCGGTTGTTGTTTCGATTGGTTCAAAGGCCGGCAGCTTCAGAACAACCACACACGCAATGATTCGTTTCTTGTCCCTGCTAAAGGCACAATCAATACCGGCAATCAGTTTTGGAAGGTTTTTTAGAGGGGTGAATTGCACTTTACAGGCGAGGCTTTTTTGAAGAGCTATTGCCTGAGAATAAGACAGATTCCAGTTATGTAACTTTTTCATTTGCATGATAATCTTTAAGATAGCTTGGCCAGTTTCTCTTCAAGGGCGCTCACCGGCGTGAAATACCATGTTCTCCCTATTTTTTGACTGTTGAGCAAGCCACGGTTTTCCAAGTCAAGCAAATCAAGTCGGCTTGTCTGATAAACAACATTATGGCTTATCTGGTGCGACTTAATTGTGTATTTGTGATGAGGATGCCGTAGAGCGTGACTAATTAAGTCACGTTGCCGATAATTCAGCGTGGCAACCCCTCGCAATTCGCGTTCGACTGCTTGAAGCCTCTCAGTTCGACGTCTGATGTACTCGTGGAGTTGGTCTATTGCACGCCGAATTACTTCAAGCTGGTGGAGAATAAAGTAAGTCAGGTCGTTGTCATCCGTCTCTGTGTATAAGAAAGCGCTCGCGTATTTGATAGGTGCCTTGAGAATAATCTGCGAGATGGAGATGAACTCAAAGAGCCAAAAGCCATGTTGCAGCATCGACCAGTAAAATAAAGCTCTGGCTGCTCTGCCATTGCCATCGATAAAGGGGTGGTCGTAGGCCAGCCAGAAGTGTAAAATAATGGACCGGATGACAGGGTGAATAAAGCCGGTAGGCGTTTTGCCGTTTGCGAAGTCGCACATAGCAGTTATCCTATCTTCAAGTTGTTCGGCTGGGGGTGGATCGTGGAATACCTCGTTGTACATATTACCAACGACTATACGTTCATCAGGCCTGTGGAATCGGCCCGTTTCAGATGAATCTCCCAATGTTTTGTCCGTAATCATTCGGTGAATCTTGAACACAAGCTCTTTAGATAAAGGTTCGGCTTTGAGTTTTCCTATTTGCTGCATGGTCTTGAAATTATTGAGTATCATTTGCTCGCTTCGGTCGCGAGGAGGCCGCCCTGTCCGAATCATCTCTTTGGCAACTTTTCGGGTGGTAGCTGCCCCTTCGAGTTGACTTGACGTAATCGCCTCTTGGATCAGAGAACCCACATAGTATTGGTCCCTGGTGTAAGGGTTTGTGATTTGCTCAGGCATCTGAATGAAACCTCCAGTAGCTTGATCGATCTTGTGCACCCTTTCAGGGATTGGATCGACCTCAAGATATTTAAATGGCTCTCCCTTTTTGTCCAGTAGCGGTAGCCGCTTGAACAAGTTGCGTCGGCGTATCTTCAAGGCAAACCACCACTCTTCGTGGGAAAGGCCTTGCGGAGGTGAGTAAAAAGGTAGTTTGTCCCAATGGAGGTATTTCCCTTTAACTAGCGGGCTGGAACTTGCTTCAAAAATGAGTTCAAAGCGTTCAGGTTTTTTTTTAACTTGTTCCCAAAGATTTTTCTCGTTGGGTGGTGTTTTGGGCATTTTCATTGTACTATTCTCTGTAATACCAAAGAGTTATGAATATACTAATTATATACTAATTTGTTAAAATTTAGTATATAGTAGTGTTCAATTTCTGTCAAATACTAAATTTAAATATTTTAGTACTAAATTAGTATAAGACAGACGAGTAGCGATTATTCCGATAATAGGGGTTTTATCAATCGGGGAAGTCTATTTTAGCCTATTTCCCCGAAGGAGTTGCTTGGCAAATAGATAGTCCTTTTCTGATTCTGAGATTTGGCTGAATGGAAAACGTTTTATCTTTTTGTGTTATTATGTTACAATTACTAGTTTGGGTTATTGCGGATTTTTTGCAAAGGCGCTGCCTGTGCCGGTAAAGAGATAGTATGGCAAAACGGACGGAAAAAGCGATCAGGATTACAGGAGCGGCGGAACACAATCTCAAGAATATCAACCTGAGCATTCCGCGTGATAAGCTTGTGGTAATTACCGGTATAAGCGGTTCTGGCAAAAGTTCCCTTGCCTTCGATACGATTTATGCTGAGGGCAAGAGAAAATATGTCGAATCGCTTAGTGCGTACGCGAGGCAGTTCCTCGAACAAATGCAAAAGCCGGCTGTGTCCGACATTACCGGCCTGCCGCCTACCATTGCGATTGAGCAGCGAAGGGCTGGCGGTAATCCCCGCTCGACGGTGGCTACCACCACTGAGATTTATGATTATTTCAGATTGCTTTTTGCTCGCGCGGGCCAGCCGCATTGCTGGAGATGCGGTAAACGGATTACCAGCCAACACCCTTCGCAGATAGTAGAGTCGATATTTTCTCGACCAGAGGGTACTAAATTGCAGATTTGTGCGCCGCTGGTTCGCGGCAAAAAGGGTGAGCACAAAGATATTTTTGCTAATATACAACGTGAAGGCTTTGTGCGTGTGCGTATCGACGGGGAAATTTGCGATTTGAAGAGAGTCCCGCTTTTGAACAAGAACAAAAAGCACGATATTGCAGTGGTTGTTGATAGATTGGTACTGAAGGATACGATTCGCATTCGATTAGCTGATTCGGTGGAGACGGCATTGAAGCTGGCTGATGGGGTGCTTTTGGTATTAGTGGGGGAGCCGGAGGGAAGTAAAAACGACGGACGACAGACGACGGACGACAGAGGCAATGCTAAGTGGGAGGAGATTATCTACAGCGAGAAGTTCGCCTGCCCCGAACACCCGCAGGCATCGCTTGAGGAGTTGTCGCCTCGGCTTTTTAGCTTTAACAGCCCATACGGTGCCTGCAAAAGCTGCGATGGCCTGGGGACAGTTCTGGAATTTGACCCTGACCTGATTGTGCCGGACAAAAGTGTCTCGTTGGAGAACGGCGCTGTTGATGCCTGGCGTAAAGGGGGCAAGAGAATGAATATTTTCTATAACCGGCTTATAAAGAGGTTTTGTCAGAAGTGCGGCATCAGTAGATCGATACCGTTTGAGCGGATACCGAAGGAGATAAGAAGGATTCTGATGTACGGGACGACCATGGCTGACAGGGAAAAATACGGTTTGTCATTTGAAGGGGTTATCCCAAACCTTGGGCGACGATGGAAGACAACCAGCAGTGAATATGTTAAGGCCAGGTTGCACAGCTACTTTGGAGAGCTGCCTTGCCGAAGCTGCAAGGGGGCACGACTTCGGCCTGAAGCTGTCGCTGTGACCATAGGGGACAAAAACATACATCAATTGACCTCGTTGAGTATTGAAAAGGCACAGGAATTTTTCAATAAGTTAGAATTGGATAAGGAAAAGTCCCTGATTGCTGCTCAGGTATTAAAGGAGATAAAAGCGCGTCTGAAGTTTATGGTTGATGTTGGGCTTGGCTATTTGACTTTGGACCGCAGGAGTAGTACTCTTTCCGGCGGTGAGGCCCAGCGGATTCGACTGGCTACGCAGGTCGGCAGTGGCTTAGTCGGAGTCTGTTATGTGCTTGATGAGCCGACGATAGGCCTGCACAAGAGAGACAATGACCGATTGTTAGGTATACTTAAGCGGCTTAGCAAACTCGGCAATACAGTTTTAGTCGTTGAGCATGATGAGGATATTATCAAAAACGCGGACTATATTATTGATATCGGGCCGGCGGCTGGTGCACACGGTGGCGAAGTTGTTGTGCAGGGTAGTTTCGATGATGTTGTTGGCTGTGCCGGGTCGCTGACGGGCGATTATCTGAGCGGCAGGAAGAGAATAGCTCTGCCGGTTAAAAGGCGCAAATACAACCTGAAAAGATGCGTCGAAGTTAAGGCTGCTGCTGAGAACAATCTTAAAAATATCGATGTGAAATTTCCGCTTGGTGTATTTATCTGCGTCACGGGTGTTTCGGGCTCCGGCAAGAGCTCCTTGGTGAGTCAGATTTTGTTGAGGGCTCTGAGGCGACGGCTCTACAATTCCCGGGGAAAGCCGGGCAAACACAAAACCATTCTTGGCACTTCGCAAATTGATAAAGTTATAGAGATAGACCAGTCGCCAATCGGAAAGACGCCGCGGAGCAATCCGGCGACATATACCGGTGTGTTTGACGTGATAAGAAAATTATTTTCGATGACGCGGGAATCGAAGATTCGCGGTTATAAGCCGGGTCGATTCAGCTTCAATGTTAAAGGTGGGCGATGTGAATACTGCAAGGGACAGGGAACCAAAAAAATCGAGATGCACTTTTTGCCCGATGTTTATGTAACTTGTCAGCAGTGCAAAGGCAAAAGATTCAATCTGCAGACTCTCCAGGTTACCTACAAAGGTAAAAATATCGCCGACGTGCTCGATATGAGAATAGAAGATGCGCTTGATTTTTTTGCGAATTTCCCGATGATAGTGCGTTTTTTGAGGACGCTCAATGATGTTGGTTTGGGGTATATGCAGTTAGGCCAGCCATCAACGACTCTTTCCGGCGGCGAGGCACAGCGGGTAAAGCTCGCCTCTGAGTTGGGCAAAGCCGCCACGGGGCATACTTTGTATCTGCTTGATGAGCCGACAACAGGGTTGCACTTTGCCGATATTCACAATCTCTTAAATGTCTTGCAGCGCCTGTGTGATATGGGTAATACCGTTGTGGTAATCGAGCATAATCTTGACGTTATCAAGATGGCTGACTATATCATAGACCTCGGTCCCGAGGGTGGTGACGCCGGCGGCGAAGTCGTCGCTGAAGGTTCTTTGGAGGAAATTATCAAAAACAAAAAGAGCTATACAGCAAAGTATTTGAAAGACAAATTGCGTGAGGCGTGAAGCAAAACACAAGATACGCTTTACGAGATATGAGATACGAATTATGATTGCTCAAACGCTTAAATGGGTTGGTGGTATTGATGGTTTTTTGGAGCTCATAGACCAGCGGCGATTGCCCGGCGAGTTTGTTAAATTGCAGTGCAGAAATATTGAGCAGGTTTATGAGGCGATAAAGACGCTTGCCGTGCGTGGGGCCCCAGCTATAGGGGTTGTGGGAGCTTACGGCGTTGTCCTGGGTATGCAGGCGAGGGACGAAGGACGAGGGATGAGGGACGATTTGGAGTGGGGACTTTGTGTTCTGGCAAAATCCTGTGAATACTTGGCTTCATCCCGCCCAACGGGGTCGAATTTGTTCCGGGCGCTGGACAGGGTCAGGCAAAGTGCTCAGGGTTTTGTGTCTTCGGCACCGGGGGCAAAGTTACAGGCGCTGCGGGAAACCGTTTTAGCTGAGGCAAACGCTATCTGTCAGGAGGATGTAGATATGTGTCGGCGGATTGGAGGAAATGGTGAGAAGTTTATCAAGCAAGGGGCTGGTATTTTGACGCATTGCAATGCAGGGGCTCTGGCGACAGCGGGGCAAGGAACGGCTTTGTCGGTGATTTTTGAGGCGCATAAGAGAGGCAGAAAATTCAAGGTTTATGTCGACGAGACCCGGCCATTATTGCAGGGGGCCAGATTGACGGCTTGGGAGTTAGAGCAGGCTGACATTAACGTTATACTTATATGCGATAATATGGCTGGGTGGCTGATGAAGCAGGGCAAAATTGATGCGGTGATAACCGGTGCCGATAGAATTACAGCAAATGGTGATGCGGCAAATAAGATTGGTACTTACAGCTTGAGTGTTCTTGCCAGGAACAATAACGTACCTTTTTATATAGCTGCGCCGTCAAGCACCTTCGATTTAAGTATAAACAGCGGAGCAGAAATACCTATCGAGCAAAGACCAGCCGATGAGGTGGAGTTCTTTGGTGATAGAAGGGTCGCGCCAGAGGGAGTCGATATTTACAATCCAGCTTTTGACGTTACAGATGCAGAAAATATCACAGCAATCATCACCGACAGAGGTGTGATAGAAAGACCAGACGGCGAAAAAATAGCTGAGCATCTGGGGAAGCAGCAGTAATAGTTAATCTTTCGCATGTGCTGTATTTGCGATAAAATACTTGTTGTAAGTCACTAATAATTGTATGCTACTTTAGTAGTTTTTCGAGGCGAGCATGGGACCATATTTTTTGAAGCAATCGTAAACAGAAAGGGTTTGTATGAAAAATTACGGTTTGGCCAAGCGCATTCTTGTTACAGGTGGAGCGGGATTCATCGGTTCGCATCTTTGCGAGAAGCTGCTTGATGAAGGCCATGAGGTTGTTTGTGTGGACAACTTCTATACGGGCCGGCGGGCTAACATTGCACATTTGGTCGCCAACCCGATGTTTGAAATCCTGCGGCACGATATTTGCTTCCCACTTTATGTTGAAGTTGATGAGATTTATAACCTCGCATGTCCGGCTTCACCCATTCATTATCAGTTTGACCCGGTTCAGACCACGAAGACATCTGTGCACGGCGCAATTAATATGCTTGGCCTTGCAAAGCGAGTAAAGGCCAGGATATTGCAAGCATCAACGTCTGAGGTATATGGCGACCCTGCGGTTCATCCACAAGATGAAAGTTACTGGGGCAATGTAAATCCGATAGGATTGCGGTCTTGCTATGATGAAGGAAAAAGGTGCGCCGAGACACTTTTTTTTGATTATCATCGTCAGCACAAGCTTAAGATTAAAGTGGCCAGAATATTTAATACCTATGGGCCCCGAATGCACCCGAATGACGGACGTGTTATCAGTAACTTTATAATCCAGGCTCTGCAAAACCAAAACATCACTGTCTATGGCGATGGTAGTCAGACAAGAAGTTTTTGTTATGTGGATGACCTCATTGACAGCCTGATAAGGTTTATGAACAGTCCCGATGATTTCATTGGGCCGGTCAATTTAGGTAGCCCCAGTGAGATTAGCATACTGGAATTAGCTCAAAAAATTATTGAGTTGACGGAGTCGAAATCTGAAATAGTTTATGAGCCACTTCCGAAGGATGACCCCCATCAGAGACAGCCGGCTATAGACCTGGCGAAAAGACAATTGGGATGGGAACCAAAAACTAAGCTCGAAGATGGCTTGAGAAAAGCGATAGAATATTTCAAAGCAATAGTGTGAAGTTGAGCATAGTTTCCCGCTGGAGTTGACATGCTTGCTTCGGGGGACATACTGATTTGTGTGGTCTGTCGCGCGTTGCGGCAGGCTCATCATAAAGGACAGTGTGATGCTGCTACAAAGCTAAACACGTTTTTTTGAGTATCGGTCCCTGGAGTAAGAAGTACAGTTCTTCTATGATAGAGCCAATTAAGAGCAGAAAAAGAAAATCTAACAGTAGTCAGTCAGGAGCTGAACAGCCCTGTAGCTTGGATGCTGGGAGACTATCTGGATTAGGTCATTGGGCCGGGCCGCTGGTGATAGCGATGGTGAGCGTTGCTATGTTAGCGTGGCAATGGTGTGCCTGGCCTGACGTGCTGATTGATTTCGGGAGGGAGCTGTACGTGGCCTGGCAGCTTGCCGAAGGGAAGGTTCTTTATACGGACATAGCGTACTTTAACGGGCCACTTTCACCTTATTTGAATTCACTTTGGTTTCGGCTGTTTGGTGTGAGCTTGATGACACTCGCTGTCTGCAACATGGTTATCGCAGCGGCTCTGTTAGTTTTGTTGTATCGGGTTCTGTCAGATATCGGGGATAGGGTATCAGCAACCGCAGCGTGTGTTACGTTCGCAACGATTTTTGGTTTTGGCAACTTGGAGGTAACCAGTAATTACAACTACATCTGTCCTTATTCGCATGAAATGACCCATGGAA
>JAUWIG010000004.1 GCA_030605475.1 Planctomycetota bacterium | reverse complement strand
GGTTCTAACACCTCGGTGAGGAACCGCCGGGCCGATGTCCAACCGGGATTTTGCACCAATAAGTTGTCAGTAAGGTATTGGTCGTCGTCAAATGATATCGCCTGGGCTGACAGTGCCGGCCAATGCGCTGCTGAAACCATCGCGCAGACGACGAGAAGCAAAACCGCCAGCAATCCAATTTTCGAAGCTGACCACCCCAGTAAATTCTTGGCCTCCCGGCTGACGACCTTTTGCCATAATCCCCCAATTTTCTGCTGTATTGTGTTTCCTGGCCTTCGGTGTGTTTTGCTCATACGACCATGTTACCGCAAAACACGCTTCGATACGAGAACTCCGCCAAGCTCGCTTCGACGCAACCCAAACCCAATATCTCCCAGATAACCTCTGCCCAACCATCCCAGCGTGCCGGCATTCAACCGCCACCACGAGGATAACAGGGAAGCAAAAAATTTAAACCAATGGAAGATTGGCACCGGGTAAAGCAAAATCCCCCAATATCATTATTTTGGCACAAGTAACAAAGTCATCCGCCTGTTAGCCATTCTGCTCGGCCGTTCGACCTTTGCCAAATCTTCCATCGACTCAGCGATTTCGTTGAGCATTGCATAGCCCCTGTCCTGGTGCAACATCTGACGTCCGCGGAAGAACATTGTGAATTGTACCTTGTGGCCTCTCTCCAGAAACTCCCGGGCGTGATTTAGTTTGACAGCCAAGTCGTGTTTGTCGGTTTCGGGCCGGAGCCTAATTTCCTTCAGGATGCTATAGTGATGTTGTCCGCTTCTACGACTCTCACGAATCCTGCGTTTTTGCTCATACAGCCATTTACCATAATCCATTATCCGGCAAACCGGCGGGTCACTTTTGGGGTCAACCTCCACAAGGTTCAAACCAGCCTCGCGGGCTTTGCCCAACGCCTCATATCTTTCCACAATTCCAACTTGGTTGTCTGATTCGTCGATTAGCCGAACCTGCTCGGCCCGAATCCCTCCGTTTACCCTTAAACCTCGTTTACTGATTGTACACCACCTTACCTTTCTAAAAAAGCCAACTTAATCACGGCCCAACTGCGGACCGAGTAACCTAATCTTTTAAAGCGCTAAATCTATTTTCTTATCGGTAATTTTGCGCTTTGCCGTTCTTAAAAACTCGTCAATCTCCACGGTTTTGGTATCTTTATCTGCCCTGATTCTTACGTTGACGCTGTTGGATTGAGCCTCTTTTGGCCCGACCACCAACATATATGGCAGCTTTTCGCTATGGGCTTTGGCAATTTTGGCGCCTATTTTCTCGTTCGACAAATCACAACTGCATCGCAATTGCGCATCTTTGAGCTTACCTTCAACGAGTCTGGCATAATCATTGGTTTTTTCACTTATCGGAAGAATTCTGGCCTGCTCCGGTGCAAGCCAGAGGGGGAAACTGCCACCATAGTGTTCTATAAGAATGCCGATGAACCGCTCAAAAGAGCCCAGAACGGCCCTGTGAATCATAACCGGGACTTTCTCGGTGTTATCTTTGTCGGTATAAACCAATCCAAAGCGCTGTGGCATAGAAAAATCCAATTGAATTGTGCCTAATTGCCAGGACCTTTTCAGACAATCTCTTATATGAAAATCTATTTTGGGCCCGTAAAACGCACCATCACCGGGGTTGATTTTGTATTCAATTCCTTTGTGCTCGAGAGCGTTTTTGAGGGCATCTGTAGAAACATCCCAAATCTCATCCGAACCTATGCGCTTTTCAGGCTTGGTGGACAGCTCAATGCGGAAATCCTCAAATCCGAAAGCCTGATATATCTCGAAAGTAAGTTCAATGACCCCTATTATTTCAGGTTCTATCTGCTCCGGTGTGCAGAAGATGTGGGCATCATCCTGGGTGAACTGCCTTACCCTGAAAAGGCCGTGCATAACACCGCTGGCCTCGTGTCGATGCACCACGCCAAGCTCGGCAATGCGCATCGGAAATTCACGATATGAGTGCTGGCCTGTTTTGTAAACCAGACAGAGGCCGGGGCAATTCATCGGCTTTATCGCATAACCAGTTCCATCAATCTCACTAAAATACATATTCTCCTTATAGTTGTCCCAGTGGCCGCTCCTGTGCCAAAGCTCTTCGTTTAGAATGATAGGCGTTCTGATTTCCTCATAGCCGTATTTATCGTGAACGCTGCGCCAGAAGTCCACTATGGCGTTCCAAATAATCATCCCTTTGGCGTGAATGAATGCAAAGCCCGGTCCGGCCTCATTGAAACTAAACAAATCCAATCGCCTGCCCAAGACTCTGTGGTCACGTTTTTTTGCTTCCTCCAATCTTGTCAGGTAATCGTCAAGGTCTTTTTTGGTCGGCCAGGCGGTGCCATAAACCCGCTGGAGCATTTTTTGCGTTGGGTCGCCGTGCCAATAGGCACCGGCCACGGACATAATCTTAAAGCTCCCGACTTTTCCGGTGCCGGGCAAATGGGGACCCCGGCATAAATCCTCGAAGTCATCACCATGGGAATAAAAACTGATAACGTCACTATCAGCGTGCTTCACATTATCGATTTTATATTTGTCAGAAGCCAATTTTGCCATGGCCTCGGCGCGGCTCATTTCCCTGCGAATAAACGGTTTGTCAGCTTTGACGATTTCGCGCATCTTTTCTTCTATGCGTTGGAAATCTGCCGGCCGAATCGGCTCATCAAGGTCAATATCATAGTAAAATCCGTCTTCGACGGTCGGGCCATAGACCAGCTTTGCGTCCGGCCAAATACTGCATATGGCCTCGGCCATTATGTGGGCACAGCTATGCCGCATTATTTCAAGGCCTTCGGTCTCTGCGGCGGTAATGATTTGAACGGCTGCATCACCATTGATGGGCGTGGATAAATCTACCAACTGCCCGTTTATTTGCGCTGCCACGGCTGCTTTTGCAAGGCCCTGCCCTATCTGTTCTGCTAATTGCTTTGCAGTTGTGCCGTCAGTAGTTTTTAGTGTGCTGCTATCGGGCAATGTTACTTTTGCCATAAATTTTACCGGTCAATTATCTCCCAATAATCAATTTCACTCTAACCCAATGTACCAGTTCTGTCAATACTATTTATCATCCGACTGGGCTCCCATTTATTTGTTGCTATATGCTACTGTTGCTTATATAATAAATTATATGTTATATCCGTAAAATGAGGGATAAACAACGGAAAAAACGTGATGCGTGAATTAAGTTAATTCACACTCATTTTAGCGGAAAAGAGGGAAACAGTCTATGAACAAGCTGCCAACATCTTTACTTTTACTTTTTTCGATGTTTCTTGTCTGTTCCTGTGGTAATTTAATGGCTGAGACGATATGGGCTGTTAACAATCTCGAATCCATAGGTGGACACGAAACGACGGTTCTTGGTTCACCTAAGATAATCGAGACGGAGAGTGGCAAAGCGATGGAATTTGACGGCGTAAAAGACGGTCTCATCGTGGAGGCCCTGCCACTGGTGGGGGCGGAAAGATTCACACTGGAGGTCATTTTCCGGCCCGACCCCAACGGCTTAGAAGCGCAGCGGTTTCTGCATATGCAGGAAAACAACTCAAACAATCGCATATTAATATTATTAGAAACCCTGCCGACCGACGAAAACCTTTGGTACCTTGACACTTACATAAGAAGCGCAAAAGGCAGCCAGAATCTGTATAAGCCGGCAAGTCCCCATCCGATGGGACACTGGTATAACGCCACCCTCGTGTACGACGGAAAAGAAATGCAGCATTACATCAATGGAGTTAAGGAAATATCAAAAAAACTGGTGTTCAGCCCGCTGAGCCGCAAAGGGAAAACCTCAATCGGAGTAAAAATAGGCCGGAAGTCCTGGTTCAAAGGTGCTATCCGCAAGGTCAGATTCACACAGCGGGTCCTGAAACCTGAAGAGTTCCTGCAGCCCTGACGGTTCCCCACTGCAAATGATAATTGATAACATAAAGAAGCGAAACACTATGAACAAGTCACCGGCGCCAGTACTTTCGCTTTCGATAGTACTTGTCTGTTCCTGTAGTTTAGTCAGTTGCTGGTAAGGTGGAAATTCAATGACTGAAATTGTATGGAATGTTGATAATCTCAAATCCATAGGCGGACATGAAACGACGGTTCTTGGTTTGCCTAAGGTAATCGAAACCCAAATGGGTAAGGCGGTGGAATTTGACGGGGTCAAAGACGGCCTTGTGGTGGAGGCCCTGCCGCTGGCTGGAACGGAAAAATTCACGCTGGAGATTATCTTCCGGCCCGACGCGAAAGGCCTGAAGGAGCAGCGGTTTCTACACCTGCAGGAAAACGACGCGGAGTATCGCATGTTAATAGAAACCCGACTGACCGACGGAGGCTTTTGGTACATTGACACCTACATCAAAAGCGCCAAAGGCGACCAGACGCTGGCCGATGCGGCAAACACCCATCCGGTGGGACAATGGTATAACGCCACCCTGGTGTACGACGGACAAGAAATGCGGCACTACATCAACGGAGTGGAAGAAATGTCAGAAAAGCTTGCATTCAGTCCGCTGAGCGAAGGGAAGACGTCAATTGGGGTACGCATTAACCAAGTGTACTGGTTCAAAGGAGCTATCCGCAAGGTGAGATTCGCACGGCGGGTTCTGGCACCTGAGGAGTTCCTGCAGTTATAATAGTTCTCCCGTAAACATAACAGTGGTCCCATACAAAAACAGATTAATCCAGTCTGGGACGAAATCAGAGGTTGTGAGGCTTAAATAAGGGTGAGGAGTGTAGGATGGATGTAAATTTGGTTATGTTCAAGAAAAGCGGCTCGCGGAAGGTTTTTCCTATGCCCAGCAACATTACAGTAATTGGTAGGCGTCCTGATTGTGACCTGTGTGTTCCTCTTGCGTCCGTTTCCAAAAGGCACTGCCAACTGAACTATGACGGAGGCCTCCTGCATGTTCGCGACCTCGGCTCGCGTAATGGCACTTACCTTAACGGTAAGCGCGTAGATGAGGCAGTGATTAAAGCGGGCGACTCTATCGAAATAGGTCATTTAACATTCGTATTTCAGATTAACGGTCAGCCTGAGGCAATTGTCCAACCTGAGTGGGTTGCACAAAGCCTGCCCCAGCAAGATACGACAACAGAGGATACAGCAGATATGCCAACAGATGATACAACAGATGATACAACAGATGAAGAATTTGAGGATTTCGCAGAGCTGGAGGACCTCGATTCATCAGAGGACCTCGACTCATTAAATGAATCCGGTTCAAGTTAGTTTGCCGCGCCGCTCTAATAAACTTGCTCGAAAGAGCTTTTGACTTGCCAGTACTGTAAAAATGTGTTAGTTTGGGACGTGCTGGTGTTTGGTCTTTCCGCATTTGTACTGCGGAGGATTGTATGCAAATATTGGCCTTTATAAGATGCTTTTTAAGCGGTCCGGCCTGCTTGTTGCCAAGAGGGGTAAGTCCAACCTCAGCGGCGGTCCTTGCCACCTCGGAATTAGCTTTTAATCCACTCAAACTTGCCTTTCTCATAGGATGGGTGTACCTTTGCCTGTACATTGTACAACGTATTCAGTTCAGCAAATTAATACCAAAGAACCAAAAAGCGACAGCCAATATCGTTGCGCTTTTTTTGGGGCCTATATTTTTACTTGCACTTCTAATACTTCTCGGTGTGCTACTAATATCAAAAGCCACCAGTAAGTCCGCCGAGGAGCACGGCATAAAGGAACGGCTGCAAAATGTGATTGCACATTTGAGGTCCTTACATTTTATCCACCTCAAAGATGAGGCGACGATAAAGCTGCTTCATTCGTCAGGCGCCGAGCTTAAGGAGATATACACGCGCGGTAAAAGCAGTTCACAAGACATCCGCATTCTTGACCTAACCGAGCAAATTATCTGGAACGCTCTTACAGAGCGGGCCAGCGACATTCTTATCGACCCGAAGGGCGAATCTATCTACACAATCAGGTTTCGAGTAGATGGAGTGCTGCGAGAAGTTGAGAAGGTTGAGGCCGACGTGTGCCGGGCGGTCATAAATAGTATCAAGGCCGTTTCCAATATGGACATTGCCGAAAAGCGAAGACCTCAAGACGGCTCGTTTATAGCAAAGACACCCGACGAAACCATTTCCTTTCGAGTCGCAAGTGCTGGTGCCCTTAACGGCGAAAAGCTATCGGTAAGGGTGCTCAGCCAAAACGCCGGTATATTTACACTGACCAACATCGGATTGCTGGAAAAGCAACGGGCGATTATCAAAGATACAATAGACAAACCATCCGGTATGATACTTATGTGCGGCCCTACCGGCAGCGGCAAAACCACAACCTTGTACGCTATGCTGAACGAAATAGACCTCTTTACACGCAACGTTATTACAGTAGAAGACCCGATTGAATATGTACTGCCGAACGCCAGTCAGATTGAAGTTAATCCCAAGGCTGATATTACTTTTGCAACAACTTTGCGTAGTATTCTGAGGCAGGACCCGGACGTAATCTGTGTGGGCGAAATACGGGATGAGGAAACCGCAGGTATCGCACTTCGGGCATCGCAGACCGGCCATCTTGTGCTGGCAACACTACACAGCGACAGCCCTGCATCGTCATTGATACGGCTGCTGGATTTAGGCGTAACGCCCCTGCTTTTATCCTCCGGATTGGGCCTTATCGTTTCTCAGCGATTGGTCCGCCGACTCTGCAGCAACTGCAAGATACCCGCTGAACTAAGTCAAAGCCAGATACATGACTTCCACAAAAGAAACATAAACTATAGCAATATTTTCCAGGCCAAGGGATGTAAGCAGTGCTATGAAACGGGCTATCGAGGAAGAGTAGCAATTTTCGATATCCTGCTCCTCGACAACCAATTAAGAGCCAGCATCGCCAATAATGAATTGTCCATCACCCAGTTGAGAAAAGACAGCGGCAAAAAAGGCAAGTCCAACCTGCAAAAACAAGGATTAAGAAAGGTAGTGTCCGGAATAACAAGTCTCGAAGAGTTAAAAAGAGTGGTAGGATAAGGGCTTATGATATTTTGGATAGGCATATTAGTCGGCGCAACTTTCGTGTGGTTTGCCATCAAAATGGGCTTCTATGAGACGTGGGCTATGTTCTTTAATATCGTAATCTCAATCTATTTAGCTATTTTCCTCCAGCCAACAATTACAGACATTGTCCCTGCAGCCGGTGATACGCCGTATGGTAACACCCTGACTATCTTAGCTATTGCAATAGCGTCCTTTCTGATTCTGCATGGCATATCATACATATTTTTTACAAGCCAATTCAGCGTCTCATTTCCAAAAATATTTAACACTCTCGGCGCCGGTCTTCTGGGCTTTTTAGCCGGATTTCTCGTCTGGAGTTTTGTAAGTCTCTTAATCTTCATCACACCAATTTCCCAAAATACCTTCGTAAAGGAAATTGGTTTCACCAGTCAGTTTAAGCAAACCAGTATGCCGGTAATCTGCTGGTGGTGCGATTTGGTCAACACAGTGGCGTCCCGTCAAGACGACAAGTACACCACCGAAAAGGCTATTAGCGGATTGCTAAAGAGCGTCGAATCCAAAGTACCGGCCAAAACGACCAAACAAGCCGAGCCAAACGAGCTGGTCGAGCCAAACAAGCCAGCCGAACCAAACAGTTCAGAAACAAGCACCAGTGAAGAAAAACCAGCTTAGCCCGCCACCGGATAGTAATTAGCGTATACGCTACATCCTAATTACACGCCAGCAACAAATGCAAGACCTAAGCAGCCCTCACCACGCAGAGCATCGGCATCCGACAAAGAAGAGACTCGTGCTTGGCACCTTCGCAGAATTTGGGTATAATCTCTGTCAAAGAACCTGCTTTGACGGCGTTATCTGGGAGGTCTTATTTCAGAGGTCTAATCCAATGCAGAACGAAATGTTTGCCAGAAGGCTCAAAAACTGGAAATCGGAAGGGGATTTAACCGCTTTTAATCTGGCCTGTGTGGCTGAGGCAATGGATACAGTCGAAAACCTCAGCAACCAGAACATCGGCTGGGAAACAGTCGAAAAAAGAATCGGCGATTACAAAAGCTGGGACCCAGACATCCTCAAAGTGGACAAGGACGTCGAGAACGGCTATTGGGAGCGTCTCAAACAGCTGGGCAGGCCCTTCACATTCCTTTCCGAAGAGGCTGGCACAGTCGAGATAAACCCCAAAGCAAACGGCGAAAAATACTTCGTCGTCTGCGACCCCTTCGACGGCAGTTACCTTTTCAAGCACGGGATACCAGCCTTCTGGTACAGCTCAATGGCTTTGTTTGATGCCAATATGAAACCAGTCTGCTGTGCCGTCGGTGCCTGTTTCCCACGAGTAATAGCCCTCGCAAACGAACAGGGCGCATTTATTGCCGACCTCGATGGCGACCAACTGCTTCACAAGGTGAAGTTGGATAAAAAGTATCGTGAGTCTATGGGCCGGCCCGATGTCACCAAAATGAAAGGCGCCAGCATCGGTTCATACGTTATGAAGCCTGCCAAATTTCTTATGCCCCTTGTTGATGAATATCGTGATTTGTTAGAACCCTTCAAATTTCTAAATCCAAACGGCGGGCCCTACGGATTCGTTAATGTCGCTGAGGGTAAAATAGATTGTTACTTCGCCAGCAAACAGCCCTTTGTTGACGTGTTCTCAGGAATTTACATCGCCCAACAGGCCGGTGCAGTCGTAACCGATTTCGACGGCAAGGCCGTCAAATTCGTCGATGACGAAGAAACCGTCTGGGACGTGGTCACCACAACCAATCAAACCCTGCACGACGAGGTCCTTTCCGCGATAGCCGACTGCAAGAGAAAAACGGCGCTTAAAACCTCGAACCATAATTCACGGATTCGAGAGAAATAAAAAATGGCAGATGAAGTAATCAAATTGAAAGATTTAAAGAAAGATGACGTCCCCGCCGACCTTAGAGCGGTATAGTGAATAGTACTTAGGGAACAGTGAAACTAACGACTAAATAAAGGAATAAAACATGAAAACAGTTCTATTCAAAGGCGGCTTTGTGGTGACACCGCAAGGCGTTATACGCACTGATATCATCCTGCGCAACAGCAAGATTGAACTTGCCAGCGGCAAAGCCCACTATGACAAAACCGTGGACATCACCGGCAAATACGCCGTGCCCGGCTTCGTGGATATTCATTTCCACGGTTACGACCTGTTTTACTTCACTTTCGGCCTGTACAACCCGAAGACCGACACCTACAACAGTAATCAGGCGGTCTACGAGGACTGTTTCGACAAGCTTCGCAGGAGACTCGCTGAGTTCGGAGTGACCGGCTTTTACCTGGGGTCGGTTACGGCGCCAATTGAAACTTTGAACCATTGTTACAATTGCCTCGCTGATTATCTGAGCAAGGCAAACGATGCTGTAGTCGGAGCCCGGCTGTTGGGTGGTGCCCTGGAAGGCCCGTTTATCGCCCCTGACAAAGCCGGGGCTATGATTCCCGACTTGGTGTTAGAGCCGGCGATAGAGGTTTTCGAGCGTATCGAGGACCACGGCACTATCAAGCTGGCCAATGTCGTGCCCGATGCCGGCCGCAAAAGCTGCGAACTGACCGAATACCTCACTAACAAGGGCATTGTTGTCGGGGCCGGCCATACCGCTGCAACCTGTAACCAGGTGGCCGACGCCATCAAAGCAGGCCTTAAATACTGCATACACTTTACCAACCAGACCGACGGATTATACAAGCCATTTGAAGGCGGCGGCGCCATCGAAGCGGTGCTGAAATTCGATGAGCTTTACGCCGAGCAAATTTGCGACGGTTTCCACATCAATCCCGCCTATGTCCGCGATATCGTAAAACGCAAAGGCATAGACAAAATTATAGGTATGACCGATTGCATGTTTGTCGCAGGTTCAGACCTGAAGGAGTTCAGCTCCGGCGGCATACACGGCGCGGTCAGCGATGATGGTAATTACATTGCAGTCGTAGGTAAGAAAAATACACTCTTTGGAAGCAACCTGACGATGAACAGGGCCTTCGAGAATATGCTCAATTGGCTGACAACCGAGATGGAGGGAATCTGGAACCGCCGGCATCCGGCTCTGGGCTTTGAAGAAGCTCTTGCCGCGGTTGCCAAGTTTTATTCGAGCAATCCGTGTGAACTGACCGGATTGGCGACCGAGGGCTTCGGACAGATAACCAACGGCGCAAAAGCTGATATTACAGTGCTCGATATTTCCGGCTCACAAGGCAGTTACAAAGTGCAGGTAGAATCAACTATAGTTGACGGTAATATCGTTTACTTGCGAAATTAGGTAGGGTGGGGCTTGGCACACCATCAACGTTTACGCATCCAGCTTTTCGCAATATTTGTTGAACTTGGGGACCATTGTTTCCTTCAGGCACAGGGGCATAAAGGAATAGTATCGACCTACTTTTTCCTGTGGAGTGGGCTTTAAATCGCCGGCCAGATAATCCTTGAATGCTTTTATCATAATATCTGTACCAATAACGGTGGTGTAATAGCGCAACTGCCAGATTTTCATCCCCTTCTTTAATTTGAGCCATTCCATCCCGGCGAATTTCCCGGTATCGAGCGTAACGTCAACTTTATGTATGGCGGTACCAATATTGTCCCAGTCGCGGTGATAAATCGCCCACAGGTCGGAATCGACGCCGCGATACCGGTGCGGGATGCCGCGATGAACGTTCAAGAGAACATCCTTGTATGCCTCTATAACGTGGGGCTTGACCTTCCCTGTTCCGAATAAACAGCCGTAGTCCGGCTGATATTTTTGCAAAAGCACCTTGCATTCGTCGTCATTGACGGACTCGACCGTATCGACCTGCACCCGGTCCAAATCCTTGCGAACGTCCTTGAAGAAATTCTCTTCTTCGAAGGCATTTTCCTCTTCCTCGAAGCAAGGGCCGGTGTGAAACGGCGACTCAACGTGTGTGGTCTCAAAGATGACCGCTGTGATTTCGATACCGGCATCGAGAATTCTATTTACAAAATACCTGTGATGTAACGTGTCTGTTGAAAGTATGACTAATTTTTTCACAATATCTCCATGAATACCTTTTATTAATATCTCTACTTGCCCAAAATTCCCTTCGAGTTTACGCCGGCTCGCACATCTGTCAAGCACGTTCTCCCTGGAGCTTAGTTTTTTCGTTAGTATTTAGTGCTTGACAGCAGCAATTTCGAGTTTAAAATCACTATTTTATAATCGATTCGGCCCCACGAACATAGCTGATGTAAGTGTTGTTTCCTCAAAGAATTAGAGAGGACTTTAAAATGAGCAGTAAACCACAGGTTTGCATCGTTGGCGGGGGAATGATAACACAGGTGCAGATTCTGCCTTCAATCTACCATCTTCAGCGTATGGGCATTGTCGGAGACATCAGCGTTTGTGCTTTGAACAGCCCTCCGTTGAAAGTATTGGCTGATGACGAAACATTCAAAGAGTCTTTTCCGGGCCAGAGCTTCACGGCCTATCCTTCACTGGATACCGACCCGGAAAAGAAGTTTCCTGATATATTCAAAGAAGTAATTGCGAAGATGCCCGAGCGCAATATTGTCGTGATTGCATTGCCGGACCAACTGCATTACCCTGGTCTCAAAGTCGCATTGGAAAACGACCAGCACGTATGCTGTGTCAAACCGCTGGTATTGAAATACTCTCAAGCCGAGGAAATAGCTAAAGAAGCATACGAAAAAGGTTTAGTTATCGGCGTAGAGTATCACAAGCGGTTCGACGACCGCGCGTTGATGGCCCGTCAGCTTTACAAAAAAGGCAAATTCGGCGATTTTCGCATGGGCCAGGCTGCCCTGCTTGAGTGCTGGTACTACCGTCACTCAAACTTCCAGAACTGGTGTACCTGCGAGAACTCCGATATGTTCTCCTATATCGCGTGCCACTATATAGACCAGCTGGCATTCATAACAGGTCTGCTGCCGAAGTTTGTTTCAGTCTATGGTGTCGTCGAGGAGTATCCAAACGGCAACAAAGGTTTCCTGTGGACCGATGGCAGAGTCATCTGGGAAAACGGCGGTGTTTTGAATGTCCAGAACGCCCTTGGCTATCCTGACGAAGGTCCCGGCGGAAACTGGCAGGGAATGAAGTTGTACTTTAGAAAGGGCGATGGCAGCGCTATGCTCGTGCATGACGACCAATACCGCGGCATTAAACACACATATTCAAAAAAAGGCGATGACCCGGGTGACACCTACTACACTGAACCGAGCCCGGATTACTTCAAGTATGTCGACGTTGGTGGCGTAGGCCTGACGCCGGTCGGCTACGGGTACCGTTCGATTGAGTATATAGTGAAGAGTATTTGCAAGGGCATTGATGCCTCGAACGGCCTTGACGAAAAGCAGGCCCTGGCCAAAAGGCAAAAACTAATTAAGCAATTCGATGCCGAAGGCGTAATGGCAACACCGGCAAACAGCTCCTACAACGAGCTGGTAATGGAGGCCGGCCGGCTGTCGATATTAAACGACGGCAGAGAAGTTGAAATAACCTATGGCGAAAACGCCGGCGCGGATTTTCACAAGTATTAGTAAACTTTTGTGATGTAGTCTTTGCAGACGGAAGGAGAGTAAAAAAATGGCAAAAGAATTCCCACTCGTATCAACCGAAGTAGAACCGATATCAACAAAGTTTCGCAAACTCTCGGGAGCAATTCCGAATAAAGAGACAATAAAAGAGATTGAAAAGCTCCGCAAATGTGAGTCACTCAGTATGCGTGGTCAGCCACCGATTATCTGGGACCGCGCTGAAGAAGCAAACGTCTATGACGCCTACGGCAATATGTGGCTGGATTTCTCGTCAGGTGTACTTATTACCAATGCCGGTCACGGCCGAAAGAAAATGGTCGATGCGATTATCAGGCAGGCCTCCAAGCCCCTGCTTACCAGCTACTGCTTCCCCAATCAGCCAAGGGTTAATCTTGTGCAGAAGCTGGTTTCACTCGCACCTGAAGGTTTTAAGGTATTCCTGCTCAGCACCGGAGCAGAGGGAACTGAATGTGCACTCAAGCTGATGCGCACATATGGCCGGAAGATTAACGATGATAAGAGCGTTATTGTCGCATTTGAAAATTCCTTCCACGGCAGGACAATGGGCGCACAGCAGATGGGTGGCATACCGGCCGGCAAAGCCTGGATAAAAAACTTCGACCCTGAGATAGTACATATACCTTTCCCCAATGGCTTCCGCTGCGAAGATACCAGCTTTGAGCTGTTCGAGAAGACTCTTGCTGAGCTTGGAGTAAAGCCTGACAATGTCGCCGGCGTAATCACCGAAACCTATCAAGGCGGCGGCGCCGACTTTATGCCAAAGCAGTACGCACAGGACCTAAGAGCCTGGTGTGACAAGCACGGTGCGCTGCTCTGTTTCGATGAGATCCAGGCGGCCTTCGGCAGATGCGGTCGACAGTGGGGCTTTGAGCTTTACGATATAGTGCCAGACTTGTTCTGTATAGGCAAGGGACTCAGCAGCTCACTGCCGATTAGTGGTGTCATTGGCCGACAGGAAGTAGTGGACCTGTACGGGCCGAATGAGATGACCAGCACACACTCGGGCAATCCTATCTGCTGCGCGGTTGCACTGGCAAGTATCGAAATTATTGAACAAGAGGGCATAATTGAGAACGCCGATAAAGTCGGTGCCGTACTGCAGGCGGAACTGGCGGCTATAAAGGATGAATTCTCAGATGTCGTCGGTGTGTGCCACGGTGTCGGCCTGGTAGCGGCCTTGCAAATGGTCAAAAAAGGCACAAAAGAGCCGGACGGCGAATTGGCCTGGAATATTGTCAATCTCTGTTTCCGTAAGGGCCTAATGATGTTTGCACCTGTCGGCTTCGGCGGCGGCTCGGTTAAAATCGCACCGCCTTTGTGCATTACTGAAGAAGCCGTCAAAGAAGGCTGCAGCGTAATTCGTGAAGCCATAAAAGAGCTAATCCCTGAAGCTGTTAAAGAACCGGTTAAAAAAATCTAAAAGAGAGCGGATTTAAGAGCCGGTGTTGAAACATTGAGCAAGCTGAGCCGGACGAACAAACCCACGCAAGTTCGGTGCAGGTAATACGCCGGATTTACGCTCGTTATCTAATTTTTGAAAGCAGCAATGCACACGCCCGAAAGTACTGGAATCGCAGTTGTACAATCAGTGCTTAAAAGAAAAACACCCCAGCGTTTCGTATTTGCTCCCAATTATTGGCAGTGGTTCGCGCATCAACAGAGACACAATTTGCTTCCCAAAGAGATTGCCCATTGTCGTACGCAACTGGATTTAATCAGGTATCTCGGGCTCGACGTATTCAGCAGAAATACTTATTGTGACCAGCAGCGGTGCTGGTTCGGCGGATTGGCTGAGCCCGTTTTCGATGGAGTTGAGGTATCGGTTCACGAATACAATCAAGGAAATGATAGAGTATTTGAAAAAGCCTACAGGACAAAAGCAGGTGAGCTGACAGAGCGTCTGCGTTATGTTGCCGATGGGTCGACTCTCGTTCAGGAAAAATTCCTGATTGACGATTACAACTCACAGCTTGATGCATTTGAACAGTTAGTATCAGCCAGGCGGTGGGAGTTTTCTGTCGATGGATATAAGCAAGAGCAGGAAAAAATCGGTGATGACGGACTTGTTATCGCTGGAGAGTTGTTCAGCCCGCTTAAACTACTGCATATTGCTCTGGGACCTGTTGATACCACATACTTTGTAGTGGACCATCCGGACCGCGCCAAAGAGATACTGTCTATCCACGAAAAAGCCCAACTGGAGCTGGTCCGGCAAATAGCCCAGGCAGGTGTGCCGGCAATGATGGCTGTGGACAATCTCGATACAATGTTTCATTCGCCGGCTTATGTGGAAAACTACAGTGCCTCCTTTTACGAAAAGGCCAGTCGAATATGTCACGAACACGATTCAGCTTTTTTCATTCACGCCTGTGGACAACAAAAAAATAATCTCAAGCTGATTTCCTCTTTAGGTGTAGACGGGCTGGAAGGTGTGGCGTTTCCCCCGCTCGGAGACATCGAACTGGCAGAGGCAATGGAGTTATCCGGCGACCGGTTTATCATCACAGGGGGAATCAGCGCTAATGAAATAGAAAAACTGGTCACAAAGAAACAAATATTCGGCTATGTGAAAAATCTTCTTGAAACTATGCAGCCGTACAAACACCGCTTTATGTTGTCCGCCAGTTGTAATACCCCAATTAATTCCCCGTGGGAAACCATCCGATTGTTCAGCGACGCCTGGCTTGAATACAAGTAACACCGCCTCACTCTACGTGAGAGCTTGAATTCTCTAACGCCCCAGATACGCGAGTATTTGAGATGGTCGAAGAGGACACGAAAGAGCGGGACGGCAAATTGGCCTAGAATGTGGTTAATCTTTGTTTCCGCAAGGGTCTGATGATGTTTGCACCTGTCGGCTTCGGCGGCGGCTCGGTTAAAATCGCACCGCCTTTGTGCATTACTGAAGAAGCCATCAAAGAAGGCTGCAGCGTAATTCGTGAAGCCATAAAAGAGCTAATCCCTGAAGCTATTAAAGAACCGGTTAAAAAAATCTAAAAGAGAGCGGATTTAAGAGCCGGTGTTGAAACATTGAGCAAGCTGAGCCGGACGAACAAACCCACGCAAGTTCGGTGCAGGTAATACGCCGGATTTGCGCTGTTATCATAGAGAATTGCAATTTTCATTTTTCACCTTTTCTGAAATTCAGCACACAGCCTTGATTAAGACCATCATCATGACTAATAATCCCACAATGTTTTTCTTCGAAATGAAAACCTGAATCTTTAACCTCTCGTTTGACGTCATCCAAATTTAATTCTTTGAATTGCTGTATCGGCTCATCTTCCAACGTATGCTTGGGATAAACAGAAAGTAAACCATCTTGTTTTAAAAGACGGAAAGCCTCCTGATATAGTTTTTCTCTCTCTTCTTTCTCATGATAGTGGAGGACATCATAGAATAAAACTACATTGATAGAGTCGTTTTCTAAGTCTATTTGTATCTGGCCTGAAGTGTTTATTGTTCTTGTGTTTTTCAAATTCGAGTAAATTGCTTTTCGTTGCAGTTCATTTAGCGATTCTTGTTCTTTGTCCACGGCATAAACAATTCCTTTATCTCCGACAATCTTAGCTGCCGGAATACTGTAACGGCCTACTCTACAGCCAAAATCCAGTACGCTTTGCCCGGATATGATTCCAATTTTTCGTAGAAATCTTACCCCTTCTTTTGCTTCCCAACTTTCCATCTTTTCATTCATTTTTCGATTCTTGTGAATTGCGCCGGTTATTAGGGTTTCTGTCTTGGTTTTTTTGCCGTTTTCAGTTTTTCCTCGAGTTCTTCTAACCGCTGGACCATTGATGGCTTCGCTGAGTGGGCAGGCATGCTGCTTTTCAGTTCAGCTATTTCTTTTTCCATATTTGAAACAACACAGCCGGCAAGAAGACTTTTCAATCTATCCAACGTAATCTTGTGGGGTCGAATCTCTATTCCCATCCAGTCAGAAAACTCAAGGATTTTTTCAGGATGCTCTTCGGAATATCTGTCCCAAAAGCCTATGCCATCTAGTAAAACAGCACCCCCGGTATGCTGAGGAAAATTCTCGTTAGCTTTGCCTTTATCCCAGTCCTGGAAGACATAGTCACGGTAGATTATCCATCCCGGCGTAAGCCACCAATTTTTTTTACCCTCGCTGATTTCATCCCTTTGTTTTTCGCCGGCTAACATATCCATGCAGTGAGTTGCATTTATTCTTGAAATTGAAATTCCAGTTCCCTGCTCATTGATTATCTTATCTATTGTTCTATATGGATTATCGATGTTGACGTAGCAGAATTTGCCGCCATAGACTATTATGATCTTCCTGGTCTCTTCTTTGGCCGTGTTTATTTTTTGTATCAACTGGCTTTCAAGTTCTTTAAGAACCTCGTGCCGGCCAGGCGTTGTATAAACAATTTTCCCGGCATCCAAAAAACCCTGCATTTTCAGATAATTCAACTCCGGAGCAAGCGTCCCGCAAGAAATAATAACGTAATCTTTAAATGATATGTGTCCTTCCATTTTCGTCCTCTGAAGCCTTTGCTCTTTTGCATCTTGTCATAT
>JAUWIG010000029.1 GCA_030605475.1 Planctomycetota bacterium | reverse complement strand
CGGAAGACGGATGCTCGTAAAATGGTGAGTGGTGAATTGGTTAAATGGTGGTGGTTACTTAAGTAATTGCGTATATACTTAAGTATTGTTTTGATGCTTGCGGTTTTGGGTGGTGTGGGTGGTAGGTAGTTGCTTGATGCTGGATTCCGCCTACGGCGGACAAGGCTCGATGCTCGTTATTTTTTTGCCGCGGATTAACACGGATTACACGGAGAAACTCGGCCACGAATCACACAGATTGGTGATTGGTTAAATGGTGGTGGTTACTTAAGTAATTGCGTATATACTTAAGTATTGTTTTGATGCTTGCGGTTTTGGGTGGTGTGGGTGGTAGGTAGTTGCTCGGTGCTGGATTCCGCCTACGGCGGACAAGGCTCGATGCCTGTTATTTTTTTACCGCGGAGGGCGCTCCCAGCTTCCGCGGGGACAGGCGATGGCGCAGAGGAATACAGAAAATTCAATCAGGCTTCGCTCCAATTTTTTGCTTGACGGGTGTGGGATTTTAGCTATCATACCGTTTGTAAATATAATATCATATAGCTTGCAAGTACTGGAGAGGAGGTGTTGAGGATGTGTGGGCTGAATGGAGGTGGGTGTTCCTAAGTTTTAATCATAATTATTTGAGACCTACGGGGAGGAGGGTAGTTACTATGCCCAGATGACGAAGGTTTGGATAAACAACTGTATTTTGTACACAGTATGGCTTACGCCATTGCGAAAGAACGAACAATTTTTAGGAGGACAAGATTATGAAGAGCTTGATAATTGTTGTATCTATTGTTTTAGGTTTGTGTTCAACCAATGTTTGGGCCGACCCATCACAAGAACCTGTTGCATACTGGAGTTTTGATGACCCTATCGACCCTGGTCATGATGGCTCCGGTAACGGCCACAATGGAACTGTTTACGGAGCGACATCCGTAGAAGGAATTTGTGGGAACGCTTTGAGTTTTGATGGTGTGGATGATTATGTGAGCCTGCCCGCGAGCGCGTTTGATAGTCTATATTTTGGTGGAGAGATATCCATTGTGGCGTGGATGAAAACGACCGCCAGCGGAGACCGGACCGCTGTGATGTTCGAGGGCAATTGGCTGCTGTATTTCGACGGGGCCCAGCATGGCGTAATCACGGCCGTATGGGACGGTAGCTGGCAAAACCGATTGTCCTCTTCCATTAACATCGCGGACAACCAGTTCCATCATGTCGTATCGACGTATTCCGCTGGGACCGCGCGTATATATGTAGACGGCGTACTGCGGGCATCTGAGCCGCGGACATTAGGAAACGGCGCAACTAATCGGTTTAGTGGTGGCTACTTCAACTACTACCCAGGCCTCCTTGATGAGGTCAGTATCTACGACCGGGCGTTGTCGGAGGGTGAAATAAGCGACCTTGCCAATGAATGTGCGCCGCCCGAATCGCCTTGCGGCTTTTCAGATGATTTTGAAGACAGTGTAATTGATACCAGCCTGTGGATTATTGGAGGACGGAAAACCTCGTGGAGTGTATCCTACCCTGGAAGTTGGACATGGTCTCATGACGAGATAACCGACCCGGTGGACGGGTACCTGCGTTCAAGAGTTCAGGGGCTGGGTTCCGGCAACAGCTACGGTGCTGTATCCTGGGTGCACACTGTTTATAATTTCAATGATGGAAATGAATATACCCTGAATTTTACGTGGAAAGCGGATGTTTCTGACGATTGGGTCAACACATATTACATACAAGTAACAGACGGATATGTTTATTCGTTTGATGAGAACCCCGGTGGGTGGTTTCGTACCGAAGGAACTGCGGACCTTCTAAAGGGTCCTGACGCTCCAGAAGGGCGAGAATACCATACTGACAGCGAGAAGCTAACTTGGTCAATTGGCATAAGTGCCAGTGAAGCCAAGGCCCGGCTTTATGACGGGCCAGATGCCACCGGTTCTTTGTTGCACGAGGGAACCTTAGACCCAGCAAAACCATGGTACGTGCGTTTTGCTCTCTGGGATGCTACGAGTTCAGGATTTCCTGCGGGTGACAGTAGACTAAACCTTTATGATTTTTCGGCTGTCTGCGAACCGCCAGAACCTAATATTGCGGTCTCTCCTCTCAGTCACGACTTCGGGGATGTGGAGTTGGGGACTTCAAGTACGGTTGTTGTTACGATATCCAACGTAGGTAATGGTGAGCTTACTGTAAGCGGTATCGGTCTTCAGACGGATTTTGCTATTACATCAGTTCCGCCTGCGTCGATTGTCATCGGGCCGAGTGAGACCGTAGATGTAGAAATTACGTACACTCCAACGGTTCTCGGTCGCAACTCGGCTGTCCTGAAGATTACCAGCGATGACCCGGATGAACCGGTGGTAGAGGTGCAACTGAGCGCTGTAGGTGTAGAGATACCACCTCCCCCCTCGGAGCAGATAGCCAATATCCTGGCTTTCTTTGATACGTCCGTTGATGATGGGACCCTGGCCGGAGATGGCCCGGTAAACTCGGCGGAGAAGCGATTGAATGCCCTGAGAAATATGCTCGAGGCAGCTGGTGACCTTATTGAGAATGATTTATTTGAAGTTGCCTGCCAGCAGCTAATCGATATTTACAAGAAAACCGATGGCCAGCCCAAGCCCCCAGACTTTGTAAAAGGAGATGCAGCTCCAGAACTGGCAAGTATGATTGTGGAGTTGAGGGGAAGCTTAGGATGTGAATAGAAGGATTAAACTGAGCTTCAATAGTTAAGCAATAAAGGCAGGGTCACTAATGTAGGTGATAAAAGGTCTGTCCTGTAACGTTGATTATAACGAAGGGCTGTGAGCATACGCTTGCAGCCCTTTTCGTTTGGGCGGCTACGGGGGGTCGTTGCTTACATTGGAGTGGTGGTTTGTGGCTCGTGACTCGTGGCTCGTGGTTCGTGGCTCGGAAAAGACGTAAACGCAGCGTAAAATGCGGGGGCGGTTTTAATTGAGATCCCTCGGCTGCGCTCGGGACTTGCGCTATGCTCCAGTTTACTATTGACGATTGACTATTTGGCCCCGATTAGAAGTGTTACTTCTAACGGGGTAAAAGATTGCCTCGCATCGCTTCGCTCCTCGCAATGACCCGGCTTCGCATTAGCTACGCCGCGGCAAGCAAGTGGTGTTGCCGTCCACCTTTGCCAAGGCTACGGCGGACAAATGCCGGCGACGGCTAAACGAATAACAACTCCCAAAATAAATTTTGTAATACATAACCCCCAGGCAGGCCTGGGGGCTAATCATTTTGGATTCCTGCCTGCGCAGGGGTGACATTTTTAATGAAGCGTCGCCGTGCCGGCGACGGGTAAACGGCAAGAACCCCTCGGCAGGCCGAGGGGCTAAACAATAAGGAAAGCGCCCAAATGGATTTTGGGGCTAAATATAAAGGGTTTGTTCCAGTATCAGCAGTTGCTTTTTTCGCCGGGCAACGATATAATATCAGGTATAAACGTAAGCTGTCTATCCTGAGGAGGGCCTGGATAATGAAAAAAAGTAAAGCTGAATCAAGACAATTTAACGAGCCGCGAAATCCGGCGGTCGCCGTGGTCTTTATGACCATTTGTCTCTTGATGGCCGGGTTGGCTCAGGCTCAGGCAGGCCGACCGCAGAGAGTTCTGGTTCTTAACTCCTATCACCCCACCTACTCATGGGCGAAATTGGTTATGGGGGGCATTGAATCTACGCTGGGGCAGTACGACGATAGAATCGAACTGGACATCGAGTATATGAACACAAAGTACTTCCAGGACGAGAGACACTATGAGAATCTTTATGCTCTCTATAAGCACAAGGCCGGCAGTAAGCAATATGATGTTGTCCTCGCCTGCGACAACAATGCGTTTCTCTTTGTCCTGCGATACCGAGCCGAGCTGTATCCAAACGTTCCGGTGGTTTTCTGTGGAGTTGACCGTTATCACGGCTCCATGCTGGAGAGCCGGCCCGGTGCTTTCGACATTGACTCTGCGCTTCAGGGCCACGACGACGTGACCGGCGTTGTCGAGTCGCTTGACCATGAATCGACGGTCGAAGTTGCGCTTAAGCTGCAGCCCTTAGCCAAGCGGGTAGTCATTGTACGTGACGGTATGAGCGACGATATGTATTGGCCCCCTGTCTCGGAGAAGGGCCTTACAATGGTCATCGAGAAGTTCGGCAAGCGGGTCGAGTTCGTCCGTTTTTTGCTTATGGAGCCCAGCTTTAGCGGTCTTCTTGAGAAAATCGAGGGTCTGGGAGAGGAATCTATAGTGTACCTCGCCGACACTTTCGTGGACCTGGAGGGTAACCTTCGTTTCTCAGAGGACGGGCTGGCGGAGCTGCGCCAGCGGTGCGCTGCTCCCATATACGTCCTCTCAGAGCGATGGTTTGACCACGGTCCTGTAGTAGGCGGAAAGATTAACAGCGGCTTTCACCAGGGCCAGGCGGCGGCTGAAATGGTGATGCGCATACTTGACGGAGAGAGCGCAGGGGACATCCCGATTTTATGGGAAGGCCCCACCGCGTACATGTTCGATTATATTCAGATGAAGCGCTTCGGAATTTCCCTTTCGGACCTGCCTGAAGGAAGTATTGTCTTTAATGAGCCGGAATCATTTTATTACCTATACAAGAGGTGGATCTGGACGGTGGCAGCGATTATTGTGGGCCTGGCGGCAGTGGTTGTGATTCTCTGTGCCAATATTCTGCGACGCAAGCAAGTCGAAGAGGCGCTGCGAGGGAGCGAGGAGAAATTTCGTTCGTTAGTTACAAACATTCCGGATGTGACGTGGACAACCGATTCTGAAGGTAACACCGTCTTCGTCAGCCCAAATGTGCGAGAAGTTTATGGGTACAGTCCAGAAGAAATTTATAAGCAAGGCGGTCGTATCTGGTTTGGGAGAATCCATCCTGATGACGTTGAAAAAGTGAAGGGGGGGTTTAAGGCGTTATATGAAAAGAAGATACAGTTTGATGTTGAGTACAGGATTAAGAGAAAAGATGGAGAATGGATTTGGTTGCACGACAGGTCAATTGCTACCTATGAGAAAGATGGTGTAGCGTATGCTGATGGTGTTTTCTCTGACATAACCGGGCGTAAGCGGGCGGAGGAAGAATTGCGGGAATACCACGACCGGCTTGAAGAGCTTGTGAAAGAACGGACCGGACAATTAGAAACGGCCAATAAAGAACTTAAACAGGAAATCAGCGAGCGCACTCGCCTGGAGAAGGAGGTTCTGGAAATCAGCGCAGCTGAACAGCGACGAATCGGGCAGGATTTGCACGATAGCGTGGGGCAAATACTTGCAGGCACTGCGTTCATGAGTACGATGCTGGAACAGAAATTGGCTGAGAGGTCCTTAGCAGAAACTTCCAGCGCGGCGGAGATTTCAGAACTTCTCAAACAGGCTTTAAAGCAGACCCGTCTGCTGGCAAAGGGGTTATTTCCTGTAGGGCTGGGGGCAGAGGGGATTATGGAGGTGCTGGTGGAATTTGCGTCTAATACAGAAAGCATCTTTGGGATTAGTTGCGTTTTTAAGTGCGAAAAGCCTGTTCTTATCGAAGACAATACCGTGGCAATGCACGTTTATCGTATCACTCAGGAAGCTGTTAACAATGCTATCAAGCATGGTAAATCGAAGCATGTTTTGATTAGTCTGGTATCCGGCGATGACGGCGACGTCGTTTTGAAAGTCAAAGATGACGGTATCGGAGTGCCGGAAAATCTGGATAACAGAGAAGGAATGGGCATGCATATCATGCGGAGTCGGGCGGAAATGATTGGGGGCAGGCTCGATATCAGGAGGGGTTCGGACAGCGGGACCGTTGTGCAGTGCTCGTTTCGAAACGGTAAACGTTAGATAATAAAGAGAAGATAACGATGACAACCAAAACACAGCCGGAACCTGCGAAAGGCAAGACAAAAGTTCTGATAGTCGACGACCATCCCGTCGTTCGACAAGGATTGGTCCGGCTTATTGAACTGCAAAGCGACCTCTGCGTCTGCGGGGAAGCGGCAAACGCACATGAGGCTTTGAAAGCGATTGAAACGTTAAAGCCAGATGTTGCTATCGTAGACCTTTCCCTTGATAAGGACCTCGGCGGAATCGAACTCATTAAAGATATTAAGACACAATTTTCGCAATTGCCGGTTTTGGTACTTTCGATGCACAGTGAAAGTGTTTTCGCAGAGCGTATGCTCAGGGCAGGCGCCAAAGGGTATGTGATGAAGGAAGAAGCACCCGAAACAATGCTGACTGCGATACGCCGGGTATCGGACGGAAAGATATATTTGAGCGATAATATGTCGACGAAAATACTGTCGGGTTTGGTTAAAGGACAACCGGCGACAGACAAACTTCCAGCGGAGCGTCTCAGTGACCGTGAATTGGAGGTTCTTGAATTGATTGGCCGGGGCCTCGGCACGAGCCAAGTCGCCAAAAAGCTGCATTTGAGCGTAAAAACAATAGAAACCCATCGCGCGCACATTAAGGAAAAGTTGCAGATTGAAAACGCCAGCGAACTGCTCCAATATGCCATTGAATGGGTACAAAGCAAAAACTTAATGTGATAATGTCCAGTATCATATTTTGATTGTGCTGGTTTGAAAGCAGGCGTATTTCAGCAATCGATTCGTTTTATTCACATCAACCCGAAACGGTAACATCGGGGATTTCCCCTATGCCCAATTAAGGGGTTTTTTTGTCGAAAACCAGGTTCATGCCCGATTTGCTAAATATATGTTTTGTGTTAAAAATATGTAATAATACATAAGGACATTGAAATTACGTAGTCGAATGAAAGGAAAAGAATGGTTGTTCAGAAGGCAGCGCACACTGTTCTCTAAAGGTGCCTGACCATCGCTGGTACCGACCATGGGCCAGTTCAATATCGAAGGAAAGTGAGATTATGGTAAAAGGGAAAAATGTACTAACGACAGGTGATGTTGCCAGGATTTGCAATGTTGCTCCTCGAACAGTCTCAAGCTGGTTTGACAGGGGTCTACTGAGCGGCTACCACATACCCGGCAGCTCGCATCGGCGAATACCTGTTGAAGAGCTAATTCGCTTTATGGAAGAGCATAATATTCCCACGACGACAGCTTCGGCCAAACAGAAGCGGTCGTTGAAAGCTTTAAAGCGTGTTTAGCAGAGTAAAAAAGGTGCGATTGAAATAACGGCGTCAGCCGAAAGCGGTACTTTTATATATTCAGAAAGACTTTTGCCAGGTAACTCCCAGCCTGACGGTTCGGGCCTCCTCTGAGCTGGTGGTTAATCCACTTGAGGTTGGGCAGTATCTGTTCTTCCCCGCCGAATGCGCGAAGTAAATTCTCTTCGCGCTTTCGGTATTTTTTATTATTGAGGCATTGCCGCCGACATTGCAGTTTGGAAATTGAGCAGGCAGGGGCTTGGGGAAGCCGAGTGTGAAACTGGGGGTGGTTTTCAATTGGTAATTGATTAAAATGTCATGCACTAATTTTAGCCTACCTGGCGTTTCTGGAAGAGGGCAATGGCGAACAAAAGTATAGCTGTCGTGTAGCACAAGGCATAAGAGGCGCTTATTATAATGTATTTTATAGGGACCTCGCTGGCTTCGTAAATGGCATCACTTATCCAGAAAATCTGTAAATTCGGGACCAAGAACCTGCCTACTTTGGCCCAGAGTTTAGTCTCTGCAAATCTGCCGAATACATAATCACTTACCAGGCCTAACAAAAAGATACCAACACAAGCAGAAAGCGTTACCACTATGTTAAACCTGGCTGAAAGCGCCACCGCCAGGGCCACGATTATAATCGCAGCTAATAAGAGCAGAACCGAGCCATAAACATCCAGCGCGTTTATGCCATTTTCGGTAGGGTTGAACTGCCAGGTTTTGTCAATAAATGATAAAAATACTATGCCTAATGTGGCGAATATGGCAAGCAATGCTATGGCTGTTGACGAGAATTTCCAGTCATAAGCGTAGTTGAAAAAGGCGCTTAGCAGAAATGCGAGGACCAGAGCGGTCGCTGCTGTTGCTATTACGGTCCAGTCGTGTGGGTCATCTATATGTTCAAGGACACCGTGCCTAATCGCCATTAGTAGTGCGATGGTGCAGATATAATGAGCCAGTACCACAGCGGCGGTGACGCCGAAGAATTTGGCAACGATGAATATCGGACGCTGGACCGGCTTGCTGAGGACTGTGGTTATGGTCTTATTCTCTATTTCTTCAGCCACAGCCCCGGAAGCAGAAAATATTGCTATGAACAAGCTGGTCAAAAAGAGCGTAGATAACCCTATCTCACGCAAGAGTTTATTGTCGTCGCTCATTGTGTACATCGTCAGAGACGGGCTTATAAAGAATAAAAGCAGAGCGGCAATAATTATTATGGCGTAGACCGGCTGTCTTAGGGTTTCTACGAAAGTATTTTTTGCGAGTGTGAATAATTTATACATTTTTCATTACCCGTTTTTGAGTCACGGGGCTGTTGACGAACAGTAAACCAGTGTTAGTTTTAAGACATAGTTTTTTCGTAATTGTTTCTATACTAAATGGCCGTTTATTGTTATATTACACAACCTCTAAATTGTAAAGGGCTTACATATATCATATATTGAATAAATACTGTGTTTGTGTTTTTTTGTTCGAGGCACAAAGCAGGGGATAAAAGATGGCAATATCATCCAAACGTGCTGAATACGTGGCTGTGGCGTCTCTGATTTTGAGCGTGGTCTTCTTCGGTATTTCCTTTTTTGTGGGGCGATGGAGCGGATTCTTTGCGGTCTATGCGGTTAGCTGGCTGATTCTCTGTGCGGGTTTGATTTGGTTTGTGTTGTGTTTACAGTTTCACCATCGTGGCCTGGCTGAGCAGGAGAAGCTTGATATGAGCCAGTTGGCCGAGGGTGAGCGGGCTTCTGCAATCTTTCAAGCCAAAGGTGAACAAGCGGGTCTGTTTGCCGTCGCTCAACGGCGTCTTCGGTTACTCGAAAAATGGTTCCTGCCTATATTTTCAGGGTTAATCGCCGTTTATCAAATAGGTATGGGTCTGTACTTATTAAAAGCTATTTCTATCGGCAACATCGGTGCGAGACAACCGTTGATTTGTGCGATTTGCATGATGGCCATAGCGTTCGTGAGCTTTTTAATTTCGCGGTACGCTACTGGTATGTCAGCCAGTCCCGTCGCGGCGGGATGGAAGCCGTTAAGAGCTGGTGGGAGCATTTTTCTCGGGATAGCCGTTTTGTGTTTTGCGCTGGCGATAGGTCTGGCGCTGGTACATTTCCAGATTTTCGTCGTGGTAAATGTAATCGGGTGGGTAATTACAGTTCTGTTTATAGTCCTTGGTGTAGAGACATCGCTGAATATCGTTCTGGACATATATCGTCCAAGGCTGAAAGGCCAGTATAGTCGAAGCGCTTTCGACAGCAGGTTGTTGGGGATTATAAATGAGCCTGGCCAGATTTTTCGTACCGCAGCAGGTGCTATTGATTATCAGTTCGGCTTTAAGGTTTCTCAAACCTGGTTTTATAAACTTCTCGAAAAAGCGATTGTGCCTTTAGTTTTATTTGCCGCTATTACGCTGTATTTATTGAGTTGTATCGTTGTAATAAGACCTAACGAAGAGGCGATAATAGAGCATTTCGGCAATCCTGTAAACGAGGCCGGCGACGTAAGAATTGTCGGGCCTGGATTGTCTTTCAAATGGCCGTGGCCGATAGATATTGCCTATAAATATCCCACGAAAAAGATTATGGAACTCAATATTGGCTTTGTCCCCAAAGTGGATGCAAAGACCAAAGAAGTGATTCGCGAGCCGCTGCTGTGGGGAGAAGCTCATTACGAGCAGGAGCACAGTCTGCTTGTGGCAAGTGAGCAAACAGGCGGTGGTGAAGCCGGTGCTGTCCCTGTAAGTCTTGTTAAGGCCAATGTCCCTGTTCAATACAGAGTAAAAGATTTGTATTCTTTTATCTATAGTCATAGTGAGCCGGAGAAGCTACTCGAATCCATATGTTATCGCGAGCTTGCCAAGTTCGGTGCCAGTGCGAAGATTGAAGTTGACAACGAAGCGGATTTGGAGCATAGCCTGCTTGGGGCCGGTCGTGCCAAGGCGAAGCGTATTTTGACCGATGGGATTCAGGCTGAGGCCGACAAGGCCGGATTGGGTGTTGAAGTTGTGTTTTTGGGTTTGCAGGGGATTCACCCGCCGCTCGAAGTTGCAGCAGATTATCAAAGGGTTGTCGGTGCCGTTCAAAAGAAACAGGCGCTTATCCTTGTCGCCCACGCAGAGCGCAACAAAACTTTAAGTGCCTTGGCAGGTTCGGTAGAAGATGCTGACGAGCTTTATAATCTTGCGGCTAAATACCAACGCGCCAAAGAAGGAAACAGGCCAGAGGAGGTTGAGGAGCTTGGGAGTGATTTGGATAGAGCCTTTGCGGAGGCGAAGGGTGATATCTTTAGCACATTGCGAGAAGCGAAGAGCTATGCCTTTGAAAAAGCGGTGCTTGCGCAGGCAACCGGAAAGCGATTTGCCAGTCAGCTTAAGGCGTACAGGGCTGCGGAAGAAATCTATAAACGTGAGCAAAGATTAGCGGTTTTCGAAGAGGCCCTCAAGAACATACGAAAATATGTTGTGGTTGCCGATGTGAATGATACGCAGGTTTTCATAGTCGATGTTCAGGAAAAATTGACGCCGAGTTTGTATGAATTAAGCGGCTTAGAGGAAGAAGAATAGCAGATGGGAACGGTGAAACGTCAAATCGTTGTATGACGTTAGATTATTTGGGAGCAGAAAATGAAAGATATAGCCATTACGATTTTTATTGTGTTGGTAATTGCCATTTTGGGTCTTTATCTTGTCTCGTTCCAGGTCAGAGAGATAGAGTCTGCACTGGTAACAACCTTCGGCAAGCCCACCCGCGAAATTACCGAGCCCGGCTGGTATTTCAAATGGCCCGCTCCAATCCAGCGGGTTTATCTATTTGATTCGCGGATGAGGGTTTTCGAAGGCGACCTTGGCGAGACAACAACCAAAGGGGCTGTGCCAATTATCGTGAATACTTATGTTGTCTGGAAGATTGCCGAGCCGCTGAAATTCTTTAATGCAGTTGGAACGGTCAAGGAAGCTGAAAGTAAGTTGCTAAGTCAGCTTAGTGACGCGCAAAATAAGGCGGTTGGTCGGCATAACTTTTCTGAATTTGTCAATAGCGACCCGTCAAAAATAAGATTTGAAGGAATAGAAGATGAGATGCTCGCTGAGCTTCAACAGACCGTCAGAGATGATTACGGCATTGAAATCAAGACGCTGGGTATAAAGCAGCTTAAGGTCAGTGAGGATGTCAGCAAGGATGTTTTTGAACGAATGAGGGCCGAAAGGAACCGCAAGACGGAAGCCACTATTGCCGAGGGAAACGCCGAGGCAACGAGGATAAGAACCGACGCTGATTCGAAAAAGATAGAGTTGTTAGCCGCTGCCGAGGCGAGGGCAAAGGCGATACGAGGGCAGGGCGACGCTGAGGCTGCGAAATATTATAAGATGCTCGAAGCCGACCCGGACCTTGCGATGTTTCTGCGTGACATTGAAGCCCTGAAGAGAACATTAGAGCATAGGTCGACTATTGTTTTGAGCGCTGATACAGAGCCGTTCAAACTGTTAAAGGAAATGCCAGTTCTCAAGCCGAAAAAATAAAAAGATTAACCGCGGAGAACGCAGAGGAAAATACAAATAATAGCAAAGGAAGATAGATTCCTGCTTACGCAGGAATGACAATACTAAAGAACTCGGCAAGCTCTGCGGTAAGAACTAAACGCAATATACGATACGAAAACGCTATGACAGAACAGGATTACGAAAATAATAAAAACCTGGAGCGTCAATCAGATGGGGAAGGTCCCGGTGAAAAGCTTGACGCCGCCGGCAAGTCCCTGTCAGAGGCGTTGAGAATCAGCTTTGTTATCCTGAAGATAATAATGATAGTTCTGATTGTTGTTTTTTTAGCGTCTGGCTTTAGAACGGTTGGTTCCGATGAGCAGGCACTTGTTCTGCGGTTTGGCAAGATTCGCGGGGTTGGGGAAGAGAGACTGCTTGGGCCGGGCCTGCATTGGGTATTCCCGTATCCAATAGATGAAATCGTAAAAATTCCCGTGGCCAAAAAGGTAAATCTGCCAATTAACTCGTTTTGGTATTACCAGAGACGAGAAGAGATGCTTCCCCCAGGCCCAAAAACCAGACGTGATGTAAGAGCGGTGCTGTACCCCACACGTGACGGCTATTGCATTACCCGAAGTGAAAAACAAAGCAAAACGATGGCTGGTTTTGGCGGCAGTGACTACAACATTGTCCATTGCAAGTGGCAGCTAATCTATCAGATTGACGACCCCGAACGCTTCTTCAGAAATGCTTATGTCGAGGATGTAAGACCGGGGGAAGTTTACTTTGATGTTATAACAAAAAGCGTAGAACCGCTTTTACAAGACCTGATAGAGGATACCATTGTGAGCGCAATGGTCAACTATACCATTGACGAGGCGATTCTGAGCCAGGACAGGATACCAAAGCATGTGGAGAAATTGTTGCAGGAAAAACTCAACACAATAGGAAGCGGCATAAAGGTTGTATCAGTACAATTGACCGACGTAACCTGGCCTCGGCAGGTTGACTACGCGTTTCTGGCCTCCATCAAGGCACGTCAGGCAAGTCAAAAGACCATCAGTGAAGCGAAAGGTTACGCGGAAAGCACTCTTAACGAAGCCGGCGGTCCTGTTGCCGGCGACCTTCTTGCGGTTCTTGAGGGTAAAACCGTCAGCGAGCTGGAAAAAGAGTTGTTGTGGAGTCAATTAGCCGGGTCGGCTCAGGAAAAGATTGCTCAGGCGAGAGCGTATCGAACTGGGGTTGTGGAGACGGCCAAAGCCAATGCCGAATATTTGCTAAAGATACTGCCGGAATATCGCAAGCGTCCAGAACTTGTTATTCAAGAAATCCATCTGGGTGCCTTGAGAGAAGTCTATGACAATGCGGATGAGAAAATGATTATTCAACCTACCGAAGGTACCAAAGGCAGAGAAATCAGAATACTCTTGAACAGGGACCCAACGGTAAAACCTAAAAAGGCAGAAAAGTAAGTATGGCTCATAAGCATTTACATTTTAAAGAGGACCTTGCTGCTGAGCGCACTTATGGCAAGCAGGTTCGGGTAAGTATGGCTTTGCTGGGGACATTGGCCGGCGGAATGCTTCTGATAAGCAGTGGTATCGGCAGGTTTTTCTACGGTAGAGGCAGTTTCAATGCCGAGTTTCTGGCGATGCTCGGGGCGATACTGCTGGGTGGGCCGATTGTTCTGCACGCGGCAAAGAGCCTTATAAAAAGAGAATCGCATATGGATGAGCTGGTGGCTCTTGCGATAATCGCGGCCTTTGCCACGCAGGACTACGTTACCGCAGGTATCGTTGCATTCTTTATGCTCTTGAGCGAGCTTATGGAATCCCGCACCGCGCTCGGCGCTCGCGCTTCAATTGAATCGCTGATAAAGCTGACACCCACGAAGGCAAATCTCGTTGAGGGGGACGGCTCTGAAAAAGAAGTAAAAGTCAGCGTTCTTCGTCCCGGCGATTGCATCCGCGTTCGTCCCGGCGATAACATACCGGCTGACGGCGACGTTGCAAAGGGGCTGAGTTCGGTTAATGAAGCGACGATAACGGGCGAGTCTCTGCCCGTCGATAAGGTGCCTGGGATGCAGGTATTCGCCGGCACAAGTAACCTTACCGGCGTGCTGGACATCACGGTAACCAAGGCCGGCAAGGACACAACGCTCGGCAAAGTCCAGTCGTTGATTATGCAGGCTGAGCAGACAAAGATACCCATTATGCGTATAATCGACCGCTACGTTAAGTGGTACACGCCGACGATTTTGATGATTGCGGGGATAGTTTTGTTTTTCACCGGTGATATCACCAGAGCTATTACGATACTTGTAGTTTCGTGTCCGTGTGCGTTAATTCTGGCGACGCCGACAGCAATGGTTGCGGCGATTTCGGCTTCAGCGAGGCTCGGTATCCTGATAAAGAATGTTGCCGACCTTGAGATTGCAGGGAAGATGACGGCGATGGTGTTTGACAAGACGGGGACGGTGACGACCGGCCGGCTGTATGTTACGAAGCTGACGCCCGCTGAAGGGGTTGAGGCGGCTGAGCTGCTGGCCGTTGCTGCTTCTGCCGAGCAGATGAGCAAACACCCGGCAGCAAGGGCACTGCAGGAGGTTGCCAAAGAGGCAAAGCTGTCTTTACCGGCGATGGATAATTTTCAGGAGACGCCCGGCAAAGGGGTAACGGCGTTGGTTGATTCGGCAAAGGTTTGCGTCGGCAGGGACACGTTCCTGAAAGAGAACGATGTAGATATGAGTAATATATCCGGCCCGGCCCTTGACGAGGAGCAGGGCTTCAGTACGCTTTATGTGTCGAAGGGTTCGGCGTGCATCGGCTGGATAGGTTTGCAGGACAAGACCCGACCCGAAGCCCAGCAAGCTGTCAAGGAGTTACTTGATATCGGCATAAAAAGAATAACTATGCTCACCGGCGATAGAGACGAGGTGGCCAGTCGTGTTGCCGCTGAGCTGGCCTGCACGGATTTTAAGGCCCAATGTTTGCCTCAGGACAAACTGGCGATTGTTGAGCAAATTAAAAAAGACGGGCATACCGTTGTAGTGGTTGGGGACGGTATAAATGATGCTCCTGCCCTGGCGGCGGGCGATTTGGGAATCGCTATGGGTGCCGCGGGCAGTGATGTGGCCATAAACTCTGCTTCAATAGCGCTGATGAGCGATGACCTGAAGCGGCTGCCTTTCCTGGTGCGACTTTCTCGAAAGACGCGAAGAGTTATTAATCAAAATCTTGGCTTTGGCATAATGTTTATCATTCTGGGAGACGTTGCCGCTGCTGCGGCGTGGCTTCCGGCGGTTTACGCAGCGGTTCTTCATTTCGCCGGCTCATTGCTTGTGGTGTTCAACAGTGCTCGACTTGTCCGCTACGGCGAAGAACTCGGGCATGAAACATAAAAAATGTAAATATCAAAATGCAGAATTACAATGCAAGATTTCCAGTTTTGGTCTTCAATTTTTAGTTTTGATTTTTAATTTGTCATTTTGATTTTTAACTTTTGATTTATCTATGGAATATGCTATTGAAACATTTTCTTTGACGAAGATTTTTTCCGACTGGTGGGGGCGCAACAAGGTCTATGCTGTGGAGGACCTGAATTTACGGATTCGCTACAATGAGATTTTCGGCCTTTTGGGTCCCAACGGCTCAGGTAAAACCACCACGCTGAAGATGCTGTTGGGGTTGCTTTATCCGACAAAGGGAAGGGCAGTTGTGCTCGGCGGCGACGGCACCGACCCCAAAATCAGCGCCCGGATAGGTTTTATGCCCGAAGAATCGTATCTTTACAGGTATTTGAGCGCGCGGGAGACGCTGGATTTTTACGGCAGATTGTTCAGCCTGCCAGCCAGGGTGCGTAAAATGCGGATAGAAGCGCTGCTTGATATGGTCGGTTTGAAGGCCGTCGCAAACAGAGCCGTTGGAACATTTTCAAAGGGTATGGCGCGCAGAATCGGCCTGGCACAGGCGCTGATAAACGACCCCGACCTGTTGATACTGGATGAGCCGACAACCGGACTTGACCCTATCGGAACAAGACAGATGAAGGATTTGTTTCTTCAGCTTGCAAAACGCGGCAAGACAATTCTGCTTTGCAGTCATTTGCTGGCGGACGTTGAAGATGTATGTGATAGAATCGCGATTCTCTACGGCGGCAAAATCGAGACCGAAGGCAAAGTCCGCGAGCTTTTGCAGCAAACAGACAAGAGACAGATTACTACGGGCGCTATCAGCGATACCGCCGTTGAGAAGATAAAGCAGTTAGTTCGAGAGGAACAGACAGACTGCGTTGTTACCTCACCAATGGATAAGCTCGAGACATTCTTCATCAAAACCGTTGTTACAGCCCAGCAGCAGTCCCAGCCGACGAGCGGTGCAGTCAGCACCACTCAGATCAGTGATTTTCTTGCCTCGGCGTCCGTCAAAGAAAATATATTAGATAAACTTGTTTCTGCCTCAGTGTCGCAAGAGGCATCCATGGAGCCTCCAACAACCGAGCAGGTGACGCCCGTCGAAAGTTCTGAGAGCAAACCCGATGAGCAGCTGCTAAGTAAATTAGCCGAGGAGGCTAAACCGGCTAAACCTAAACCCGTCGTTCGAAGGAAAAAAGTCAGGACAGAACCGGTTAAACCCAAAGGCATTGAGCAAGAGCAAATCGAAAAAAGCATTTTAGACGAGCTTACTGGTCGTTCAACACCCGCAGACGAAGACAAAAAAGAAACTGGTAATCCAGATGGAGATTCCGGCGATGCATAGTATCTGGGCTGTTGCCACAAATACTATAAAGCAGGCGTTGCGGATGAAAATTGCCGCTGTTTTTATAATCCTTCTTGTTGTTCTGCTGCCTGTGATGGGGGTAACGATGACGGGCGATGGTACCCTGAAAGGCAGACTCCAGAGCTTTGTAAGCTACGGCCTTTCGCTTGTCAGTTTTTTGCTCTGTCTGCTGACGATAGTGGTCTCAATCTATTCGCTGACAAACGACATAAAGCAAAGACAGATATATACCGTTCTTACCAAGCCGATACGCCGTTTTCAGCTTCTTTTCGGCAAATTGCTCGGCGTAATATTATTGGATGTTGCACTGCTGGTTCTTTTTTCCGCTGTAATATATGTCATTACTATTTACACACCGAGATTTTGCGGAGTGAGCGAAGTCGAGGCCATCTCATTAGACGATGAGTTTTTCACCGCCCGAGCCAGCTTGACCCCAGCCGAGGTCGATGTTACCAGCGAGGTCCTTGAGGCCTACAACAAGCTTGAAAAGAGCGGCCAACTGCCTGCAGGTGTCTCTGGTGATAAAGTCAAACGCAAAAATTACATTGCCGAGCTTACCATCCGGAGACAACTTGCGAAACGAGCCGCCACTGTCGGTCACGATTTGCTCTGGGAATTCAGCGACGTTAAACCTCTCGACCTTAACCAGAGTTTGTTTATAAGATTCAAATACGATGTTTCGGTAAATCCGCCGGATTTGCATGTGTATAGCAGATGGATTGTAGGAGATGACCGGCAGATTAGGTACGGAGATGAGGTTGAGACGCCCATTTATACTTTTGACCGCAAGGACCTTATTCGCACTTTTTATGAGATAGAAGTGCCTGCGGATGCCGTAGCGAAAGACGGGTATCTGGCTGTCGGATTCCTCAACGTCCCTCTAAACGATACGGTGGTAATTTTTCCACCTGAAGACGGGCTGGAGGTGCTTTACAAGGCCGATACCTTCACCGCCAATTTTCTAAGGGCTGTTCTTTTAATCCTGTTTCGTTTGATTTTCCTGGCCTGCTTAGGCATATTGGCTTCGAGTTTCCTGTCGTTTCCTGTTGCTGTGTTGTTCTGTCTTGTGATTTTCTTTACGGGGACTATTAGCGGCTTTATTATCGAATCATTTGATTTTCTAAGCGAGAACGTAAGCAGGACATATTATTATACACTCAGGCCGGTCATTCAGCTTCTGCCGCAGTTTGATAAGTTTAACCCTGCGAAGTTCCTGGTCCCCTCACGACTGCTGAGCTGGTCTTTATTGGCCAAAGTCGCCGGTCTTATGGTTTGTGTCAAATCAGTTTTGTTGCTGCTTCTTGGCTTACTGATTTTCAATTATCGAGAGGTTGCGAAAGTCACAGTTTAATCCGGCTGGGATTTTCAATTTTTAATTTTTTATGCATTTGCGTGATACAATAATTTGGTCTGTCTGCATTGTTCTTGCAGTTGCTTTACTTATCTGCGCCGGTATGCAGCTTGATTTCATAAATTCCCAGCGTTGGGAGATGAGGCTGATAAGTAATGAGCCGCTTGAAAATGCTCCTCCTTCACTGGCGTTTGCGACGGTGGCGATGGGCGCTTTTCGCGGTCTGGTCGTAGACGTTCTGTGGATGCGTGCAGACAGGCTGAAAGAACAAGGCCAATTCTTCGATGCAAAACAGCTTGCAGAATGGATAACGATGCTGCAGCCTCGTTTCGCGTCGGTCTGGGAGTTCCACGCGTGGAATATGGCTTATAACATTTCGGTGGCCATACCTGAGACGCAGGCGGACCAGCGATGGCGGTGGGTCAAGAACGGCTATGAACTGCTTCGCGACGAGGGTATTGTGTTGAACCCCAAAAGTATTATTCTCTATCGTGAGCTTGCCAAGATATTCCAGCACAAAATAGGCGGTGTAACCGATGACGCACACAAATATTACAAGCTGCAGTTGGCAATGGCGATGGGACCGCTGCTGGGTTCGGCGGATAACCAATACTTCTCGGCAGATGAGCGATATTTTCATGCTCTTGCCGAGGCGCCGGCGGAATGGCAGCAGATTGTAAAAGATGCCGATGTGGCGCCGCTAATTACAGCTCTGGAATCTGCCGACAAGGCCTTTGCCGATAGAGATGGGTTTGTGAGTAATTATTTGTCGTTGCGGCAAAACCCCAGCAGGTTCAATCCCGAGGCCTTTAAGATAATAGATAATTTCAGAGGCACCAAAGCCCTCAAGAAATTTGATATTTTCGCCAAGGCCTATCATCTGCGTCATACCTGGAAACTTGACCCTGTTTTAATGCGGGAATTGAATAAGAACTACGGTCCTATTGACTGGGATGACCCTAATAAACATTTGCCTTTGGATTGGCGGCACCCCGACGCGCACGCGATATATTGGGCGGTCAAAGGCCTGCAAGCGGCCGGCAAAGAGGAGTTTTCCGTAGATGAAATTAACACCGACCGTATTGTAAACCATAGTTTGCAAAGCCTCTTCCGCAACGGGAAAATCTTTGTCTATGACGTGCCGGCTGATGTACCTTCGGGGTCTTCTTCGGGTTCGGCTTTCGCAGCGAACGGCAAAATGGGTTCGGCTTCGGAAGTGCCGGCGGCGCGGGTGAAAGAAGTGTTTTTGCGTTCGGACTTGAGGATGTTTGAGCCATACAACAAATCCGTGCTGGCGATAGTAGAAAAATATAAAGGTATCAAGAAGAGGGGTAGCTATGAATCTTTGCGAACCGGGCACCGGAATATGCTTGAGAACGCCTTGTTTTCTTTCTATCAGGCGGGCCATAGGCACCAGGCACAAAGAATTTATAATCAGTTGAGACAACTCTATCCTCGTGATGAATTCAAAGTGCCACTTATCGTTTTCACAAGGAGTCGTCTTCGCAAAGAGCTGCGGTTCATAGGTTTGAACAACGCAAGAGAGATTGTGCAAATGATGCTGAGAGAAAGTTATTTCAGATATGCGGTGCGTGACGACGAGGAGGCGTTCGGCAGAGAGAAAATGGCCAAAGAGGTTCACGACCGTTACCAATCTATGTATCTGGACGAGAACCGAATTGACCTACCTGACTTTAAGCTGTTAAGATACTTTGCACTTCTTGATTTTCTGAATGACCAGCAGTATCCGCCTAACCTGAGGCGGAATTTGCTTGGGCGAATAAAAGTCGAGAAACCCAGGCTTTTCGAGGAGTTAATGCGTCAGGAAGAAAATTTGCTGAAACAATCAGAATAATCACGCTGACAGACATAACCATCCGAGTCATGCAAAATACGCGATATAATCAGCTAACTGATTCGCAAAGAGAAGCTGTTTTTCATATTGAAGGGCCGTTGCTTGTTCTTGCGGGTCCTGGCAGCGGCAAAACGCGGGTCATCACATATCGCATAGCGGCGCTTATCGATTCGGGTGTTAAGCCGTACAATATTTGCGCAATAACTTTCACCAATAAAGCCGCCGATGAGATGCGCCAAAGGGCAATTGCCCTTGGTGCTTCCGCCGGTGCGCATATCAGCACATTTCACTCTTTGTGCGTGAAAATCCTTCGCCGGTATGCAGCTAATGCTGGTATAAACTCCAACTTTAGTATTTATGACGAGTCCGACCAGGGCGGGTGTATGAAGCAGGCCGTCAAAGATTGTGATCTTGATACCACAAATTTTCCGCCGGCCCGGATGCTTGATGCGGTATCGGCCTTGAAAAACAAGCTGATAGATGTTGATACTTTTGGAGCTCAGGCCGACGATTTTTTTTATAAAACATTAGCCAAAATATATGCCCGCTATCAGCGCATTCTGAGCGAACGAAACGCACTGGATTTTGATGACCTGCTGATGAAAACCGCGTTTTTACTGCAGAGCTTCGGCGACGTTTGCCGCGAACTTGGCGAACGTTTCAAATTTCTGCTCATCGACGAGTATCAAGACACGAATCACGCCCAGTATAAAATCGCTAAGGCCCTTGTTTCGGCGCACAACAATATTTGCGTAGCCGGCGACCCGGACCAGTCTATCTATCGCTGGCGCGGCGCCGACATTCGTAACATACTGGCCTTTGAAGACGATTGGCCCGACGCTGCCGTTGTCAAACTGGAAGAGAACTTTCGCAGTAGGCCTAAGATACTTGAAATTGCTGATAAGTTGATTGCAGAAAACCGAAACCGAAAGCAAAAAAGTCTCATTCCCACAAAGCCTCCCGTCGCGGATGTTGCCATAACCGGCTTCGAGGATGAGGTTGAAGAGGCCCAGGCCGTTGCTCAGCAGGCCAAGGAGCTGGCCGAAAGAGGCGTATCTCTAAACGATATAGCCGTGTTCTATCGTGTTAATGTTATGAACCGGGTGCTTGAAGAGGCATTTATCCAGAATAAAATCCCATATCAGATTGTTCGGGGTGTGGAATTCTACAGCAGAAAGGAAATTCGCGACCTGCTTGCCTATTTGAAGATTCTTGTCAACCCAAGTGACGAGATTGCGCTATTGCGCGTTATCAATACACCTGCTCGCGGCATAGGTAAAACAACGATTGATAGAGTTCGTAGTTACGCTGCTTTGCATAATATTAGCTTTTTCGAGGCGCTAAAGAGAGCAGGTGAGATAGACTCTCTTTCCAAAGGCCCAAAAGCTAAGATTGCTGTTTTTGTCGGTATGCTTGGGCAGTTCGAGAAAGATATTGGGGGCAAGGTCGCCCCACTTGCCGAGCGTGTTTTTGCCGAATCCGGGCTTGCCGAGTCCCTCCGTGAGGACCGCAGCGCCGTGGAAAACGTCGAGGAACTGATAAATGGCGCTGGTGTTTACGACCAACGGGCAGAAGAGCCGTCACTGCTGGGTTACCTTCAGCAAATAGCACTCTTTAGCGATGTCGATGCGTATGACACATCCAGAGGCTGTGTTGCCTTTATGACTTTGCACTGCGCGAAGGGTCTCGAATTTGAAAATGTCTTTATCATTGGCCTCGAAGACGGCTTATTGCCGCACGAAAGGAGTAACACCGACGAAGATGAAGAGCTGGAAGAAGAGCGCAGACTCTTTTTCGTCGGCATAACCCGCGCGAAAACAGGTTTGTATGTAAGTTATGCCCGATACCGAAAAATACGCGGGCAGATGCTGCGAATGATACCATCACCTTTTCTTTACGAACTTGGGGCTGACTTCGCCAGCTTAGCTCAGGAGAGTCGATGTTATTATGACGGTAGCGATAATATCAGCCAAGCTGTTCCGGATTTTGCTACGGGGCAGCTGGTGCGACATAAATCTTTCGGCCTCGGCAGGGTCAAGGAACTTATTGATATGGGCGAAAACAGCGTTGTCGTAGTCAAATTTAATACGGGACAGACAAAATCGCTGATGATAAAATATGCTGGTCTTTCAAAGATATAGATAACTATTCGCTAATCGCTATAATCATACGGTTCTTTGCCGTGCTTTAGTCTGCAATCGTTTTGCATTTGGCGGAGCGTGTCGGTCAAATTTTCCGCCAATTCCCTGTCGTTCATTTCCTTTACCTGCTCAGCGGTTATGCGTTTGCCGTAGCAAATCACAATGTGTCCTCCAGGTGAAAATATTTTCTTGTGTCTGGGCCAACATTCGAAGGCGCCGTCAATCACTACCGGCACAACCGCAGCTCCTCCCCGCCTGCATATAAGACTGAAGCCGGGCTTAAAAGGCGTAATTTTTCCATCCCTCGTACGCGTACCTTCCGGGAAAAGACAAACACCACTGCCTTCTTTAAGCTTGCTGACGACCTTTTTCATCGCGGGCAAATCCGCCTGGTCCCGACGCACCGGTATAGTATTGACCGAAGAAATCAGCCAGCCGAAAAGGCGATTGGCAAAAAGCGTGTCACGAGCGAGAAAATACAAAGGCCTCTTTAGACAAATTCCGCAAAATACGGGGTCAAGAAGACTTTGATGGTTACCGACCAGCAAAAAAGCACCTTTGTCAGGGACGTTTTCCTTGCCGTAGACCCGTATTCGAAAAAATATTTCACAAAAAACTCTGCAAAGCAGGCGTGCAAAGCGGAACCATAACATTTTTGGTTTCTTTTCAGGCATTTTCCTCTACGTAACCGAAAAGCTTTTCCACAACCTGTTCTATACTCAAATTAGTGGTATCGACAACAATAGCATCGTTAGCTGGTTTCAATGGCCCGACCGCTCTGCTTTGGTCACTTTTGTCCCTCTCTTCAATGGCCCTTTGTATCTGCTCAAGACTTTCACTGATGCCTTTAGCCTGCAGTTCAGCCTGTCTTCTTTTTGCCCTCTCGCCGGTCTCGGCGGTGAGAAAGAATTTTATATCAGCGTTGCTAAACGCCACCGTGCCCTGGTCTCTTCCTTCGGTAACTAATTTTTCTTCGCCGGCTGCAAACTGCCTCTGCATCTGGACCAATTTGGCCCGCAGCCTCGCTGCCGAGGCAATGTGCCGAGCATTGGCGGTAACTTTCGGTTCGCGTATCAGCTCGGTAACGTCAACGCCATCGATGCACACCGTCATTTTGCTTTTTTTGCCCGCGAATTGAAAATTTCTGTTGTCCAGAACGTCAAGGAGCTTTTCTTCATCACTCAAATCGACACCGGCCTGGATTGCAGCCAGGGTAACAGCGCGATACATCGCACCGGTATCAAGAAAGGTCGCTGCGAGTTTTTCGGCGAGCAGTCGCGCCACGGTGCTTTTGCCGCTGGCCGCGGGGCCATCAATTGTAATAATCAAACTCGCCATCTCAAAAACTAACCTGAGTTTGTAAACTTCGGCTCTGCCGTTCTATCAACCTTGACAACAATAAGACTTGTGTCATCAAGCTGTTTTGTAAGTCCTACAAAGCGCCTTCTGTAGCCGAGGATGTTTTTAATCATCTGCTCGGCTGAGCCTGCGGTGAATTTTTTTGCGGTTTTGAGCAAACTTTGCCTGCCCCACGGTTCACAATCAAAGTTGATTGCATCAGTCAGCCCGTCGGTATAGAAGAGCAGATAATCTCCGTCTTTTAGTCCGACGGTTTCAATCTCATATTTGGCTTGGCTATCGACTCCGAGCACGAGGCCGCCCTTTTCCAATTCCGTAATTTTGGTGTCTCTTATCAGTACCGCTGACTCATGTCCGCAATTGCAATATGTTACCGTCATATCTTTGACGTCAATAGCCGCGTAAAACAGCGTGATGAACTCCCCGTCCCCGCACTCGCTACAGGCCATTTTATTGAGCTTATCGATAACCCCTTCGATACCGCCTTTGTCGCCTCCGATATCAGCGTAGGCCCGCACAGCACCTCGAAACGAACTCATCATAATCGCGGCGGGAATACCTTTGCCAATCACATCGGCAATCCCCACGACAATGCGTCTATCGCCTACTTGAAAAAAATCGTAGAGGTCTCCGCCGACATCAAAACAGGGGATATAAGTGGCTGCTATATCCAGACCTGGTATTACCGGGGCCTTTTGGGGAATCATTCTTCGCTGAATAACCCCTGCCAGTCGCATCTGCTCGGCGATGCGCGCCCCTTCAATCGCTTCTGTGTAGAGTCTGGCGTTTGTTATCGCCACCGCAGACTGTGAAGCAACGGCCCTGGCAAGGCTGATGTCATCTTCATTAAATCGCATCGACCTGGGACTATAAAGCCGAAGCACACCAATCGGCTTGCCCCTGAATTGCATCGCAACCGTGAGCTGGCTGACGAGTCCTTCCTTAATGGTGGCCTCTTTGTATTTTACACGGTCATCAACCCGCATATCGTCCAACACCACGGCTTCGCCCGCGAAAGCGGCTTTAATAACCGTATCGTCTTTCGAGACCGCTCCCTTATTGCGGTATTCTTCACTGAGTCCATAGGTACTTCGCATTTTCAGCTCGCTGGCCTCTTCGTCCAGCAGGCGAATTGAGCAGGCCTTGACGTCGACAATCTTCACCGCCGCTTCGGCGAGTTTATCAAGCGCCTCCTGAAGCGAAAATTTACCTGCCACGAGCGTGGTGAGCTGATAAATTTGCTCTTCTCTTTTAATTTGTTTCTTTGTCTTTTTTGCCATAATAAACCAATATCACAAGTCCAGCCGATTATACTCAACTTACACCTTTGCACAAACCCTAATTTATTCACCCCATTACCCTTTTTAATGACTGGTATAATCGGGCAAATTCCTCTAAGCCATTCGTAAACCATATCTTCACCACCAGCTGGGACCAGGCTGAATGCACTCGATTTTTTGGCTTTTGTCTTAAACTGCTCATCTTGTCCCATTTGGTTCTTTGGAAAAGAGCTATTTTACAGGCAGAAAAAGGCGCTTTTTCTTTGGTTTATCCTGAAACGGGCAATCACATATACTCAAAACAGTTGCAATTTCAAGATGGTTTTGTTATTTCAGTGGAACTGATAGGCTTGGCAGTGTTGTTAAGTATTATATACGGGGAATCTCAGCTAAGAGATTTGGACTATGTCTAACAGTTTTAAATCTGCACCTGTTCCTGGCGAAACTGGCCGACAATCACTCGGCTGCCTGCTGAAGCGAACCGTCAGGAAAGATGGCCCCTTTGTCTGCTATCTTGTGTTTATCCTCCTGTTTGCGTATTGGGTCTGCTGCCTGGCCTTCTGGGTAGACGATGTGTGGTGGCAGGAGTGGGACAGTGCCATCTATATCCTCGCCGGTCGTTCCCTGGCAATCGGTGACGGCTACTCCTATCTCGGACGGCCATTCTTCCTGCGACCCCCAGGTCTCTCATGGCTGATTTCCATTCTTCTGCAGGACGGACCCTTCGACGCTTATGCATTAAACCTGATGATAATGTTCTTCGCTGCGGCCTCCATAACAGCAGTATTTTTCGCCCTCAAGCTCAAACATGGGCGATGGATGGCTATCGGCGTGGCACTGCTGGTCGGAACCAGCCCTCTATATGTCAACAGCTTTAACTGGGTCGCATCTGAATTTCCTTTCATCGCGCTGCTGTTTTTCGGCATGGCCCTTCTTCAGGCAGCTGCAGCGATGTCAACCACCTGGAGGTGGTGGGTAGCGTCGCTCTCGGCGACCATCTGTCTTGCAGCTGCGTTTTACTTCCGAACTGTCGCCATTTTGCTCATCCCGGGCATCATCCTGACCGGTTGGCTCTCCGGACAAAAGAACCAACGCACGAGAGCCTGGATACCTGCCCTCATTATGCTCGGCTTGTGCATACCGTGGCTCCTACACACTCAAAGGGCAGCAGCCAGTGCCGAGACACCTTCAGAGCAGCTTCTAATATTCGACTACACGACAGCCATATTCCATGTTGACCCTGGTGACCCCAGCTCGGATTGGGTACCCCTGGATGTGTTGCTGTTACGAGTTAAAATGAATGGCCGTATGCTGCTGCATGAGCTTGGGCGAGTGACGCTTGGAACAGACAACCCCTGGGTCGGCTGGCTTCTGGCGGCCACGCCGCTCGTAGGCCTGGTGCTGGTGTCACGTCGCCGCCCCTCGATACTGGAGTGGTTCGCCATCGCCTACACTGTGCTTTTGTTAACCTATTTCACCTATGACTCGCGCCTGGTGACACCGCTGTTACCATTGCTCTACCTGTACTTGTTCGCCGCTCTTTCCAGGTTGTGTCTATGGGTGTCGAACCAACTCGGCGTTGCTACGGTCACCAGCTTACTGTACGTGTCCGTCTTTGCCCTGCTCATGGTCGCCAACCTTGCGCGTCTTCCCGTGTGCCTCCACTCGAGGGAGCCGTCTGCCAAGTTATGGCAGCAGGATGTGTACGGGATCGCAGGGTGGGTCCTAAAACACGCCCCATCAGACGCAGTCCTCTTATGTCACGACGCCCCGATAATATCGCTTCTGACTGGGCGGCTGGCGTACACATACCAATTTCAACGCTCCGATGACCTGTTGGGCAAGTACGCTCCAGATTACCTTATCTTTCAGGGTTCCTCGGCACATACCGCCGAAATCGAACACTACATGGCCAAGCGCTGGTCCCATCGTTGGGTCTTACCCAGTTGTCTGCACGACCGTAAAATCACCGTTTACGAGTTGAGCAAACCCTAATATGGCAGTGCTATTTCTTCCATGACCGATAACGCTACCGAGCGCGGTTTGACAACCTGACCGATAAATGTAAAACAAGGATTTATACCGAACGTAAGAATTAAATGCGTGTCGGCCGCAGCAATCTCGAAAAATAATCAATAATATTGTCATCCCCGCGCAGGTGGGGACAATTATCAATTGAAAATTCCCCTCCAACCGTCCAACCGTTTCACCATCCAACCAGTTTAGTTCGTAGTTCATTGTTCATAGTTCGTAGCAAAAATCCCAACTTCACAATTCGATATTCCCTATTTCTTCTAACTGACCATCGCTCAGTTTTCCTTTTGCAATAAAAACCATTTCAGATTATTATAACAATGACTATGAACCAGACCGCCAAACGTATAACTTTCACCGGCCAAGTCCAGGGTGTGGGCTTTCGGTTTACCGCCCTGAGGATAGCTAATCGCTATCAGCTAACCGGCCTGGTCCGTAACCTGCTTGACGGCACTGTTGAGATGCTCGCTCAGGGCCCTAGTGATGATATTGACGATTGTGTGCGGGACATTGAGGTGGCCTTTGCCGGCTATGTCGGAGATACCAAAGTCGAAGAAATCCCAGCCGACCCCCAATACAAAGATTTCAAAATCACTTTTTAACCTGTCAGTTCTTTGCCTGAACTGATATGCTCGTTATTCTATTGCTGTTGTGCTTCTTCTCTGCCAGAGTGCCGACATTACAGAGGCTGTAATAATACAGACAAATACGAAAATCGCTGCCGGCATCGCCGCCTTCTCGCCAAAATGCTTCAACGCCAGAACCGTCCCTAAGCCGGCGTTCTGCATTCCAATCTCGATTGACAGGGTTCTCTTTCTTCTGTAATCCATCTTAAAAACCGACCCTACCCCGTAACCTGCTGCCATTCCATAAAGGTTTAAGAGCACGCCGGCAGCCAAAATCAGCCCTGTTACCTCAACCAAATGATTCTTATTAAGCGCTATCACCAGAGAACAAATAAATATTATGAATGTAACCGATATCGCCGGGAAAATCGGCAAGACCTTCTCGATGCCTTTCCTGAAGTAGTGTCTTACGCCAAAGCCCGCGAACAAGGGCACGACCACCATCTTTAGGACGCTAAGTACAATCGCCCAGAAATTAACTTTCAGCGTCGACCCGGCCAAAAGAAAAGTCAGTCCCGGTGTCAATAGCGGACACAACAGCGTAGATACGGTCGTCAGCGAAATCGAATAGGCGGTATCGGCTTTGGCGATATAACTCATCACGTTACTTGCCATTGCCCCCGGCGCAGAACCCGTTAATATCAGGCCAACCGTAACCTCCTGCGGCAATCCGAAAGCCTTGGCCAGTACGAACGCCCCCAACGGCATAAGACTAAACTGCGCACAACAGCCTATCAAAACAATAATGGGCTTCTGCACTATTCGTTTGAAGTCCTCTACTTCTAATACCGCCCCGATTCCGAACATCGTCAAAGCAAAAAACCATTCGTTATAGTTTCTCAAAGCGACAAAAGGCCGGGGCAGTAAATAGGCCACCGCCCCAAATATCACCACCCATATAGCAAAATACTTCGTATAAAAACTTAATACTTTCTTAAACATAACCCGAAGTTTACCCCCTCATTTCGGATGTGACAACAAATTTGTTAGATGGAGCCCCCGTGTACCATTGAGCGCAGCGAAGCAATTTCAAAACTTCGGGGAAAACCGATGTGGCCGAAAACCTGTGCGAAGCCGCAGGAATAAAGCCAAAAAAGAAATAGATTTTCATAAGCACAACAAAAACAAAAAGCCCGACGGCCATCGGGCTTTTTTTACTGTCAGCTTTCTTGTTAATGTTTAAAGTGCCGTTTTCCGGTAAAGACCATTGCGATGCCGTGTTTGTCGGCAGTGGTGATGACTTCATCATCTTTTTTCGAGCTGCCCGGCTGGACTATTGCAGCTACGCCTGCTTTGGCGGCATTTTCCACGTTATCTGGGAATGGGAAGAAGGCATCCGAGGCTAACGCCGCCCCCTTTGCTTCGTCGCCGGCATGTTTGAAGGCAATCAGGCCGGACTCAACACGATTCATCTGACCGGCTCCTACGCCCAGAACCTTTCTGTCCTTAACTAACACAATTGTATTGCTCTTGGTATGCTTGGAGGTGAGCCAGGCAATTCTTAAATCTTCAAGCTGCTCTGCTGTGGGTCTGGTCTTTGTGGGATACGTCAACACATCCGGCTCCCAGCCGACCAAGTCCCGTTTTTGCAGAAGTAATCCGCCGATGACACAGCGGACGTCAAACTCAGCACGATTAATCCCGGCTCTGTCAATTGGGCCGGTCTCTATCAGCCGAACCCTGCTGCCCCAGCCCTTCAGGGTCCTGATTATCTCAATCGCGTCGGGCTCAAATCCCGGCGCGATAATCACCTCAGCAAAGAACCCGCTGGCGCCCCTGGCCTTGCCGAATCGGCTGTATGATTCCATAATCGTTCGGGCGAACTCAATGTTCACTTTTCTGTTCAATGCGATAATGCTTCCAAAGGCGCTGATGACATCACCTTCGTAGGCCTTTCGGTATGCCTGGCAAATATCCTCATCGACCGCACAGCCGCAAGGATTGAGGTGCTTAACGACGACGGCGGCGGGCTTGTTGAACTCCTTGACCAGCTCAAAGGCCGCATTGGTATCGAGCAGATTGTTGAAGCTGATAGCTGTGCCGCCCTCTAATAAGGTGCCGCTACTGACCGATGTCTCGCCGCTCGATGAGAGCTTATAGTATGCGGCGGTTTGGTGGGGATTTTCGCCGTAACGCAGCGTCCCTTCTTTCTTAAGTGCAATGGAGACCTTCCGGGGATACTCCACATCGGCCTTGGTGTTGAGATATTTCGCGATGGCAGCGTCATACGAAGCCGTGAGCCCAAAGGCGGTTCGTGCGAAATCGCTGCGAAGCTCCTCGGTAACGCAGCCATCGTTTTTCTGCATTTGCTCGATGACTTTATCATACTGGGCCGGCTCTGTAACAACCGTTACGAACTTGTGATTCTTCGCAGCAGAGCGAATCATACTCGGCCCGCCGATATCAATGTTTTCAATCGCCTCCTCCAGCGTGCAGTGGGCTTTGGCGATTGTTTGCTCAAAGGGATACAGATTCACACAAACCAAATCAATAGGCTCAATACTATGCTCTTTCATTGCGGCTGTATGTTCAGCTTTGTCTCGAAGTCCCAGTAGTGCGCCGTGAATTCTGGGATGAAGTGTCTTTACCCTGCCGTTCATCATTTCCGGAAAGCCGGTAACCGACTCAATACCGACAACACTCACGCCCGCATCGCTGAGCTTTTTGGCCGTGCCTCCGGTACTGATTATCTTAACGCCTATTGTGCTGAGCTTCTTTGCAAAATCGACAACGCCACTTTTATCCGAAACACTTATCAACACCGTTTTAATTTTCACCCCGTTAGAAATCCTTCCTTTTTGCATCATAATTATTACCTCGTTTTATCGCCCCGTTATAGAATTTGGGTTCCCGCAGGGCGGGGTCTCTCTAACGGGGTTCACATTAATTTGAATTTTTTCCCTTAAAAAAAGTTGTTGATTTTTTGATTTGGTTTGACATTTACCAATCACATTACGTTCGGTGTGGTATTATTCGACCGGTTTTAAGCAGGCAATTCGGCCGGCTTCATCGGCAATATAGATTTTTGAATCCGTCACGTTGACGGCATATCTCGAAACGCCCGCAAGATTAGCCGAATACAGCCTTTCGGCCTTTTTATTATCCATCACCACCAGCTCGGCGGTGTTTGTAATCACATAAGCCTTTCCATCGGCCTGGGCTAACAAATCGACGCCTTTGGCCAACGACCATAAAACATCGCCGCTTTTTCTGTCTATCGCCGCCAAACCTTTAGTGCGAGCATACTGATAGACGACCTCTTGCGTTACTCGCGGGCTCTTTTCAAGCGTGGCACCTGTCTGATACTTCCAAATAAACCTTCCCGTGAATATGTTGAGCCTATAAACATTTGTGTCCTTACTGGCAAAGAACAACGAGTTTCTGTCTTTTATAATCGGCTCAACAATACCGCCGGCGGCATCAAATTGCCACAGCCGGTTAGGCCCATCCGACGTGACACTAACACAATTGCCGGTATCGGTGGTAAAGACAAAAAACCTTTCGTCGGCAACAATCGAAGTAATCATCGAATCATTCTCAGCAGCTACCTCAAAAACCTGAACCTTGTCTCCTGCGCGGAGCGTATGGACGCGCCTGTCGGTTCCGGCGGCATAAAAATATGAGCTGTTGCGAGCAGCAGGACAAACTGCATTGAACCCCAGATGCTTGGCCCGGCGCTCGATGCCAGAGTCCGGATTAATCTCAACCAGCCTGTTGCCAATTATAGAGAAAAGCTCATCCTTATAGAGCTCCAGGCCAATCACCGGAAAGCCGACCGGTGCAACAGGCCTGCTGAATATCACGTTGCCGTTTTCCCTGTTCAGACTAACCATATAATTGCGGTCTGAGAGGCCGTAAATACGACCGCCGAGAATACGCAAATCCTTTAAGCTCTCTCCCTGTTTCAAGGGCAGCTCGTTGCGCCAGATTATTTCCAGCTTGTCTGTCCCGAGCAGCTCCGGTGAAACAAGCCACTGTGAAACAGGCTGCTGTGAAACAGGCTGCTGTGAAACATTATCTTGAGAAATGCAACCCGGCACGGCGGTGAAGGCCAAAAGACCTACTAATAAGACGGACCTGCATCGTGACATCTTGGACATTTTCATAATCCCTCACAAACTCCTAAAAATGAGCTTTTACACTTTCATCACCTTTTTACGGCATATCGACATAATCAGCCAGGTCAATGTTGTGTTCGGCCTCGAACTCTGACATTTGCTCGATGCGTTCGATATCGTCTTGTATTCGGTTGGCCAACTTAAATATATATGGCTTACCCGCTAAGCGGTTTCTGAGGTCATCGAGCATCGGCTCCCACGTCCCGCCGTACAATTGCGCCTTGAGAGCAACCAGCATACGCTGCTCGTCGCTTAGGCCATTAACAAAATCGCTCACGACCTTGCTGACAGCGGTATCGCTGCCTTTATCACTATTTTTGGTTGGTTCATCCATTTTTTCCAACCTCGCCCCGTTTGGGGCAAATCCTAACCGGCAAGCCGAGGAATTGCAACAATTTTTCCCAAATTAGCCCTTTGCCTTTCATCATTCGATATTCAATATTTACCACCAGTTTCACTGCCAGGGGATGATTGGAAAAGTTTTGGTAGATTATATTGGGATTTTGGCGTAAAATATGGGGGCAGGCTTGAGGTTCGGCCGCCTCTGCAGGTAAAAGGCTGGGAGATAACCGAGTAGTGATTCGAGATGGGTAGTTGATTGATTATGAAAGTTATAGTTGCGGAAGAGTGCGGATTCTGTCATGGTGTTAAAAACGCCATCAATATGGCTGAAGAAGTGCTGGCAAAAGAAGATGATGTTTATAGCCTCGGCCCCATCATCCATAACAGAGATATGGTGGAGCGGTTGGCAAAAGCAGGTCTAAAAACTGTTGATAGTGTGGGAAAAATTCGGTCAGGGACGGTTCTTATTCGTTCTCACGGCGCCGCTCCTGAACAGATAGCCAAAATCAAGAAGAAAGGGCTCGATATTGTCGATGCCACCTGTGTATTGGTTAAAAGGGTACAGCAAATAGCCAGGGAGCTCAATAGGGATGGTTATAAAGTGGTGGTTATCGGCAATGAAAATCATCCTGAGGTTCAGGCGGTTGTGGGATGCGGGGGTGATGTTGTTGTCATTGCGGACGAGTCGGATTTGCATAAGCTGCCTAAAAATGGTAAGTTAGGGGTTGTTTGTCAGACCACGCAAAGCCCTGAGCACTTCGGCAGAATGCTTTGTGCTATAGCTAAAGAGGCCTTTAGTGAACTGAGAGTAATCAATACTTTGTGTAAGGAGGCGATAAAGAGACAAGAGTCGGCTGTGCAATTGTGTAAGCAGGTGGATATAATGTTTGTGCTCGGCGGTCTGAAAAGCGCCAATACGCGGAAGCTGGCGGAGCTTTGCAAAAAAGTAAACAGTCAAACGTTTCACTTGCAAAATTGGAATGAACTTGATAAAAGCGTGCTTTTCGGTAAAAATGTAGCAGGCGTTACGGCAGGTGCCTCGACGCCTGAGTGGATAATAGCTGAATTTGTGGAAAATTTAGCGGATTTTGACGATAGCGGCAATGCGAGAGCTAATGCGAAACCCTTAGGTGAAGCCGAGGACTAAATAGAAACGAGGCGATGAGGTAATTTGCATTGGCTGGGTTCCCATTTTGCGGTGTATTGCAAAATGGGGTCCCTGCGCGGGCCAATGCGTTTTTATAAAGATTGTTGAAAAAGTTTAGTTTGTGCAGTGTTGCACAAGGGCTTATTGGCGTAAACCCCGTTAGAGACCCCTAACGGCTGAAAAGTCTCTAACGGTGTAAATGTGGGGCGCCAATAGGTCGAAAACAGAAACTCCACAGAGGAATTTTGGTTTATGGTAGATAGAAATATAGTTAGCAAATTAGGTTTGTCACAAGAGGCACTTGACCGGCAGGTCAGCGAAATGCTCAGCGATAAAGAAACTGAATATTTGGAAGAAACTCTACAGGCAAAAGTGGATTCACACCTGCCGGGCACTATTCTTAAAGGGACAATCGTATCACAGATAGGCAATGATGTTATCGTCGAGATTGGGCTGAAAAGCGAAGGGGTCGTCGATGCGAGTGAATTTGATAGTGCTGATGAGATATCGCCTGGCAAAGAGATAGAAGTTCTTCTTGAAGATAGTGACTCTGGTGAGGAACTTATCCAGCTGAGCAAGCGCAAAGCTGACCGCATCAGAGGCTGGGAAACGGTTATCGATACGAAGAAAGAAGGTGACTTTGTGAGCGGCAAGGTCGTAAGACGTATCAAGGGCGGTTTGCTCGTTGATATTGGAGTACCTGTGTTTTTGCCGGCCTCTCAGGTTGACATCAGAAAACCAGGCGATATCAGTAGATTTATCGGCAAAAAACTGGAATGCAAGATTCTGAAGATTGATGTTGAAGCTCGTAACATTGTTATATCAAGGCGCAAACTTATCGAGGAAGAACGGCGGAGCAGCAAGGAAAAGATTTTGGAGGAAATCAAGGTCGGCCAATTGCGAAAGGGCGTTGTGAAAAATATTGCTGACTTTGGTGTGTTCGTAGATTTGGGCGGCCTGGACGGTCTGCTGCATATTTCTGATTTGAGCTGGGGCAGAATATCACATCCGTCAGAAGTTGTTGAGCTTGACCAGGAGATAGAATGCGTCGTTATTGGTGTCGATAAAAAGGGCGAGAAGATTTCGTTGGGCCTGAAACAAAAGACAACCAGTCCTTGGGAAGATGTTGAAGAGAATTATCCAATCGGAGCTCGTGTAAAGGGCAAAGTGGTAAATGTGATGAATTATGGGGTGTTTGTTCGTCTTGAAGATGGGATTGAAGGGCTGGTACATATCAGCGAGATGAGCTGGACTAAACGTCTAAGTCATCCCAGCGAAATGCTCAATCTCGGCGACGAAATAGAGGTGGTTGTGCTGAATGTTAACAAGGAGAGGCATGAAATCTCGCTGGGGCTGAAGCAGACCGAAGCAAATCCTTGGACGATAGCTGCTCAGAAATATCCGCCTGGAACGATTGTTACCGCTGTTGTGCGTGGTCTGGTTAATTTTGGTGCATTTGTGGAAATAGAGGAGGGGATTGACGGCATGATACATATTTCGGATTTAAGCTGGACCAAGAAATATGGTCATCCCAATGAGGCCTTACAGAAGGGGGAGGAAGTGAAATGCATAGTTCTGGAGGTCAATGAGGAAAAACAGCAGGTATCTATGGGGATAAAACAGATGACCGAAGACCCGTGGATACGTGCTATTCCGGAAAAATATGTTCCGGGACACATTATTAAAGGTAAAGTGACAAAGCTTACTAACTTTGGAGCATTTGTTGAGCTTGAACCGGACTTGGAGGGTCTGTTGCACATTTCCGAGCTTGCCGACCACAAGATTGAGAATCCTGAGGATATTGTTAAGCAGGGCGATGAGGTTGAAGTTAAGATTCTAAAGGTTGATAGTGAGTCGCGTAAAATCGGATTGAGTTTGCGCAGGGCTCGGTGGGCCGCTGAAGAACAAGAGGCCGAGGCTGCCCAGAAGCAAGCGCCGGCGGCTGTTGAGACCGTTCTTACTGATACCGATATAAAGGGGGTTGAAAAACCACAAGAGGAAGCTGACGAAACCAAGGGGGCTGAGCCGCCTGAGCCGGGTGAGCAGGGGGATGTTGCGGTTGAGGCCGAAGCCAGCGATGATAAAGAGGCGAAAGAGACAGAGCAGACGGAGGAGTCTAAAGAGGCTGAGGCCGAGGAGACTCAAGAAGGCGCAGATGCCGAGAGCCAGGCCAGCGGCGATAATAGCGCAGAGGATAAAGCCGGGTCTAATACCGATAACTAAAACTCGATAGCTGATATTGACCGGCAAAAGCCGACCGGCTAAACCTGCGGGCATATTTGGTCGATACCTCAAATATCTTTGTTCGTGGTGGAGAACCACGCGCTGTGACAGTGATAACGTCAAAACCGAATTTGCCCTTACGGCTGAGGTCGAAAGACTTTTTGGTCGGGCGGGAGTAAAATTATAGCATTTGATGTCACTATAAAGGAATACCTCAAAGAGATTGACGAGTCGCCGCTGCTGACAGAGGAACAGGAGCATTTTTTAGGTAAGTTGGTTGTCGAAGAAAACGACCCGTGGGCCAGGGAGCGATTGGTGCGGAGTAACCTGCGGCTGGTCGTTAATATTGCAAAGAAGTATGCCAACAGGGGGCTGGGTCTTGGCGACTTGATTGAAGAGGGGAATCTCGGTCTTATAAAAGCAGTTGATTACTTTGACCCCGACCGTGGGACCCGCTTCAGTACGTATGCGGCGTGGTGGATAAAGCAAAGCATCAAGCGTGCGCTGCTGTTAAACGTTCAGCCGGTGCATATTCCAACGTGTATGGTTGCGTTGATGAATCAGTGGCGGCATACGGCGTTGGAATTAGAAAACAGGCTTGGCAGAACTCCGGATGTTAAAGAGGTAGCCGATATTATGCATCTGCCGCTGCGGAAGGCAAAAATCATACATCAGATTGTCGAAATCCTTAGCTCAGTGAGGGATACCGCCGGCGGCGACGGCTCAGAGGAGAATCGGCCGTTCGAAGAGACTTTGCAGGACCAAAACGCCGGTAAGCCGGAAGACACATTGGTTGCGGATGAAGAAAGAACAAAGGTTTTGCGTTTACTGAAGGAAATCGACCTGAGAGAGGCTGATGTCCTGAGACTGCATTATGGTCTGGATGGGCGCAAGCCGATGACACTAAGGCAGATAGGCGAGAAGTTGGGCCTAACGCGCGAGAGAATTCGCCAGATTCAGCGTGATGCGCTTACAAAGCTTTATGAATATATGAACGCGGAGTAGCGCTAAACAATAAGTCAATAGGGCTTGCATTTCGTCAGTAATATGCTAACAATAGATGGTGGTAAGCAAAGGCGTGTGTGGTTGAGCAATTTGTAATGTTGATGTGTAGCAGAGAGGGGAGATAAATGGCGAACGAAGCAGTTAATTTGGAAAGATACATTCGCAGCATACCTGACTGGCCGAAAAAGGGGATTTTATTTCGTGACATCACGCCGTTATTGGCCGACCCGAAGGCACTTGGGGCAGCGGTAGATGCTTTATGTGCGGACTTTGCAGGGACGGGAGCCGAGTATGTCGCTGCAGTTGAGGCGAGGGGCTTTATATTCGGTGCCGGGATTGCAAGAAAGCTCGGGGCCGGCTTTGTGCCCATAAGAAAGAAGGGCAAGCTGCCTTTTGAGACCGAAAGCGTCAGCTACGATTTGGAATATGGCACCGATACCTTAGAAGTGCATAGTGATGCTGTGGATAAGGGGTCGAAGGTTTTGATGGTTGACGATTTGTTGGCGACGGGGGGGACAATGGTGGCGGCGTGCAAACTTATCGAAAAAATAGGGGGAGAAGTTGTGGGGATATCATTTCTTATAGAGCTAAGCGAATTGGCTGGCCGAGAGAAACTGAGCGGATATAAAATTAATACCGTCATATCTTATTAGTCGCTTTTTGTTTTTTTGCGATTGCGATACGGTCGTTGTCGTGGGAATCTTTTTCGATTGTGATTTCACTGAAGCAACCGGCCTGTTCGAGCAATTGCCTGACGGCTTGTCCCTGACTGTAGCCGACCTCCAGCATTAATGCGGCATCCGGTTTCAGGAAGTCATCAGCTTTTTCAGAAATCAGCCGGTAAATATTTAGGCCATCGGCTCCTGCGAACAGGGCCGACTTCGGTTCGTAATCTTTTACGTTTTTGCCGAGCTTTTCAAACTCAAGCGCACTTACATAAGGCGGATTGCAAACTATAAGGTCGAATCCCCGATCGGAGTCGGGGACAAGTTTTTCCAGGTCCAGTTGGGGGACAATAGGGTCGAACAAATTGCCGCATAGTAGCTTGATTCGGTCCTTTAGCTGATGCTTTTCTACATTTTTTGCGGCAATGTTCAGGGCGGCATCGCAGATATCCGTTGCGATTATGTGGGCATCGGGTAAGTTTTTGGCGATTGCTATTGCGATGCAGGCCGAGCCCGTGCACAAATCGCAGACGAACGGATTCGACACTTCGACCAAGCTCAGTGCAGGCAAGCTCACCGCAGGTTGCCTATCTGTACGACTTCGCAGAAATTCGATGGCACGTTCGACGAGTAATTCCGTCTCCGGACGAGGAATCATACAATCGGGAGTTACGGTAAGCTCGAGAGAATAAAATTCGGTTTTGCCAGTCAGGTACGCAATAGGTTCGTTTTGGTCAGCCCTTTTTACCAAACCGTGCAGCTGGTCCAATTGCTGCTTGGTGACGGGTTTGTCGAAGTGGGTATATAATTCGATACGTTTTAATCCCACTACGTGGGAAAGCAGCAGTTCGGCGCTCAGGCGGGGCGAATCGAGACCGTTTTTCGTAAAGTGTTCGGTAGCCCAGTTTAAGAGCTTCTGTATTGTCCAGTTCTGCATTGCCAGATTATAGCTGGGGCAAAGAAAAGTGAAAGCCAAAAGGAGCTTGGAGAGGCGCTGGGTTTGAAATAGGTTCGACCCCTTCGACTGGTTCGACAAGCTCACCACAGGCAAGCTCACTACAGGTTGGGTTTGATTGGGTTTGTTTTTGCGGCGTCCGAGGAGATGAACATTTTCGTAATCCTTTGTTAATACTTTATTTACGTTCATTTGAGTATTTAGTAAATTGGGTTTGTTTTGCATTATTCGTTATAATTGGTTGATTGGGTAACCGGTTAAATGGTTAATTCCCCTAAGGGGTTTACAATTTACGATTGACGATTTACGATTTAGAATTCACGAATCTGGGCCTGCTGGCCTTACAGATATGCAATCTGAACTCTGCCTACTGGCGGTTGAGCGTTTGCTTTCCTTGCAAACATACGGGAATTCTAACACATTTTCAAACAAAAGTCAACAAAAAAAACGAATAAAAAGAATTCACCGCAGAGAACGCGGAGAACGCAGAGAGCGCAGATTTTATCTTTTTTTATTAACCGCAGATTAGCACGGATACCCGATTCCATAGGCACAAGTTTCACCCCATTAGAAAAAGATAATGCATGTTTCTAACGGGGTAAACAGATTACACAGGTATCGAAATTTGTGGACAGGTGGGGGGTGGATTGGTAGATTGGGGGTTTAAAGATCGCAGATATCAGGGAGACGCACCATAAGATTGAGAACCGGCAGGATGTAGATTTAATAGGTGACTGGACCTAGTTTTTCACACTAAAAAGAATGATTGAGGTGCTATATGACAACCAAAAGCTCAAAAACTTTCCTAAGCGCGCTGGAATATTTATGGTTTGAAAAAACGGTTAAAAGCGAGCTCAGATATGTCCGTGATACACGTACAAATGAGTTTCTTGATGCCGTTCTGCTGACAAGTAAAAATAGGCAGGAATCTATTAGTAAAGACCGAACATATTGGCGAGCCCAATTAGGTTCTTCAAAGAGTGAATGGATCGAATATGAAGGTAAAAGGTACTTTCAAGAAGACGTTCCTTATCCTGTGGAAAGGATGAAACCTTCAGTTGATAGAGCAAAAGAGGGAAGGGCAAATCCTAAAGGAATCCCGTATCTATATTTGGCTACGGAGAAGCAGACTGCAATTCAAGAAGTGCGACCATGGATCGGATCGCTTATTTCTGTGGCTGAGTTTCAAATTGTTAAGGATTTAAAAATCATTGATTGCTCAAAGAATATCCATAAATTAGATGGGATTGGCTCTGATAGTCTTTTCCCAAATGTGGATGATTGGGAAAATGGAAAACTAAGCAATGGTGAAATTGTAAAACATGTATGGTCATGGATAGACAGAGCATTTTCAATGCCAGTTGAACCATCAGATGACGAGGCGGATTATGTTCCGACTCAAATTTTAGCAGAGCTTTTCAAGTCCAACTATTTTGACGGCATTATTTACAATAGTGTATTCGCAGAAGGTAAAAACCTAATCTTATTTGATATCAGTAATGCCAAACCATCAAATTGCAAACTCTATAGAGTTACTAATATACCACCGTTTAATTTTCAAGAAGTTAAACGTCTTTCTGATGTACTTGCATGAAATAACTATCAATAAATAGAATAACTAGGGACAGCTACTTATTAGTGGCTGGAGCGATTGCACAGAAAACGTTGACTGTCCCTAATAAACTATAGTCTTTAGGCTTTTAAAAAATGGGTGACAGCGAACGCCTTGCATATTTGATTGGTGTAGATCATCGGATCCAATACACGAACGCCAGTTGTGGGCCGGAATGGAGAGCTGATATAAAAGCGCTAGAAGACTACCTGGCTGATAAAGCTCTTGAGCTAAATGTAGACCTGCTAGCTGAGGAGTTTAACGAGGAGTATCTAGTTCAAAATCATGCGACAGGTTGTACGGTTCGAGATGTTGCTGGACGGGTCGAGAAGCAGCATATTTTTTGTGAGCCAGATGCCGCTGAAAGAGAAGCCAAAAAACTTAATACTCCCGATCTGCGTGAGAGTTTCTGGTTAGATCGTCTGTTAAAATCAGGTGCGGCCTCTCTTCTCTTTGTGTGCGGATACGATCATCTAAAAAGCTTTTCTAAAAAACTGAATGCAGCTGGGTTCGAAACCACGATTCTAAGCGAGAATTGGGGCAATGACCCCTGAACGACGTTGGGTTCAGGGCAAGGAGAAAGGAGTCCCGGTACGTGGGGAACCTCCTGCAGTGCAGTGGGCTAAATATTTGGATTCCTGCCTTCGCAGGAATGACAACCCCATCATTAAAATGACGGGGTTAAACAAGATAGAATGCCCCCGTCGCAAGCAACGGGGCTAAACAAACGATTTGATTTTTTCCTTTTTGCTTTAGATATAAATTTTGTCCATCAATCTTGGGAAGGCGATGCACTGTCGGCTTGATTCCTGTTTTTCTCGTGAAGTACAACCTTCACAAATCGAGGGTAGTAGATAGTCGTATCCGAAACAAGCTTCGCAAAAACAAAACTGTTTGTTGCATACGTCAGTATCAGATCTGCTCCTTCCAGTTGGGGATGCGCCTTTCCTGCGTAGATGCATATATCTTCTTTCTCATATTCTGGAGGTTTGTAAATTACTTGTAATCCCGACCAATGTCCGTTGAACTCCGTTGCTGTCCTCAGTGCGATGACCGCAGACCCAAATCCATCTGTTTGCACGGACAGATATTTTTGAGTGTCGTTGTCATAGTGTATCGTTAATTCTGTCTGGCCATTGTCAAAAATAGGTATCGGTTTGGCTTTCAAGTCTGTGTGTGACAGCCAACCAGAACCCTGACCACACCACCATTGCATTGAAAACAGGTCCTTTTTTTGAAGGTCTTGCTGTTTCCACCGGGCAACATATATCGGATGAGATTTCGCGGTTTCTCTCGAACCGAAAGCATACACATATTCGCCTGACTTTAAAACGCTGGCCGACCCAACTATAATTCCAAGGTTGTTTTTGGGGGCTTTCAACCACTCAATTTTCCAGTCCTTAGGCGATTCATGAGGGTTCTCAACGAGAACAGTTTCCCATCCAAATACTTCGAATCCAAGCCCAGTATTCGTTTTACGGACTGTCATCAGAAAAACGATAAGAATATCATCTATGCGAATCCCATGGCCTGGCCAAAACCAATTGTCACCCTGCTCTTTAAAAAATGAAGACTGGTTCATTTTAGAGTTATTTCGCCAAAAAAAATTGATACGAGCTTGCGATGGATTGTAACCCTTCTGAATCGCTACGCTGTTTCGGATCATTGTCGCGTTTTGTCTTGAGTGTTGCCCCGATGGGTCAATAAAAGTATCCGCGAAAAGCCAGAGTGTCCGCCCGTTCCCTAGATCAATGGAAAACGCATCATCTGCTCCTACCCACTTTGGGTCCTTTAGAAAAAGTCTATCCGCCTTAGGCCATTCCAAAGCACGCAACTTGGGTGTGCTCGATATATTACAGCCTAAACATATTAGAACCAACACAATTAGTGAGGTGCTTGACACAGATTTGTAATAATATCGCATTGTTCTTATTCTATTCCAACTAACATAATAATACCTGTGGCAGAGCTATACAACACTTTTTGTTCCGCCTTCGGTTAACCTATGGCGGGACTTCGCTCAAATGAAACTTTCGATTTTCGCTACGTAAATCTTTTCCGTCACTTTGTGCGGTTTTTTAACGTATTCGGCAGATGTGCGAGCGACTTTTTCATATCCCGCCATTATACCCAAAACCGACAACCCCACAACAGTTTATTGCATCCGTTTATGCTTTCCCCTGAACCACGTTGGGTTTGGGGCAGGGCAGGCCTTTGGCCTGAGATAGTAGAGCAGTAGATAGGTGAACAGTAGAGCATGGAATTTTTCCTGTTTTATACGGGCGGGCAATCCACTTTGTTAGGCGCTCTTTAGATATAAATTTTGTCCATCAATCTTGGGAAGGCGATGCATTGTCGGATGTGCTTTTCTGCGGTTAGCCAGGCGATGGTCCTTTCGACGCCGAGGCCGAAGCCGCCGTGCGGCACCGAGCCGTATTTTCGCAAATCCAGATACCACTCGTAATTTTCGGCATTTAGGCCGTATTCTGCGATTCGCTTTACCAGCAGGTCGTAATCGTCTTCTCTGACCGAGCCGCCGATGATTTCACCGAAGCCGGCGGGGGCGAGTAAATCGAAATTCAAAACGACTTTTGTCTCCTTCCTGTCGGCCTTCATATAAAATGCCTTGGCCTCTCCGGGGTAGTGCGTGACGAAGACGGGCTTGTCGTGCATTTGTGAGATAATGGTCTCATCGGAGCCGCCCAGGTCCTTGCCCCATCGGAATTCAGATGCCAGTTTTGCGTGCTTTGGATTGTTTTCGATTTTGGTATCGGTTTCGGCAAGGTCGGTTCGCAATTCGATTAGCTCGGCGGCGATTTTGTCCTTCTGCCATTGCTTTAACCGGCCTTTTTGTTTTTCTTCCAGCTCGGCGATTTTGGATTCGGTTTGCTGCTTTTGGTTTTTGAGCTGCTCTAATTGCTCTGCGAGGAATTTTTGAGTTCTATCGCCGGTCAAGATGTCAGCGGCATCGGTGTAGGTCAGTCTGTAGAAGGGGGGTTTGATTTTTTCAAGTGTCGCCAAATCCACCCCTAAGGTTTGCAGCCGGCTTCTATTTTTTTGCATGACCCGGTCAACTATGAAGGAGACGAAATTCTCGGCCAGTTCGAGCAGGCCATCCAGGTCGATAAAGGCAATCTCGGGTTCGACCATCCAGAATTCCGTGAGGTGTCGGCGGGTTTTGCTTTTCTCGGCTCTGAAGGTCGGGCCGAAACAATAGACCTTGCCGAAACTCATCGCGGCGGCTTCCAGATGCAATTGGCCGGTTTGTGTCAGGTGCATTGGTGTTCCAAAATAGTCAGCCTCGAAAAGTGTCTGCTCGCCCTCGGCGGCGAAGCTCGTGAAAATAGGCGTGTCTATCAATGTGAAGCCGTTGTCATTGAAGAACATACGGATGGCGTCGATTAAAGTGTGGCGGATTTTGCCGATGCACCACTGGCGCTGCGAGCGCATGTGCAGGTGGCGGTGCTTGAGGAGAAAATCGACGCCGTGCGATTTCGGCGTGATGGGATAACTATCGGTTGGCGAGATTATTTTCGCGTCGGTTACAGCAAGTTCGTGGCCGCCGACGCTTCTTTCATCGGCGCGGACGGTGCCGGTTACGGTCAGTGACGATTCCCGGCCGAGGCGTTTTAGGTCGTCGAAAAGTTTGTCAGGTATTTTGCCTTTTTCAATGATGCACTGACAGAGGCCGGTGCCATCACGGATTATCAGAAATTGAATCTTGCCGCTGGAGCGGCTGTTGTAAAGCCAGCCGGACAGTGTAACTTCCTGTCCGGTTTTATCTTTCAAGTCTGCGATGTAAACGTTTCTATTATTTGGCATTTATTTTTACCTTTACGACGACTTTCAGCACGTTTGAAGGTGCGTCGAGCTGACATTTCGGCATATGGGCATCCTGCGGGAAGAGGAGGCAGAACATTCCAGGTTGCAAGTTTACAAGAGTTATTCTGGCCGGCACTTTATAGAGAGCGACATCCTTGGCCTGGTTGTAAGGCTCTCTGGTTTCGAGATTTTCGAGTGGACAATAGCCGAGGAGTTCTTCGCCGTCCGCCACAAACTGGATGTCGATGTAATTTTTGTGGGCTTCGAGCTTGCACTGGCTGAGCGGGCGGGTTTCATAGCGTTGAACAAAGTAGTAGAGGTTGTCGCCATCAACATCGTATCGGCCATCTTTTTTTTCAGCAAAATCGGTGCTTTTTAGGATTTCAAGGGCCTTTGCGATGTTTTCAGAAAGATTAACATATAGATGTGCATTTTCGATTTTATCAACAATCATTTTTTATACCTCCAGTTTTTCACGCAGGTGGTTGAGCAGCTGGTCGGTCGAGACTCTTACCTGGTCCATTGAGTCGCGGTCGCGGACGGTAACGGTAGTGTCCTGTAGTGTCTGGCCATCGACGGTAATGCAAAATGGGGTTCCGGCTTCGTCCTGTCTGCGGTAGCGTCGGCCAACCGCGCCCTTTTCGTCATAGAAGCAGTTAAAGTATTTTTTCAGGTCATTGTAAATGTTTTGTGCTATTTCCGGCATACCATCTCTTTTGACCAATGGGAAAACAGCCACCTTTACCGGAGCCAGAGCGGGGTGGAATCTTAGAAGGTTTCTCGTCTCGCCGCGTACCTCTTCTTCGTCATAGGCATCGACTAAAAAGGCAAGGGTGCTTCTGTCTATGCCGGCACTTGGCTCAATCACGTAGGGGATGTAGCGGGTTTTCTGCTCATCATCAAAGTAAGACAATGGGCCGGACTGGTAATCTTCGGCTTCTTTGGACAATTCGATTTTTGTTAAGTCGCGGTCGCTCTCAAACCATTTGTTGAGAGTTCTGATTCCTCGCTGATGCTGCCTTAGGTCGTAGTCTGTTCGGTTTGCGATTCCTTCGAGCTCCTGCCAATCGCCGGAGCCGAACGGGAATTTGTATTCGACATCGACGCAGGCCTTTGCGTAATGGGCCAGCTCATCGGGGTCGTGGTTGCGCAGACACAGGTTCTCTTTTTTAATGCCTAAGTTGATGTACCAGTTAAAGCGCGATTCTTTCCAGTACTCGTACCATTTTTCGTCGGTGCCGGGCTTGCAGAAGAACTCGAGCTCGGCCTGCTCAAATTCGCGAGTGCGGAAAATAAAGGCCTTGGTGGTTACCTCGTTGCGGAAGCTTTTGCCGATTTGGGCGATGCCGAACGGTATCTTAATACGAGTGGTGTCGAGGACGTTTTTGAAATTGGCAAAGATGCCCTGAGCGGTTTCCGGGCGAAGGTGCATTGTCATTGAGTCATCGATGTTGGCGCCCATCTGGGTTTCGAACATCAGCTTGAACGGCATCGGCTCGGTAAATTGTCCTACTGAGCCGCAGTTTGGACAGACCTTGTTGCTTAAATCCTGTGCGGTTGCCATAGCGGTGTCGAGCGAGATATGTTTGGTGTGTTCTTCTTCGGCTTCTTCGGCCTTTTCGGTCAAGTGGTCGACTCTGGTTCTGGTGTTGCACTTTTTACATTCGGCGATGAGGTCGGCGAACTTGTCGGCGTGGCCGGAGGCCTTCCAGACCATCGGGTGCATAAGAATACTGCAATCGAGGCCTACGACGTCATCGCGCATCTGGACTGCATCTTTCCACCAGGCGGCTCTGACGCTGTTCTTTAACTCGACGCCGAGCGGCCCATAGTCGTAGCAGCTTGCCAGGCCGCCGTAGATTTCGCTGGACTGAAATATAAAGCCCCTTCGCTTGCACAACGATACGATGTCCTCAAGCTTGGTAATTTTGGCCATAGTTGGATTCCTTAATAATTTAAATCAGTCGGCTAATTATATGTAAAGTAGCGACAATTACAAGGATTGAAACTTGAAGCACGTGTTAATATCTGATAGCATAGAGGCGGTTAATTGACTGAGAAGGAAAGGGGCAAAATGGAATATATTAAGATAGGAGAGTTGCAGGTAAGTCGCTTTATCATCGGCGGTAACCCTTTCAGTGCTTTTTCTCATCAGGGCGTTGAGATGGACGAAAAGATGAAGCGATATTATACCTGCCAAAAAATCAAGGATACGCTGGCCGAAGCTGAGCGGCTGGGAATCAATACGTTTGTCGGCAGAGCAGACAATCATATTATCCGTCTTCTGCTTGAGTACTGGGACGAAGGAGGCAAGATACAGTGGTTTGCTCAGACGGCCCCGGAGGTCGGGTCGAGTGAGATAAATGTGAAGATGGCGAAAGAAGGCGGAGCGATGGCCTGTCATATTCACGGCGGGGTGATGGACTATCTGCTTGCCCAGGGCCGACTCGGTGAGGCCAAAGAGACGGTCAAAATGATTCGGGATGCAGGGATGGCGGTGGCTGTCGCCGGGCATAAGCCGAAGGTTTTCCACTGGGCCAAAGAAAATATCGACGTCGATTATTATCTGTGTTCGTATTACGACGCCACGCCCAGAGACGAGAAAGCCGAGCTTGTGCCGGGGCAGGATGAAAACTATAGAGAAGAGGACCGCGGGGCGATGATGGCGGTGATACCACAGCTTTCAAAGCCGGTCATCCATTACAAGATAATGGCGGCGGGTAGAAACGAGCCTGCTGAGGCGTTTGCGTACACGGCGAAACATCTGCGGACCGGCGACGCGGTGTGCGTGGGGGTCTATACGAAGGATTTGCCCGGGATGCTCGAAGAAGATGTCAAACTGTTTGAGAAAAGCTTGGCTGAAAAGTATCCCCAACTATGAACAACGAACTATGAACTATGAACATAATTAATACAGTCGTTCCGGTTTTTCTGATAATCGCTCTCGGTGCTCAACTGCGAAAGGGCGGGTTTGTGTCCGCGGAATTCGTTAAGGGGCTAAACCGCCTTGTTTACTGGGTGGCTTTGCCGTGCCTTCTGTTTTACAAGTTAGCCACAGCTTCGTATGACTATCAGGTCGCGGGCAAAACCTTTTTAGTTGTCTTAGCGGGGATGCTGGGCTGTATCATAATCGGGTATATCCTTGCGGCGATTATGCGCGTGCCGGCGGCGGAGATAGGGACCTTTGTTCAAGGGGCCTTTCGCGGCAATCTGTTATATGTGGGGCTGCCTGTAATAATTTACAGTTTCGCCAATTCCGGCGATTTTAGCACAACCCAGGCGGAGACTGTGGCCATTCTCGTACTGGCGCCGATTGTCCCTGCTTATAATATAGCCGGTGTTCTGGTACTGCTTGCCAGCCGGCATAAGCTCGACCGTTATGTCCCCGCCAGGATATTTCGCCAGATAATAACCAATCCTCTTATTCTTGCGTGCGTGGCGGGTGTCCTTTATTCGCTCATCTTCCCGCGTTTGCCGGTTGTTATCGTCCGGGCCTGCAGTGCTGTCGGCCAAATAGCGCTGCCTCTGGCCCTTCTTGGCGTGGGTGGCGCTTTGGTGCAGGGCAAAATCGTCGGTCGGCGTACATTCGCTTTTGCATCTTCCGTGATTAAGATAGTGGTCGCACCGCTCGTTGGCTTTGTCGCGGCGCGGTTGCTCGGATTAGGCCCGGCTGAGACAAGGATAGGGCTTTTGTTTTTGGCCTGTCCCACCGCCACGGTGTCCTACGTTATGGCCGGGCAGCTTGGCGGCGATGAGCAGCTTTCAGCAGCGATAATTGTGCTCAGTACAGTGCTGTCCATAGTGTCACTTAGTCTGGTTGTGGGGCTGTTTTAACCGGCCGATGACGGATGACGGACGACAGATGACGGACGATGGATGACAGAGAGCGCGGAGGACAAAAAGAATATCGAATATCGAATATCGAACAAGGAACACCGAACGTCGAAGTAAATCGAGGTACGCTTCACGACTCACGAAATACGAACGGAGCCTGCCACGATTTTGTCGGGGAACAATGAACTGCGGACTAAATTTTTTGAAATTACACTTGGCTTCTTATGGTTTTTATGTTAACCTTATCTATAGTGGTTAACGTAAGTTAACTAAATAAATTGTGGTTAACAGAGGAATTTATGACGTAAGTTTATGCTAAACAATTAGTTACAGATATTCAGAGGCGGTTTTTTATGAAGAAAAGCGAATATATCAGCATTCCACAATTGGCCAAGATTTTGGGCCTAAGCAGAGTTGCCGTTTATAAGAAAGTCAAGAAAGGGCAAATAAAAGCTATAAGGGTCGGGAGGAATTATGCTATCGCCCGAAAGTACGTAGCAAATATTTTGGGAAAGGCCCTGGCCGAAGAAGATAAAAGACAAATTGACAGTGCCGTTAAAAAAACGGTTAAGGAGTATGGGGAAGTGCTGAAACTTTTAGGTAGTGAGTAATGAAGATTATCACTCTAAAGGAAGTAGAATACATTGCTTTTAAGCTGGCACAAGAGATGCTTAGCTTCGATGAGCCGACACCGGATTTCTCAACCCGTTTTCCTAATATTTTAGAGAGCTGTTTGGCCACACCTTTTCAAAGTTTCTCCGGCAGGTCTTTGTATCCGAGTCTTATATCCAAAGCAGGCATCTTTTTTTATCTTATGATAAAAAACCATCCTTTTCAAAACGGCAGTAAAAGGATTGCGATGACCGCCTTGTTTGTTTTTCTGTACAGGAATAAAAAGTGGATTAAAGTCGATGCGCAGGAGCTTTATAATTTTACAGTCTGGGTTGCTACCAGCCCGCGTACCGTCAAGGACGAGACTGTTAAAGCCATAGAGAAATTCTTAAAAAGACATTTAGTAAAGCTGGAGAAATAGGTAAATGTTTGTATTGCGTCGTGCGTATCGCGTATTGCGTGAATAGAGATCGGACGTCTGCTCCCCGCTTTCGCGGGGACGGGCTTCGCGGGCACAGGTTTTGCGGATTTTTCCTACGAACAACGATTCACGATTCACGAACCACGAATTGGCCGGGCCTTTGGACGGGATTCTGGAAATCCATTCAACGGGTGCTTATATCCTGTGGATTAAAATCTTCAAGAGGATCATCAAGGCCAGGAAAGAAGGGGTCGCCAAATATTCTTGCTAACCTTTGTGCTGCTTTTAGCTCAACCAGTTTTGAACGAAACATCTCGATACTGTCAATACTAAGCGGTCGCAGCAGTTTCTGCGCGTACTTTTTACGGGTCGCTTGTTCTATATAAGGAGGCGTTGCTGGCAAGAATATCGTGCTCCAGGCATTCCAAGTAGGCCTTCCATGTTGATCTGGTTTCTCAAATTCTGCTCGCAAAAACAGGAAATAGTCAGCACACATAAATTGTTGCATTGGCACAAGTTCACAAAGGACTTCTCTGGAATGGCGTTCTTTCAAGATATCGGCATGGACAGATATTCTCCTAAGTTTCAGTCGCTCATTCCGACGACCTAATAGACCAACACGCTTAGAAATATACGGGAATGAAACCATGCCGGCCTGGCCCCTCTCTCTGTTGTCTAGGTAAATCTCTTCTTCAAGGACATCTGCGATCAATTCCCAGCGATTCTCCCTTATGAGCAAGGAGATAAAGGTTACGAAGAATTCGTGTCCGATAAACTTATAGAAGTCGAAATCATCTTGAGGGATTATTCCTGAAACTCCTCGTGGGAGGTAGTAATGCGTGAGGATCTTATCAAAGGATCTATACAAAGCGAGTGCTGGCTCAGAAGCGTTCATTATCGCGATGGACTGCGTGAGGCGAGCAAAATTTGAGATAGGCTCCATTGTTTGATTAATGGACTCAATAAGTAAGTCATCTCGTTCACCTTGTTTTGAAAAATCTGGCGCTAGTGTATCCATTTCTTGAATCAGCCACTCCATAAATTTACGAACCAATAGCACTTGATTGGGCCGCGCGTTTTCGACAGCGTTTTTTGCCTCATTTCCAATGGAAGATGGTGGTACGACTTCACCGGATGGCTGGGTTTCTATTTTGGTGAAGACGGTACGAGGCGCTTCTTCCTTACAAACCGCCACAATTTGAGCAACAACAGCCTCAAGCCCTTCTTTGCTTCTAGCAGCTAACTTGCCTGCGAGCATGGGTGAAAATTTCTTAACCTCATCATATCTAACCTTATACCAGATGGGTAAGATAACTTTTTTGCCTTCTGAGTTTTGACGGGATACTAATCCGTCCAGTTCGCTCTTGGGCCATGGTTTTTCAAAGAAAGCCTTACTTAAGACAACTACACCATATCTGGAATTTGCGAGTCCATAGTCGATTTTTTCGCGAAGACTATCGCCCAAAGTTAACTCAAACTTATCATACCATACTTTTAAGTTTTCTTTGGCAAGGGCGTCAGCAAGAGGTTTGACAAAGTCTTTTTTGTCTTCTGAGGTATGGCAAATAAAAACATCGTATTCCATAAATATTTTCTCCCTGAACTTTTCGTTTTCTGTTGGTCTGATGCGTATTCTTGGTTGTTGTGTAATGTCGACTGCAATTTCTTTGCCCGAAGTCTCTAAAGCTTGTTGGTGCTCAGCTTTCATTACAGAAAGCAAGCTTTTATAATCTCGATGAATAAATCCCATTGAGGGCCAGATTTCTGTTATATTTAGTTTGGTTTGTAGTTCGTGAATTGTTCGCTTGCACCATTTGGTAAAACGTTGGTCGGGTACAGGGGAGACAGATAATGAATCATAAGATGTTGAACCACTTAACGCAATTTCATTGCGAGCGAAAGTTACAGCACCATTAATTGTTTGGGTGAATTTGATTGCTACCTTAAGCGCAGAATCACCGGCTTCCCATCCGAAAGTCGTTGCTGGATTCATAGGCCAGCTTTTCAGTAACTCGTATACATCATTTAGACCGTTCATTCTTTTAGTATACTCGGATAATCGAACCTGAGAAGCAATAAACTCTTTTGCTGGTGTAGCTTCTTTACTTAGGGCTATCTTCGCGATATCAACAGCATGTCCGAACCCCCATAAGGTATAGTAGTATAATAGACAAGCTTCTGAATGTGTTGTTTGCTTAGCTTCTTGTCCTAATTCTTCAGCTTCCTCAACTGCTAACCATCGCTGGGCTTCATAGGTTCCTCTCGGTGTTTGGAGTCTTCGGTCACGTGAGGTTAATTTCTGGTGCCCTCCAATATTAAGAGACTTTTTATTGTTTTTCTTTGATTTCATCTTTTATCTGACTGAGTAAATTTATCGCTTCGAGCGGCGTCAAATTATTGACATCAGTTGAACCAAGTTTTTCTAAAACGGATTTGTGTTTTTGCACAAACAGCAAGTCCTTGTCCGGCTCTTTTGTCTTGTGTTTTGACAAATGCTCGCTGGCAGCTTCTTTTTGGAAGGTGGATTCGAGTTCTTCGAGGATTTCGGCGCTTCTTTTAAGAATTGGTTTTGGTACGCCGGCCAGTTTCGCCACGTGGATGCCGTAGGATTTGTCGGTTCCGCCGGGTAAAATCTTGTGTAAAAATACGACCTCGTCCATCCATTCCCTTACCGCGACATTGCAATTCTTTACGTTCGTAAACAGTTCAGCCAATTCGGTTAGTTCGTGATAATGGGTGGCGAAAAGCGTTCGGCATCTTAGCTTGTTCGCGATGTGCTCGGTAATGGCCCAGGCCAGAGAGAGGCCATCGTAGGTGCTTGTGCCGCGACCTACTTCGTCGAGAATTACCAGCGATTTGGCGGTGGCGTTGTTTATGATATTTGCGGTTTCGGTCATTTCGACCATAAAGGTAGATTGGCCGCGAACCAGCTCGTCTGAAGCGCCGACACGGGTAAAAATTCTATCGACCAGCCCAATGGTCGCATCTTTGGCGGGGATAAATGAGCCGGCCTGGGCCATTAAAACTAAAAGGGCGACCTGTCTTATGTATGTGCTCTTTCCGCTCATATTCGGGCCGGTGATAACAAGTACGTCTCCGGCCTTGTCGCCAAGCTCGATATCGTTGGGTACGAATTCCGGGCCTAAGGTTTCGGCCAGGACCGGGTGTTTGCCCTCGTTTATCAGTAGCTCTGTGCCGGTAGTTATTTTTGGGCGGGTGTAATTCCGGCGTTTGGCGAGGTACGCAAGGGCACAGAGGCAGTCGCACTGGGCTACCGTATCGGCGAGCTTCTGTAATCGGGTTACATACTGGGCACTCTGGCGGCGGATTTGTTCAAAAAGCTGCTGCTCCAATTCAAGTGCCTTTTCCTCGGCGGTGAGGGCCTTTGTTTCGTATTCTTTTAACTCTTCGGTGATGTAACGCTCTGCGTTTTTGATTGTCTGCTTTCTGACGTAATCCGGCGGGACCTTGTCGGCTGATGCGCGGCTTACTTCGATATAGTAGCCGAAGACCCTGTTATAGCCGATTTTCAGATTGCCGATGCCGGTCTGCTCGATCTGGTTTTTTTGATAGTTTCGCAGCCAGCTTCGCCCGTCTCTGGAGATTGAGCGCAATTGGTCGAGCTCTTCGTCGAAGCCGGGCTTTATCACGCCGCCGTCTCTGGTGTGTGAGGGACAATCCGGCTTGATTGCCGATTCGAGCAAGTCAGCTAATTCGTCCATACTGTCGCATTGGCCGGCTAATTGCAGCCCCAGGTCGGCTTCGAATGTTTGCAGGATGTCCCGCAGCAGCGGTATTCGCCTTAATGTGGCTGAGAGGGCCAGCAAATCGCGGGGGGTCGCGCGGAGTGTAGTGATGCGGGCAGCGATTCGCTCGGTGTCGGCAATGTCGCTAAGCAATCTGCGAATATCAGTTAGTTTGGTATCTGAGTTTTTGATTTCTTCAACGGCGTCCTGACGCAGCTCTATCTGCGAGAGGTCGCACAACGGCATACACAGCCAGGCTCTGAACATTCTGCCTCCCATACCGGTCAGTGTTTCGTCGAGGCAGTTCAGCAGTGACCCCTTTTTGCTTTCGGTGCGTATGGTCCGCAGGATTTCCAGACTGCCTAAAGTAGTCTGGTCGATTTGCAGGAATTTTTTGCGATTGATTTTTTTCAGGCTCTGGATGTGGCCGAGCGTGGTTCTTTGTGTTTCGTTTAGGTATTCAATGATGGCACCGGCAGGGGGGATTAACCAATCGTCGCTGTCAACGATGCCGAAGCCTTCAAGGGTTACTGTGCCGAAGTGCTTGAGGAGCCGCTGTTTGCTTTGATATGGGTCGAAATACCAGGCGGGACGTTCGGTTACTATGGCGCCGGTTAGCTGTGTGATGTCCCTGGCGAGTTTCCTTGTCTCGGCTTCGAATAGCTCGCCTCGTCTGTCGGCAAGTAAACACTCGGCTGGGGACAGTCTCAACAGCTCATCGAGCAGATTTTTTTCAGGGAGCTGCTGGACGAAAAAGTGGCCGGTGGAAATATCGACCCAGCTAATCGCGGCGGTTGTATTCGTCCCTAAGCTGACGGCACAGAGGAAGTTGTCCTCCTTGGCATTGAGCAGGATATCGTCGGTGAGTGTGCCGGGGGTAACAATTCGTACGATGTCGCGTTTGACAACGCCCTTCGCGGTTTTTGGGTCTTCGACCTGCTCGCAGACGGCGACTTTGTAGCCGGCCTGCAGCATTTTTTTGAGATATCCATCAACGGCGTGATACGGCACGCCGGCCAACGGGATGGGATTGTTACCTTTGCTTCGGCTGGTCAGAGTCAGACCGCAGACCTTTGAGCAGGTTTTGGCATCTTCGTAAAAGGTCTCGTAAAAATCGCCCATTCGAAAGAACAGTATGCAATCAGGATATTTTTGCTTGAAGTGAGAAAACTGCTTCATCGCAGGGGTCAGTTTTTCAGTTTCTGCGGCCATAAGTGCAGATTATACACTCAGCCGGCCATTTAACAACTCTGTTATGATTGAAAGTGCGTGCTTTTTGGATTTGGCTTTTTTCAATTGCTTTAACAAGCTTTGCTGTCGGGGAGTGAAACAGACGGGTTGTTTTAAGTCGAAATCGGTGCTGGCCAGCACTTCCCGGATTTTTTTTATTAGTTCGACGATTGCAGTGCCGAATTTTGCACTAATCTGCACTGTGTTTGCCGAAAATTCTGGTAGCTTGCCGGCATCGAATTTGATGGGCAAATCGGATTTGTTCAAAACTGTCAGCACTTTTTTGTCGGCGATTTTTTCAAGCAGCTTCTCGTCAAGCTGGTCTGCGGTTTGGCTGTTGTCCAGGACGAGCAGGACCAAATCGGCGTCTTTTAGAATCTGAACGCTTTTTTCCTGAGCGATTTTTTCAAGAGTGTTTTTAGGTGTTGTTGTAAGTTTTTCATCGAGTCCTGCTGTGTCAATCAGCTCTACGGAAAGTGGAGCGATTTGGCATTGGGCACTAACCCAGTCCCGGGTTGTGCCTTTGATGTCGGTAACAATCGCTTTTTGTTTTCCGGCAAGGTAGTTTAACAGAGTGCTTTTGCCGGTGTTTGGTGGGCCTGCTATTACCGCTGTGCAGCCGGCGATAATCAGTTTTGCTGTTTGGCTTGTTTGGAGTATGCGCCCAGCGTCGGCTTTGATTTCATCGAGAGGTATTGCGTTTATGTTCTCCGTAAGGAGTCCATAGGACTGCAGCCATTTGGCTGCTGTTTTGCTTAATCCCGCATCGATTTGATTTGCGATTATTTTTGTTCCTTCGAGGGTCTTTGCTTTTGGCTGGGCCAGTTTGGCTTCGATAGCGATTGTATTGGCGGGTTTTTCCGCAAGCAGGATTTTGTATAGTAGCTGGTCTGCGGTCAGCAGTTTGGCTCCATGTTGGCCGAGCAGTTGCATTATGTCGGCGACGATGAGCGGGTTGCCGTGGCAGCTTATTGCGAAGTTGTTGCGGCCTTCACAGCCAATTGTAACCTGGTCTAAGGTCTCGGTGCCATCGGTGATTGTGCCGAGACAGATTTTGCCGGGTTTAAGAATTGCGTGTTTGCTTCCTGCTGGTTTGAATATTTTTTTTATGGTGACCTCGGCTGAATCACCGAAGACCTGAATGGTCGATATCGCACCAGTGCCTTTGCCGGTCATAACTGCAGCGAAAGTACTCATAATTCAAGTGGCTTACTCCTTTTCTTCGATATATTTTCGATAGGCCAAAGCGATGCCTTTTATGACGAGGTTCGGTACGTAGGAGTCGATAAACTCGCAGTCGTCCTTTATCATCTCTGCAGAGGAGCCGGTGAGAATCGTATGCGGCCATCTGCCGATTTTTTCGGCGTAGCGCCTGATAACCTCCTGTAATGTTGCGACAGCAGAATAATACAGGCCGCAGTTTATAGCCTGGCTGGTAGTTCTGCCGTATGGTGCTTTTGGCCTGGTGACTTTTACCTTCGGCAGTTGTGCAGTGCTTTGCTTTAAGGCCTCGGCGCTGATTTCAAAGCCTGGACAGATTACGCCGCCGCGAAAAATGCCCCTTTCGTCAACGAGGTCGATGGTAACGGCGGTGCCGAAGTCGGCGATGACCACGGCGTCCTCGACGACGGCATAAGCCGCTGCGGCTGAGACCACTCTGTCGACTCCTATTTTCTCAGGCTCATTTACAGACAAATCCATCGGAAAAGGTATGTTTTTGCCTATAATGTAGAGTTTTTCGCCGAGGGTTTCCTTCACAACCTGTTGTACCAGCTTGGTCCAGGCGGGCTTGACGGAGCTTGCGACAATGACGCAATCGCGTTTTTTTTCTTTAGAGCTTTTGGCAATGGGAATTTTTTCCCAGGCGGATTTGAACAGGCCGGTCAATTTTTCCCGGGATTGGCCCGGGATGGATTTGACAAACTGCTCCTGGTCTTTTAAGAACAGCCCGATTGTGATATTTGTATTGCCGATATCTACTGCGATTATGTTCATAAGTTTACTGCTCCGCTGCCGCCTTGCTTTCTTTAACCTTTTTCCACAATGATTCGCTCAACTCTCTTATTCCAGAGCCGGTAACCGCTGAGATTGGGTGAATTGGTTTTTTCAGCTTTTTTTTCAGTTCTTTTACGATTTTGGCGTCTGGGTCGAGGTCTATTTTGTTGGGGACGATAAATTCAGTCTTTTTTGCCAAAGCTTTACTGTATTGCTCCAATTCGCTGCGTAGCGAATAGTAGTTTTCGACCGGGTCGGAGCCATCAGTAGGCATTATATCAAGGATGTGTGCCAGAATTGTAGTTCTTTCTATATGTTTTAGGAACTCGAAGCCGAGGCCTGCTCCGCTGTGGGCTCCTTCGATTAGGCCTGGGATGTCAGCCATAACGAAGCGGCGGAAATCACTTAGTTCGACGATTCCGAGTACCGGCTCAAGCGTGGTAAAGGGATAATCGGCGATTTTCGGTCTTGCAGCTGAGCAGCGTGAGATGAGCGTGCTTTTGCCGGCATTGGGCATACCAATTAGTCCGACGTCGGCGATGAGCTTTAGCTCAAGTCTAATGTTTCTTTCCTGTCCTTTTTTGCCTGGAGTGGTCTGTCTTGGTGTCTGATTGGTTGAGGTTGCGAAGGCCTTATTACCTTTTCCACCTCTTCCGCCGCGGCAGATGCAGACCTTCATCTCAACTTTGTTGAGGTCTTTTAGAAGCAGGTCCAAATCGATATCATAAATAAGTGTTCCCGGTGGGACATTGATTATGAGGTCCCGGCCGTTTGCTCCGTGTTTGTTGTTTCCTGAGCCGGGCTGGCCGTTTTGAGTCTGCCAGTGATGTTTGCCGACGAAATCCATTAAGGTATCGAGATTTTCAACCGCCCGGAAATAGACGTTTCCTCCTCTTCCGCCGTCGCCGCCGTCGGGGCCGCCTTTTGGTATAAATTTTTCGCGGCGGAAACTGAGGCAGCCATTGCCGCCGTCGCCTGCCTTAACCCAGATTTGCGCCTCGTCGATAAACATAAGATTCGTATTGCGTATTGCGTATATCGTATTGCGTATTTTACATAAAATACATAAAAAAAGGATGGCATAAAACCATCCCTTTCTTGCCAAGTGTTTTTGACCGTTTGTCAGATGACGTGCACTTTTCGGCCCTGGAAACGCACTTGTCCATCAGCGGTGGCGAATAAAGTGTAGTCCTTGCCCATGCCGACATTTAGGCCTGGGAAGAATTTTGTTCCACACTGGCGGACGATGATTGAGCCGGTCATAACCTTCTGTCCGCCGAACAGCTTCACGCCTCTATATTTCGGATTGCTGTCTCTGCCGTTTCTCGTAGAGCCTTGTCCCTTTTTATGTGCCATAGGTAACTACCTCTAAATTTTAACCTGCACCTGAGATTACTAATCGGTCTAAACTTAGATTCTAACTACTTTTTACTGCATTGTCCAGAAAAATTTTAAGGTCTGCGGTATAAAAAAGCGGGTGTTTTTATTATTATTCGGCCTGTAATATGGCTTTTATATCGCCTAATGGCAGCAAACCTGAGGTAGCCAGTTTTATTTTTCCATCAGGGTCGATAAAGAAATTGCACGGGATAGAAGCTATGTTTCTAAATGGGGCCGGCATAGCACGTGTATTAACAGAAAAGACCGTATAGTTGATTTTTCCCTTGGCGGCGAACCTTTTCACCAAAGCTGGGGGCTCGCTTGATATAGCTAACATTGCTAATTTATCCTCGCTGATGGTGTTTCGCAGTGCAATCAGGTGCGGCAACTCCATCATACAAGGTTTGCACCAGGTTGCCCAGAACATGATTATAACACTCTTGCCGCGGTAGTCGCTTAATTTGTGCCGTTTGCCGGTAACATCAATCAGCGTAAAGTCCGGTGCCATTTCGCCGGCCCAGGCTCTGTAAACCGGGCCCCAGGTCCTTGCGTTCCTGATGATATTCTTTAGATTCCGCTTAGGGCTGACGGTGGGTTCGGTATTTGTTTTTGCAGATGGCTCCGCCTTAGGGGTGAGGGTGGGTTCGGTATTTGTTCTTGCAGGTACATCTGTTTTTGCAAATTCATCGGAGCTTTCAGCGAGCGGTTCAGATGGCAAATGCTGTTCGTGGTGATACTCTGTAAAGGTCTGTTCGGCGGGTTGTCGGTCCAGTATTGCCAGGATTGCTACCGTAACAAATATAATCGCAGAAATAGAAATTACCAGGGCAATGATGATTCGTTCCTTTTGCTCAAGCATTCTTTGTTACTCCTACAATTGCCGGTAGACAAGAGCAGTATAGCACAATTGGGCTGTTACATAAAGCCAAAATTGATAAGTTTTTGGGCTACCGGGGCAAAAGGAAATCATTTGACAAAGCCGATATTAAGATTAGCATAAATTCGTGAAGCGTATCTCGTGAAGTCAAATACGAGATGCCGGTAATATACATAGTGCCTGGTATGTGTAATTTGCATAAATTTAGAAGGTGGGATTACTATGATTTATTCGTTTGTTAATGCAAGTACTGGGGCTTTTGGCCATTTGAATTTGGTTTTGTTATTCGGGCTGATTATCTTAGGCGGTGCCTTTGGTGCACGTCTTTTTCAAAGACTTCATATTCCGCAGGTCGTTGGTTGCATCATTGTCGGGGTACTTCTGGGTGATTGTTTCGAGTTGATAACTCCCCACACCATTGAGGCCCTCAAACCTTTTACAATGTTTGCCCTGGGTGTTATAGGGTTTATGATTGGCAGTGAGCTTCGAGGTGACGTGTTTAAGAAGTATGGGAAGCAATTTTTCATCATTCTTTTCTCCCAAGGGATGGGAGCTTTTTTGCTGGCGGGGGTTGGCACTTCGGTAATAGCGTGGCTAATAACAAGAAATCTGTATATTTCGACTGCAATGGGACTTGTGCTTGGTGCCATAGCCTCAGCCACGGCACCGGCGGCTACAGTAAATGTTTTATGGGAGTATAAGACAAGAGGGCCTCTTACGGCGGCAACACTTGCTATTGTCGCGCTCGACGACGCTCTGGCGCTGCTGCTATATCGCGGCGCAGCTACAGGAGCAGATGCGCTTATGGGCACGGGCCACGGCTCTGTTTTAACTACTGTGCTTGTGTTGTTTGGTGAAATTATTGGTGCGATACTGTTGGGATTCTTAGCGGGGGTATTGCTGTATTATCTGTTAAAATTTGTCAGGTCTGACGATAAGATTTTGGAGTTTTCGATTAGCTGTCTTTTGCTTGTAGTCGGCATCTCAATGATACCGAAAATCGACCCTATTTTGCCCGCTATGATATTGGGTATAACAGTTGCCAACTTAATGCCTCGCCGGAGCAAGGGCACTTTTAAGCTTGTCAGGAAATTTTCGCCTCCTGTCTATATTTCGTTTTTTGTGCTTGCCGGGGCTCATATGCGGTTTGACAGGCTGGCTCCGTGGATAGTTGTTATGATAGTAGTGTTTACGCTCTGCAGGGCGTTTGGTAAGGTTGTTGGGTGCTGGTTTGGTGCCAGGTATTCCGGCGCACCTGCTGTAGTTCGTAAATACCTGGGAATTTGTCTTCTGCCTCAGGCCGGTGTGGCAATTGGCCTTGCTATTTTGGCCGGCCAGCAGTTTAACACAGAGCTTGGTCATACTATTATTATGGTTGTTATGTCAGCGGCATTTTTGATGGAAATAATCGGGCCGATGCTGGTTAAGCTGGGTGTTAGAAGGGCAGGGGAAGTAGGAATGAATGTTACCGAAGAAGACCTGATGAAGACATACACAGTTAAGGACGTTATGGATACCAATCCGACAAGTATTGCGCAGGATTTGCCGCTGCACCGGATTCTTGAGGTATTCAGTACAAGCGACAGTGTTTATTATCCGGTTATTGACAGTCAATCCAGGATTATAGGGATAATCACTATCGCCGATATCAAAGAGATGTTTGCCAACAGGGAAGTTGCCGGCTGGCTGTTGGCCTGTGATGTTGCTGAGCCTGTGCTGGACAAGACGACGCCAATGAAGCCGCTTGAAGAGGCGATGGAGCGGATGAGGCGCTATGATTTGGAAAATCTGCCCGTAGTGGCCGGTGACGATAGCGATGAGCTTGTTGGTATTTTGGATTATCGATTGGTGAACCGCAAAATAAGTGCTGAGGTCTTGCACAGACGTAAAGCAGCGGATGGGATGTCCCTGGCAACGGGTTAGCAGCAGAGCAAGAAGCAAAAATCGCAGGAATTTTAGATTTTAAGTTGTGGTTTTTCACTTTTCGTTTTGCGTTTTTAGGTTATTATGGTGGAACTTTGGGACGGTTTTCTTTTCCGAAAAAGAATAGACTTGTCAGTAACAGGCAGTTCAAAGCAGTTTTGGCTCGTAAGCTGAGTGTTAGTGATGGATTGCTTAGACTCTATATGTCCGAAAACGATTGCGGCTATCCGCGCTTGGGTGTCTCTGTGGAGAAATCCTGCGGCAATGCAGTTGTTCGTAATCGATTAAAACGGCTGTTGAGAGAGGCCTTTCGGCAAAGCCAGGACCGGATTCCGGCCGGCTTCGATTATCTGCTTATGATTTTGCCTGGCTCTGCAAAATTAGATAAATCAACAAGTATTAAAGAGACTGCGGCTACAGGACGACTAACATTTGAGCAGGTAAAAGCTTCGTTCCTGGCTCTGGTAAGTGAGGCGGTTAGGAAAGTTGAGTAAAAAAACAGTGTTTAGCGTATAGTTTTTCTTTTCCAATCCGCTGTTAACTATTCGCTAAACATTGGCAGAATTGTTAAAAGTGTATATGAGGATGAGCTTTGAGTCAGAAAGGCGAATTAGTGCCGATAGGTGCAGCCGCAAAAAAAGCTGGTATTTCCCGGCAATCTTTGCAATATTATCTTATGGTCGGTTTGCTTGAGCCGACAGAAGTTGCGCCGAGCGGCAGACGGCTGTTTGATGAAAAGAGCATTGGGCGAATTAAACTGATAAAAAAACTTAACGACAGCGGCTATCCTTTGCGTGCCATAAGGGAGTTGTTTCTGGAAGGCCGCAGTGATTTGAAAGGGAGTGAACAGTGAGTGACTATGAGACCACCCAAAAAAGACGCAATATGATTGTGGGCATTTTTGTTGTTGTTGGTATGGGCGCGCTCGTGTGGCTGATATTTAAGTTCGGTGATTTGCCATCTGCCGTTACCAAGATGGGTTCTTTTGAGGTTTTCGTTCAGTTCCCGACAGCACCGGGAGTACAGACGGATACACCTGTGCGCTTTTGTGGCTATCAAATCGGTCGAGTAACAAAGGTTATGTCACCGGAGATACGAAGGGATATGGTGAGCGGCTTAGAGTATTATCAAACGGTGGTTATTCTTAGTATTGACAAAAGGTACGTTAATATTCCCTCCAATATTGAGGTAAAACTGATGACGCGAGGATTAGGGAGTAGTTATATCGAACTTAAACAACACCCTGGTAAGCCTGAGGTGCCGCTTGACCCGAACCGGCCGGAAACAATATTTTTGGTGGACAAGATATGGCTGCAAGGCTCGACCGGTATGACCAGCGAGTTTTTTCCGGAAGAAAGCCAGAAAAAACTGGTTGAGCTGGTTGAGAGCCTCAGAGTTCTTAGTGGCCACGCCAACGATATCATTAGCAGTCCCGACACAAAAGAAAATCTTCAGAAAACGTTGGCTAATTTAGCTGATGCGTCAGAGCAGGCTACGGAGATGATACAGCAGGCCAAGCAGACGATAGAAGAATTTCGAAAATTTGCCGCTGCCGGGACAACAACTATGACAAATATTGATGCCAAAGCCGAAGAGCTCGTTGTTGCGATGGTCGATACGAGCGAAGAAATAGGTAAAGCGGCGACGCGACTACGGCAAATCCTGGATACAATAAACAATGGGCAAGGTAGTGCTGCCAAACTTATAAACGATGGGCGATTTTATGAAAATCTGCTTGAGAACACTCAGCAATTGCAATTACTTTTAGATGAGATAAAGTCATTCGTAGCACAAGCCCGTGATAAAGGAGTACCTATCAAATTAAAGTAAAACTGATGTCATCTCGATTAGTCACGATTTATTTTTCCAGCGTGTTTACGATACGGGTGGTTACCCGTTTGACGCAGTCGTAACTGTCATTTTGTGCGGCTCGAATCTCTTCTATGAATTCACCAGCTTTCTCGCCAAGGTCTTCCAGCTCCAGTGCAGCGTAGTGACGCACAATCTTATTTTCTTTGTTTTGTAGCTCCCGTGCCAAAAGTGGCAAGACTTGCCGGGCTTTCCCCATCCGGCAGAATGCTCGCGCTGCGGCAATGCGAACCGAAGCGGATTTATCCTGCAAAGCTTTTTGTAATGCGGTCTCTGCCGCTCCAACGTCCGGAGCCATATTACCCAGGCCGATTGCCGCCCACCAGCGTACCGATGCTCTCTTGTCCTGCATTGCCTGCATGAGGTCCGGTATCGCCGCTTTACCATATTCGGCGAGTTCTATTACCTCATGTATGCGCTCAATCAGGTCGCGATTTTCCGGCTGAGCCAGTATGTCGTAGCCGTTGCCATGCTCTAAATAAATTTCCTCCAGTTCAGGCTCTGGGATAAGACCTAAGTCTGCGGTTTGACGCATCCACTTAATATGGGCCGCACGCATCCGCTTTAGAACATTTTTATGCTCAGGTGAGCTGGCCAAATTGTGCACTTCGTAGGGGTCATTTTTAAGGTCGTATAATTCTTCCGGCGGCTTGGTCGGGGCCAGGAATTTCTTCTGAGCAGGAGTAAGCTTGCCCTCGGCGTGCAGGCTGCGTAAGAGCTCACGCATCGGATAGCTGGTGTCCTTATAGCGATTAGGGGCCATCCAGGGACGGTACGGCATGTAATTTCGAATGTAGCTGTAGCGTTTATCATGCACGCAGCGAATACACTCTATGGTTTCATCGCATCGTCCGCGGGCGGCAAAGATATATTTTCGCTTCTTTGCACCTGGGCCGAGGAAAATCTGACCTTGTATATGTTTTGGCGGCTTGATGCCTGCGATGTTCAAAACCGTCGCCGAAATATCGATTGTGCTGACCAGGTCTTCACTCACACGGCCTGGTTTTAATTTGCCCGGCCAGCGAACAATCAACGGGATATGGATGCCTCCGTCGTAAAGCCATTGCTTGCCGCGGACGTGGCAGCGGCCGTGGTCGCCAATGAAAATGACTATGGTATTGTTCGCCAGGTCCTCGTCCTCGAGGCGTTTTAGAATTTTGCCGACATACTGGTCCATCATCTGAATGGAATTCAGGTATGTTGCCCAGTCCTGGCGTGCGATGGGGTGGTCGGGGTAGTAAGGCGGCAGCTTGACCTTGGCCGGGTCAACCGGATTGTCGAGCTTTTTGTCCAGGCCCTTCCATTGTTTGCCGCGGTGCGTCATACTGATTGATAGCTGTGCGAAGAAAGGCTGGCCGGGCTTGCGCTGGTTCCAGTCGCTGCCGTCAAAGGCGTTGCTGAACTTGAAGTTGAAATCCGTTTTGCCCGAGCCGCGGACACCTGGAGCGGCTGTCTTGACGTTGGCCGTGAAGTACCCGACCTGGCGGAAGTACTCGGTTATCAGCCGTACCGGTTCCGGTAACGTGTATCCATCCTTACGATGGCTTCGGTGATGGTGTACGCCAATGGAGCCTTGGTGCATACCTGTAATCATAGCCGAACGGCTGGTAGAGCAAACCGGGCTGGTTGTAAATGCGTTGGTGAAACGGACACCCTGGTCGGCAAGCTTGTCGAGATTTGGAGTCTCTACTGCCGGCGTGCCATAGCAGCTCAGGTCAGGGCTGATGTCCTCGGACAAAATCCAAAGAATATTGGGCCGAGCACCTTTGCCGGAAGGCTGTTGAGCGCTCATACATGCCGGCAGGGTTATAGAGACGGCACCGGCACCGATAACCTTGAGAAAATTACGTCGTTTCATAATATAACTTCCTTTTGCTGATGTCTTATTTTCTGTTTTTCTTTCACTTTTTTACCTTTTAGCTAAGTAGGGCTTGCTGAAAAAGCTCTCTTTTGTTTTTCTCTTTGCGACCAGTAGTAGGCTTAGGCTGCTGCCTTGAGAACTGTCGGCACCTGATTTTCGCGTCTCATATATTCGAGTCGCTGCCTT
>JAUWIG010000048.1 GCA_030605475.1 Planctomycetota bacterium | reverse complement strand
GAAAAACAGAAGTCTTTCGCTGCGAAATCACCAACCGCAAACGAAGTGCCGAACAGAATTGCAAAAAAACGCACTTTTTTGCACTTTCTTGCACTTTCTTGCATTTTCTTGCAATTTTTCGCACTTTTTTTGCATTTTTTTGCACTTTTACGCACTTTTTGCCACTTGTTTTAAGACCACCTGTGTATTTGGGCAATATAGGTAAAAGAACATTGGTTGTCTCTGTAAGAAGGTAAGAGTCCGATAAAAAGAGTGAAAACACAGCAACATTATAAAGGGATAGAAAATTCTTTAGAAAAATTGCTATTTTACCTAAATACACTAATCTATCTAAATTAACATTGCCGATAACAATTATCATTGACGGAACGGGATTTAAGGGAGATTTGAATTATGGAGACTTTAATCGAGCAACGCAGGGATGCCCGAACCGACCTTTCCTGGCCTGTTAGCATCTGGCTGCCGGAAGCCAACAGGTTTTTTAACGGGCGAAGCTCCAACATCAGTAAAACCGGCGCTTTCATTACGGTTCCTATGACGACGCCGGTCCGGATGGGCCATACCGTGGAAATCAATTTTCCGCGTACAACGGCTTTAGCGAAGCAAAAAGGGGGATTTGCACGTATTAAGAGCGGTAGGGTAGTTAGAGTTGAACGCAGAGATGTGCTCAAAGATGCACATATCGGCGTCGCTATTGCATTCGAGTAGCTATAAGCAGCTGTTGTTTTATTATAAGTAATCGCCGGGCAGAGAGCGACTGTTAATAGCCGGGTTGGTGAGTAGCTTGTGACTGATGGCCCTTGTTCTGGCGGCTCGAATGATACGGTTACCAAAATTGGCCATCTTTCTCTTTCGCCTCCAACTGCAATTTCACACTTCTGTTCTTAATTAACAAACGCCTACTGTGGAAGACCAAACCAGCATTTTATCCTATGGTTCCGGCTTATTCCAAGGAATAATATGCCGGCCTTCAACTGCGAACACCACTATGTACAGCTTGACCCCGCGGTAAATATACATAAGACCAAACCGCATATGAGTTCTTGTACCTGACGTGGTTACTTTATGAAACCACATGCCCTAAGGATGCAGCCAGATTACAGCAGAGAACAAAAGTAAAATCAATAATTATAGTCAGTTTGAGTTTTTTAGTTATTTTCCTGAGACTCCGCCTGAGACTACAAATGCCATTGCCTCAGAACTATCAACATCAACCGGCGTAACCCGGTCAGATGGGAAAATCAACACCGAGCCAGCAAAGTTGTATGACTGCGGAAAATAAACCGCCACATGGTCGGATAAAGATAAGAATTCCAGACCGTCTCTTGTGATAAATCCCACTGCCTTAGCTCCGCCCGGCGTCAGTTCAACAATGGCCGGTTTGTCAAAGCTTTTCTTTTCACCGGCGAACGCCCCTATTAAATCCTTGATAGCCGAATACAGCATTTTAACTACCGGCAATTTGGTGAAAAGCCGGTCAATGAGGGTGAAAAACTTCTTTCCAACGAAATTCGATGCCAAAAAGCCGACCAATGTGATAACCAGTATCGTAATAACCAGGCCCAGGCCGGGAATGGGAATCTTTAACAGGCCATCAAGTTTTGTAAAGACCAGAACGATAGTGAAAACGGTTAACGCAACCGGGACAAAAACTAAAAGACCTTTGAGAAAATAATTCATCAGACGTTTCATTTGGTTTTCTCCTTTTCGTTTAGCTTAGGGCGTTTGTTTTTCATAAAAGGTATCACGGCGATAACATAAACTGACATTTCCCATTTAACACCGTTAAAAACAACCTGCCGCTTCTTGATTCCTTGTTGGTCGTGAGCTTCACCCACGATTCTGTGTGCCTAAAAAAATTGCAAATACGTTAAGTTGTGACCAGTGCCAAAATTTCGTTTAGTTTGGCCGTCGCCAGACATGTGCAAGTATCCGCAGCTCCGTAGTACATCCACAACTCATCGCCCCGAATTAGAAGGCCGGTCGGAAACACTACGTTTGGCGTCAAACCAGACAGTTCGTATGGTGCCTCGGCCTGGAATATCCAGTTTTGTGAGCGGGCAACAACTTTGTGAGGCCTGTCTTTCTCCAACAGAGCTACACCGGTTCGATAAACAAGTTGACCACCATAAGCCTTAACACCGTGGTATATCAGAAGCCAGCCGTGCTCCGTGAGAATTGGAGGCGGCCCTGCACCTACCTTAGCACCATCCCAGGCAGCGCCACCAAGCTCCGGCAGCACACAGTGTGGCTCACCCCAGTGCACCAAGTCAGGCGAATAGGCCGACCAGATGTGTTCCATTCCACCGGCGTCTGGGCGGTGGAGTACCGCCCATCGGTCACCAAATTTTTGTGGGAATAGCACTGCATCTTTATTGTTTGGGGAAAAGAGCAATCCAATTCGTTCAGCATGAACAAGGTCATTGGAACAGGCCAATGCCACGGCAGCACCGTTGGGCGAGTAGGCAGTATAGGTGATATACCAGCGTTTTTCTTCTGCCAGGTATGTGACTCGTGGGTCTTCGCAGCCCCACTGTTCATACCGCCAGTTTTGCTCACCGTAGCGGAGTATCGGTTCTGGCTCGATATTCCAATCAGTCACTCCGTTTTTGCTTCGTGCTATATGGATGTTCGAGCATCCGGTGTGGTCTTCGACACGAAGTAGCAAGACAACCTCTTCGCCATTCTCGGTGGCACCGGGATTAAGGACAGCGGCCGCCGGGAAGGGCAGATCCAGAGGTGAAATGATTGGATTATGCTGTGACCGGGTAAAAACTCTTGTCTTCATAAGGGCATCTCCCAATATTAACGACTTTTGTTTTATCCTGTTGCTACCAAAAATAGGTTGACGAGCCACCACGCCCAACTATTTACCATATTCAACAAAAAAGTCAACCCTCCCGATTCTGATTTTCTACGTCCATGCCTTCGATACAGCTATTGGACTTTGAAGATAATGGCAGACCCGAAAGCAAAAGATACCTATAATCCCAATTTTGCAAGCAGACTTAGTTTTAGATTGCGAGTGTTGAGCGAGATCCTTGGACTGCGCTCAGAGTGTGGCCTTGAATTAGCGATGGTGTTTTAATCGGTGTGTTTTTGTTTTATTTTCACATCGGCTTTTTCCCAGCTTTCCCGGATGTCGTCTTTTCGTTGTGAGCGGTGCCAGAGCAAGAAACTTTCGTCACGGTCGGCTCCGGCGTAATACTGGTCAAGGGCTACGAATCGGCCTTCGGCGTGAACGAAGATGAGGAACTTCATAATTCCAGTCTGCTCAACCTGGCGTAATAAAGAAAGTTCCGGCATCGGAGTGGGCGAGCCGGGGACCGGAATGGAGGGTATGCCTATGATGAAGCTTTTGTACTCAGTGCCTAAGCAGCCGGAAGCAATCTCGGCTATAAATTCGGCCTGGTCGGGCGTGGCGGTCAAAGTCGCACCAATTTCGGCAAAACGTGCCCGGACTGCTACCTTACATATATTCTGCGCCGTCACCGGTGAGATTTGTAAGGTCGACGTAGACCTTTCTGCCCTTGACCTGCGGCAGTTCAAACTTTTTAAGGGCGGTGTCCACAGCTGTGGAAAGCAGCATCTGCTCAATTGCTGTACGGGGTGTGGTAGAGACGGATCGAGTTGCGCAGCCAGCTAAATGAATTAGTATCAAAACTGCCGGAATCAGGCGCTTCATATTCAGCTCCTCAGAAGGATAAGAACAATACAATCGCAAACCAAGAAACTTCGGCGCAAGGCCATGATAATTGGCAATATATACCTGATGTGTACCGTATGTCAAAATAGGTTTTCGTGTTTCATATTGCGTTCCTTCGACTTCGCTCAGGACAAGCTTACGTATAGCGTATTGCGTAAAAGCAAAAAAACTACAAACTCGTGCCCACAGGGCAGGCTGGCGAGGCACCCGCAATTGGCGGCAAGCGAATTCGTGTCTCGTCGCTCCCCATGAGGTAATTCTTTGCTATCTCACGGGGTAAACTGTGGCCCGTGTCCCGAGACAGGCTTTGGGCTATTGTTTCTTTCGTAAGATTAGCTTGATAGCAATATAAGGAATTAAGAAGAACAAGAAGCTAACTATTTTAATAAATGCCATCCAGCAATAATACATCAGGTCAAAATGCAGCCTGCTTATCTTGAACCAACTTGAATGTATGCTGTAGGCCCAATCGGCTGCCAGCAGGTATAAAACAAACGAGAACAACAATAAACAAAAAGCCAGCACAAAACATCGAAGACAAACCCCTGCTACCGCATCCAAACAGTTAATTTGCTCATCTTTAATCATATTAAATATCTCCACTAAAACATTTTCGTATCTCGTATCTCGATACTGATTTGTCTCCTTCCTTATTCTTATTACGGAGGAATAAAATAAGCGAAAGGAGGGGAAAAGGCAAGGGGATTTCCATTGATTCCGCCACAGGCGGATCTTCGATATTGATTAATGTTTGGTTGAGATTCTTCACTTCGTTCAGAATGACGAAAAGAACGTCGCCATCCACCTTTGCCAAGGCTACGGCGTATAAATGCCGGCGACGGCTAAACAAATAAGAAACCCCTCGGCAGGCCGAGGGGCTAAACGAAGCGGAAAGCCACGCGAGGCGTGGCATTTTTTTTCAATATATTCCTCCCTTCCCTTCGCTTTGGTTTCCCGCACCAAATAACGCAAGTTTGCTATTTTGTGTGGGACAGGCAGGGTAAACTCTCTTGCTCAGGGTAAACTTTTGCTGTCGGGATGACCCCATTAGAGTAGACCCCCGATGACGAGACTCGGGGGCAAGCAAGCAATGGGGCAGGCAGGCGTGGGCAGGGGGAGGGTTTAATTGATTATTTACTATTGACTATTTACTATTGTGGGTTGAGATTGCTGCGCTTCGCTCGGGATGACAAAAAAAGGCTGGGTCCCCACCAACGACATGCGGGGATCTACGCTACGCTTCGAGGGTCTTCGCTACGCTACGAGGAACTTCACTGCGCTTCGAGGGTCTCCGCTTCGCTACGAAATTCTGGGTCCCGGGTCAAGCCCGGGATCTTCGCTACGCTACGAGGGGAAAATACAAACTTGTCATTGGAGATTATTTAGTGTATTTTTGTGAGGCAGATGGAGACAAAAGTTGTAAAACTCGATGCTGCGAAGATTGATGCAGCAGAAATCAAGGAGGCTGCACAGCTCATAGATGCCAGCGGACTCGTGGCGTTTCCCACCGAAACGGTCTATGGAATTGCCTGCAGGGTCGAAACTACCTCGCTGACCAAACTCAATAACCTCAAAGGCCGAGACCCTCAGAAACCCTATACATTACACATCGGCCAAAAAGCAGACCTTGAAAAATATGTGCCTGTCGTCGGATTACGGGCCCAAAAACTGGTTAAAAACGCCTGGCCCGGCCCTTTGACGATAGTCTTCGAATTAGACGACCGGAATATCGAAAAACAGCGAAACAGCCTTGAGAAACAGGTTTTTGAAAACTTGTATAAAGATAATTCCATAGGCAGTCGCTGCCCTGATAACGCCATAGCTTCAATGTTGTTGCGGCTAACCCAAAATCCCGTGGTTGCACCAAGCGCAAACATAACAGGTCAACCACCAGCGGCAGATGCAGAGCATGTCCTCACTCAGTTCTCGGGTCAAATCGAGCTGTTGTTGGACGCAGGGCCGTGTAAATACAAAAAAAGCAGTACGGTTGTGAAAATAGGTAAGAAAGGGCTGGGAATTTTAAGGCCTGGCGCATATTCCCAAGCAGAGCTGGAAGCAATGTCGGAAGTTAAATTTTTGTTCGTTTGCACCGGCAATACCTGCCGAAGCCCTATGGCTGAAGGAATGTTCCGCAAATATCTGGCAGAAAAATTAGAATGTAAGGTTGACTGTCTTGGGAAAAGAGGTTATAAAACGTTCTCTGCGGGCACTATGGGTATGGTCGGTTCACCGGCAAGTCCGGAGGCCATAGCAGTTTGTGCAGCTAAGGGGACAGACATAAAAGCTCATAAAAGCAGAGCACTGTCCAAGCAGCTCGTCGAAGAATGTGATTTTATATTTGCGATGAGCCGAATGCACCGCGAGCGAGTAACTGCTCTTAGTCCCGAGGCTGCGAATAAATGTGTGTTATTAGCAGAAGACAAAGATATTTCTGACCCGATAGGCCAGCCGCAACAGGTTTATAACAATTGTGCTGAACTGATAGAAAAGGCTGTGAAAAAAAGAATTGGTGAGCTTGTGATATGAAAATAGCAGTTGGAAACGACCATCGCGGTTTCGAATCCAAAAATCAAATCAAGGCCATAATTGCTCAACTTGGCCACGAGTGTATTGATGTCGGCACAAGTAACAGCAATCCGGTTGATTACCCTGACACAGCGTACTTGGCGGCAATGGCAGTGGCGAAAAAACAAGCTGACAGGGCTATTTTAGCTTGTGGAACCGGGATAGGAATGAGCATAACGGCCAACAAAATAAAGGGAATCAGGGCTGCATTGTGCCATGACGAGCTAAGTGCTCAGATTTCACGCGACCACAATGACGCGAATGTGCTTTGTGTGTCAGGTGACCTGATAGGAGAGGTATTACTGAGGAAAATAGTGGAAGTCTGGCTCAATACCGAATTCAGCGGGGGCAGACACCAAAGAAGGGTAAACAAAATTACGGCTATCGAAGAAGGCAAAGACCCAACAGAGGTAAAGAACGGATAGCAGAGCTCGTATTTCGTGTCTGGTACTTCGTATCTCGCCAGAGGAGCCCGATTTGTCGGGCTTTTTTATTTTAAACGGGAATCGCGGTCTTTGCGGTCCCAACTGATTAGCGATTATTTATTATTGGTGGATGAGGTGTTTTGAGAGGGAGGTATTGGTTCGTAAGCCTTTCGGCCATAGACTTTTTCGTACGCTCTGCAGAATGGGCAGATTCGCGATTCGACTTTTTTAACGAGCCAGTAGGCGAAGCCTTTCTGTTTTCTGCGTGCGCGGCTGCAGAAGAAGCATTCGAGGCACCATTTTGCCATTTTACGCTGCTTTTCGGTAATGGTTTCAGCGGGCATAATCTGCTCCTATATGTCCGGGAATTTAGTTTCGAGTTTATATGATAGCAGACAGCAATTCAATTAAAAATGCAAAATCAAAAATTAAAAAGTCAGAAGACAGCAAACAGCAGGTAGAAAGCAAAAGGCAAAAAGGTCTAATTCAGGACTGTCAAACTTTGGCGGAGACGGGTTTTGATTTCGGCGTGACAGCTCGCTTTGATTTGGAGGGGACGGATTCTCGCGGCTTGGTCTCCACAGGACGCCTATCGGCGGGGACAGCTTCCAGCGCCGCTTTTATCCTCTCTCTTCCGGCCTCGGTCTTTCTGCGAAGGACTTCAGCGGAAGTGGTGCCTATCAAACGCAATTTCCTGTATCTGTTCTCAAGCAAATTGTCGGTCTTTGTCCGTTTAAGGCACGCCAGGGTTTTGACAATATATCTCTCGACATTATAGACGGTGTCGTGAACGTTACGATGCGCTCCGCCGAGCGGTTCAGGAATAGTAGCGTCAATCAATCCGAGCTTGTACAAATCCCTGCTGGTCAATTTAAGCGCCTCTGCGGCGTCTGGGGCCTGCGAGCCGTCACGCCACAAAATCGCGGCACAGCCCTCAGGCGATATCACGGAATAATATGCGAATTCAAGCATCGCCAGCCTGTCACCTACGCCTATACCAAGAGCACCGCCTGAACCGCCCTCGCCAATGACAATACAAATTACCGGCACTCTCAGAGACGACATTTCCAGTAGATTGACGGCTATTGCCTGGGCCTGGCCCCGCTCTTCAGCACCAATACCAGGATATGCACCCGGCGTGTCAATGAGCGTAACAACAGGGATATTGTACTTCTGTGCGAATTTCATTTTGAGCAGCGCCTTGCGATAGCCTTCAGGATTGGGACATCCGAAATTGCAGGCAATCTTGTTCTTTGTGGTCCTGCCTTTGTTTTGGCCTACAATTAACACTCTCTCTCTGCCGATCTGACCAAACCCGGTTATGATTGCCCGGTCGTCACCGAAGCACCTATCACCATGCAATTCGCGAAAATCCTTTACCATCAGGTTAAGATAATCATCGAGTAAAGGCCTCTTCGGATGGCGTGCCACCTGAACGGTTTGCCAGGCGGTCAGATTTGAATAGATTCGCTTGAGCTCAGTAACCTGCTCCTGCTGTAAGCGGCGAATCTCGGCAGAATAGTCAATGCCTTTGATGGAACTGAGCTTGCGCAGCTCTTTCATCTGGCGGTCAAGGTCGGCTACTTTTTCTTCAAAGTCCAGATAATCACCGTCGCCGATTTTATTGTTATCACCCGGCATTCTAACCATTAGATTATCCTGCTTTGCCGTATGGGCAAAATATCACCACAAGAACACAACAAAAATATCCATAAAAAAACCCTGCCCACAAACAGCGGGCGGGACACTCTCTTCTTTTGCCATATCCATCGGCTCTCTTCATTAAAGTTAGAATACTAACATTTTTAATTGCATAAATCAAAGAAAAAAATTGACATTACGGCCACCTTGTTATATTTTTTAGCAGCATCTATTTTGAAGCATATTTTTATAAGGTCTTGATTTTGAAAGGCTTAAGGCAAATAACCGTAATAGGACTGGGCCTTTTAGGCGGGTCGATAACTTTAACGGTTTCACGCTCTTTTTCCGGCGTAAAAACGGTAGGTTACAGCCACCGCCCCGCTACTCGCCGAAAAGCTCGACAATTAGCAGTGGCAACCGAAATCGTTGATGATATAAAACTTGGCGTATCCAACGCTGACCTTGTCATCCTGGCGACACCTATATGCACATTTGAGAAAATATTCAGCCAAATTAGCGATGCACTGCCAAGAGGCTGCATTGTTACCGACGTCGGCTCGACAAAAGTTTTTCCGCACCGCTGGGCAGCCAAGCAATTGCCGCAAACCTGCCACTACGTCGGCTCACATCCAATTGCCGGCTCAGAACAAAGAGGCATTGAATTCGCCAGAGATGATTTGTTCGAGCGAGCCGATTGCATTCTAACAACGACAAAAAAAACTAACGCACCCCCGGTGGAAACTCTTAAGAGATTCTGGTCAAAGCTTGGCTGCTCTGTGAAATTAATGAGGCCAGCCGAGCATGATAGAATCTTTGCAAATGTAAGTCATCTGCCGCATATCACAGCGGCGGCGTTGATAAACGCCAGCAAGAGAGAAGAACTTAAATTCGCCGGCAAAGGCTTTATGGACACCTCGAGAATAGCATCGGGACCGGCCAACATCTGGGCTGACGTACTGGCGACAAATGCAAACAACACTACCAAAGGCATCGATAAAATTACAGCTGAATTAGAGAAGCTGAAAAAAGCAATTAAAAGCGGCAACAAAAAACAAATTGAAAAACTGCTGGAGGCAGCAAGAGATAAACGGGCCGCAATGATAAACTACAAGATTAAAAGTAAGGAAATAATATCGTGAAGCAATGGCGTTTCGAGGTCTTTAATAGGGCTGGGTTTGCTGACGTTCACGGGGCCAGCGTATTAGAAGAAATCAAAGAATTGGGTATTCATTCGGTCGAGGCGGTTCAGTCAGCGACGGTTTTTCTGATTGAGGCTGACCCCTCGACCCCTCGGCTGCGCTCGGGACAGGCTGCGCTCGGGACAGGCTTCGATAAGGATTTTGCCAGGCGGTTAGGCAAAGAACTCTTAACCGACCCGGTCTGCGAAGAGTATTATATAGGCAGAAGCAGAGCGCCGGCAGGGCTGGCTAAGGCAACACTAATCGAGGTACACTTAAAGAGCGGCGTCACCGACCCCGTAGCTGAATCTGTAATGACCGCAATAGCTGATATGGGTGTTGAAGCCGGTAACGTTCGAACAGCACGAAAGTATGTGCTGCTGGGCGATATTACGCCAAGCCAGACCGACACTATCGCAAAGAAAATCCTGGCAAACGATTGTATCGAGGAGGTAGTAATCGGCAACGAAGCCGAGCCGCCAAGCTCCCATCTAAAACCGTACGAACTGCAGATAGTACACTGGCCGATACGCGACCTTGACGACGACGGGCTAATAGCCTTGAGCAAAGAAAAAGACCTGTTTCTCAATCTGGTCGAGATGCAGACCATTCAAAAATACTACCAGCAACTGGCTAAAGAACCCACTGACATTGAACTCGAAGCAATCGCCCAAACCTGGAGCGAGCACTGCGTCCACAAAACGCTCAAAAGCTCCGTTGATATGTCAATCGACGGCAAGCAGGTGCATTTTGACAATCTGCTAAAGGAAACCGTTTTCAATGCCACCAAGGAACTCAATAAAAAATGGTGCATATCGGTGTTTGTGGATAACGCCGGCGTGGTGGAATTTGACGAGGATTCGGCAGTTTGTTTCAAGGTCGAAACGCATAATCATCCCTCGGCACTTGACCCTTACGGCGGGTCAGCTACGGGCATCGGTGGTGTAATTCGCGACCCAATGGGGACCGGCTTAGGTGCAAAACCCATCGCCAACACAGATATATTCTGCTTCGGTGAGCCCGACAAGAAACTCGAAGATATCCCTAAAGGCGTTCTGCATCCGAGAAGAATTATGAAAGGTGTTGTTGCCGGCGTTCGCGACTACGGCAACAGAATGGGAATACCAACAGTCAACGGTGCAATCTATTTCGACGACAGATACTTAGCTAATCCGTTAGTATATTGCGGCAACATCGGCCTGATGGACAAACATAAATGCTTTGAGAATCCGCAAAGTGGAAACCTGGTTATCGTGGTCGGCGGCAGGACAGGGCGAGACGGAATACACGGAGCAACTTTCTCTTCCGGGCAAATGACGCACGAGTACGAAACCATCTTTTCCCACGCGGTCCAAATCGGCAATCCAATAACGGAAAAGAAGATGTTGGACGTACTGCTTCAGGCAAACAAGGTCGGTCTGTACGAGGCGATTGCTGACTGCGGAGCCGGGGGCCTTAGCGGTGCGGTAGGAGAGATGGGCAAAGAGCTCGGTGTAGAAGTCAATTTGGAAAAAGTGCCCTTAAAGTATGCCGGGCTAAACTATACCGAAATCTGGATTAGCGAAGCACAGGAAAGAATGGTTGTAGCCGTTAAGCCGGAAAACTTAGAAGCGATAATGAAAATTTTCGACGGTGAAAACGTCCAGGCAACAGTAATAGGTAAATTCACCGGCGATAAGAAGCTGACACTGCGCTATAACGGCCAGGAGGTAGCCAAACTGGATATGGAGTTTTTGCACGAGGGCATACCTAAATACTCCCGCAAGGCAGTCTGGAAGACTCCCCAATTGACCGAGCCGAGCATACCTGAAAAAAATAACTATAACAAGCAGCTTCTGCAGATTCTCTCATCTTACAACGTTGCCAGCAAGGAATGGGTAATCCGTCAATACGACCACGAAGTTCAGGGCAATTCGGTTGTCAAGCCGCTGGTAGGCGTAAATAACGATGGTCCCGGTGACGGGGCGGTGATAAAACCCAAGTTCGACTCGGATAAGGGCCTTGCAATTAGCTGTGGAATGAATCCGATGTATGGCGATATTGACCCGTACTGGATGGCCCTGGCCGGGATTGATGAGGCAATCAGGAACCTGATATGTGTGGGCGGGCGAGTTGACAGGATTGCGCTGCTGGATAACTTCTGCTGGGGCGACTGCACAAAGCCAGAGACTTTGGGCCCATTGGTGCGAGCGGCCCAGGCCTGCTATGACGGGGCAATCGCTTTCGAAGCACCGTTTATCTCCGGTAAGGATTCACTAAACAATGAATTCTCCTGCGAAGATGGAACGCAGATTTCAATCCCATCGACACTCTTGATAAGCGCGATGTCGCTCGTTGATGACATTAAGACGTGTGTAACAATGGACGCTAAGAAGGCGTCTAATCTGCTCTTTATAGTGGGCGAGACCAAAAATGAGTTAGGCGGCTCCCACTATTACAAGATTCACGGCCAGCTCGGAGCCAATGTCCCGAAAGTGGACCTCGAAACGGCCCCTAAAATTGCCGGCAAAATTTCTGCTGCGATAGCTGACGGCCTTGTGGCCAGCTGTCACGACTGCTCAGAGGGCGGATTAGCTGTGGCACTTGCGGAGATGGCTTTTGCCGGGGGACTTGGGATAGAAGCGGATTTGCGGGGCCTGCCTAAAGCCGCCGACTGCTCGCGAATAGATACGCAACTGTTCAGCGAATCAAACTCGCGCTATATTGTGGAAGTCGAGCCGGGAAATTACGATGCTTTCGCAAAAATGATGCTGAATCTGCCCTTCGGACAAATCGGTAAGGTAACAGAGGAAAAAACATTAGTCATAAAAGCGCGGGACGGAAAAGCTGTTATCAAACTGGATTTGGATTCGCTGAAACAGGCGTGGCAAAAGCCGTTTGATTGGTAATTGTAGAGATATCAACGATTTGGTCAGTGTATAAAAAGTCTGGGGTTTAAAATAATGAAGAAGCTACCGGGTAAATTTGAGATGTTTAGGAAAATGACGGAGGAGCAGATTCAAAAATGGTCTCAGGAGCTGATTGAGATCTTGAAGCAAACAATAGAGAAAGAGGCTGTGTATGTTGAGGAGTATGTTAACCAGTTAAAGAAGCTAAATCCCGGGATTAGTAATGACGAATTGTCAAAAAAGATAATTTCAAGAAGGTCTTTAAAGGCAGGTGGGATCGGCGGATTATGTGGCTTGGGCGGATTTACCACTATGCCAATTGCACTACCTGTAGATTTATACTATTGCTTCAAAATTCAGGCACGGATGGTCTTAGCCATTGCTTACATGTATGGTTGGAATATTCACGATGAAGATATGGCCACAGATATTCTATTAGCCATGGGTGGTAAGGCAGGTATAGACGCGCTACGTAAAGCTGGAATAAAAATAGGGCAGGACTTTGCCAAAAAGGCCGTTAAGAAATTCATTACAAGAGAAGTGATGAAGAAAATAAACAGGATCCTGAGCAGAAAGATAATTACAAAGGCAGGTGAGAAAAGCCTTACAAGTTTCACCAAATTAGTGCCGATTGTTGGAGCTCCGATAGGCTTTGCTTTTAACTATCTCGGAACAAGAGGCATAGGGAAAGTAGCTTTTAAGTTTTATAAAGGACAAGATAACTCATCTTCTTGCGCAGTAACAGTATCTTAATAAGCGCGGTGTTCAGCTTTCGTAATTTGGAATAAACAAGTGTGAGCAATCAACCAAAACTGAAATCAACGTCGAACACACAACTGAGAAACTAGGAGCTTTTTGTTATGGCGGAAGTAAGAGCGATAGTTTTGCGGGCGGCGGGGATAAATTGCGATATGGAAACTGAGTACGCGCTTGAGCAGGCAGGTGCAAAGGCCGAGTGTGTGCATATAAACCGGCTAATCGAAGATAAAAAACTGCTCGAGCAGTTCCAGATAATTGTTTTTCCCGGCGGTTTTAGCTACGGCGATGACGTGGCTGCGGGTAAAATCTTAGCCAACCAAATCATACATCATCTTTCCGAGCCGCTGCAAAAATTTATAGATGACGGCAAATTAGTGCTTGGAATCTGTAACGGCTTCCAGGTACTTGTCAAGACTGGAATTTTGCCGGGTAACGGTTCAGCTAAACAAGAAGCGGTTACCATAACTTACAACGACAGCGGTAAATTCGAGGACAGATGGGTATATTTGGCCCCGCAGACGGGAAAGTGTATTTTCATTGAGCCGGGCCGACAAATCTATCTGCCGATAGCACACGGCGAGGGCAAAGTCGTTACCAAAGACGAAGCTATGCTGGAGGAATTGAAGGCTGAGGGACATATCGCATTCAAATATGTGGATGAAAACGGCGAGGAAGGCGACTATCCCATTAACCCAAACGGCTCGATGGGTTCAATAGCGGGGTTGACGGACAGCACAGGCAGGGTACTCGGGCTTATGCCGCATCCGGAAAGGCACGTGCGGCCCACTCAGCATCCGCGCTGGTCACGCCTGTACAAGATAGGAGGGACGAGGGACGAGGGACGAGAGACGAGAGACGCCGACGGAACAACAATCTTCAACAACGCAGTTAAGTACATACAAAAAAACTTTTGACAAGATAGTTCGTTGTTCATAGTTCGTAGATAAAGACAAAAGCCGCAAAGACACTGATGGTTTTTATGGACAACTGGTGCAATGGTTAAACACCTGGGTTCAGTGCTTTTGCAGGAATGACGAGTCACGCTACACTTTTTCGAAGGTGAATTTGTGCATATCGGCGTCGATTTTTACGGTGTCGCCGTCGGTGAATTTGCCGGCCAGAAGCTGGGCGGCAAGGGGGTTTTCCAGGCGCTGCTGAATCGTCCGCTTCAAGGGTCTAGCGCCAAAGGCAGGGTCATAACCCTCGTCCATAATCTGATTGCGGGCGGCGTCGGTAAATTCGACTTTAATCTTGCGTCCGGCCAGGCGCTCGGCAAGGTAATCGAGCTGGATATCGACAATCTTTTTTAAATCGTCCTTTGTTAGCATATGGAAAACAATTATCTCGTCAATACGATTGAGGAACTCGGGTTTAAAAAGCTGTTTGAGCGCATCTTTGACGTGTGCCTCAATCTCCCAGTCGGCGCCGGACTCTTCGGTCAGCTCCTGAATCTGCTGGCTGGCGATATTGCTGGTCATAATAATCACGGTATTTTTGAAATCGACAGTTCGGCCTTTTCCATCGGTTAGTCGGCCATCGTCGAAAACCTGCAGCAGGACATTGAAGACGTCCGGATGTGCCTTTTCAATCTCATCGAGCAAAATCACCGAATACGGCTTGCGGCGAACAGCTTCGGTCAGTCTGCCGCCCTCTTCGTAGCCGACATAACCGGGCGGTGAGCCGATAAGGCGGGCAACGCTGTGCGGTTCCATAAACTCACTCATATCAATGCGAACCATAGCGTTGGGGTCGTTGAACAGAAAATCAGCAAGTGCTTTTGAAAGCTCGGTTTTTCCTACGCCGGTGGGGCCGAGAAACAGAAATGACCCTGTCGGCCGATTCATATCGCCCAGGCCCGCACGGCTCCTGCGCACCGCATTACAAAGGGCCGTAACCGCTTCATCCTGGCCAACCACCCGCGTCTGAATCGCCTCTTCCATCTTCATCAGTCGCTCGCGCTCACCGCTCAATAATCTGGCGACCGGTATGCCGGTCCATTTTGAAACAACCTGGCCGATGTGCTCTTCAGTTACTTCGTTGCGGATTATGGCCCTGTCGGATTTGGCAAGCTGAACCTCTCTTTGCTCAAGCTCCTTTTTCAACTCCGCAATTGTACCGTATTTCAAACGAGCAGCGGCCTCCAGCTCGCCTTTGCGCTGGGCGTTTTCGAACTGGTTTTGAGCGTCTTCGATTTTCTCTTTCAATTGTTTTATCTGGTCGATGTCGCCCCTTTCACTTTCCCATTGTGTGGTAAGGTCTTTGTCCTTTTGCTGCAATTCGGCCAGTTGCTTTTCGGTATTTTTTAATCGTTCTTTACTTGGTTTGTCACTTTCTTTTTTGAGTGCCTCACGTTCGATTTGCAGCTGAATAATCTTTCTTCGAATAGTATCGAGTTCGGCGGGCAGCGAATCGTTCTCAATGCGCAGTCTCGAAGCTGCCTCATCAACCAAATCTATAGCTTTATCAGGCAACCACCTATCGGATATGTAGCGATTCGACAAAGTTGCAGCCGCTACAAGTGCCGAATCGGTAATGCGAACACCATGGTGCGTGTCATAGCGGGCCTTTAGGCCGCGAAGAATGGCTATCGTTTCCTCAACGGTCGGCGGGTCAATCAGAATCGGCTGAAAGCGTCTCTCAAGGGCCGCATCTTTCTCAACATACTTTCGATAATCGTCAATCGTAGTGGCGCCGATACAACGCAGCTCGCCCCGCGCAAGGGACGGCTTTAACAAATTTCCCGCGTCAACGGCGCCTTCAGCTTTGCCCGCTCCGACAACAGTATGCAGCTCGTCAATGAAAAGTATTATTTGACCTTCGGCGCCAATAACCTCTTTTAGCACGGCCTTGAGGCGGTCTTCAAATTCGCCCCTGAATTTGGTTCCCGCTATCAGTGCCCCCATATCCAGGGCAATAATTCTTTTATTCTTCAGGCCTGTGGGGACATCGCCTGCAACAATTCGCTGAGCAAGGCCTTCGACAATTGCGGTCTTGCCCACGCCAGGCTCTCCGATTAGCACGGGATTATTTTTCGTGCGGCGATTGAGGACCTGCATACATCGCCGTATTTCCTCATCTCTGCCGATAACAGGGTCGAGTTTTCCCTTTCCGGCCATATCCAAAAGGTCGAGCCCATAACGCTCGAGGGCCCTGTATTTGTCTTCGGGACTTTGGTCGGTTATCTTTTCGCTGCCGCGAGTTTCCTTCAAAGCACCCCCAATCTGTTCAGTAGTAACCGAGTTAAGGCGTAAAATCTCTTTGGCGTCACCTTGTACCGAAGACAGAGAGATAAACAGATGCTCCACACTTAGATATTCGTCGCCCATCGCATCAGCCCTGTTTTGGGCGTCGAGCACAATCTGATTAAAAACCGGCTCAGGCATAAGCTGAGCACCGCTATCACCCTGCGGCAGGCGGCTAAGCTCGCTGTCTGTCATCTCTTTAATCCGCGAAACATTAGCGCCGATTTTTTTCAGGACCATAACCACAATGCCGGTATCATCACCGCAAACAGCGCCTAACAAATGCAACGGCGATAGAACCGTATGCGACTTGGCCATCGCAATCTGCTGAGCGGTGGCTAATGCCTCCTGGGCCTTCAATGTAAATTTGTCGAATTTCATAGCAAAATCCCTTCAAATATCAACTATCGGATATGCTCTAATATTCAATAAATAGCAAACCGCGTGCCCAAACAACCAAAACTGCAATTATAGCAACAGCAACAACTTGCGATTATGCGATTTTGCGGATATGTGCCAATTTGGCAGTCGCCGGCCGGAAAAGGATATAGCTAAACTTAGTAGTCTCTTAGCTCATTGAGAGCTTTCAGCATAGCCATGATATTTTCCGGGGGAACATCGTCCTGTATGTTATGGACGGTGCCGAAAATGAAACCTCCGCCGGGTGCTAAATGCTTTATTCTTTCCTTAACCTCCTTTTCAACTTCCGCGGGAGTACCTGTCGGGAGAATCTGCTGTGTATTTACACCACCACCCCAGAAGGTAATGTCCTTGCCGTACTCGGCCTTTAGTTTTTCAGGGTACATGCCTTTAGCGGTTAATTGTACAGGATTAAGCACCTCTACTCCTATCTCTATAAAATCCGGAATTATGTCGAAGATAGCACCATCGGAATGAAACCAGACATAAAAAGGTTTAGGGAAGAACTGTTTTTGCGCTTCAAATAACCGCTTGTGTCTGGGTTTTATAAAATTGCGATACATCTGTGGGGAAATCAACAAAGCATCCTGACCAGCAACATCGTCCACCTCTCTTATGCATTGAATATAGTCTCCCAACTTTTCCGCAGCAGCTTTGTAGAACCGTATTTTTAATTCGATGAATTTATCCAAAAGGTTACAGGCAATATCGGGATTCATTACTAAATCCATGTAGAACTGCTCAGTTCCTCTTACTCTGCAGCCCATTTCAAAGATACCCGCACACAAATTTTCGAGGATGACGGCGTATCCGGCCTCGTGATATTTCCTTGCTTTCTCCTCAAGACCTTCAAAAAGAAAGGAGTCTGCGGGCTCGGGCCACGGAAAGTTATCGATATCTCCTTCAGTAATATCTCCTGAGAGGGGACATTCCGTTGCGCTGAAATAAAGTGTGCCTTTGGGCATCTCCCATTTTACGCCCCATTCGTCACTAAATGAACAGACATCCCCATCGCTTTCCAGAGGCGGATTTTTTCTTGCAAAATTAGGTATCAGCCCTCTGATATCGACTTCTAATCTTTCAAGAATATCTTCCTGCACAACCGGAAGTTGCTGTATGGTATCGTATAATTCAACTTGACCCGTTTCTTCTCCCAAATAAGCAGCTAAATTTATGTAGGCATTTTTGGTTATTCCGGTAACCAGCGTACTTGCCAGGTCGAAAGGGATTCTGTCGGGTTCCTGGTGCTTTAATGTTTTCAAGACTCTGTCGAGAGATGTCATTTCTCCTATAGTCACCTTTCCTGTTTTACAAGCAAATACCAATCGTTTCGACGGTCGCTATGCACCAATATTCAGAACCAAATAAAATATTCCGATGATACCAAAGACGGTAAGTACAGATAATACAAATCCGATAGTGTCAATCTTTTTCCACTTGAAGAACTCAAAATTTGAGTTTGGAAAGAGCAATGTCCCTCTGAAGCGGTCCGGATTAGCGTAAGATTTCTCGAGTTCAACTCGGTCTTTTTCCCTGTCGAGGATTACCGGCGTTCGCATTTTCACATAAAAACGGTCGAGCTGCTGCTTGTCATCCGGTTTGGTCAGGAGAGAAACAATAATAAGAACCGAAAACGGCAGGACGATTCTGATGAGTGTTCGGACTGTTTCATTGAGGGCGTGCGGATTTTTTGAGAGGTCGAAAATCCGGTCAACCACGACCATTTCAATATAAAACAAACCCTGGCCCTTCGGAACTCCGCCTGTTTCCTTTATTCCCTTCTGCCAAAACACTGATTTTCTCGGCGGCTGTATTACCTTGACAACTTCCTGACCAACCAAAATCTGTATGGGGCGAGGCCCTATAGCCTGGCCTTCTTTGTTAAGTTCATCCCATTGTTCGATTTCTTTATTACGTTGGGCCACGTCCATCTGATGGGCGGTGTATGTACGTGTTAAGGCCTCGGGGTCGGTGCGCTTTAGCAGATAACTGTTTGTACGCAACTTGGGCACCATGGCGGGAAGTATAATCGGGATAACAGCGAAGATGAGCATGGCAACTATCATAGAACTCCAGGCACCTGTCCGGTTGGTCCGCCGCCATTTTATACCGCACCAGAAAGCTGCGGCAAGAATTGCATTAAATTCGTATATGAACTTCAACATCTGAAGGATAGTATCGAACCTCGCTGCCATTAGTGCCGCGCCAACCAGGACAACCCCGCCGGATACTCGGCCGACCCTGACGTAATGCTTTTCTTCAAAATTTGGCAGCAGCGGTCGATACAAATTGTGTGTCAGCACACCTGAAGTGGTAATCATCAGGGTGTCGGCGGTTGACATCAAAGCAGCCAACAGACAGGCAATCATCAGGCCTACCAGGCCTATACCAAGGCCTCCCAAAAGGTCACGGGTGGCATGTCCCCATACATAATCCGGATTCTTGACTGTACCGCTGTACAACACAATAGTAATCAAGCCGGTAAATCCCCACAGCACGGTACAAAACCGCTTCATAAAGCAGCCCGAGGTAAAGCCGATACGGGCGGTCAACTCGTCTTTAGCCGAAGCAATCGCATTCATCTGATTGGCTTGAACGGCAACATTTATCATCCCCAAAGCTGATAACGCAAAAATGTAGTACCATGTAAAATCAACTGTTTTAGCCGAGCCGAATATATCAAAATACCATTCCGGCAGCTGCTGGTGGATTGTATGCATAGCTCCCCAAAAGCCGGTACTGCCAAAGATGGAATTTACCTTACTCAATCCAAATGGGACAAGGATTATTGAAAGCAGGATGATAAATATACCCTGCAGCATATCCGTATATACTGCGGCCTGCAAACCGCCGGCCAACGCATATACAAATACAACAACACAGATGGACCAGATTAGAACATTCTCATCGACATAGGAAAATTCCCTGCGTGGCTTTTTAATTTCCAGCTTTTCCAGTCTTTTTTCCTGAGTGAGGTCAAGCTTGTTTTCTCCCCTTAGAACCCTCAGTTTCTCAAGCTCTACAGCTTGGTTGTATTCTATCAACTCTTCCTGAGTAAATTCGGATTCTTGCTTTTGGGTTACTCCGAGAACAGTTTTGGAGACCGCTTTCATTCCGAAGCCAATCATCGTCATCAAAAACAAAGATGCAATAATGGAAAAGAACCCGGCTATTCGTTTTGAGCCGAAGCGTTCCTCAAAGTAATCACCCAAAGTCAAAACACGCATACGTCGATACCAGGGGGAAGTAAACCAGAAGACAGGTGTCGACCAAAGATACAACAGCACGCTCCATACACCCGAAGCACCGTTGTTATAAGTGGTGGTCACGGCACTGACGGCAGTTTCGGAAGATGTCGCCTGACCAAAAGCCGTGAAAATCTGCAGCACCTTGCCAAAGCGCCTGCCGCCCAGGAAGTAGTCCTCCTGATTGTGGATACGCTTCATTGACCGAAAGCCGATGAACAACACCACGGCGAAATAGACGGCAAGAACAACAATATCAATGACTTCAAGCCCGAACATGGGGTCGCTTTGCCTTTGCTATGGTAATTTTTTGAATAATCTTATGAACAAAACACCAAACGACTGAATATCGTGGCCACAAACTCCTTTTGGCTAACATATACGCGTGAATATACTCAAATGCGGCGATATGGTAAAGGGAAAATATCCCAGCGGCTGAATTTCAAGCCACAAGTACTACTCAACGGTGACGCTTTTCGCAAGGTTCCGAGGTTTGTCAACATCGTGTCCACGGAGGACGGCGGCGTGATAGGCTAACAGCTGCAGCGGCACAACGGTCAGCATCGGCTGCAAAAGCTCCGGCACATCCGGAACGGTGATTAGATGGTCGGCATATTGCCTGATATTCTCATCGCCTTCGGTCGCAACAATGATAGTTTTTCCGCCGCGCGCCCTGACCTCGGCGATGTTGCCCATAATCTTGTCATACTGCGGCCCCAGTGTGGCAATAAAAACCGCAGGCATACCGTCAACAATTAGAGCAATCGGGCCGTGCTTCATCTCCGCAGCCGGAAGTCCCTCAGCGTGAATATAGCTTATTTCCTTTAGCTTCAACGCCCCTTCAAGGGCGACCGGATAATTAAAGCCCCGGCCGAGGAAAAGCCAGTTGTTTTTGTCAATATTTGCCGAGGCAATCTGTTTAATACGGTCGGACTGCTCCAGTATTCGGCCTATCTTATCGGGTATTTTGGAAAGCTCATCGATGTCCCTCGCTGCCTCGTCGGTGCTGATATGTCTTCTTCTGGCTAATTCAATCGCCAGCATTGTCAGCACCGCCACCTGCGCGGTAAATGCCTTTGTACTGGCAACTCCAATCTCTGGGCCAACATGCAAATAAATACCGGCATCGGTTGCTCGTGCAATAGATGAGCCGACAACATTAACAATGCCCAGGACGGTCGCCCCACGCTCTTTGGCCTGCTCTACTGCTGCAAGAGTATCGGCCGTTTCCCCCGATTGGCTTATCGATATAACTATGGTGCCGTCCTCAATGATTGGATTGCGATATCGAAATTCGCTGGCGTATTCGGTCTCTGTAGGGACACGTGCCAACTGCTCAAACAAAAATTCACCAACCAGAGCGGCGTGGAACGCGGTCCCGCAGGCAGTGAGGATAAAGCGTTTAGTGTGGGTCAGCTCGCGCAAATGTGAAGCTATGCCGCCAAGTCTAATTCTATTATTTGCTCGGTCAATCCTGCCACCCATACAAGTGCTCAAGGCCTTGGGCTGCTCAAAAATCTCTTTAAGCATATGGTGCTGAAAACCGCCCAGCTCTATTTGCTCCAATGAAAATTCAATCTGCTTTAGGTCTTTGCTGACAGCGACATTGTCGATGGTTTTGGTATGAAACCCCGCTGAGCTGACGGTAACCATTTCGTTGTCAGCAAGATAAACGGCCTGGGCTGTATGCTCTACTATCGCGGCGGCATCCGAGGCGAGGATATATTCGTTATTACCGACACCCAAAATCAAGGGACTTCCCTTCTTTGCACCGATGAGCATGTCGGGGAAATCTGAGCAGACAATCGCCAGGCCGAAAGTGCCATGCACATCCTGAAGGGCCCGCTGCACCGCCCATTCAAATTTATTCTGGTCATCGGATTGTTTCTGCTGGGCCTCGTCGGCTCCGGCATAAAAATAGCCGATTAAGTTTGCTACCACCTCAGTATCGGTTTCACTGGCAAAGTCGGCACCCTCGTTTTGCAGCCAGGTTTTCAGTGTGCCATAGTTTTCGATAATGCCGTTATGAACAACGGCGATTTTGCCGGTATAGTCAAGGTGCGGATGTGCGTTAATGGTGTTCGGCCGGCCATGTGTGGCCCAGCGTGTATGGCCGAGGCCGAGTGTCTCTCTGCTGTCAGGTTCATCTAAAATCTCTTCGAGAGCGCTGATTCTGCCGCCGGTCTTTTTGATTCTTATCGCGCCGCCGCCCAATAGCGCAACGCCAGCGGAGTCGTAACCACGATACTCCAAGCGCTTCAGGCCCTCCACAAGAATCGGCTGCGCACCTTTCTTACCAAGATAAGCTACTATTCCGCACATTACTTTCGGAATTCCATAATTGTTACTGAATGAGGCTTGAAGTTATAGCCAAAAGGATTACTTATATTGCTTAAGATACCTTCTTTTATAGTCAGCCTGTCCGTCTGCTCAAAGGTATTTTCGGCCATATAATCGTCATCATAAAGTTCAAAAATCTTTACTTCTGAAGAAAAATCCCACTTCTCGAACGAAATCCTGGTTTTAATATTCTTATCTGCGTGTAAATTGACCACTGCCACATAAATAATATTTTCATCTTTGCTCATCGTGGCCGAAACATCCAGATAAGGGATGTGACCTTTTGCCTGAGGGCGGCCCTTTTCGTATTCCGGCGCAGCAAAACCATCGCATTTTACAACAGTGCCGAGCAAAATCGGACCCGAGTGGTTCAAGTACATCCTGAAAACAAGATACTGGGGATTAAAGAAAATACCGTATTCATTTACCCTGATAAGAGGTATCATATTTACAACTGAGGCAAAATTTGCCAGGGTCAGTATTTTAAGCTGCCTTCGAAAAGCATGTAAAACACCCGCAGTATAAATCCCGTCCCTCAATGCAAAGTCAGTTTTGGGCAGTCTATACAACATTGCATTCCATTCGTCAAAGGCAATTGTAACTTCGGGTCGTCCGGGAAGTGCTTTTCTTATTTCCTTATCCGTTTCGATAATCTGCTCTTCGAGGCCATAAGGTGATGATACAATATAATAATAAGTTTCTTCAGCCAATTTGGGGTCTTTGAGGTCTTGCTTCTTTAATATGCTTCTGTATTTTTTCGCATAAGAATGGAGTGAGAGATAATCAAAATACTCTCCGGCAATCTTAAAAAGCGCCTGGTTCCAGCGGGGATATTTCCAGTATCTGCCTCCTGAAGCTACAATTTTTATATTTTTATCCACTGCAAGAATTGCTTTTGCAATTGCCAGATGTCTTCTTGCGTAAGTCTCTTCATCCACGTGCCCAATTTGCCAGTTCCCGAACATTTCATTGCCGATTCCCCAGAGCTTGACTCCATAAGGTTCGGGGTGTCCGTTCTGGGCCCTTAGCTTGCCATATTTGGTATTCAACCCACCGTTGCAGTATTGGACCCAATTTGCCGCTTCCCGGGCAGTACCGTCGCCGGCGTTCAAAGCAACACAAGCCTTTGCACCCGTCAGTCGGCAAAGCTCCATAAACTCATCTATCCCAACATCATTCGACAGCCATTCATCAGCATTAGGGAATGCTTTATCATATCTGGGAGGTCTTTTATCTCTGTCTGCTATCCCATCGGCCCAGTGATAACAGGAAGAAATATTACCGCCCGGCCATCGTATATTCGGCGGACAAATCGCTCTAATTACCTCGACAACATCTTTTCTGAATCCTGAAACATTGTCATCGGCCATCAGTGAAGCGGTGCCCACCCGGAGCGTCCCGCTGCCGGAGAATGTTATCGTGAATTTGCCGTTTTTATCTGTGCGCCCGGGCTTGAGTGTGAAGGAGAATCGACTCCAGTCGGTATCGGTAATGGTAATTTCTTTTTTGGCGTAGACACCATTCTCACCTTCCAGTGCAATAGTTACCGGCCCGACTATACCTTGTTGATTTAGATTAACTCTTACGTGGTAGTTTTTTTCTTTTTCAAAATACAGTTTGTCCTGACCGATTCCAGTGCGCCGGTTGGCAGGGTCTTCACTTCTAATCTTTTGAGACTGCTTGCCGGTATAATAGATGGTATTGTCATGAGCGAAATGTGTTTTTTCGTTTCTTCCTATTCCAAACCAGGGTCTGACAATTCCGTAATATTCTTCACCAGGCTCCCCATCGTCTTCGGCAAACTTTCGGCTTTTCAGCATCTCCGCCCATATTCCCCCATCGAACTGACGAAGGACCAGTTCCATAAACAGCCCGTAAATATCAGGATTTATATTACCGACTTTCTCAGATGTCGAAACTGTGATTTCTCCTTCAAGCTGGTTTGCTGCATTCAAAGAGCCGAATGCTGAAAATCCTTCTGTGCCGATTGCCCCTGAAATAAAAATGAGTATGATTACTAAAATGGGTATTCTAACTTTATTTTTCTCGTCCATAAAAAACCCTTTCACATCGGTCAGTCCCGGTATTATAGAAAAATCCGGCCCATTCAACAAATCAATTCCGCTTAACCGTTCTATCAGGTATTCTTATTTGACGATTCGGCTTTTACGGGTTTTAATTTGATTTATGATAGTTGTTATCGACTATAACGTGGGAAACGTCAGGAGCGTATGCAATGCCTTCTGCTATATTGGCTGCGACGTAAAGCTTAGCTGTGAACCTGCGGATATCGAAAACGCTGCCGGCCTGGTTTTGCCCGGTGTTGCGGCTTTTGGCTATGCCGTCGGTGCCTTAGGCCCTCTGTCCGAACTGATAAAAAAGGTTGCTTTAAGCGGTAAACCACTTCTGGGTATTTGTGTCGGCTATCAGATGCTTTTCGAGAAGAGCAGCGAATACGGCCGGCACAACGGGCTTGGATTGGTCGGCGGCAACGTTGTCCCTATCCAGCCCGGCCAAACAGTCCCGCATATGGGCTGGAACCTGGTAAAATTGCCGGAAGATATGGATTTATTCGCTGGCCTCGGATATGAAAAACATTTCTATTTTGCACACTCTTTCTATGCCGAGGTCACCGACAGCCTGGCCAAAATCGCTTATACCGACTACGGTTTCGATTTGCCTGCATCGGTGCAGAAAGCAAATATATACGGCACACAATTTCACCCTGAAAAAAGTGGGCAGGCCGGCCTGAAAGTCCTGAAGAATTTTGCCGAAATTTGTGAAAGGGAAAATCGCCGATGCTGACGAAAAGAATCATTCCCTGCCTCGATGTTAAAGACGACCGTGTGGTTAAGGGCGTCAAGTTTCTAAATCTGCGTGACGCCGGCGACCCCGTGGAATTAGGCGCAAGATACAGTGAGGTTGGCGCCGATGAATTAGTATTTTTGGATATCACAGCCACCATTCGCTCCCGCAAAACAATCGTCGAGCTTGTCGAAAAGGTTGCCGAAAATGTTTTCATCCCGTTTACCGTGGGCGGCGGCATCCAAACTGTCGAACAAATCGACGAGCTTCTGCGAAGCGGGGCTGAAAAAGTTTCGGTCAATACCGCTGCCGTCGAAAATCCGAATCTGCTGCGCCAGGCCGCCCAGCGTTTTGGAAATCAATGTGTAGTTCTGGCCATCGATGCCCGCCGGTCGAAAGAAAAAGAAGACAAATGGCAGGTCTGCGTAAAGGCCGGCTCAGAGCCAACCGATATCGACGTAGTTGAATGGGCTGTTAAAGCCGAAAAGTTAGGCGCCGGAGAAATACTGCTAACCAGTATGGACGCTGACGGTACAAAGGAAGGCTACGATAACAAATTGAACAAGGCTGTTTCCGACGCTGTCAATATCCCTGTAATTGCATCCGGCGGAGCGGGAAAGCTCGAGCACCTCTATGATGCTATTGTTGACGGCGGCGCAGACGCAGTGCTTATGGCTTCAATTACGCACTACGAAAATTACACGATAAAACAAATGAAGGAATACCTAAAAGGCCGCGGAGTACCTGTAAATCTATAACCCAACGGCAACTGTCCCGTCACATATTTTTCAATTGTTAGTAGCGGCGACTGCCACCAAAACCACCTCGACCGCCGCCACGGCCACCACTAAAACCGCCTCGTTTTCCACCGCCACCGCCGCCGCCGCCGCGACGCTCGGTTCTGGGGCGAGCCACATTGACGTTAAGAGTGCGCCCTTTCAAATCCGTGCCGTTCATTTCATCTATCGCCTTTTGTGCTTCATCTTTGGATGGCATCTCCACAAATCCGAAACCTCTTGATTCGCCTGTAAATTTGTCCTTTATGAGATTGACGGATTCGACCTGGCCAAAGGCCGCAAAAGCCTGACGCAAATCATCTTCGGTTGTCTCACCGGACAGATTGCCTACATAAATATTCACTTTGATTCCCTTTCTTAACCTTAAAAATTCATGCCGGAATTCCGGCTGTCATTAATTACTGCATTACCATCGTCATCTCTTCAACTAATCCTTCAATAGGTAATTTTACGGGAATAATTTCACTACACAAGAAAATTAAATAAAAAAACACCTCAAATTCCACGGCATCGCTGTAAATCTATAATGCTGTTCTTGCCGTTTTCTCAAAAAACAGCCAAATCTTATCATCCTGACTGGAAAAACCTTAATTATTGAGCGAATAATGAAGGTTTTTATTTGCTGCATTATACGGCTGAACATGAGTTGAAACCATTTTGTAAAGTCATTATTTAAATCTGCCGATTTTTAAAAATGTATGCAAGCAGCTTTTTGGGGGGCATTGACAATGGATAGAACTATCGAGCGAAGAAAAGAGCAGAGACTGTATTGCCATTGGCCCGTCTGGTTTACCGAGGGCCTTGGAAAAATGCTTTACCAGGGCCAGATGCTTGACATTTCCAGCGATGGTGTGGCATTTACCTGTCATCCCGAAAAAAAATTCCCGAATCCTGGCCAAAAGGTAACCACTCACTTCAATGTTCCGCACCTTGGCTTGGACGACGCCTACGATATGACAACTTTCACCCGAATCAGCCACATCTGCCGGGTTGATAATATAGGTAAGTCACTACGCCGTGTTGCAGTACATTTTGACGAACCGCTGGACCTCAAACCAAGCAAACTAAAAGCGGTAAATCTGATGCTTGGCAAAGACCCAACGCCACAATGATATAAAAGCCGTACAGCCTGCATTTCTTGTGCAGATACGCAAAAACCAGCGTCGCCAACCGCGGCATACCCGTAAATCTCCAACACGTACCCCTAACTGTTCTATTTTCAATTCACGCTTTCTCGGGAAAACCAGTCAGGGAACTTAGAAAATATCTAAATACGTATCAATTTCCCAGGGGGTGACCTGCTTTCTAAACTCGTCCCACTCTTTTGTCTTTACGTCAATATATCTTTCAAATAAATGCTCGCCGAGTGTCTCCTGCAGCAGCTTGTCTCTTTTCAACTCATACAAGGCCTGGCTTAATGACATCGGCAGAACATCGATGTTCTTGTTGGCCCGGCTCTCATCGTCGAGAGTGTATATGTTTTCCTCTACCGGCTCAGGCGGCTCCAATTTATTTTTAATCCCATCTAAGCCGGCTCTTAACATAACCGCAAAAGCCAGATAGGGATTACAGCTTGGGTCGGGACATCGCAGCTCGATTCTTGCGGCCTCGGTCTTTGCCTTGAACCATTTAGGCACCCTCAAAAGAGCTGAACGGTTCATAGCGGCCCAGGTAATATAGACAGGCGCCTCAAACCCGGAAACCAGCCGCTTGTACGAATTTACCGTCGGACAAAGAATCGCACAGGCCGCTTTGATGTGCTTTATCTGGCCGGCAACAAAATTGCAGGCAATCTTTGACAAATTGTATTTGTGGTCCTCGTCGTAAAAAGCGTTTGTTTTTGCTTTTGCTTTAATGTCAAACAGGCTCTGATGGGTATGCATACCGGAACCAGCCATATCCATAATCGGCTTGGGCATAAAGGTGGCGTGCAAATCGTGCATTTGAGCAATTTTCTTTGCACAATATTTCAACGTAAGCACCTTGTCGGCTATACCCAGACAGGGGCCGTAATTAAAATCTACTTCGTATTGGCCAAAGCCGACCTCGTGATGGGACGTTTCAACCTTAATCCCAAAATTCTCAAGGGCCGCCATTATCTTTTTTATGACCTTGTATCCTTCATGAGAAGAAAGGTCGAAATAGCTGCCGTAATCCAAGGGTAAGGTTCTGCTCTGGTCATCGGCCCTGAACAAATAGAATTCCGGCTCAGGGCCCACATTATATTCAAAGCCTTCCTTTGCCGCCTGGGCAACCGCCTGTTTAAGAACAAATCTGGGGTCACCTTCGGAAGGTTTGCCGTCCGAGCGGTAGATATCACAGATTAGTCTTGCTGTCTTGCCGTCTTCGGTCAGCCAGGGGACAACTGCGTAAGTTGCCATGTCCGGCTTCAAAAACAAATCGCTCTCCTGTATTCGCGCAAAACCTTCAACTGAAGAGCCATCAAACCAAACCCCGTTGCGTGATGCATCCTCCAGTTCTTCAACCGGTATGATAATCTCCTTTATAACGCCGAGTAGGTCGGTAAACTGTAGGGTAATAAATTTTATATTGTCTTTTTCTACCTGTTCTAAAACCCTTTGAACTTCCATTTTGGCTCCCTTGCAAAACTAACCTGTTTTTTGAGCTCTCCGACTGCGCTCGATAATTGTAACCCCGATTATTCTGACCTTTACGGAAGAAAATGCAAGATAATTTCAAAAATTCAATTTCAGCCGTTTGTGAGCCAAAAACAGCCAGGCAAATGATTTTGTCAGCTCGCCCGAATCAAGGCCCGTGTCGATGACAAGGCACTCTTTGGCCGTTACGTTGTCACGCAGGATATAGTAATTGGTTTGATATGCACACAAAACGAAACGGCCAATTTTCATTTAACTGCTCCCTTAAAGACTCGGCAGACTAACAAAAATATTCTTTGTAGCCAATGTAGGGATAATAAGAGCATCGGGTGCATGTTATATTTTTGTCAGATGAACATTATTTTTGTCAGATAAACATTATTTTTGTCAGATAAACATTGACATGTCGGATGATTTTTAATATAATACCGGACGTAAATGAGAAGGTTTGTGTGCCCTCTACAGCCGCTTTGCGCGGGCGTAAATCCCGTGAGAAGTGTCTATTGTCAGCCCCGTTAGAAGTGGTGCTTCTGAATGGGGTTAGCAGGGCAGAGGCAGGGTGACTTACCTCTAACGGTGTGAGCTCGTGCCCACAGTTACTTTTTTCAGGTGTAAACTCGACCCCGTAAAAGCGAGGAGCGGGAAAAGTCAAATTATTTCTTCTTAATAGGAGTTCAATAATGAAAAAGAGTACTTTCAGTTTTGTGAGGCTGGCGCCGGCGGTGCTGGCATTGATATTTGGCCTGTCCAGCCTGGCTTTAGCGATTGAAGGCGATATCGGTGGGAACGGCACCGTCGATATGAACGACATTGACATCTTGTCCGAGCAGTGGTTAAACACCAACTGTTCGGGAGGCGATTGGTGTAGCGGTGCCGATATCAACCATAGTGGCAACGTTGACTTTGACGATTTTGCTTTATTGGCACGAAATTGGTTAAAATCAGGACCCGATAAGTCCCGCTGCCCCCGTCCATTTAACACACAAGTACACGTAAGCATAAATGCTCATTTGAGCTGGACTGCCGGTGAGGGTGCAACATCGCATGATGTGTACTTCGGCACGGATTCCACACCAGACGCAGGTGAGTTCATCCAGAACCAGACCGGCACCACCTATGACCCCGGGACTATGAACTACGAAACCACCTACTACTGGCGAATCGATGAGAAAAACGACGATGGCACAACAATCGGTGATATATGGAGCTTTACTACAGGGATAGATTACCCCGATATAAGCTGGAACACGATAGTAAATCAGTCCTGGGACCCGCCTGCAAGATTGGATGACTTTGTCGGCGTGCACCCGAGGTATCTGCTGACAGCAGCGGACGTGAATGACTTAAAAATCAAGATCACCTCTGGAACACACCAATATATCTGGAACGATGTCGTCAAGCGAATGGCGGATATGCACCTTGGCTACTTAGCATCGCCGCCGTATTGGTGGCCGCCGAACTGCGGCAGCGAGGGCGAGATGCGAAACGCCGGGCGCGGTGTCCCCTGGCTGGCACTGGCCTATTTGCTGACCGAGGACCCAAATTACCTTGAAGCCGCCAGGGAATGGATGATAACCGTATGCGAATGTTCGGATTGGGACGGCGGTGAAAGTTTGGGTGCCGGCGAATGCCTTGTGGGCATCTCTGTCGGCTATGACTGGCTTCATAACGCCCTGGCGGGCGACCCAAATATGGAATTTATCAGAGATAAATTAGAATACCAGGCAAACAGAATGAAAAATTATCCGCCAAAGCAGAATGAAAAGTATCTTGCAAATCACAACCACGTTGAATATAACGGATTAGCAGCGGCGGGGTTTGTTCTTTACGACGATGCCAACGCTCCCGATGCGATAAATTGGATAAAACATGCGGACCTGGTTTTCCAAACGACGTTTCTGGTTGCCAGTAATGAGGGAAGTTCCACAGAGGGGCAGGGATACTGGGGGTATTCGATGGAGTCATTACTTTGCTTTATGGAAGCAGCCAGGGATTTGATGGACAAGGATTACTATGACAGTCAATGGATAGAAGGTGCGATGGATTTCATTATTTTCAGTACAATACCAGATTTTAATGAACTATCACCAGATGCCAATTATTCCAATTGCGTGATGTCCTATGGCGATTCCTATCGGGACTATCGCTCTCACGGGCCAACTCATAGTCTTTGCCTGCTCGCATCTGTGTACAATAACGGTTACGCACAATGGCTTACTGAAGAGATGCTTGCGCGAGGTATCGGTACTACGGATATAGATTTCAGGGCATGGGGCAATCTGCTCTGGTATGACGAAACTGTAACAGCTACTGCCCTTTCTGGCCTTCCTACATTTAAGCATTTTGAGGATACCGGCTGGGTTACGAGCCGCAGCGGCTGGGACGAAGACGCGGTTATGGTCGGATTTAAGTGTGGGCCATTTCACGGACACAAAGTTCAGTCATTTTATGAGAAGTATGGGTCATCTCACCTACTTAACGGAGGCCATGGTCAGCCGGATGTGGATAGTTTTCAAATTTATGCACACGGTAAATGGTTAGCCACGGAGCCTGGTTATAGTAAATATACACCATCTGGACTGAAATATACATACGACCATTGTGCAATTCTGGCGGGCGGACTGGGGCAATGGGGTGAAGGTGGGACCTGGTTTAAGGAAGAGGATGTTATAGCTGTAAATGGCTCCAGTACCATAATCAAAGCCGAGAACACAATAGATTACGATTATATTATCGGAGACGCTGAGAATATCTATCGCTCTTCGAGTCTGGACAAGTTCTATCGGCACTTTGTCTATATCAAGCCGAACCTGGTTGTGATTGCCGATGAGCTTGAAGCAAGTGCTTCCTCAAATTATTTCGAATGGAGACTCAGAACTACACATACAAGGTCTCAGTTTATTGACAATATGAATATTGTTAAAGAAAACGATGATTACTACATTATAGAAAACAACAATGATTCGGACATTGTGGTTATGGACGTTCATTTTATCCATCCTGGGCTTGAGGGCTTTTCAACCAGCACCATTGGAACCGCTTTTCTGAAAGCTAATTTCAACAGTACCGGCTCAGACCTGCTCGCAACGGTTTTGCACCCAAGAAGAGATGAGGAGGACGCCAGCTCGATTGTGTCCTCATCGTTTGTAGATTCCGTACTTTATTTGACCATCGACGATGGTGCTCAAGTAATAGACGTGGCATTAGATTTGTTAGCACAGGAAGTATATATTTATTAAGATGTAAATCAGGAAAGGTCATTTAGGACTTCTAAGCGTGGTGGTTGTTAAGACTGCCACGCTTATTTTTTATAGGTCCACATTTTCATCATTTCATTTGGAAACTGCAAAAATAACGCTTAGCGGTTAGAACCCTCATACCTATGATACAATCCTGACAACAGCATCGATTATATCAGTGCCGAAATTTTTTTTCATATTTCCAAAATAGTAACGAAAATATGAAACTCAGCGACAACGATTTTGCCGGTGAATTGCCCGATGTCCTATAAAGCAGGCCCGGATAGAAGAGGATGCTGACCTTACGGTGGAAGTTATAAACTTCTTTGTTTCCAGCGCCATTTATTATCTCAAATAAGCCTGCGATTTTTTGCATCCGATGTTTTTTATATTATACTTTAAATAATGAATACCACTAAAGGGAAACGGTTTCCACCCTTTAACTTTAAGCTTTCAGCCACTATTTAAGTAGGGACGTGGTGTAAGCAGAGTGTGTATTTGCAATTTGTAGAGGTTAAAACCTCACAAATAGCAGATAGATACTATAGATATAGATTGAGAGACGAGTAGAATGAAAACTGTACAGGATGTCCAAGATACCGATACAGCTAATATCCCTGAAACAGAAAGCAATGTTCTTTTCGGCGAATTGCTTGTCTCCAAAGGGCTATTAAGCCATAGAGAGCTAATTGAGGCGCTAAACGACCAGCGTGAGCGAGGCGGCCGACTCGGCGAGGTACTGCTTCGGCGCAAGATGCTAAAAGACGATGCGATTACTCGCACCCTCGCTGAACACCTCTCGATGGAGTACGTCCGTTTCGAGGATATCACCAAGATAGATATGAACATCGCCCGAATGCTGCCCGAGAGTATCGCCAAGCGGTTTTGTCTTGTAGCCCTTGGGGAGACAGATAACAAAGTTATCATCGCGATGGCTGACCCGCTTAACGTTATCGCAATAGATACAATCGCACCGAAAGTAAAGCGTCCGCTCAAGATAGTAATCAGTTCGCGTCATGAAATCAACCAGGCAATAGAGGTGATTTATCACGGTTCCGATATCGAAGAACAACGCCTTCGTGACCTGGTAGAGGTCGAAGTCGGCAAAGAAGACCAGGAAAACTTACTTGAAGAAGAGGCAAATGTCAGCAGTGAAGAAGCCGCAGCAGAAGCGCCTGTGGTTCGCTTTGTTGACTTGTTACTAAGCCAGGCGGTCAAAAGCAGAGCAAGCGACATTCATATCGAGCCGCAGGAACGTTCAATGATGATTCGTATGCGAATTGACGGCGTGCTTCGCGATATGGTCCCGCCGGCCAGAAGGATGCAGGCTGCGGTAGCTACCAGAATAAAGATTCTCTCGGAAATGGATATTGCCGAACGCAGACTGCCTCAGGACAGCCGATTCAAGATGAAAGCCTCCGGCAGAAACATAGACGTGCGGGTATCGACAATTCCAACGATATACGGCGAAAAAATAGTGATGCGAATCCTGGACGCCTCAGCGGTAAACCACGACCTGGAGCAACTTGGGTTTGAACCGGAACTTCTTGAAGAATTTAAGACCATAGTGTCGCAGCCGCACGGCATCATAGTTGTCACCGGCCCGACCGGCAGTGGTAAAAGCACCACGCTATACTCGGTGCTAAATCATCTGAAGAACCCGACGAAAAATATCACAACGGTTGAAGACCCCGTTGAATACCGCCTTGCGGGGATTAACCAGATTCAAGTCAAGCCGGAAATCGACCTTGATTTCGCAATTTGCCTGCGAGCAATTCTGAGACAAGACCCGGACATAATTTTAATAGGCGAAATCAGAGACAAAGAGACAGTCGAGATTGCGATGAAAGCATCTATGACCGGCCATCTGGTCTTGAGCACGTTCCACACTAACGACGCACCCAGTGCGATAAGCAGATTTGTCTATATGGGAATTGAGCCGTATTTGCTGGCTTCGACTCTGAACTTAGTCGTCGCTCAGCGACTCGTAAGAAAAATTTGTGACCGCTGCAAGGAGCCTATAACCTTAAGTGAGGAGGCCCTCAAACGCTTGAACATCAGTCCCGAGCAGGCTAAGGACGCTGTCTTTTATCACGGCAAAGGTTGCAAAGCCTGTGGAGGGATAGGTTACTGGGGTAGATTGCCCGTATTTGAGTTCCTGGTTATGGACAATGATATGCGGGAAAAGGTTATTGCCGGCGACCCTGAGTCACACATAAGAGCGCTGGCACGTCAAAAAGGCTATGGAGGGTTACTTGAAAGCGGCGTAAGCAAAATACTACAGGGCTTAACCACCGCTGAAGAAGTCCTTAGCGTAACATTTACAGAAGACAGAAAAATCTAAGTGGGGAATAATTTTTTCAGCCGAAGCTCTTCGAAACAGTAAAAAATGAGTACTAAATGAGTACTAATTGATAATTGACGATTCAATAATCAATATTTTGGAGAAAAGTTCGGTAAATGGCAACCTACAACTACATCGCTCGGGATTCAGAAGGGACGCGAAAAGAAGGCATCAAAGAGGCTGCTTGCCCAACTGATGTGCTCGGCTGGCTTCGCGAACAGGGGCTTACGCCTATCTCTGTTAAGGGAATATCTGCTCGCGCTGACAAAAAGGCCCGGCAACCAAGGCACCGAAAGCGTATCAAATCAGCAGACATGGCAGCGCTTTGCTGGCAGCTGAGCACAATGGCAGAGGGAGGAATCCCCCTCACCACAGCTTTAGAGACCATCTCCGAAGACATAGAAAATTTACGCCTTCAAGAAGTATTACAACGTGTCTTGGAAAGCATGCAAAAAGGCGAGACCTTTTCGGAGAGTATTTCGGAATTTCCAAGGGCTTTCAACAAACTGGCCTGTGCGATGATATTAGCCGGCGAAACCGGCGGTAGCCTGCCAATATCGCTGCGCAGACTGGCTGAGCACTTCGACACTCGCGATAAATTGGGGAAAAAGGTTAAGGGGGCAATGGCCTATCCGGTCTTTGTACTCGTTTTCATTACCCTAATAGTTATATTCATAATGGCCTTTATTATTCCACGATTCCGAACGATATTTGACACATTCGGCGGCGAACTGCCTGGCTTTACACGGGCATTTATGGGGTTTTACGATATCGTCCGCTACAATCTCATTTATATCATCGGCTTTATCTCACTTATAATAATTTCCACAGTTCTCGCTTACACCAAAACCCGAAAAGGCCATTATCTAATTAACAAAATCTTCCTTGCACTGCCGTTTTTCGGCAAGATATCCACTCAATCCTTCATCACAATGTTCTGCAGGACAATGGCAACGTTACTTACTGCGGGCGTTTCAGTGCTCGAGGTATTCGATATTCTCGCCACAATGACCAATAACCACATTACACAGGCCGCCATAGTGCGAAGCAAAGACCATATCGTCGCGGGCGAAAGCATCTTTTCCGGTATGGCCGCAACCGGCTTCTTCCCAAATATGGTCATCAAAATGATACAAGTCGGCGAAGAAAGTGGCTCACTGTCCAAGGTGCTAAACAGAACCGCCGATTATTATGAACGAAAGGTCGACGCTACAATAACCACTTTGATGAGTATGCTTGAGCCGATAATGATTGTAATAGTTGGAGGAATTGTATTGATGGTAGTTCTCGCATTATATCTGCCAATTTTCTCAATGAATGCATAGTGGCAGGGCGGCGCAAGCAGCAAAAAGAGGAAAAATTGATAAAGTCGCTAATAAATTTAGCCGATTGTGAATGCTGTTGTGGGAAATGAGAACTAATGTAATTTTAACACATTTTTTAGGAGAAGCAAAAATGAAAAAGAGAAAAGGCTTCACGCTAATCGAACTGATGGTCGTAATTCTCATCGTCGGCATCCTGGCCGCGGTGGCAATTCCGATCATGCGAGGTCGTATCGATTCAGCTAAGTGGTCGGAAGGCAAAGCCGGTGCCGGTAGTATCCGCACCGCAGCCAGGGCCTTCTGTGCCGAAAAGGGGCCAAACTGGGGTGGTGGCTGGGCTAGTGTGGACTTGGATGACCTGGGCTTCACAGAGGCTGACCTAAACGGCAAGTACTTCAGCAACGCTGGACTAAATTATGGAGCTTATGCCATTGTGTTCACCGGCTACGATACTTATACGGTTACCGTAACCGCCAGTAATTCCAGCAGCACCGAGAAGCCAACTACGCCTTCGATCGTAACACTGAATCAGGCTGGTACATGGGGCGAAACTCCGTAAGGTGCTAAAAAGCAGGTCATAATGGGATTGTGGGGCCGGAGAGGCGGCCCCCATTATCCCAAAATATGAAGATGTCCTAAAAGGTAAGGAGGGGGGGATGATTCTTAAACGCCCCAAATCGGTGGCGTCGTTCACCCTAATTGAGACGATGGTAGCTACGGTTATTCTGGCTATAGCTGCCTTGGGTGCATTAAGCCTTCAATACCATACAGCCGGACACGGCCGTATAGCGAGGGAACAAACCACCTCTACACGCACCGCACAGTTGCTGCTCGAAGACTGGAAAAGCAATGGCGCCGCAGCGAACTATGACCCAGCTACTCTGGGACTGGATTTTTCCCCCTCATCTGTACAACCCGAAGATATTGATTTCATTATGGAATACAATCAAATGGGCTCTCTGCTCAATGGTATGCTGCAGCACGTCACCATTGACGACGTGCCAATGAAGGCTCTGCTTGCATGGAAAGCTGTTGATACTGATGGAACAATGGAGCTGAGGCAATTATCCGTTATCATAAAATGGGATGAGAATTCCGACATCACGCCAGTTGTTCTAACTACTTATGTCAGGGTCGATATATCAGGCGGCTAAAAATGGGAAGGGGCAAATCAATGGACTTTGAAAGTAAAAAATCTCCTTCTGGCGTCACTATCATAGAGCTGACTGTCACCATGGCCGTAACCTCAGTGCTCATATTAGTGGTCGGCGTCTTGCTCGTCATGGGCCAGCAAACCTGGCACAAAGCCTACGATTCAGCACACAAGCAAATAAAACAGGATGCACAGATTACTCCGCTAACATTTGGCAGTGTCGGAAGAAAAGCTAACCGCCTTAATTACGTAATCTACAACATAAGCGGTAACACTTTTACGCCCGCAGCGCCGCAAGGCACAGAGCCGGAAGAGGTGGTTTCCGGCGATGCCGCGGAATTCAGATACTGGGACGTTGAGCTCGACGCAACCGACAGCCATGGCCTGTTGGATGTTACCAAGACGGCAACAGCTTATGCACTTTTCTATATTGACGGCGACCGGTTGAAAGTTGACTATGGCCCGTATCCGCCGGGGGGTGTGTATAATGGCGGCGGCACCAGAAATACCTCCAATATAACCACAATCATTCTTGCAGAAAATGTTACTGCCGACCCTAACACCGGGGCTTTTAGCCACACAACCTTAAACGGGATAGGACAGGGATGCGTCAGAATCAATATTACGCTAACGGACCCGGAAAATGACGATAGTATTGATGTGACCACAGCGGTTCTGATGCGAAATATATGGCCGAGGTAAAAAATGGCGTTTAGCAAATAGCGTTTAGCGTATAGATTCGTGCTTGCGCAGAAATGACAATACTAAGCGCTAAAGGGACAAGATTATGAAAATCAAAGCCAACAAACGTAAATTTTATCGGGACGGCTCAGCACTTGCTCTGATAGCTGTATCACTGGTTATTCTATCTATTCTGGGAGTGGGACTATTAACAGTCGCTTACGGCGTCAGGCATCAGGCCATTACAGCGAAAAATGAACAGGCCGCAATACTCGCCGCTGAAGCCGGCTATGAACAGGCAATCTTCTGGATGAGCCAGCAGCAGGATTTACTAACCGTACTCCAGCAAAAGGGAACACCGAGCGACACCATCTCCTTCGGAGATAATAGCTGTGATTACACCATTTCCTTTTATTCATTTATAGGTTCCCGTCCAATTTACAGAGTTGTCTCCAACGGCCACAGTGGCACATCTGACAGAACGGTGGATGTTCTCGTAGTCCAGGCAATGGAGGGTTGGGGGTCATCACACAGAGTACCCAGCGGACCTTCATCGACCGTGGCATGGCCTTTCGCCGGCGGTGAAGTGATTGATATCCCCATACACATTAATAAACATGACGACGACCCGGATGGAAAAGATATTTATATAATCGGCAGTCCTGACTTTCGACAGAGCATCTCAATGGGCGAGTCACGATATACAGCCGGGGGAACGGATAAGTATAGCGGTGTTATGCACCTTTTCGATGGTGGAATCTGTTTCAATCAGCCCGACTGCAAAATTACTGATGCATCTGCCGTCCAGCAGAAAGTTGACCGCTTCGCAGACACGACAGACTCTAACTTTAAATTTACCCCCGCTGCCAATGCCCCTGTTACAAGACCGAACGCTGCTACTCAGCTTGAGTTCTTTGTTGAAGATGGCGTCGGCAAGGTCCGCATTACGAACAATTGCACGGTGCGAGGTTACCGGTATGAGGACAACCCCGGCCCTAAGCCGACCTACGATTACAAAATTAATAATGGCATCGGGGATACATATATAAAATACAACACTTACGCCTACCATTTGAAACCGACTGGAGAACCATCGGTTACGGTGCCAATTGAAGATACGTACGTTACACAATCATTCGGCGAAGTGGAATCCGAACCAGGCGGTCAGATTTTCGTCAATGGCAACGTAATTATTGGCGGTGACAATTCCCTCCACAATAATGACCAGGCAATAAAAGGTAAAATTACCGTTGTCGCCACAGGAAATATTTGGATTGCTGACAGTATAAAAGTTGACGGTGACCGCGATGGCGCCATGCCGGCAGCAAATAACCCAAATACATTAGGCCTCGTTGCCCAGGGTGTAGTAAAGGTGGTTGACCCGGGTATGAGCGATTACAGCTATGTTGACGATACGCCCGTTGAACCTGAAGGCTTTAATTACGTACCTGTAGCTCGGCCTGACGGCGCAACACCCCATAGGCGCAAACTCCTCCGTCAAACGGAAGTTGAAGCGGCTATCACCGTCGGTGGTGGTGGATGGGGCGCTGAAAATGTCGGAAACAGAAAAACAATCTCGTGGTTAGGGTATGACGAGCTGATTATTCGCGGCACCATTACAGAGGCCCTCAGGGGCATCGTAGGGACCGCATCGCCACTATGGTCGGGCATGGTGCTCAATGGTTATACGAAAGACTACTACCTCGACAAGAGATTATTGCAGGGAATTTTGCCGGGCGATTTCTCCATGGTAGGCAAGTATATTCCGGCGCCGGGCGGCTGGCGCGATTATTGAGCAGGCAATTAAAAGCGTATATCGCATTGCGCAATACCCATCACTAAAACACGACCGATAACTCCTAAGGGCCTCAATAATAGCACATAACGTTTAGCACACAGCCTTTAGTTTTCCTTCTTCTACCCCCCTGCTTGCTATCGGCTACCCGCTATTTATAGGACCTGGCATCTTAAATCAAACACACTCACCTATCAAATCACATATTGTAATTTCTAAGTAAAACAGCTGTCTTTTTAGGCCGATTAAAGAAGCGTAAAACAAAAAACAAAAAGCGTAAAACATAGCGTATCCCGCATCCATTGGGCTCATATTCAGACCTGATGCGTGCCGGAGAAAAGCTCTATCCGGCTTCAGACGCAATAGTTTTTCGCTTTTAGCTCTTAGTTTTTAGTTTCCTTATGGAGGAGCTATGAACCTGGATTGGAAACAATTGCTTAAACTCAAACAGGACGAAGTCCTGGGTCTAGATATCGGTTCATCGTCAGTCAAGCTAATCCAGCTGCGCAAAGACGACGGCGGCTACACAGTTACTGCAGCCGGTATAGCTGACATTGCTGATGAAACAGAAAGTGACCAAACTTCCAAAGAAATAAACGCCGTCAAGGCAATTCGCAACTGTGTTGAGTCAACCGGGATTAGGACGCGATTGGCTGTTTGTGGGGTATGCGGCCCGGAAGTGGCCGTCCGCTACTTTAAGTTTCCCTCGTTGTCAATGGAAGAAATGCAAGGAGCGGTCATGCTCGAAGCAGCGCAGGTTTGCCCGTTCAACGTTGACGATGGTGTCGTTGAGTACCGATTGATACCCAGTGACAAGGATAGTATCAGTGGCTTTTTAGTGGCAGCGACGAATAAGGTGATAAAAAGCAAAAGCCGACTTACTGAAAAGGCTTCTCTTAACAATGTCCTGATGGATGTGGACGGACTGGCGCTTTTGAATTGCTTCGAGGCCCTCCCATTTTACGAGGAAGCTCATTCTCAAAAGAGCACAAAAGGCAAACCCGAAAAGTCGCAAAATGGCCTCAGCGACGAATACGAAGAACCAGAGGCCAGCCGAGCAACAGCCATTTTGAACGTCGGCAGCTCCCACACCACTGTGGCAATTATGAGTGATAATAACTTACCGTTTATTCGCGATATGGCCTATGCCGGTAACGATATCGTTGAGCAGATTGCAAGTGAATGCGATGTCCCAGCAAAAACTGTCAGCAGCGCTCTAACCAGCCGCGAGGATTCGAGCCAGCTTCAATTAGAATTTGGTGACAGTTTGGCCAAGGCCTGTCAGAAATTGATTACCGATGTTACTGATACGTTGCGCTACTACACGGCTCAGGAAGCGAAATCAACCATCGTTGAAAAGGTATTTGTCTGCGGCGGTTTCGCTCTGGCCAAAGGATTTATCGAGTTATTGGACAGCCGGCTTCCAGCAAAAGCTGTGTTGTGGAACCCGTTTGACAACGTGCGCTGCGACGCAGAGCAGCACTATCAAGATATTCTACAAAAAAACGGTACTGCAATGGCAGTAGCAGCCGGTCTTGCTATGAGGTCTATCTGATATGTTCACTATGGATTTGTTAAAGGGCCAGGGTATTCCGGCAAAGAGCGGGCCTGAAGGTATAGCTATTGCCGTGGCAACCTTTACAGTACCCGCTATTATCGCAATAGCAATATTCGGCTATCATTGGCACACCAACATTATCGCATCAATACAGGAGCAGGGAATAGCTATTTACGAAACAAAGATTAACCAATTGTCGGACGCTGTGGAGTTGCAAGACACGCTCGGAAGAGAGAAAAGCGACATAAACAGCAGCCTATCGGAAGTTTCGTCCGCCATTGGCAGGTATACTCAATGGTCGCCTATTTTGGCGACACTGGTAAAAAATATGCCGGATTCGATGGTGTTAACAAAGTTTGAGGTAAAGCATAGTTCCATAAAAAGAAAAGTTCCTGCAAAAGATAACCCCCAAAAAATGGTTGATGTCACTGTCCCTGTAAGAACATTGCAGATAAATATTTGCGGAAATCCACAGTCCGGGCTGGCCTCCGCCAGCTATGATGAAGCAATCAGGAAATTTCGAAACAATCTTCGCTCTTCAGCCGTGCTCGGACCAAAGCTTGAGCACATCAAAGTTTCGCAGCAGCTTGGTTCGCTTGAGCAACAGGATGTTGTCTCTTATGAAATGGATTGTATTTTCAAACCGGCATTGTAGTGGAACTTTTATGAAAGTGATTTATAAAAAATATTTTAGAACAGCGGCTTTAGTATGGGCAGGTTGTTTCGTACTGTTTCTATTAGCCAATATTTTCGTGCTGGCGCCACAAAGAAAGGACAAAAAACGTATCAAAAGGCAGCTCAACGAGAAAAAGCAGATGTACCGCTCCATACTCCAGGCAACACAAGAGAAAAACAAAATTCAGTTAAATGAAGAGGTCGACCTTTTACGACATAAATTGAACGATTTTGTTACTGACTATAGAGATTCGGCTAATTTGACACTCGATATAAGTGAAATTGCCAAGGAGAAAAACGTCAGTTCGTTCAGCATTAGAACCGTAGGCAAGCGCGAAGGCTCAGCAATACCAAATTGTAACCACATACGTGAGAATCACATTGATATCAGCTTCACTTCGGGTTTCAATCGGTTTGCCGCTTTCTTAAATGCTCTGGAGAGGTACCAGCCGGTCATCTTTGTAGATAAGTTCACAATAACTCGCGCAAGCTACGATAATTTAGGACACCGGGTACGTATGGACCTGGCGATTTTTGTCAGAAAGCAGCAGGACAGCTAAAAGAGCCGATGGGCTCTCGGCTCACTTTTACGATATAAAAATGAAAACAATAGCAATAACAAATCAAAAGGGTGGTTGCGGCAAAACAACTACAGCAGTGAACCTCGCTGCCGCCTTTGCGCAAAAAAACGTGAGGGTGCTGCTAATTGACCTCGACGCCCAGGCCCACTCCACACTGGGATTTGGCTATGACCCTGAGACGTTGGATAAAACCATCTATGACACTCTTACCAATGCGCAAATTCCCATCTCCAACGTGGTGCTAAGCACCGGCGAGAGATGGCTTAATCTGGCTCCGAGCAATATTTTGCTCTCCGGCGTCGAGTATGAGTTGGCAACGCTACACGAAAGAGAATACGTACTAAGCCGGCAGCTTGCCAATATAGATGGCAATTATGAGATATGCGTTATTGATTGCTCACCGTCGCTTAGTCTGTTGACGTTGAACGCCCTGGTAGCGAGCACTGATGTAATAATACCAATTCAGGCACATTATTATGCTCTCGAGGGGCTAAAACAACTACTTAAGACCATAGCAATCATTAGGGAACGCTTCAATCAACGCCTGGAAACACCTTGCATGCTGCTGACCTTCGTCGAAAGCAGGACAACATTGAGCAGACAAATACAAAGACAGATGAGGGAACTTTTCGGCAGCTTGGTATTTGATACGGTCATTCACAGAACTGTAAGGCTGGCTGAAGCGCCAAGTGCCGGTGAGCCTGTTTTGACTTACGCTCCACAAAGCAAAGGTGCTGCTGAATACAAGGCTTTGGCTGAGGAGATAATCAATGGCAGGGCTCCGGCTGAGGACATAAGTAATGACAACGCTCCGGCTGAGGAGATAAGTAATAACGACGCTCTGGCTGAGGAGATAAGTAATAACGACGCTTCGGCTGAGGAGATAATCAATGACGTGGCTTCGGCTGAGGAGATAAGTAATGCCAAAACATAGAACAGGGTTGCACAAAGAAATTTCAGTGATTTTTGATGGCGTGCCGATTCCGAAAAAAAGCGACGCCCAGCAGTCTTCTGGCGCGCCTACACCGCACTGCGCTAACCACGCCCCTTCGAAACCACCTGCTCCAGACCAACCAACTTCGCCGGCGCCAGAATCTCAGCAACCTACCCAGCCACCACCTGAAGTTACTCCACCCAAACAATCCGAAGCCGCTCCGCCCGAACAACCTGAAACTGCTACACCCGAACAACCTGAAGCTGCTCCGCCTAAATCACCTGAAGTTACTCCACCCAAACTCGAAGCTGCTCTACTTAAACCCCCTGAAGTTGATGTTACCATAAAAGCTGCAAAACAAGCCCCTTGGCAACAGGCCTGGCAACAAATAAAAGACAAACTACTTACACCAAAACCGGGCGTCAGTGCCACAAAGCAAAAAGTAGTGCTGATATCGGTGCCCGTTCTCTTTATCCTCTTGATTTTTATGCTTACACTGGTACTGAGCACGCCTTCGGGCAAAACAGGTGAGCTTCACAGTTTTAAGCCGACAAAAGTCGTTGCTGGTTCTGAGCATGAAATTGATTGGCAGATTCCGGAACCTTATCCGACAAGGCTTCGCGACCCTACGCAATTCGGCTCGGTTTCGATTGCTCAGAGCCAAACCGATACATCAGGCAAACTAATCGTAAAGGCCATTGTCTATAGCAAGGATAACCCATGCGCAATGATTAGCGGTCAAATACTGTATGTGGGTGACAAAATATCAGGTGCAACCATCATAAAGATAAATAAACGTAGCGTTGAGTTTGAAATGAACGGCAGAAAATGGACACAAAAAGTTCAGTAAAAAAGTAAACAGAAATGCTGCTGCTTAATCGCTAATTCAAGAAAGGGACTACTATGAAAGGCTCCATGATAAAACGTAGAGGATTAAAGTTTCTGACCTGGCTCGGCATCGCCGTCGGACTCGTTATGGCTGCTTGCCCTATCACCGCCGCCCAGGACGATGATAATGACTTGGAAAACATTGAGGTCTTGACAACGCTCGAGCAGCGGATGCTAAAAAAAATAAGCGTCAATTTCAGGGACACACCCATCGACGACGTCATAAGGATAATGGCTGAACAGGCGGATGTGGACATTATCAAAAACCCCAAGGTCATCGGCGAAGTGACCGCCACGCTTACGGATGTGCCGCTGGAAGAAGCGCTGAACAATATTCTTATAGCGCACGGTTACGGCTACGTAGCAGATAAGAATATGATAAGAATAGCGCCTATCGGGGAAATCACTGAGAGAGAAGAAGCCCTTATCAACAAAATTTTTCGAATTACTTACGCAGATGTTATAGAAGTAGAAAAGGCCCTGAAGAAATTTCTCTCGAACCGCGGCTCCTTATCTTCCAACCCGGGCACCAGCCACATAATAGTTACCGATACTCAGAGCAAGATGAAGGCCATGGAAACATTCGTCAACGAAATAGACCGCATAACACCACAGGTACTCGTCGAGGTGAGAATATATGATATAACCTCTACCGACCGCTTTGACCTGGGCGTAGACTGGCAACTGGGCAGGCGAACCAACTACGGTACCGGCGGGGCGGGAACTCTCGGCAGCGCAACCAGTAGTGCCATGTCGTATACCAAAAAGGATGGAAGCACAGGGTACATTGAGACCAGAAGGGACCCCTACATCACCGGCGGCTTCTCAGGAGTACTCAACAATACTACTGACACCAGCGCACTGATTCGTTTTGGCATACTAAACGCCAGTATTAACATTGACGCCATTATCAGAGCAGAGCAGGAAAACATCTCCGCCAAGCTCCTCGCCAACCCTCGAATTCTGGTACTTGATAATGAAGTTGCCAATTTCAAAATTGTACGCGAAATTCCTTACGAAGAAGAAACACAAACAGAGCAAGGCGGCCTAATGACATCGACCGAATTTAAAGAGGTCGGCGTCGAGCTTACGGTTAAACCGCATGTTGCAAGGGACGGTATAATAAGATTGCACATCGCACCGGAATTTAGTGTTCAGGTAGGTTCAACGAGCCCGCCGACTGTTGATACACGCAAAGTTGACACAATAGCATTGGTAAAAGACGGCCAGACGGTTGTAATTGGCGGCCTTCGCAAACGGGACGCCTCGAAACAGACCAATAAGATACCATTCCTCGGCGATATACCACTTCTGGGTGGGTTGTTTAGATTTGAAGGCGAAGAAACCGTTACAAACGAACTGCTTATCTTCATAACTCCCAGGATTGTCGAACAGGCAGTCCTCTCAGAAGCTGAATCAAAGCGATTTGAAGTAACAGAGTTCAGCGGACCGGAACCTGCTATTACCAGAGTCGAGAAACCTGACAAATAACCGTTGCTGTTATTAGGTGCCGGATAACAAATGCTTAATAATCGCTCGTTAACGGTAAAGTTTAATCCAGAGAAATACACGCTTAAAACCAACGAACAAAAATAAATTTTGTTGTAAGCCACTCCGCCCGACATATAATTAGCGATACTTATTTGACTAAGAACTTCTAACAAAATGAATTGGATATTTCATTTATCATTCTGAACGAAGTGAAGAATCTCTTATTTTCACAACGGGTGAGATTCCTCGCTCCACTTCGTTCCACTCAGAATGACAAGCGGGTCATTTTGTTAGAGACTCTAAGACGGAGTAACTTTCGATGCCCAAAATATCTCTGGAACTGACAGGAAAATGGGAATTTAAGGACTATCCGCTTTCGGCCCGGCGAATGCGCGACATCGATTCTGCTCACTGGCAGACAACCAGCGTCCCCTGCTCAATCTTTAATAGCCTAATCGCAGCCGGTCAAATAAAACAGGCTGACATTAACGCCCACCCGGAAAATTTCTCCTGGGTCAGCGAAAGACCCTGGATATACAGAAAAATTTTCGACGCCCCCACAGAACTGCTCAACTGCGACCGCGTTGACCTGGTTTTCGACGGCCTGGACACAATTGCCAGCATCTGGCTCAACAATAAACTCATCGGCAGAACAAATAATATGTTCACCCCTTTTCGGTTTGATGTAACACCATTCTTGAAGCCGCGAAACAATTCGCTGCTGGTCAAATTCGAGCCCGCAATCCAATACGCCGGAAAGCTAATGAACCGATACACCTCGTTTAGTGAATCGGATTTTAGAAATCCGTATCGCGTTTACATAAGAAAAGCCCAGTACCAATTTGGTTGGGACTTCTGTCCTGCTCTGCCCGGCTGCGGAATCTGGCGACCGGTCCGCCTCGAAGGCACTAAAAAAGCCAGACTCGCCGACCTGCATATCCGAACAATAGGCTGCAATCAGCACTACGCCGACATTAAAGTCGCCATAAAGCTGGACACAGTGACAAGAAAAGAGTTCCTTTGCAAGCTAACCTTGTCCTGTCTCGACAAAACGATTGAGCACAACCTGACTTTCAGCCCCGGTGAATGCTCTCAATCAACGGTAATTCGTATTGAAAGACCGTTCCTTTGGTGGCCGGCCGGATATGGTCGGCAGCATCTCTACCTACTCGGCCTTAAACTGCTAAGCGGTGATGAAATCATAGACCAGGCACAAAAAAGATTCGGGATAAGAACCGTAAAGCTCAATCGCTCTTCGGACGAACCATACCCTCGAGCAAAGCGAAGGGACGGCGAAAAATTCCAGTTTGAAGTAAACGGCCAACCCATTTTCGCCAAGGGTGCAAACTGGGTACCGGCCTCTATATTTGCAGGTTCGGTCACCAGTGGCGATTATCACAAACTCCTGCTCGCCGCAGCCGAATCCAATATAAATATGCTTCGTATATGGGGCGGCGGCTACTACGAAGCAGGCGAATTTTATGAGCTCTGCGACCAGCTCGGAATAATGGTCTGGCAGGATTTTATGTTCGCCTGCGCATACTACCCGGACCGACAATGGTTCCTGACCGAAGTAAAAAACGAAGCAACCGCCATTATAAAGCAGCTCCGCAATCACCCATGCTTAGCTTTGTGGTGCGGCAACAACGAAATCGACTGGATGCACAGCACCGGAAAACTCGGCAAGGGCAGAAAATTTTATGGCAAAGCAATCTACCATCAACTACTGCCGAGACTCGTTGCCGACCTGGACCCCGACACCGATTACATCCCAACAACACCGCTTGGCCAAAGAGACAAACTCAAAATCAACCAACCCCTAACAACACACCAATGGGACGTTTGGTCAGGCCATCAGCCGATTCGACAATATCTCTGCCCGCCTCAAAATATCCCCACATTTGTTACAGAATTCGGCCTACAATCACTGCCACGTATGGAAACCATCAAAAATCTTTGTCCTCCTGACCAACTACGCATCGGAAGCTTCCTAATCGAAAAACACAACTATCAATTAGACGGCAACAGTCGCTTATATCGTTATGTGGGCGATTTATTCGGCGCCGCTGAAAATCTTGAGCAGTTCGCGTATTTGTCACAAATCACGCAGGCTCGTGCCGTCAAGGCATATGTCGAACACCTAAGGGCACACAATTCTAAAAACAACGGCGTATTATTCTGGCAGTTCAACGACTGCTGTCCGGCAATAAGCTGGTCGGCAATAGACTATAGAAAAAGGCCGAAAGCGCTCTACTATTACGCAAAACGGTTTTTTTCAAAGCTGTTGATTGCAGCTGTACCCGAATTGGACAAAGCACAAGCCGGCTTGTCTTCGAAACTGCAATCGATTAGTGTTATTGTAGTAAACGACAGCAATCAGCCAATAACTGCTACGCTAAATTGCCGACTGATTGATTTATTTGGGTCTCCACTTGACCAGGTTGCGTCTCCAATTGCGATTGCCCCGTTTACTACTTCTGCCCCGCTTAAACTTCCAAAAGCGATTGTTTTTCCAACCAATCCGGACAAATCAGCCTTACATCTGCTGATGGAAAAAAACGGCAAAAAAATCTCAGAAAATCTATTCTTTTACCTGCCCGACAAATATATCGATTGGCCTGAAGTAGAAATTACCAAACGCCTATCCCAAATAACCGACAAGCTCTGGAAACTCAACCTCAAGTCAAACACAGTTGCAAAAGATGTACAAATACAGTGCCGGCATGCCGGGACGTCCGCGCAATTTAGTGACAATTTTATAGATTTGATACCTCCGGACGAGTTTGAGATAACTATCGATTGTGAGCAGCAGCTTGCCTCACTCGAATCAGCACTTCAGCTACGCTCACTTAAGCTTATGCCCCCGCAGGTGGATATCGGTATCTCAGACTAATTAATACATATCCTCAAAAACCCACAAAGTTATCCCTGATATTTACCATTCACCTGACTCATCGAGGTCCTCATATTCCAGCCCAGGAACAGCCCGCCTGTATCCACGACGTCTACTGCCCCACACTCGCAAAGGTTCTTTCGGCTCTTTTTCGGATTTCTTGATTTCATTAAACTTGGCCTGCAATTCTTCAGCCCAATACCTCGTTTTAATAGGTATGCGCTCTATGTGCGTCCCATCAAAGCTGTAAAGCATATCAAAATAATGTCTGGGGCGCAGACTCCTCCTGCCCCACCAATCATTAATAGGTATAACATCCACCAAAACTACTCTAGTAGCATAATTAATTGTCTCCGGCACTGTAATATTCTTCTTCACTTCATCCTCTGTAACCTCGGACTCAACAACCTTGCCTATAACCTCTCCCTGCTTGACCGTAAAGTCCTTACTATGCCAATAACCCAACGCATACCGGCAGACTGTCACCGTCACAGTCCTGGCAAGCTCTTGTATAGCACGCGGGAAAAAGTACAACCTCTTCGGAATCTCTACTGTCTCCGTTATGCCGGAAAACTCGCTCCATAAAATGGCTTTGCTCTTGAAGTGTTTGTCTTGCTCGCTGAACTGATTCGTCCCGGCTACCGGATTAAAAACACCAAACCGAATTCTGTATTGGTAGCTCCTCCCCAGCTCAACAGTGTCATCATGCGCCCAAAACACCAACGGCTCACGCATCTTGCCAAGGTCACTTTGCTCGGTAATCAAAATCCCACCTAATTCATCATAAATATCACCTATCGTTTCTATCTTTAAAGTCCCTCTCTCTCTGCTTTTTTCCAGACGTTCTTTCTCGCTCAAGCGCTCACTCAATCGCTCACTCAAACGCTCCATACGGGCTCTTCTTGCAGAAGTTTTCCTTGAAGACACTTCAGCATCAGAATATTCATCCATATCACCATACTCATCACCTACCGCTGTCGAACGTACTCTTGTTTGTGATATCTTGCTGCGCCGCCCTGACTGACCTTTTTCACGCTCCTCCCTTTTTGCCGCTCTGGCTTTACGCTTCTCTTGCGCTTCTAAATCGCTCTGCATCTTTACAAATCTCTTATGCAATGACGGAGGAAACCACTCCTCCTCTGCAGACGCAATCTTATAAGCCTGCGGCTGCAGCAGGTCCATTCTCACCTGCACATCATCAAATTGAATCAGACGCACTTTTATTCCACCCACCGGCAGCTCTTCAACATCTTCTATAACCTCAAACATTCCTTTGCGATGGTCAATCCTGGTTCGAGGCACGATTTGCCAATCACTCCAACTACCGTTGGGCTCAGAGAGCAGCTCTCGTCTTTGCAACTGCACTGCCGCAAAAATCGGGTCAGCAAGGCACGGGTCACGCCATTGGTCAGGAACATTATCACCGGCAAAACTTTCATAAAAATCCACATACAATCCAACAACACCAAACTTCGCTTCCACAGTCACAAAATCAAGGTCGTTCGGCTCATGCTCAGCTCTATCATAAATATTCTCTTCGGTAATCTTTTCGGTAGGAACATAAGCAACTGCCCTGATATGCTCAACTGATACCTCGTTGACCTCACTAATCTGCGGAATATGATATGCCCTTCTAACATTTACTTCCATTACTCTATTAGGTTGCGGCAGACTGAGGCCAACATCAATCTCACGTATGGCTGAGTCCACCAGAGCAATAAATTCGCTTAATCTCCGCCTATATGTCTGCGACAGCTCGGGCTTGTGGTCCAGCTTGTCCTCCAAAAGCTCTGCCTGCTCGCTTATGTAATTATCAATATTACCAGAACTAAACTTCTTACCCTCGTATTCGACGCAGCTGGGACTGAAAAGAACACGGGTAATCAAAAGCCATATACAGACAACCCCAACAATGGCAAAGACCATCTTTTCAACATGTTCTTCGAAAAAATTACCGCCTTTTCTACCCATATCTCGTATCTCACATTACGTATCTCGCATCTCGTGGTTCGTGGCCCGACTCACTATCCACCACTCGCGAGTCTTTTAATTGATTCAGGCTTAATTGCATCATAGCCGTTTTTGTTAAAGATATATTCGCAAATTAAATCCAATTCTACCACAGCATCTTCGCCGTAGCGGTAGAGCTCATGAGTTTCATCTGCCCGGTCAACTGACCCAATATTACTTTCTAAAATCGTTATCTGATTATGCTTAAAGGTCTGCTCCTGCTCATCGCCGAAATACCCTTTGAATTTATGTCGCTTGGCACTGCAAAGTTGCTGCATAAACGGCAAAACCGACTCTGCACTAACCACAACAACAACATTGAAATGCACAACATCAATGCCATCATTGCAAACCCTACCCGTCCAGGGCATTGTAAGACCTTCTTCAATTGAAAAAACATAACTTGGACTACCAGTTGTTCTTCCTCCAGACCTCACCCCCCTGCCGCCCATAATGAAATCTACGCTCATAAGCCGTTTGACCGGCGATGTGAAAACGCTATTCGACCCGGAATTCAAAGCGCCTATCGTATCGATGACATCTTCGATGACCCAATAAGCCAATTGCCAATACCAGCAGTCCTTAACCGCCTCGTCCCAACTGCCGGAGGTGGCATATTTGTATTCTCTCCAGAACTCGTACCCACTCAAACCAACTGGATTAGCATAAACAGAAGCAGACTCTGCTTTCGCTCGGCAAAGAACGTCCCTTATCGTAGCACCAAGCTCGCCCAAACTCCTCGATAATCTTCGCCCGCCAAGACGGGGGCCTAATGAACCGGAGCTTTGCAAACTTCTCTGCAACTCGGCATCTGTAGGACAATCACGCGCATTTACACGGTCAATTAGACTCTCTACTTTGTCTCGAAACTGCCAGCCGAATCCCTCGAAAATCAACGTAGAGGTATCTTTCGGCTCAGGAAATATCTTATAGCTTAATAACTGCCTTTGAGTGCTTTGCTCGGCTAAAAGTGCTATTTGATTGGCATCTTCCTCATAAGCCCGCTGATACTTTTCCTCTTCGCTCCATTGGTCTCTGGAAACGACACTTTTGCTCAGCGATTTAACTTTCTTGCCTATCGGGACACTTTCCTTGGCTATTTCCTCCTTAAACTTACTGCCCATCAATAGTGTAACAACAAAAACAAGTACACAAACCAGCCCTACAACAACCGGCACCAGCAGTGACGAATAATTCCTAATAACACTTAGTTTTCGTATAAAATCACCAAATTTTGGGATATCCATTATGAATCCTTTTTTCGTCCCCAGGACACCAACGCAAGGTAAAAAGTTTTTCCTCTTGCCTTTTTACTTCTACCTTCTTAATTTGCGCCTTAGCAGCCTGAATCTAATCACCTTTTTAGTTCACCAACCTACTCCACCGGCGCTTAGTCGATAGATGACAGCAAATACGCTAAGCGCCTATACACTACTTTCAATCTCCTCCGGTGCTTCTTTCCAGAGAAATTTAACATTTAATATGAACCAATGGTCGTTGACTTTATGGACAATGTTGCCAGACTTGTCTATCTTCTCTCTTCCGTACTCGTCAAACTCAACAACCTTACTGATAATCTCTTTTGTCATAGGGTCAATCAAAACCCGCTCACCACTGCCCCTATGCCTTGCCTTTTCTACCCTTGCTTTTTCAAATCTGACATCCTCAAGCCCTATCCCTGCAGGCATCTCAGCATCCCAATCCACTTCACCTGTTTCCAACTTAAAATGCTCGACCTCGGTCTTCTTGTACAGCTTAAATGGGCTGTTCCCATCAGTAATATCATCAAGATGCATCAGACGGGTAATAACCCCCCATCTACTCTGGTCGTCTTCCACTCCGGCAGGGTCCATCAATTCACCTATGTTTTTATAGGGACTGTACCCAGCTATAGTTACTACAAATCCAGCCCCTTCCCACATCTCCGCTCCCGCAGCGGCACCTGTTCCGACTCTTGAATACCCCACCACTCTATACTTAGCTCCCCCTCCATAATCGTCATCATAATCGTCCTCATAATCGCTGCCTCTCCTCCTTTTACCCCTGCCCGGACTACCAAACCTCGCAGTCGCAACATCATTTGTAAAGCAAACTGACATACTCGTTACAAATATCTGCTTTCGTTCCTCACGGGAAACCCCCAAAACATCTTCTACTCGCGCCTCGTCAAAAGCCTTATAAAGACCTTCTTGCTCGGGATTGTTTTTTTCGTTTGGCAAGGCTGATATTATGGTTTGATGCAATAGTGGAACCACATTACGATAATTAAAAGGTTCAAATGCCTTTTGTATTGTCGCTTCGAAACCTACACCTTTACTTTCTTGGGCTTTGAGCTTGTCACGGGCCCGGCCGGCTGTCTTAACAATACTGCTGACTTTCTGACGCACGTCTGCTTTATCGCTGTAATTGGCCTTGTCGAAAATCGTTCTCCCAAAGGACAATACTAAAACCAGAAGCAGTACACACGCCGCAGCAGTAAAGTGCTTGGCTTTACCTGCCCAGGCCATTGACCGGGCAATACTACGCGGTAACAGGTTACTCCCTATCTTGGCCAGGCCCAAACCCTGCAAACCAAGACCATAAACAATACCAAAATCGCAGACACTCTCGTGGAACTTCGCTGCAGAGACAGATGAACCTATCGTAAGCTTCTTAAACGAATCCGGCATCTCAATAGGCATCTGAAGTGTCTGCTGCAGATACTTAAGCAGGCCGCGCATCTTCGTCCCCCCGCCCAGGGAAATAACCTTGATTAGTTTAGTATTGGGATTGGAACTCTTGTAATAGCCAAGTGACCTCTGAACTTCGGAAGCTAAATCTGTAAAAACCGGCCTCATCGCCTGCAGTATCTGCCGGGCATATTTGCTCATCGGAGCGGTACGTTTCAGTTTCTCCGCCTTCTCAAAATTGAGCTTAAATGTATCTGCTATCGCTCTGGTAAAAGCATTACCGCCCATCGGGACATTTCTCTGCCAAACTGTCGACTTTGTACAGACAACCAAATCGGTATTTTCCGCTCCTATGTTAAGAACAACGGTGGCTTGGTCGTCGGACTTAACCAAATCAGGACGGTCGTACACCACGTAATTATACAGAGCCATCGGCGCCATCTGAACATAGCCAACCGTCACATTTTCTCTGCTAAAGTGCTCTAATACCGAGGTGACTACTTCATTCTTAATCGCAAAAATGCCAACCTTGCTTTCAGGCCCGCCGACCTCCGTCATCAACTGCCAGTCCCACTGCACATCATCAATATCAAAAGGAATCTGCTGAGCTGCCTCGAACCTGACTATTTCGGGAATGCGCTTCGGCTCAACTGGCGGAAGGTTCACAAAACGCGCAAAACTGTTCTGGCTCGGAACAGAAACAACTACATCATCTCTGCCAAGATTATTATTCCTTACAAACTGACGCAGACTTAAGGCAATCAGCTCGTCCCTTTCAGAGGCCTTTATCCCGCTTCCGGTAAGAACTTTGCCGTGCTGGATATTGTCGAAACCGATTACTTCAACAACGCCGCTGGCAACGCTCAAGTGCAGTGCTTTTAAAGAATTATTGCCTATATCTATTGCCCAAACCGCATCGGATTTTAACACCATAATAAACCTCTCGCTTAGTTTTTACTTCGTAGTCTACGAACTACCAGCTGCCAGGTCAATTACACTTGTAAATCCATCTCAACAAATATAAATTATATCATATTATGAAAACTTTTTCCATAAATACATTTGGCTGCAAAGTCAATCAATATGAAAGTCAGCAGATTCGAGAGCTGCTCGAGCGGCTCGGGCTCGAACAGGTCGAAACGTCTAAAAAACCCGACCTGATTGTTATCAATACCTGCTGCGTTACTCATACCGCCTCAGCCAAAAGCAGACGATACATCCGAAAAGCACAAAGGCTAAGCCCTGACGCGGCTATAATCGTTTCCGGCTGTCTGCCTACTGTAGAAATCGGCGAATTAGGCAATCCAGATAAAAACATCCATCTTATTAGACATCGAAACAACCTCGCTGACACCTTAAATCGAATAACCACCACCAAAGCTGCCGCTTTGAACGCTGCTGCGCTAAGCCGAACAGCCAACCCCGCCCCTGTGCATAGGCACGGGACCACCACTAATTCAAAATGCCCCAAAATCCACGAAAACAGCACCATTAAAGCGGAAAATGACCCCGAAATCAAGTGTAAAAACAAGCTAACCAACCAGCTTAAACTATCACCATTAACATCATTTAAGGGCCATACCAGGGCATTTCTTAAAGTTCAGGATGGCTGCGACGGCTACTGCAGCTATTGTATCATACCCAAAACCCGCCCTTTTGTTCACAGCAAGCCCGCCGAGGCGGTCATCAAGGAGGCGCAAGAGCTTGTTGAAGCCGGACATAAGGAAATCGTCGTAACAGGAATATGCCTCGGGGCTTACGGCCGAAGAAGCGTGAGACGAAAAAACTGGGACAGCCGGACAAACGGACAACTCGTTGAGCTGCTCGACAAACTGGCAGAAATACCAAATCTTGCAAGGGTCAGACTTAGCTCATTAGAGCCGGGCGATGTAACGCCGGGATTACTCGATACTTTCTGCAAACACCATAACATTATGCCACATCTGCACTTATCACTGCAGTCGGGCTCAAACGCAATCCTGAAAAAGATGCGCAGACAATACAGCGCCGACGAATTCAAAGAGAAAGTTGAGCTAATCAAATCCCGGCTCGACAGGCCTGCCATAACCGTTGACATTATCGTTGGTTTTCCGGGTGAAACGGATGCTGACTTCAAAGCGACCGTCGATTTAGCGAAAGATGCCGGCTTTGCAAAAATGCACGTTTTCAGCTTTTCGCCACGTAAAGGCACCGCCGCAGCAGGTTTGCAACCCACCGTAGATAACAGAGTTACGAAGACAAGGTCAAAAATACTGCGCCAGCTCGACGCCGAATTAGGCTACAAATTCCGCCAGCAATTCATCAGCCAAACCGATACAGTTTTAACAGAAACATCACCCCCCTGCTCACCAGCCTGTGGGCGAAGCCAAAGATATTTTACGGTCCACCTCGAAAAGACAAAGAAGTGCTTCAAAGAAAACGAGCTGCTGAAAGTAAAGCTGATTCAAAATAGCGAAAATGGGGTAATTGGTCAAGCGATATAACTTCAATCAAACGCGCAAGTTGTACAGAAAAATTGCAAAAAAGTGCAGGAAAGTGCCAAAAAGTGAGTAAAAATTGCAAGAAATGAAGTAAAAAATGCAAAAAAATGCTAAAAAGTGCGCTTTTTGAGTACTTTCTTCATACCCCCCTGCGCAAATGGTCGATCATTTCGTGACTCGTGGCTCGTACCCCGAAGGAGCAACTGGGTGGCAGCCTCAAGCGAAGCTTGGGGATGACTTTTCCCACGAAGCTTTGTTTGGGTGGTGTTGAGAATAAATAATCAATTCAAACCGCCCCACTGCTGGTCAATATAGATAAGGTCAACGCTTTCCTTTTCCATAGTGGCCAGTATTTCTAAATTATCCCCACAGTACAAACGGTTTTTCGTCATACATTATCTCCGGCAAACGATCGCCTACGCTTAAAACTTAGTATGTATATGTAAAAACTATACCGATACAGAATTAGCCTTCTATGTGTTCACACATTTAAGCGGTCTCCCCACTTCTTTACTTGCCCTGATTGTAATAGGCAAAGACAATCTAAACTTTTGGAAACATCAATCTATTTATTTCTTCGAGGAGATTTCTGAAGTTTCCCTTCGTATCTTCTGAAAGAGAAATACCTCCGTCTTTTATTTTTTCTAAAAACAATTTAGACAGTAACACTTTATCATAGTTTCTATCTCTTTGTTTAATTATCTCAGAATTCTTTTTGTCGGTTACTACTTCGTTAGAATTCTCATTTAAAACATATTTGATAAAATCTTCCCTCTCAAATAAGTCCTCTATCTCTTCACCTTTGCTTTTGCCAACCAATTTTGTCTTAACACCTATGTGCTCGAAATCCTCCAATAATTTCTTTTCTATGCGTATTCCTTTGTCATCATTATCTAAAACACAACAGTAATTTAATCCCCATCCAATCATTAACGGCACTAAAAAGTTGAATTTATCCGCTCCTACACTTGGAATAAAGTGTACCTCTTTATCGAAGCTGTAGTTGAGAAGCTCTTTAAACGCTGATATGTAGTAATAATCTGTTATTCCTTCAAGAATAACGTTGTTATCTTTTGCTATGTCCAAGCCCATCGACAAATCTAAACCTATTGCTGTTATTATTGGAGTTAGAGTTTCCTTATCAGCCCCCTTATGGATTTTGTTTGAAATAAGAGTTCCTTTTTTCGTAGTTCGTGAGATTAAGCGGATCCTACCAAGCTTACCAATTTTGATTAAATAGGGTGAGTGAGTACAAAAAATGATTGGTGCATCCTGAGCTGAATCCTCCAGTCTCTTAAGAACATCTTTTTGAGCTTTAGCATGAAGAAAGAGCCCTGGTTCATCAATTAGTATGATGTTAGGTACGCCTTCCCTTGCCCTTGCAGCAACTCTTACATAAAATGCCAAATGCCACTGTTTCCCTTTGCTTCGTAAACTCGGGGGATAAAAGTCTTCGTCTTCTTTAATAAGGAAATATAATTTCTCAGAATCCCACTCTATATGTAAATTTGTAAGGTCTTGCGTCCAAAATTTCTGATAATCTTCTTTCAGTCTCACATTCAGTTGTTGTTTGTGTTTTGTTTTAAGAGCAATAGAATCGGATGTAATCAGTTCCAAATTTAAATCACTGATAATAGCCAGATCCTTAATTAACTCGTTATCAGCAGCTTCACCCAAAGGCACTTCCGAAGGGAACACATCCTCAAAGGAGATAAATAAAATGAAGTTCGGAATCCAGTATGTTGCTATTGTGTCAATGAACTTTTGCTCTACTGATCTTGAACCCTCTATCTCCTCAAGGTTGCATACGATTTCATTAAGCCCTATTACGAAGTTAGTCCTTTTTTCTTCATCGGGTATTTTTTCCAAATCAGCTTCTGTTTGATTCTGAAAATTCTCAAGTTCGGTTTTAAACTTGGAAATGTCGTCGACATTTATTTCGGGCAAAATTCCACTAGGCTCTGAAATTTTTGAATAGATTTTCTTAATTCGTTTGTAAGTATCTGCGATTTCTTTTTCCTTTTTTCCTAACAGCTCCTTCTCGCTTATACCTAACATTTTTTTACTTTCTTCAGAAACAGAATACTCCTTCGGATATTTTTTTATAATTTCTATATCGCTCGATTTAAGCGTTTCTAGCTCAAAGTCTATCTCCTCAGAAATTTCCTGAAGCGCTTCCTTGTCTATTTCAAAAGTCACCGCTATTTCTGGCACGGCTTCTGGATTGTGGTAAGGAATTGCTTCTTTTCTGATTTCTTCCTCTGTATCAAAATCTTCCAGAGCTTCTAAAATTGCAGTTTTCCCCGACTCGTTCTTTCCTGCTAAGATTGTAATATTATCGCCCGACAGATAACACACACCGCTATCTTTTATTGAGCGATAATTCTTTATTCTAAATGATTTAATTTCCACAGCAGTCGTTCCCATAATCCTTACGATTCTGTTATTTTTTCTTGCATATAGCCACCATTTTTTTCTGATACCTTCGACTTTCAAACCACACACTACCCCAAACCGCAATTCCCGTCAAAGCAAAATTTATGGCTATACTTTTCCGTGCAATCAGTGAAATCTGTGGCTAAATCTTGACCCTTGCTATCCACTTTTCACCCTCCTACCACGAGCATCAAGCATCGAGCAACGAACTACCAACTATGAACTAAAAGTGTGCAAAAAAGCGTACTTTTTAGCATTTTCTTGCACTTTCTTGCATTTTTTTGCAATTTCTTGCAATTTCTTGCAATTTTTGCACACTTTTTTACAATTTTTTGCGCATTTTTCACTCTAACTTGAGCGTCTGTTCGAAATTTTCACCGCCGACCCTGCTGATTCTTGCCTATTTTAACCGCATATTCGCAACTAAAGGTTAGCTTGTTTTAACGCCGATATTGATACCGTAAGTGCCTAAAGTTTAAAAAATAGTCAATAGTAAATAGTCAATTAAAAGTGCCGCCGACTCAGACACAATCTGTTACAGATAAACTACTTACGTTGCCCTTAGGCCGGGCCGCTACAGATTTTCTAAGCTTTCTCACCGTCGAGGCCGGCCTGTCCCCCAACACCATTTTGGCCTACGGCCGCGATTTAAAAAGCTTCCTGAAATACTGCAAGTCCGGTAAAATAAGTCAGTTACAGCAAATAAAACCGGCCCTTATACAGAACTATCTGCGAATCCTCACCACAGACAATAAAGGCGAAAGCTCGATTAAGCGCTCTCTCGTCGCTATAAGAATGTTCCTGCGATTTGCCAAACTTACCGGCCTTGTCGAAGACGACTTCTCCACAACCCTTGAAACCCCAAAGACTTGGCAGAAACTGCCCGCTATTTGCAGCAAAAAGCAGGTTATCGATATCATTAACGCTCCTTCACCGAGTGAGCCTTTTTACCTTCGCGACAGGGCAATGCTCGAATTGCTCTATGCCACCGGCATACGTGCCAGCGAGTTAGCCGGCCTGAAAATCCCCGATTTCAATATTGATATCGGCTATTTGCGCTGCCTGGGCAAGGGTAATAGAGAGCGCATAATCCCGGTCGGCAAAGCCGCCATCGCCGCGACAGTCGAGTATCTGACAGGGCTGCGTCCCAAACTGGCCAAGCCGTTCAGCAACGATTACCTGCTGCTATCCCGCACAGGTCGGCCTATGGGCCGAATCGAAATCTGGAGATTAGTCAAAAAATACGCAATTCGCGCGGGTATGCCCAGAAATTTAACCGTCCATACGTTGAGGCATTGCTTCGCAACACATCTGTTGGCCGGCGGAGCCGATTTGCGAAGCATTCAGGAAATGCTCGGACATGTTGATATAGCCACTACCCAGATTTATACACACGTCGACCAGGAAAGGCTGCGAAGTATTCACAAAAAATTCCACCCCAGGCCATAACGTTATTGATAATCGATAATTCGAAATCGACAGAGCACGAGAGCAAAAGACCGATGACCAAAAGCTACGCTTATGTCCTGAGTCTTGTCTCTTAGCTCTTGTGTCTTATGCACTTATGACTTAAGTAAGATTGATAATCGACACCCCTGCTTATCGCCGGCAGGGGTAATAAACGATAATCAATCGGCAAAGGATTTGGCCAAATTTATGCCCGAATGGCGAAAATGGCCAATAGCCGGTTGACTTGAATAGAGTTGCGGTATTATTATGACGATAGCTAAATTGACAAGCCCGGTTAGAAGTAAATCTCCGCTGGCGGCTGCCGCGACCCGTAAAACGGAGCGGACCTCTAACAGGGCAAGCAGGGGTTTCTTTAAGGTCGTCCGAATGAGTGCAAAACAGCTATATCCGGTAATACTACTGTTGGTGATAGGATGCCAACAGTCTGGCATAGGTGCAAACAACCCAGCGCTGCTGGCTAATAATGCCGCTGCAGAAGCCGGGCTTGACAAACAACTGAAAATCAACAAAGACACGCTGCTCAAAGGAGCAAGCGAACAGATACGCATAGACGCAGCAACTATAATGCTGTTTAGCGAAGACCCACTGGCCAGAGAAATACTCATTTCCGTACTAAAGCAACCCGAAAATATCGCCGCACGCGTGGCTGTCTGCAAGGCATTGAGTCAGACCAGAGGTATGAAGGAACCCATAAGGCAAAAGGGCGACTTTATCCAGCCATTGCTTGAGATTTTGACCACAGAGGATTCTGCCGTGGCTAAATTGGCCGCTGAAGCGACCTTGATTTTTGAGTATGAGCAGATATCAGAGCCTCTGGAAAAACTAATAACAGACTCCTCACTTCCGGTCAAAGCCAGACTAAATGCAATAAATGCATTGAAACTTCAGCCGGATATGAGGGCGATATTTAAGCTTATGGAACTGCTTGATGACCCTGAAAAACAAGTAGTTGAGGCATCAGAGAAAGCTCTGCAATCTTTAGGTATACCGGTGAGCAAAGACGCCAAAACTCGCAAGCAAATAAGAGATGAACTCGAGCGCAAAGGCAAAGACGCATTTCTGCGAGATTGGTTGATTCGCCAGGAAGCCCAGATGAGCAAGTTGAGAACCGAAGCGAACTTGTGGAAAGGACTGTATTTAGCTGCATTGGGGAGGATATACGACGGCATTAGCGAAGATGCAGCCAAGGGTCAGTTTTTAGCTGAGCATCTGAGTAGTCCTGAAGAGGTGGTGAAATTGTGGGCGTTGAAAAAGGTCGAGCAATGGCGAATAGGAACGAGGGCAAAATTTCCTGCTAAAGTTGGGCCTGTTTTGATTAGTTTGGTTTCCGACCAGAATAGAGATGTTCGGCTAAAAACGGCAAATCTGCTGTCTTTGATGGGTCAGTTGGATTCAGCCGAAAAGCTGCTCGAACAGCTCAAAGTCGAGCCAGACGACGAGGTAAGAATGGAGCTGTTCGTTGCGCTAGGTGGAGCGTGTCACTATGCTTTTTCTCCCAATCCGGAGTTCAGGATTCCCGAGGAGATAAGAAAACAGACCTTGGAATGGGCGGAAAAGTACCTGGCTGAGCAGGACCTGAAAAAGGCACAAAAAGGTGCTGAAGTCATAAAAAAGCTGCTTGAGCAGGATGGATTAACACCTGGCGAGGTTGATAAATATCTTGGTTTGCTTGCAGAAAGATACGAACAGGAAAAGGACAGTGCCGACGGGGCCCTGCGCGGAGAATTGCTCAATGCAATGGCAAGTCTGTGTGCACAGAGTGTTTACAAAGCTGAATCAGCGAAGCGATTTGCGCCTTTATTTGAAGAAGCTGTGCGTGACGAAACAGATTTGGTCCGGGAAGCAGCCGTAGATGGGCTCGTCTATATTGATAAAACAAAGGCGCTGAAAAGACTGAGAAAAGATTTTGTCAACGACAGCAGCGTCATAGTAAGAAAGAAGCTGATAGACCTTGCCAGCGAAGTCGGCGGCAGCGAAGATTTGGTCTGGCTGGCAGAGAAAATAGGAACAACGGCCGAAAACGAACCGGCCTGGCAGGCGATGCTCAAAATATTCAACCACTCTGAATTTGGCGTATTAAACGAATGGATAAGTAAATTCAACTCGCAAAGCACCCAAGCCAGGTTGTCTGATGAGCAAAGGCTCTCTTTTCTTGAGATAGCAGAGCGAAAGGCCATAGGCGAAAACAAGGCAGAGATACTCAAAGGTATTAGAGAGAAATTGGCGCGACTTTACAATAAAAGCGGCGATTTTGAACGGGCGGCAGAGTATTTCGGGAAGTTGCGTGAAGTTGCCCAGACCGCCGAGGAGAAGGAGCGGATTTTAGCCGACCTGCTGGATGTGTATCTGAGATGGCCAAAGGTGGGGCTTGCGATTCAATTGGTGGATAATTGCTTGCTGGAAAAGGACTTAGAGCCTAACAACGTTATTGTTCGCTCAATTAACAATTATCTAAGCGAGCCGCCTGCCGGTACTGACCCTAATGCTATCTTGGAAAGATTGTCCAAAAGGCTGCCCCAAGCCAGACCGATGTGGCAAGAACAGCTGAAACGCTGGGCCGAGCGCTTTGGCCGGGCCGAAGAGCCAGATGAGCCAAAAGAAGCTAATAGTTGATTATTGACAACTGAGAGTTTTAACTTATACACCTATGACCCAAATAAATAATGGTGATAATTGATTATGCTCTGCGTTTCTGTGGCTAATCTTCTTCCTTGTGATTTTTCTGCAAAAAGGAAAAAATCGAGAAATTTTCAGTTTTTTTAGTTTTTTTTTAGTTTTTTTGCGTTTTCTCGCATTTTTTATGTTTGCACTCTTACTGTTTGTTTCGTAAACTACTATGTTTACATTGAAAAGCCAATTTTGTAAGTTAGCCATTGGTCTTGTTGGGCCAACGGAAGTATGGGGTCTCTGCACTTGCCGTATAGGCTTGTTAAGGCAGGAACCGAGAGAGACTTATTCTTTGTTTTACGGCTTGAAAGCCAGGCAGATATTTGATTCGCCGCCGGAATGGCGAACGGCGAATTCGGTATTGCTGCTGTAGCTCAGTGGTAGAGCGCGTCCTTGGTAAGGACGAGGTCATGGGTTCAAGCCCCATCAGCAGCTAAAAGCAAGCCCCGTAAGTTAGCCGTTGGTCTTACGGGGCAAGCAGGTCAAGCTGAGATAGTTTGGTAGAATTAATCAGCAATCTTGGCTGTGGGTTGATTATAGAGGTTTGAAAGAGGAAATAAATACTAACACTGCACATTGGAGGTTTATATTAAAATGGCTAAGGCGGTATTTGAGCGGACAAAACCACATATCAATATTGGAACGATTGGTCATATTGACCACGGTAAAACAACACTAACAGTAGCAATCATGATGCGACTGGCTCATACGAGGGGTGGCGGTAATATCAAGCGATTTGAAGAGATAGACAATGCCCCGGAAGAAAAAGAGCGCGGCATCACGATAAATACCGCCCATGTAGAGTATGAGACGGACAAGCGCCACTACGCCCACGTTGATTGTCCCGGACACGCCGATTATATCAAGAATATGATTACCGGAGCAGCCCAAATGGACGGGACGGTTTTGGTTGTGGCAGCCAATGATGGTCCTATGCCTCAGACTCGTGAGCACATCCTTCTTGCCCGTCAGGTTAATGTGCCCAAGATTGCAGTCTTCCTGAACAAGGTTGACCTGGTTGATGACCCTGAACTTCTGGATTTGGTCGAACTGGAGATAAGAGAACTGCTGAGCAAATATGACTTCCCGGGTGACGATGTTCCTATTATTAGAGGTTCAGCACTGAAAGCGATGGAAAACGAAGGCAAAGATGACGAGATTTGCAAGTGTATCGATGAGCTGATGGTGGCGGTTGACGATTACATCCCGATTCCTGAGCGTGATGTTGACAAGCCGTTTCTTATGCCGGTTGAGGACGTTTTCAGCATTAAGGGTCGTGGTACGGTTGGTACAGGGCGCGTTGATCGCGGTATTGTCCGCGTTGGTGACGAAGTTGAAGTTGTTGGGCTTGTAAAAGAGACTCGCAAGACCATATGTACCGGCGTAGAGATGTTTAACAAAACACTTAGTGAAGGCCAGGCCGGCGACAACATTGGCATACTTTTGCGCGGTGTGGAAAAGAAAGATTTGGAGCGTGGACAGGTCATTGCCGCTCCCAAGAGTATTACTCCCCACACCAAGTTTCACGCCGAAGTGTATGTTTTGACCAAAGAGGAAGGCGGCCGTCATACACCGTTTTTCGCAGGCTACAAGCCCCAGTTTTATTTTAGAACAACCGATGTCACCGGCGCGGTTAACGCGTTAATGAGCCGGGACGGCAAGAGTGCAGAGATGTGTATACCTGGTGATAATATAACGATGGAGGTGGAGATTATTTCTCCAATCGCCATGGAGGACGGCCTTCGCTTCGCTATTCGTGAGGGTGGCCGGACAGTCGGCGCCGGTGTAGTAACCAAAATCCTTGAATAAGCACCCAATTAGCATATAGCGTATAGTTTTCTTTCTCTATCCGCCATTGCTATACACTATTTTCTTTAAGCGAACCTGTTTGCCTGGCGAAATAAGTTTTATGGCTAAAAAAAAGAGCAAAAGGGAATATGTCTGGCTCGAGTGCAAAGAGTGCAGGCACAGAAATTATCGCACAAGTGTCAGTGTAGCAGAAGGTACACCGAAATTAGAGTTGAAAAAGTTTTGTAAAAATGAACGTAAGCATACTGTTCATAAGATACGACGTAAGTAGAAGTGAACTAAAGTGCCTAAAGTTAAAAAAGTAATCAACAATCAATAATCGGTAATCAGTAATCAATAATCAATTAGATAGGCCAGTAGCTCAATTGGCAGAGCGTCGGTCTCCAAAACCGAAGGTTGGGGGTTCAATTCCTCCCTGGCCTGCTTTGAAATGTATCTCGAGCGAGATATGGGATTAGTATTTAACATTTATAAACGCGGTCAAGGCAAATACACGAGGCTCTGCAGTGCCTTTGGCGCAGCAATAATTGCAGGGTTGGGCTGTTTGCAGCTTTACAAGCAATTACAGGCCACCGACTTAGGGTTGTGGGTCGAAACTATGGTGCCTGCCGGCTTGTTCGTTGGGCTGTGCTTCTTGATATTCTGGCTGATAAATAAACAGACAATTACAGATTTTATGATTGCCGCTGAAGGCGAAATGAAAAAGGTCAGCTGGTCAAGCAAGAAGGAAATAGCGGTCTCGACATTTATCGTTATTGTGGTTGTGGTTATTATGGCTGCGCTTCTCGGTGTCACAGATTTAGGTTTTCAAATGTTTTTTAGCTGGATGCTGAGCTGATGCCGTATCCCGTGAATTGTGATACGAACCGAGAAGAACAAAGCACAAGATACAAGATGTGAAATACGAGATATGAAATATGAAGAAGTGGTACGTTTTACGAGTTGCGTCAAATAAAGAAGAGCAAGTCAAAGAAGCTCTTTCGCAGAGAGTAAAGATGGACAATTTAGGTGACATTGTCGGCAGGATAGAGGTTCCCGTTGAGCGGATTAAGCGTATCCGCGGCAGTAAGCAGACTATCCATAAGCGGAAACTGTATCCTGGCTATGTTTTTATGGAGATGGAGCCGGCTGATAACGGTCGGGTCCAGGAAAAGGCCTGGTTTATGATTAAGGAGACTACCGGCGCGGGAGATTTTGTCGGCACAGAAGGAACCCCCACGCCGATGCGCGACACTGATGTAGCTAAGATGCTTTTGGATGCGGAAAAGCCAGATGAAACACCAAGTATCAAAGTCGAGTTTAAAAAAGGTGATATGATTAAAATTAGAGAAGGTGCCTTTGAAAACTTTGAAGGTACGGTCGATTCGATTGACCCCGAGCGTGGGGTTGTAAAGGTAATTGTTGCGATATTCGGTCGAAGCACACCGCTGGATATAGAGTACTGGCAGGTGGAAAAATTGTAATTCGTGAATCGAATCACAAACAACGAGGTACGAGATACGAGACAATGGCCAAAAAAATAGCAGTAAAGATTAAATTGCAGGCAAATGGCGGACAGGCGACGCCAGCTCCGCCGATAGGACCTGCGCTGGGTCAAAACGGGGTTAATATCGGTCAGTTCGTCTCACAGTTCAACGAACGAACAAAAGACCTTAACGGAACGGTTGTGCCGGTTGTAATAACCGTCTATGCGGACAAAAGCTTTACCTTTGAGGTCAAAAGTCCGCCGGCAGCGGTGCTCTTAAAACAGGCAGCGGAAATAGCAAAGGGAAGCGGGGTTCCAAATAAAGAGAAAGTTGGAAAAGTCACCGCAGAGCAAGTGCGTAAAATCGCTGAGACCAAGTTTAAAGATTTGAACGCATACGATTTGGCCCAGGCCGAGAAAATTATAGAAGGCACCGCCCGCAGTATGGGCATAGAAGTTGTACCTCGTGAAGCGTGAAACGAGATACGAAATACGAAAGGATATCAGGGTATCAGGACATCAGGATATCAGGAAAAGCTCATCCGATGCCCGCTACCTGATAACCTGACAATGCGAGAAGCGAGATATGGGATTTAGAAGCAAAAGATACAAAAATGAATCACAACAGGCAGGCAAAGGGCCGATGAGCCTGGCGGATGCGGTCGAAAAAATCAAATCGTTTAAGTCGGTGAAATTCGACCAGAGCATAGAATGTGTGCTGCATCTGGGTATTGACCCGAAGCAGGCTGACCAGTTGGTTCGCGGCTCAATATCTCTGCCTCACGGAATAGGTAAACAGAAGAAAGTTATCGCCTTTTGTGAAGACCCAGATATTGAAGCAGCCAGAAAGGCCGGCGCCATTGAGGCCGGCTGCGATGAGCTGATAAAAAAGGTCTCGGACGGCTGGATGGATTTCGATGTTGCTATCGCTTCGCCAAAGGTGATGGGCAAGGTGGGCAAGCTCGGCCGAACTCTCGGTCCACAGGGCAAGATGCCTTCGCCAAAAAACGGCACGATAACTGCCGATGTTGCAACCGCAGTAGCCGAATTTTCTGCTGGGAAGGTCGAGTATAGAAATGACGCCGGCGGAAATGTCCACGTAGTAGTCGGCAAGCAAAGCTTCGAGAACGAAAAACTAATCGACAACATCGAGGCTCTTGTATCACATATAAAGGAAATCAAACCGGTAACAGCGAAAGGCACGTATATCAAAAAAATGTGTATATCCGCGACGATGTGCCCTGGTATAACGGTTAGTACGTGAAGTGTGAAGCGAAATACGAGAGGGAGCCTAAACGACCTTTATTGCGTTCGGGGACCCCGCAAAATGGAACTCGAACCCAGATACGCTCCACGAGATACGAAACACAGGTGATAAGATGAGCAAATACGTAAAAGAGCTGCTACAGTCGGAATTGGAAAAGAAAATTTCCAACGAAAATATCAAAGATTTTTTGGTTGTCAGTACCAAAGGTGTAAAAGGCGTTGACAACAATCTGATGCGAGGTGAGCTTAAGGTAAAAGGCGTCAGATTATTGGTGGTGAGAAATTCACTATTCAAAAAGTCGCTGCTTGGCCAACAGATGGAAGCAGCGGCAGCTTTATTCAGCGGGCCCTGCGCTATTGCTTATGGTTGCGACAGCATAGTTGACGTTGCGAAAGAACTGGTCGAGTGGCACAGGAAGGTGCCTGCAATAGAGATTAAAGGCGCTTTTCTGGATGGCTCGGCTTTAGATGCCAAAGCAGTAGAGGGACTTTCAAGGATACCAACGCGAGCGGAATTGCAAAGCGAGATTGTCACATTGGCACAGTCGCCTGCGACAAGATTGGTCTCTATTTTTACGGCTCCTACCGGAATTATTGCAGGCTGTATAAAAACTATTGCTGAAAAGGCTGAAAGACAAGCAGCGTGAATCGAAATACAAGATATGAGGTTGCTTATGTGGCTGCCCCAATAATGGGTTAAACGAAACGGCGTAGTTTCGGCTACCATCAAGCACTGGCTAATAGGAGTTAAGAGAAATGGCAGAGGAAAAAGCAAAAGAAACCGACGAAACGAAAGGAGCAAAGGAAGCCGCAAAGGAAGCCAAAGAGACAAAGAAGGCTAAAGAGACAAAGAAGTGGAGCAGTGATATTAAGAAGCTTGGCGACAAGATAGTTGGTCTGACGCTGATGCAGGCCAAAGAGCTCGGCGACTATCTCAAGGGTGAATACGGAATTGAGCCGGCTGCCAGCGGGGTTGTTTCCGTTGCAGGCCCCGCAGCACAAGGGCCGGTTGAGAAAGCTGAAGAGAAAACCAGCTTTGATGTAATCCTAAAAGAATTCGGCGATAAAAAGATTCAGGTTATCAAAGAAGTAAGAGCTTTGACAAGCCTGGGATTGAAAGAAGCCAAGGACCTGGTTGAGAGTGCTCCCAAGCCTATCAAAGAAGGCCTGAGCAAGGAAGACGCCGATGCTGCAAAAAAGCAGCTTGAAGCGGCGGGCGCAGTGGTTGAAATCTCGTGATGCATTGTGCGCGATGCGTATCGCGTGAAAAGAAAAACGCAGTACGATATGATTACGGGAGTGTGAGATGGTTTTACAAAATGTTCGCAATTTTGGCAAAGTCCAAGATGCTGTTGATGTTCCAGACCTGGTAGCGATACAGAAAAGAAGCTACGAAAACTTTTTGCAAAAAGATGTGCCACCAACCAAAAGAAAACCCGTAGGTTTCGAAGGGCTGTTTCAGGAGATATTCCCCATCGAAAGCTACGACAAAACTATGCTTTTGGAATATCTCTACTACGAGCTGGAAAAGCCACGTTATACCCCTACTGAGTGCCGACAGCTACGTCTGACATACGGTTACCCGTTGAAGATTTGCTGCAGACTGCGGACCAATGAAGGCGAAGATTTGGCCGAGCAGACAATATACCTTGGCGAGATGCCGGTTATGATAGGCGGCGGAGAGTTTATCATAAACGGTGCCGAGCGGGTGATTGTAAGCCAGCTACACCGAAGCCCAGGCGTTGATTTTGTTATCGGCAGCAAAGAAGGTGATAGAGTACTACACGGCGGCAGAATCATACCCGAAAGGGGCAGCTGGATAGAAATAGGCGTTACGCGTAAAGACGTGCTGGTCGTCAAGATTGACCAGTCCAGCAAAATACCTGCAACTGTCTTTCTGCGTGCGATAGAACCTGACTACGGCAACACCGAGACCATTTTACGTCTCTTTTATCAAACAGAAACTATTCCAAAAAGTAAACTGACACCTACTATGTGGTCGGTAGGACCCATTGTGGACAAAGAGACGGGTGAAATCACAGTAAAAGCCGGCGAGCAAATCGGTGATAAGGTCTCTTTAATCCAACAAAGCGGTATCAAAAAAGTCGAAGTTATCAACCAAGTGCGTGATGCACTCATTTTGAACACTCTTGCGGAAGACGATTGCCAAAGCCACGAACAGGCGTTGCTAAAGTTTTATATGAGATTAAGACCGGGCAATCCACCCAATGAAGAGAAAGCAAAAACCTTCTTTGAAGAGAAATTTTCTGATATGAACCGCTATCGTCTGGGAAAGGTTGGAAGGTTCAGACTGAATCGCAAGTTTGAGCAAAGGGCAGACGAAAATGAGATGACACTTCGGCCCGAAGATTTCCTCAACACAATGAAATACATAATAGCCCTGCGCAACAACGAGGGTGAAATTGATGATATCGACCATTTGGGTAACAGAAGGCTGCGTACAATCGACGAGCTCGCCGCCGACGAATTCAGAAAAGGGCTGCTAAAGCTCCGCAAGACCGTTCAGGAACGAATGAGTATGAAAAAAGACATTGATGAGTCGGTGCGCATAGCTGATTTGGTAAATTCCAAGAGTGTATCAAGCAGTATCAACTATTTCTTTGGTCGCGGTGAATTGAGCCAGATTGTTGACCAGACCAACGCTTTAAGTCAATTAAGTCATGAAAGGCGTCTATCAGCTCTCGGCCCCGGCGGTTTGAACAGAAGGCGGGCAGGCTTTGAAGTCCGCGACGTTCATATCAGTCACTACGGCAGAATCTGCCCGATTGAAACACCAGAAGGGACCAATATCGGCTTGATTGCTTCGTTAGCAATATTTTCAAGGGTTGACGAATATGGATTTCTGCTTACGCCATACCGCAAAATCAAGAATGGTAAGGTTACCAATGAGGTGGAATATTTGCGTGCTGATGAGGAGATGAAAGCAATATTTGCGCCGCCGAGCGCAGTCGAGCAGTCAGACGATAAGCCGTCGAACCACGTAAAAAAGGGAATGGTATTGGCCAGAAAAAGCGGTGAACTGGCCCATGTACCCAGCGATGAGGTTGACTACGTTGATATTTCACCCAAACAAACTGTTGGCATTTCAGCCTCGCTTATCCCGTTCCTGGAGCACGATGATGCAAACCGAGCTCTGATGGGCTCTAATATGCAGCGACAGGCAGTTCCACTGCTAAAAACAGAGAGGCCCTTCGTTGGTACCGGTATGGAAGAAGTAATCGGCCGAAACTCAAGTATGGTCGTCCATGCGCAAAGAGCCGGCGTCGTTACAGAGGTGGATTCACAGCGGATAGTAATATCTGATGGAGGAACGGACAAACGCTATACGCCAAATACCATTGAGTATAAACTGAAAAAATTCGTCGGGTTAAATGAAAGAACCTGTCTCAATCAAGTGCCTGTAGTTAAACTCGGTGAAAAAGTTGAGAAGAACCAGATTATAGCAGACGGCGGAGGAACCGCTGAGGGGGTGCTGGCACTCGGTAAAAACATCCTCGTAGGATTTGTCTCTTTCGATGGTTTTAACTTTGAGGACGCAATCATCATCAGCGAAAGACTCGTCAAGAACGATAGTTTCACAAGTATTCACATCGATGAATTTACCGCAGAGGTTCGTGAAACCCGACTCGGCAAGGAAGAATTTACCAGTGATATTCCCAATGTCGGCGAGAAGGCGCTGCGAAACCTTGATGAACACGGAATAGTCCGTGAAGGCACAAGAGTATGCCCTGGAGATATCCTGGTAGGCAAGGTGGTGCCCAAGGGCAAGACCGAACTGACGCCTGAGGAGAAACTGCTGCACGCTATATTCGGCAGAGCCGGCGAAGATGTCAAAAATGACTCTCTTGAACTGCCCAGCGGTTATGAGGGAGTGGTAATAAAAACGGAACAGTTCGCCAGACGTGGCGCAGGCGGTGAAGAAGCAAAGAAGGCACTGGCGGCCCAGATAAAACAATATGAAAAGCAGATGAGGGCCAAAGGATGTGTGATATTCAGGCGAATGATAGAAGCTATCCACAGAAAGTTCGACGTTAATATCGTCGACCCATCCACACGTCAGAAAGTCGGTACCAGTGATGATGATGAGGTTATCTATGAGCAGGTGGAGAACTTTGGTATTAAGTGGGTCAGGCCTGCTTCGGCTCGAGAAGGGGTACAAAAGATTATCGATAAACTCTGGGTCGAGATTGCCGAAATTCAAAAGGAAAAGAAACACAGGATTGAGAGTATGAAACGCGGCGATGAACTGCCCAGCGGCGTTTTGCAGATGGTAAAGGTCTACACTGCAACCAAAAGAACATTGTCGATTGGCGACAAAATGGCCGGGCGTCACGGCAACAAAGGCGTTATCGCAAAGATTATGCCGGAAGAGGATATGCCGTTCCTCGGAGACGGTACGCCTCTCGATATATTGCTGAATCCTCTTGGCGTGCCGAGCCGAATGAATGTCGGGCAGATTCTAGAGACGCACCTCGGCTGGGCGGCAAAGGTGTTGGGCTTTAACGCTATTACACCAGTTTTCGACGGTGCTATTGAAGATGATATCGAAAAGCTCACCGTTGAAGCGAATGAGCTTATGAGACAACGAGCTGCTGAACTCGAAGAAAATAAACAAGCTCCGTCCGACGACGAGTTTTTCGTGCATGTCCCTCAAACCCTGAAGACTCAACTGCACGATGGCAGGACGGGTAAGCCATTCGACCAGAGTGCAACCATCGGATACCTTTATATGATGAAATTGCATCATCTTGTTGACGATAAAATCCACGCCAGGGCAACCGGTCCATATAGTCTGATTACACAACAGCCGTTAGGCGGCAAGGCCAGGACCGGCGGACAAAGGTTCGGCGAAATGGAAGTCTGGGCTCTGGAAGGCTACGGAGCGGCTTATTCCCTGCAGGAAATGCTGACGGTCAAAAGCGACGATGTTGAGGGCCGAACAAAAATCTATGAATCAATGGTCAAAGGGCAAAACACCCTCGAAGCCGGTACTCCGCTGTCCTTTGATGTATTGTGTAATGAAATAAGAGGATTGGGACTGAATATCCAGCTTGAAAAGAAACGACTTGGAGGTACCGGTCTATAAAAGAGCGTATCTCAAACGAGATACGAGAAAGGGGCCTTAAATGTTAGGAAATATTTACGACCGCATTAATGATTACGGTTCGGTCAAGATTTCACTGGCCAGTCCTAACGACATTCGCAGCTGGTCTTTTGGCGAAGTCCGCAAGCCCGAGACCATCAACTACCGTACATATCGGCCGGAGAAGGACGGCTTATTCTGCGAGCGAATCTTCGGGCCCGAACGCGACTGGGAATGCGCCTGCGGTAAATACAAAGGCACCAAGTTCAAGGGGATAATTTGTGACCGCTGCGGAGTCAAAGTTACGCACAGTCGTGTTCGCCGCAAGCGAATGGGCCATATCAATCTCGCGGCACCGGTGGTGCATATATGGTTTTTCAAGGCCATACCAAACCATCTCGGTACCCTTTTGGCGATGAAAACGGCAGACCTGGAGAAAATAATCTACTTCCAGGACTACGTTGTTACTGACCCGGGTCAAAGCCCGCTGAAGTTGGGCCAACTGCTAAGCGAAGAGGAATTCCGCGAAGCGACGAACAAATATGGAAATGCGTTTAAGTCACTAATGGGCGCCGAAGCCATCAAGGCACTGTTGGTCAATCTTGACCTCGATGTTTTGAGCAGTGAGCTGAAAGCTGACCTGGCTAAGACCAGCAGCATTCAGAAAATCAAAGACCTCACGAAACGTCTTAAGGGTGTCAACGCAATTAAGAACAGCAATAACAAGCCGGAGTGGCTGGTGCTTGAAGTTGTTCCTGTTATTCCGCCTGATTTGCGTCCCCTGGTTCTTCTCGAAAGCGGCAATTTCGCAACGAGCGATTTAAATGACCTCTACAGGCGGATTATCAATCGTAACAACAGGTTAAAAAAGCTCATAGACCTCAACGCACCTGAGGTGATTATTCGCAATGAGAAAAGGATGCTTCAGCAGGCTGTCGATTCACTGTTAGACAACAGCCGCTGCCGCAGGCCGGTACTCGGCAGTAATAATCGCCCGCTGAAGAGCTTGAGCGATATGATTAAGGGTAAGCAGGGCCGATTCCGTGAGAACCTTCTTGGCAAACGCGTAGATTACTCAGCGCGTTCGGTAATTGTAGTAGGCCCGAATTTGAAACTGCATCAATGCGGCCTGCCGAAGAGAATAGCCCTGGAATTGTATCAGCCTTTCATTATCCGAAAACTCAAGCAACGAGGCCTTACTGATACGATTAAGAGCGCCAAGAGAATGATTGAACGCCAGGATGAGCAGATATGGGATATCCTCGAAGAAGTCATTCATCAGCATCCTGTTTTGCTCAACCGTGCTCCGACCCTTCATCGAATGGGTATTCAGGCCTTTGAGCCGACACTTGTGGAAGGCAACGCCATTATGCTTCACCCATTAGCCTGTAAGGGCTTCAACGCTGACTTTGACGGCGACCAAATGGCGGTGCATCTTCCGCTGAGTATTGAAGCACAGGCCGAAACTCATACGCTAATGACGACCACCAATAATATCTTTTCGCCGTCCAATGGTTCACCAATGGTTGGACCCTCTCAGGATATGGTGATGGGTAACTATTATTTGACTTATATGCAAGAGGGTGAAGCGGAAAGCGTGGAGGGTGAAGCGAGATACGTTTTGGGAGATACGCTTGGCGCCATGCCAGCCTTTAGAGACACTTTCGAAGCAATAATGGCATATCAAATGGGCAAAGTCGGCTTACACACAAAGATTAAGGTGCGTATTGATAGACCAGTTGTGGGTGACGACTGTGGCGCCAAACGTGATGAAGTTGGCAGTTTAAAACCTAAAAATTATATTTCAACAACAGTCGGCAGGTGTATATTCAACGATATGGTTTGTGGGTCCGTACTAAAGAGGGGCCGAGCCCAGGTTGGCGCTGGAGGCGGGATGCCGTTTTACAATACGGCGATGTCGCAGAAGAAGTTGAGCCAAGTAATTAGCGACTGCTTCAAGTTTGCCGGCAATGCCGAAACAGTAGACCTGCTCGACAGAATAAAAGACTTAGGTTTCAAATATGCAACACTTGCAGGATTGAGCTTTGGCATTATGGACTTGAAAATACCGGCAAAGAAACAGGATATTATCGATGAGACAGAAAGCAGGGTCGGCAAAATCCATAAGAACTACCAAGCTGGCGTCTTGACCGAAGGCGAAAGGTATAATCAGGTTATCGATGCCTGGACGCACGCCCGCGTGGCCGTTACCAACGAAATGATGAAGGCACTAAAAGAACTAAATCCCGTGAATCGTGAATCATTCCTCGTAGACCGAGACATAAGACAGCAGATACGACCGGCGGAACACGAGATAAATCCTATATTTCTTATGACCGATTCCGGTGCAAGAGGCAGTGTCGACCAGATTCAGCAGCTTGCAGGGATGCGAGCGTTAATGGCTAAACCCAGCGGAGAGATTATCGAAACACCAATCAAATCAAACTTCCGCGAGGGCTTGACCGTTCTTGAGTACTTTAGCTCTACACACGGGGCGCGTAAAGGGCTGGCTGATACGGCTTTGAAAACGGCCAATTCAGGATATCTTACACGAAAACTCATCGACGTGGCACAAAATGTAATTGTCACCGAATACGACTGTGGGACCCTGCAGGGAATTACCAAAAGCGCGGTCAGCAGAGGTGAGGAAATTGATGTGCCGCTTTCTCAAGTTGTTATTGGCAGAACCGCCAGAGACAATATTCGTAACCCGATTACCGATGAAATGATTGTTCGTGAGAACAAGGTTGTTGGCCCCGAGGCAGCAGAAAAGATTGAAGCTCTTGGGCTTGATGCCATCAGAGTCAGAAGCCCGCTTACCTGTGACAGTCCCATTGGTATTTGTGCGAAATGTTATGGATGGGACCTGAGCACCGGCTGCCTTGTCGAGGAAGGTTCGGCAGTTGGTATAATCGCCGCACAGTCAATCGGAGAGCCGGGTACTCAGTTGACACTGCGTACGTTCCATACCGGCGGTGTTGCATCGAGAGCTATTCTTGAGCGAGAGCAGACAGCCACACAAGCAGGAAAGATTCGGTATCGCGATATAAATGCGGTTTCTCTCCAGCGAGAGGATGGCACTACTGAAGTGGTTGCGCTCAAGCGAAACGGCGAAATGGTTATCCTTGACGCAAAGGGGCGAGAACTCGACAAGTTCAAAGTGCCCTATGGTGCCACCGTTAGAGTTGAGGACGGCAAGAAGGTCAAAGCTGGAGCCGTGTTGTTCGAATGGGACCCGCACCGCACCCCCATTCTGGCCGAAGTGCCCGGTAGAATACAATTTGTAGATGTCATTGAAGGCGAAACAATTCGAGTTGAAGAAGAGCGAAAAGGACAGGTCGGCAGGAGCGTGGTAATCGAGCATAAAGGCGATAAGCATCCGCAGATTATCATAGAAGATGTCGACAGCAAGATACTTGATGTCCACTACTTGCCTGCAGGTGCCAGAATTGAGGTTGATGAAGGCCAGCAGGTCCAGGCAGGGCAACTTCTTGCCCATCAGCCCAGAGCGACCACCGGCACTCAGGACATCACAGGGGGACTTCCCCGAATTACAGAACTATTTGAAGCACGCAAACCTAAAGACCCTGCCGCGATGTCTGAGATTAGCGGGCGGGTGGAACTTCACAGCGATAAACGCAGAGGGAAAATGACAGTTATAGTTCGAAGTGAAAGTGGGATGGAGAAAGAACACCATGTTCCACGAGACAGGCACCTGAATGTTCACACCGGTGATACGTCCGAAGCCGGAGACCCCTTGACCGATGGGCCATTGGTTCCGCACGATATTCTGCGGATTAAAGGTGAGGAGGCACTGCAGAGATATTTAACTGAAGAAATTCAAAGTGTCTACCGCTCACAAAATGTCAATATCAACGACAAACACATTGAAATTATCTGCTCTCAAATGATGCGAAAGGTTGAAATTGAATCTGTCGGCGACAGCTCATACCTTCCGGGCGAAGTCGTCGATAAATTCATATTCCGAAAAGAGAATGAGAGATTGGCCAATAGTGTCAAGATTACACAGGTCGGTGATGCAACTGGTCTGGAGGGTTCCCATTTTGCGAAAGATGGCAAAATGGGGTCCCTGGAAAAAGGTCAAGTTGTCAGCAAGGAAGGGCTTGCCAGCATCAACGAAAAGATTGAAGCGATTGGCGGCACACCGGCAAAAGGGAAAAAACCAAAACCTGCAACCGCCAAGACATTGCTTTTAGGGATAACGAAGGCTTCGCTGCAGTCTGAGAGCTTTATCGCAGCAGCCAGCTTCCAAGAAACCACTAAGGTCTTGACTGAGGCGTCCTTAGCCGGTAGAGTAGATGAACTTTGCGGCTTGAAGGAAAACGTAATACTCGGCCATCTGATTCCGGCTGGTACGGCCTTCAAGCTACATCTGGAAATGAAGGTTAAGCACCTTGTAGAGGCTCCGCTGCCGAAGGGATTTGAAGAGGTTAAAGAAGTCAAAGAGGCAGCAGCAAAAGCGGATGCCGCCGTCAAGGAAGCTTTGGGAATCGATTAACTATTGATAATTGAAAAATCGAAAATTGAAATTGGAAACGAATTATGCCCCGTTCGACTTCGCTCAGGGGCATCCTAAGCGACTGAAAGGAGCCGAAGGATGCCTACTATAAACCAGTTGGTTAAACGTCCAAGGTCAAAATCAAAGGGCCGAAAACGGGTGTCTGATATTAGCGGTTCGCCGCAAAAAAGAGGGGTGTGTTTGATTGTAAGAACTCAAACACCCAAGAAGCCGAACTCTGCTTTACGAAAAATCGCTCGTGTCAGACTGACCAACGGCAAGGAAGTTACAGCTTACATACCGGGCATTGACCACAACCTGCAAGAGCACAGCACCGTTATTCTTCGTGGCGGCCGGGTCAGGGACCTACCAGGCGTTCGCTATCATATCGTTCGCGGTGTCCTTGACTGTGCCGGTGTGGATAATCGCAAACAGGGTAGAAGTAAATATGGTGCAAAAAGGGCAAAATAGTTAAAAGAGTAAATCCTAATCTCTAAGCACTAAACAAACTTGTCTGACGACAGTCAAGATTCAAATTACCAAAATACAAATGACCAAAATAATAAGTTTTGAAAATTTGAACATTTGAATTTCGGATTTGTTTAGTATTTCGGATTTAGATATTAGGATTTATACGAGGAATGAGAGTATGGCTAAAAAGTTTACTGCTTCAAATCAACAATTAAAGCCTGACTCTAAATACAACAGCAAGCTGGTCTCGAAGTTTATTAACTGTTTGATGTGGGACGGCAAAAAAAGCGTTGCACAGCGGGTTTTTTATGATGCTATGGATATTATCTCCAAAAAGATGAAGGATGCCAGCCCGTTTGAGGTGTTCGAGAAAGCAGTAAATAATGTAAAGCCATTAATCGAAGTTCGCAGCAGGCGTATTGGCGGGGCCAGTTATCAGGTGCCGATGCAGGTAAGCGCCAAACGCCAGCAATCATTAGCTTTTCGGTGGATATTGCAATCAGCCAGGAGCAAGAAAGGCAAACCTATGTGTGAGCAATTGGCCTCCGAGTTAATTGATGCTTATAATGAACGCGGTGGTGCAATGACAATCCGGGAAAATATCCACAGAATGGCTGATGCAAATAAGGCATTTGCCCATTTTGCCTGGTAATTTTATCCCGCACCTATTAGACGTGAGTCTAAGCTCAATAGGTGCGGGATTTTTTTATTCTCGATGCTGGATACTCCACCGTCAGGTGTCCTGCGGAGATACTCGATGAGAAACGCTAAACGCTAATGAACAGATTACGCAATATAGGAATTATGGCTCATATCGACGCCGGTAAGACAACAATAACCGAGCGTATACTTTACTATACGGGCAAAACATACAAAATGGGCGAGGTCCACGACGGCACTGCGGTTATGGACTTTATGGAAGAGGAGCAAAAAAGGGGCATTACTATTACTTCGGCCGTGACGAAATGCCCCTGGAAGGGCTTTGAAATTAACCTTATTGATACACCCGGCCACATTGACTTTACCGCTGAGGTTGAACGGTCTTTGCGTGTTCTCGATGGTGCAGTAGCGGTATTTGACGGCAGCGAAGGTGTGCAGGCCCAGAGCGAGACCGTCTGGAGACAGGGGCAAAAATACGATTTGCCCTGCCTTTGCTTCGTGAACAAGATGGACAAAACCGGCGCCGATTTCGAGATGACCATCGAAAGCATTCACGATAAACTCATTGCCAATCCGATTCTACTGCAACTGCCTATCGGGGCCCAAGGCTCTTTTGCCGGAATAATAGACCTTATGAAGATGCGGGCGGTTTTCTACAAGACCGAAAAGCTGGGAGCGACTTTTGAAGAGACCGAAATTCCGGTCGAATTGCGGCAAGCCGCGGAGCTGCAAAGGAACCGGATGATTGAGCTTGCAGCCGAATACGACGAAGAACTGATGGACCTCTACGTCCGCGATAAGCCAATCGATATTAAAATAATTAATAGAGCGATCAGAAAGGCAACTTTAAGCAACAAGCTTCATCCGGTATTTGTCGGCTCAGCCCTGAGATATATTGGCGTGCAAAGAGTGCTTGATGGAGTTGCAGCGTATTTGCCTTCTCCGCTGGATAAACCTGACATAGTGGGGCACAAACCGACCGATGAAAACAAAAAAATATCGGTTAAGTGCGACAGAGGTGCCAGCCTGGTCGCACTTGCATTTAAGATTACCAGCGATATGCACGGCGATTTGAACTTTCTAAGGATTTATCAAGGCACATTGAAATCCGGCAGCAGAGTTTTAAATACAAGTCGCAACAAGCGGGAAAATATTACCAGAATATTTGAGATGCACGCCAACGAGCGAGAAATCTTAGACTCAGTCAGTGCCGGTGATATTGTCGCAGTTGTAGGGTTAAAAAAAACCCTTACAGGCGATACGATTTGCGACCCCAAAAAACCCATCTGCCTGCCGAGCATTACATTTCCTCAGACAGTTATCAGTATGTCGATAGAACCCAAAACCATCGCAGAAAAGGCGAAATTGGCAGAGGCACTGGCCGTTTTGAGGCGTGAAGACCCAACTTTTGAGTCCAAAGTAGACAGCGAAACAGGCCAGACAATCATCAGCGGAATGGGTGAGCTGCATCTGGAAATACTTCAGCACAAACTGATAAGAGAAAAAGGAGTTAATGTCAGGGTTGGCAAGCCGAAGGTCGCTTATAAGGAAGCCGCTACCAAATTGGCGCAGGCAGAGGGTAAATTTGTGCGTCAAACAGGAGGTCGAGGCCAATACGGACATGTTGTTTTGACAATTGAGCCGTTGATGACAGAAGATAATCATTGGAGTAGCGAGATTAAATTTGAAAACAAAACTGTTGGCGGTACTGTGCCGAGAGAGTATATACCTTCTGTGGAAGCGGGGGTCAGAGACACCTTTGGCAGCGGCGTATTGGCAGGCTATCCCGTTATCGGAGCTAAAGTTACGCTAATTGACGGCTCATTCCATCCGGTGGATTCTTCGGATATAGCTTTTGAACAGGCAGGGGCAATAGCAGCAACGGAAGCACTCAAAAAGGCAGGGCCGGTTCTGCTCGAGCCGATAATGCGTCTTCAAGTAGTGGTCCCAGAAGCTTATTTTGGTGGGGTCCAGAGCAATTTGCTCGGAAAAAGGGCCTTAATCACGGATAGCAGGATGCATGGAAATATGCGGATAATTGACTCTAAGGTGCCCCTGGTGGAGATGTCCGGGTATTCCAGCGAAATTAGAAGCCTCACAGCCGGCAGAGGAACCTTCACTATGGAGCCGTTAAGCTATGAGAAAGTGCCGGAACAGATTGCCAAGCAAATTATTTTTTAAAAATAGGGTTATTTTTCAAATTTAAGCCAAGATTTTTGTGATATTTTGTTGACAATAGCCGACTTGCGTGATACTTTTGGGGTTTTTCAGCCGTAGCGAGCATAGTCAAGGACGACTTTGCGTAAAACCAGTTGGGCTGTGGCATATCTGTAATTTGGTGGTCAAGGATGGTTTATGGTACTTATAGGGTATACCAAAGCCGATAAACGGTTTTGGAAGGGCCGTAGGGTTTCCATTTTGCGGCTTATTGCAGGAGACCCCCAAACGCCTTTTATTGCGTTTGGTACCCCACAAATGGGGTCCAACAAATTGGTCCGAACCCGAATTCTTTAAGGAAGGTGTTCTGTACCAATCGGTGCAGAAAAAGGCCTTTCCTGCCAAAATCAAGCAAGATAGCGTTAGTGTATAGTCGATAACAAATACGCTAAAGGCCATTTTTTTTATTTTGTATTTGGTTTATAAGTTGATGTACTCTAAGCTGTTATGAGTTTTGGGATATGAATTTGAAATAAGACGGCGGTTCGTCGAAGAGCATAAGGATAAGTTATGGCTACTGAAACCGAGAGAATCAGAATTAGAATGGAGGCCTACGACCACAGGGCGCTTGATGCATCTGCCAAGGAGATAGTAGAGCACGCTCGAAGGACCAATGCCCGTGTCAGTGGTCCGGTACCTTTGCCTACGCGTATTGAAAGATACACCGTTTTGCGAAGCCCTCACATTGATAAAAAGTCGCGTGAGCAGTTTGAGTTAAGGACTCACAAACGGCTGATTGATATTCACGAGGCCAACGCCCGAACGGTCGAAGTGTTGAATCGTTTGGTGGTACCAGCCGGCGTCTTCGTCAAAATAAAAGCGTGAGGCGAGATACGAGATAATGGCGATGTTATTGGGAAAAAAGATTGGGATGACTCAGGTTTATGACGAATCGGGCAAATTACTGCCCGTTACGGTCATACAAGCCGGCCCTTGTGTGGTTATGCAGGTCAAAATGGCCGAGACAGACGGCTACAATGCTATTCAGCTTGGTTATGATGATGTAAAGCCCTCGCGCAGAAAGAACCCGGCAGTTGTACATGCCAAAAAAGCCGGTACAACACCGAAGAAGTTTGTCAAAGAGATGCGACTGCCGAACGGCGCTGAACCGGAATACAAAGCCGGAGACTCTATTACGGTCTCGGTCT
>JAUWIG010000035.1 GCA_030605475.1 Planctomycetota bacterium | reverse complement strand
CTTGTCCCGAGTATAAGCGAGGGAGCCGAGGGATCTCAAACTCCGCCCGCCGGGCAAAAAACAGACCAAAAAGCAGTCGCCGCTTGACTTCAGAACGCACTTGTTCATTTTTGCGCAAAAAAACGCATTTTTTCGCACTTTTTTGCATTTTCTTGCGTTTTCCTGCAATTTCTTGCAATTTTTACTCACTTTTTTGCAATTTTCTGCAATTTTTCACCTCAACTTGCGCAAATGATTGATTTTTACTTGCCCAACTTAGCAAATCTTTACCCATCTCACCAAACAAGTCGTCCCTAAAGAGTCGCATTTTGCGTCGCTTCCGATTGATTTTCCACGCTTCTTCAGAATAGTCTCACAAAACCAAATGTCTATTTATGCACCATCTTAATCTCCCTCTTTTATTTGATATATTTACAACTAACGCTTTTGCTGCCAAGCTACGACAAATAGCTTAAAATCCCAAATCCTACACTCTAATATTGCGCTTCCTCACCCCCTTTTTCCTACCCGGCATACGCTATGTACCACCTGCTATCCACCCTCATTGTTCCACGTGAAACATTTTACCCTAAACAAGCTGCACCACCAATCACCATGCCGCCTCAACCAACTTTCCTCACAATTCCAAAGACCACAAACACGCGATAGTCCAATTCCCACTATTCAATAGATTTAGGCAAAGCCCCCGTATGCCCATTCCCACCCCAATAAGCAAGCCCCTCTATCAAAAGCACATCGAAACGCAACTCTTCGAAATTCAAACAATTAAGCTCGCACAGACTGAAAAACCCAAGTTTTTTTGCAAAGACCAGCTTCTTCTCATTCAATATTTTCTCTGCGCCAATCAGCTCTGACTCATCTGGGCCCGCCACGTTCTCTCCACAGCATATCCTTTGACGCCACACAACCTCTGCATCCTCCACAGCCAACCTTCTTCTTTACCTATACTCCCTATACTCCTGACTCCTATTCTCGTTATCCTCACATTTTTAACTTTCTCTGTTTCACGTGAAACAATTTTTTATCAAAAATCATTTTTAAGCTGGTAAATTTGCAGAATTCCCGGTAAAAATTCCGAAATATTATTTGAGTCCGTGATTAAATGTCAGGTAAAAGCAGAAAAAGTAAAAAGGATTTTTATGCATAATTTGTGAAGGAGCATTTATATGGCCAATAAAAAAAGAGAAAAACCAAAGCATCTCGGCAGGGGACTGGCGTCGCTTTTAGGTCCGATAAAATCAGACGAAACCAAGACAAATCAGGTAATCCCTATCGTCGCCATCGGCCCTAAGTTCCCACCAGGCAAGGAGTTACGTAGCTCTCTGCGGGAAATCCCCCTCGATGCCATCTCGCCGAACCCCTATCAGCCACGAATGGTATGGGATGAGCAGGAGATGGCTGATTTAGCTGAATCCATCAAGAGCAACGGCGTAATTCAACCGATTATCGTTCGTCCAGCCGGCGCCGGATTCGAGCTAATTGCCGGCGAACGCCGACTTCGGGCCGCTCAATTAGCTTCTCTGACAACCATACCTGCCCTGGTTCGCCAAGCCAGCGATGAGCAGCTGCTTGAACTGGCATTAGTCGAGAACATCCATCGAACCGACCTCAATCCTATCGAACGCGCAAAGGCCTATCAAAACTATCTAAATACCTTTTCTCTGACCCAGGCCGAAGCTGCCGGACGACTTGGCGAAGACCGTTCTGTTATTGCTAACCACTTGCGACTGCTGGACTTACCTGCTGAAGTCAAGCAAATGCTAATTGATGGCCAGCTAACTATGGGACACGCCAGGGCGATACTTGCCCTGCCCACTGATGAACTTCGCCGAAAGCTGGCCAATCGAGCAATGACAGGGCGGCTCAGCGTACGCGAGGTCGAAAGATTAGTTCGAAAATATCTGACGAGCACCGACCAGGCCAAAACAACAGTCCGCTCCAAGCCAGCCCACATCCTGGACTTAGAGAGCAAACTCCGCAGCCTATTAGGCACAAAGGTGAGCATTGAAACCCGCAAAAATGGACAAAGAGGTAAGATAGTCATCGAGTTTTATTCGCTGGACGAATTCGATAGAATAACGGAAAGGATTGGCCTGGTCTCCGTAGAAGAAGTATAAAAGTAACTGCTCAATGTCGAACCCGGCAAATTTTGACGCAAGCAGTTAAAACATTCTGACGTATAATTGAGTATGTATATAATGAACTAACAAACCAGTTTAAAGAAAAACGTAATTGACAAATTAGGAGATATATAAAATGAGAAGATTCCTTACGGTGTTAGCTATATTGTTTTTGGTGGCTTTGGTTTCGGCGGAAGAGGCAACCATAGACAGATTTGAGAAAGTTGTCCACCGGATGGTCAAAGCCATTAATGAAGCGGACTACGCTAAAATTCGAAGAGATTTTGGTAAGGCCATGCTGGATACTCTTCCTTTAGAGCAGAGCGAATCGTTCTTCAAAAATCCGTCAGCCCAATATGGTAAAATCCAGAAACTTGGTTCTGCACAACTCACTCCACCCAACCAGGCAATTTTCCCTGCGCACTGTGAGCGGGGGATTTTGGATATAAAGATAGTTCTCGATAATCAGGATAAAATCATCGGATTGTGGTTTCTGCCACATATTCCCGGTAATGCAACTGCCGACGCAAACTCGATAGCCGATGCAAACACAGTCGCTGAACCAAATGCAGTTGTCGACGCAAATGCAGTTGCTGATGCAAACGCAGTTGAAGTCAAGTGGTCTGAGGAGCTGGAGTATGCATTAGGACGCATTAACCGAGGAGGTGAAAAAGAAATACACGTATGGCTGCGAGGCGAAATTGAGGACAAATCAAGATTGGCAAGAACTGTGCAAGAACAAATCACCGCAGAGCTTAATTTCATTCGAGAGCTCGCAGTTGAAGAAGGGGCCGTAAAAACAACAGAGGGCATTGACCGTTTATTGGCGAGCAGAAATGAGCGGTTCGAGGAACTTTCCAAAAGAATTGATGAGGAAAGGAAAAGGGAACGCCTCAGAGAGCGAGAGGAAAGAAGGGGCAGAGACCGCGAGCAGAGACGCAGGGACCGCGAAGACAGGCGCCCCAGAGAACGACCGCCAAGGAGACCCTGAGGAGAGTAAAACGGTACTATCGACCACAAATAGTGTCGAAAACACAGCAGCCAAACAAAAACCCGTCAAAACCAAAAAGACTCATCCCGGCACGCCGGGATTCGGGTTAGACTGCAATAGCCTGGGGTAGAAAGGATAACTATGCGGATGGTTTGCCAGCGGGTTTTGCAGGCCCAGGTTGAAGTCAACAGCCAAACAATCGGCAAAATCGATAAAGGCCTGCTTGTTTATCTCAGCGTCGCCAGGACCGACACCGTTGACGATGCTCAGTTTATGGCCGACAAATTGGTAAACCTGCGTATTTTTGCTGACGAGGCCGGCAAGATGAACCGAAGCGTGCTTGATGTCGGCGGCAGCGTCTTATTGGTCAGCAATTTTACGCTCCACGGAGATTGCCGAAAGGGCCGTCGGCCCGGCTTCGACGCCGCAGCAGAACCACAATTAGCCCAACAGCTTTACGAAAAAGTAATTGAGCTAATCGCCGAGCAGGGGGTAGCTGTTGAAAAGGGGGCTTTTGGCGAATATATGCAGGTTGCCGGCACCAATGATGGCCCGGTAACATTTTTACTCGATAGTAGCAAGCTGTTTTAACCCCACTACTCACCGCCGAGGACACAGGGAGCGCAGAGAAACTACGAAATTGGAACCTCTTACTGGCCCGAGTCCGGCTCAACCAATTCAAAACCTAAAGCTGTAAATGCGTTTTCCAACCTTTCAATGCTTTGCTCCAACTCCTTTTTCGACAGCTCATCATGCTCCATCGCAGAAAGAAGTTCCTGCCTTGCTGTAACGATGTCGTCGTAAGTCAAATCGGCATATTCACCTTTTTCGAGCATCCGGCCCAATGTGTTGTAGGCCGCATGCTGTTTCTCCAGCGCAACATCAATTATCTCCAAAGCCTTAACCTTTCCAGATATGGCCAGTTCAATATTGTCAATACCAATTATTTCAAGGTCAGCAGGGAAGCCACGTTCAATCAAGCCATTCTGATAAAGCTGCTGGATTTCTTCAGGAGACAAACCTCTGTCGAAAACCATTACATCGCTGATAATGCCGTTAAAATATTCACTCCACCAGCCGGGATTATCACCTATAGCAATATCATTATCACGAGTATCTGTGGCGGGGGCAGCTCCTCTTGAGTTACTGACGGCATTTTTATAAAATACAACATCCTCGCCCACCCTGAAGACGACAGCTACATGCTGCCATTTATTAATATCTACAACAAATCCCGAGCTCCAGGACCCGTTTCCAACAAACGCATGCCACTTTCGGCCTTCTCTCAAAAGCGACCAATCAAAGCCGCCATTGTCGCTGCTAATTACCTGATGCCTGCCCCAGCTTGTGCTGGTGGGATAAACCCATGCAGCCATTGTGATATCAGTTGAACCACTTTAATTTGTATTCAAGGTGGTTTGTATATAATCGCCCTTACCATCAAAGCTCAATGCACCACCAGCTTGACCGGTGAGCCATTCGGTCCCATGGATAGTCCCGTGATTCCCAGCGACGTGGTCGTATGCTATTTTTTCGCTGCCTTCGTTAAGCTTCCAGTGAGAAATCACACCTTGAATTGGCTCACTATGCTCCGCGGCCCAGGCCTGCCCACAAAAAGCCAAAAGCACCAGCATTGCCACAATTTTTGCTGCTCTCATCATCTTTATGCCCTTTCAAAATCTTCTTAAATGGTCTATTAGCTGAGTCTATAATACAACAACAATGGTTGGGGATAAAGTAGAAGCATATAAAATAATCCGCCGGCTTTTCTACAAAACATCCGCTTTGCTTTGATTGGGATAAGATGGGGGTGACCACAAATTTGGCTTGACGAATTACCACATCACTAATACACTCATCCTTTTGTTTAATCGCTATTTACAGGAGTTAGGCCGTGGAAGAAGCTATTGCAAAAGCTGGCGCGCTTATAGAGGCGATGGAATATATCCGCCGGTTTCGCGGCCGAATCGTGGTCGTCAAGCTCGGTGGAAGCGTCCTCGACAATATTTCCCTGCAAAAAAAGCTGCTGACTAATATAGCCTTTATGGCTACCGTTGGAATGCAGCCGATTATCGTGCACGGCGGCGGAAAGGCCATTACAAAGGCAATGAACGAGGCAGGCCTCGAAGCCGTATGGGTGCAGGGACGGCGATACACCGATGAGCGGACACTAACAATAGCAGAGCATACGCTCGTACACAAAATCAATATCCCCATTTGCGAAACTCTCAAAGAGTTGGGCTGCTACCCAACAGGGCTGCATTCGCTGAGCAGTTGTGTATTATTTGCCGAGCCTTTGCGTTTGGCCGGCGAGGATGGGCGAAAGCTTGACCTCGGATTGGTCGGGCAGATAACCGACGTAAATGGCCATCTGTTAAAGACGCTCTGTGCCAACGGCACTATACCGGTCATCGCATCGGTAGCACAGGATAAGGCCAGCGGAAAGTTGAATGTCAACGCTGACAGCGCCGCCGGCAAGGTGGCCGCAGCCGTACAAGCTGAAAAGCTCGTTGTCGTAAGTGACACACACGGAATACTAACCGACGTCAGCGACCCAAACAGCACTGCTTCAAGTCTGGACGAGTCGCAAATTAGAGATATGATTGATTCCGGCGTCATTACCGATGCAATGTTCCCAAAAGTCGAGGCCTGCATAACAGCATTGGATGCAGGGGTCAAAAAGGCACATATTATTGACGGCCGAATCCCTCATTCACTATTGCTCGAAATCTATACCGACAAAGGTATCGGCACGCAGATAGTTAAAAATTAAAAGTTAAAAATTAAAAAAAGAATTATGACTACGCAGGAAACTATTAAGTTATTTGACAAATACGTTATCGCCAATTACGGCCGATTGCCGCGGGTCATCGTCAAGGCCCAGGGCAGTTACCTTTTCGACGCCGATGGCAACAAAATACTTGATATGTTCCCCGGCTGGGCCGTCAGCGGAATCGGTCATTGCCATCCCAAAGTTGTTGAGGCCCTCCGCAAGCAGGCAGGTGAGCTTCTGCATATCGATAATACTTTTTACTCCGAGCCGCAGGGCAAATTAGCCAAACTTTTGAGCGAGCGGGCGTTCGGCGGTAAGTGCTTTTTCTGCAACAGCGGCGCCGAGGCCAACGAGGCGGCGCTGAAACTGGCACGCCTGCACACCCCGCAGGAAAAATATAAATTCATCACCGCAGAGGGCAGCTTCCACGGCCGAACTTTCGCCACCGTTACCGCGACCGCTCAGCCAAAGTATCACGAAGGCTTTTTGCCGCTGCTGCCGGGCTTTGTTTATGTGCCGTTTAATGATATTGCTGCACTGGAATCAGCCTTTAGTGATGAGGTCGCGGCAGTTTTAGTCGAACCGATACAGGGCGAAGGTGGTATAAACGTCGCGACTGAAGAATATCTACAGGCAATCCGCCGGCTATGCGATGAAAACGGCGCGGTAATGATTTTAGACGAGGTACAGACCGGAATCGGCAGGACCGGCAAGTGGTTCGGATACCAGCATTTTGATGTCGTCCCCGACATTATAACGATGGCAAAGGCCCTCGGTGGCGGCGTGGCGATAGGGGCTATGATGGCCAACAAAGAAATTGCCGCCTAGCTTGTCCCCGGCAAACACGCCTCAACTTTCGGCGGTAACGCCCTGGCCTGCGCAGCAGGCGTGGCCGTCATCGAGGCTATAGAAGAAGACAACCTTTTGCAAAACGCCAACCAGCTCGGCCAATATGCTAAAGACAAACTCGACCAGCTAAAGCAAAAGCATTTCATCATCGACCACGTTCGCGGCATCGGCCTGATGATCGGCGTTCAATTGACAAGCTCCGGGGTAGAAATAGTCGATAAATGTCTGCAGAAAGGCCTGCGAATAAACTGCACCGCAGATACCGTCCTGCGGTTTATGCCGCCAATGAATGCTACTCGCAGCCAAATCGACCAGGCCATTGAAATCCTTGATACTGTTTTAACCAAAAGTGCAAAATGAAAAATTTCCTTTCCATAAGCGATTGCTCGGCCGAGCAACTAAGCGAGCTGCTCGAGCTAAGCGGCGAACTAAAGAAATTATACAAATCGAGCGGTCGTGATTTGTGCCTTTCCGGCAAAACGCTCGCGATACTTTTCGAAAAGCCGAGCTTGCGGACGCGAATAAGTTTTCAGGTCGCTATGACAGACCTCGGCGGCAGTGCAATTTACGTTAAGCCAGAAGACATCGGCGGCGCTCGTCAGGGCGGCTCGTCTCTGCGAAACGCTCCGCCGAAGCAGGAAGCCTGCCGGAGCACTATCGGCAAACGCGAGCCAATCAAGGATATAGCAAGGGTCCTGAGCCGATACGTCAACGGCATAATGGCACGAACCTTCGAGCACAGCACCGTTATCGAATTAGCCGAGTTCGCAACGGTGCCGGTAATAAACGCTCTGACGGACTTCTCGCATCCCTGCCAGGCGATGGCCGATGCACTTACTATCGCTGAGCATTGCGGACGATTGGAAGGCGTAAAAATTGCCTTCATCGGTGACGGCAACAATGTCGCTCGCTCTCTGGCCTTTGCCTGCGCAAAGCTGGGTATGAAAATGGTCATTGCCTCGCCGACCGGTTACGAACTCGATGGCGAATCAATTCAAAAGGCCAATCAAATATCAGCTGACAGTGTTTCCCAGACGAACGACCCTGTCCAGGCCGTTGCTGATGCCGATATCATTTACACCGACACCTGGGTCAGTATGGGCCAGGAAGAGGAAAAGCAAAAGCGTCTTGACGACTTTGCGGGTTTTCAGGTCAACGCCGAATTAGTCAAATCCGCACCGGCCAACGTCAGAATTATGCACTGTCTGCCGGCTTATCGAGGCTTTGAAATCACTGATGAAGTTGCCGAGTCAGCCAATTCGATTATGTTCGACCAGGCCGAGAACCGTCTGCACTTCCAGCGGGCTCTGCTAAAGAAACTGATGAGCTAACGGGGACATAAAAGCGATGAAACGCAAAATTCTCGTCGCCACTACCAATCCCGGTAAAATCGCTGAGCTATCCGCCATGCTCAAGACGGATGTTAAATGGCTTAGTCTGGCCGATTTTGACCGAATCGCCAAAGTCAAAGAAGACGGCCTGACCTTTGTTGAAAATGCCTGCAAAAAAGCAATTGGCTACGCGCGAGCGAGCGGACTATGGACAATCGCCGACGACTCAGGCCTGGTAATCGATACCCTTGAGGGCGGACCCGGTATTGAATCAGCGAGATTCTGCGGTGAAAAAAGCGAGGATAGAAAGCTAATAGACCATAAGAACATCGCAAAGGTCCTGAAACTTTTAGAAGGTGTACCCACTGAAAAGCGGACCGCGAGATTTGTCTGCTGCCTGTGCTTGGCAAGTACTGATGAGATTTTAATTGAAACCGAAGGGACGCTGGAAGGCCTTATAGCCGACAAGCCAATTGGACAAAACGGCTTCGGCTACGACCCGATTTTCTTCCTGCCGCACCTGAACAAAACCGTCGCCCAGTTGACCGCTGATGAAAAAAACGCAATCTCACACCGCGGCAATGCCATCCGAAAATTAAAACCGATACTCAATAAACTCTTAGAAACGGCCTAAAAATGCAGAAATTGTTTTTCCTTGACATTTTTTTGGCCCGCTTGTATTTGTCCATTTCTAAATCTTGCTCTTGAAACCGCCGATAACTGCTCTGTGTTTGAAGCACCGTTGTGCGAAATACGAGACACGCTTCACGAAATACGAGTTTTTATGGCAAAATCATATAAAGACAAATCTTTAGTAATTGTCGAATCGCCGGCCAAGGCCAGAACGATAAACAAATATCTCGGCCCGGGTTTTGAGGTAAAGGCCTCGATGGGCCACATTCGCGACCTGCCTTCAAAGGGTCTCAACGTCGATATAGAAAACGATTTCGAGCCGACCTACGATATAATGCCCGGCAAAAAACGCACCGTAATATCCCTAAAGGCAGCGGCAAAAAAATGCGACAAACTATTCCTGGCTACCGACCTTGACCGCGAAGGCGAAGCAATCGCCTGGCACCTAGCACAAATCCTCGGCGTACCGGAGGAAAAAACCTACCGCGTAATTTTTAATGCCATAACCAAAACGGCAATAACACGTGCCTTCGCCGAGCCGGGAAAGCTCGATATAAACAAGGTTATGGCCCAGCAGGCCCGGCGAATCCTCGACAGAATAGTCGGCTACAAGATTTCTCCTCTGCTGTGGAAAAAAATCGCCCGGGGTCTTTCCGCAGGTCGCGTCCAGTCCGTTACCGTCAAAATAATAGTTGAAAGAGAGAGGCAAATCCACGAATTCAAACCGCAAGAGTACTGGCTCATCCCGGCGGTCTTCACCACCGATTTGCAGAGTGACTATATTCAACAGTGGCTGGATTTTATCAAGCCAAAAACAGAAAACGATAAACCACCAACCATCGCCGAGCAAAACAAATGGCTTACCGAGCACAATGCTTTTAAGGCTGAATTAGATAGACTCGGCGATGAGAAATTCAAGGCATCTAACAAAACCGAAGCCGAGAAGGTATTCGGTGCACTAAAGCAGGCCCGGTTCAAGCTCGCTGACATACAAACCAGGGAAAACATTTCCCGGCCTTCGCCGCCTTTTATCACTTCCACATTGCAGCAGGCTGCCGCAAATCGTCTGGGCTTTACCGCAAAAAGAACTATGGCGGTAGCTCAGCAATTGTACGAAGGCATTGACCTGGGCTCGATGGGTTTTCTGGGCCTTATTACCTATATGAGAACCGACAGCACCCACCTTTCGCCGGAAGCAATCAGTGAGGCACGCAATTACATCAGCAGACATATCGGAAGCGATTATCTGCCCGAAAAAGCAAACATTTACACTTCAAAGAAAACCGCCCAGCAGGCACACGAGGCTATTCGCCCGACCGACGTGGACCTTACACCCTCGGACATAAAGTCGTTTCTTACCGATGAGCAGTCCAAACTTTACGAGCTGGTATGGCGGCGCTTTGTCGCCTGTCAAATGGCACCAGCCAGGTGGGATATAACAAATCTCGATATTGTAGCTGAAACTTCCATTGGTCCCTGCTGGTATAAAAGCACCGGCCGAGTTCTGGTCTTTGACGGCTTTACCAAAATCTGGCCCACCTCCTCAAGCGAGCAGCAATTGCCCTCCCTCAAGCCCGGCCAGGCCCTGGCAGCGATAGATATAATGGCAGGGCAGCATTTCACTAAACCGCCGGCTCGATATACCGAGGCCTCTCTGGTAAAGGCCCTCGAAAAAGAGGGTGTCGGCCGGCCAAGCACCTACGCTACAATCATAAGCACCATCCAGGAAAGACGATACGTCGAACAAACAGACAAAAAGTTCTTCGCCACCGACCTCGGCGAGGTGGTTATCGACAAACTCAGCGAATACTTCCCAAAAATAATGGACATCGCCTTCACCCGCCATATGGAAGAGCAATTAGACAAAATCGAAGAACAGCACCTCGACTGGCTCGGCGTCTTAAAAGAGTTTTACGACCCATTCAAGCAACAACTCGACACGGCCCTGGCACAAATGAAACACGCCAAAGCCGAAGCGGCCCCCAGCGAATATAAATGCCCCAGGTGCGGCCAGGACCTGGTCTATAAATTCGGCAAAAATGGAAGGTTCCTGAGCTGCTCAACTTACCCAAAATGCGAATTTGCCTGCCCCTGTGACAGAGAAGGCAGGATGGTCGAAGCAAAGCAGAGCGAACATAAATGCCATCTCTGCGGCAAACCAATGATGTATAAAACCGGCCGATTCGGCCCATTCCTCGGCTGCTCCGGCTATCCAAACTGCAAAGCTGTACTTAAACTTGATAAGCAAGGCAACGTCCTGCCGCCCAAACCACCGCCCAAACCCACCGCAATAAAGTGTTACAAATGCAAAGAAGGCGAATTAGTAATCAGACAGAGCAAAAAAGGCCCTTTCCTCGGCTGTAACAGGTTCCCGAAGTGCCGAACCATCATCAGCATCAAGCAACTGGACAATCTAAAGAAGCTGCAGGCAACCGGCCAATGGCCCCCTGAAACCTGGGAAGAAGCAGACAAAATCCTCGGAAGAAAAAGCACCAAGAAAACTATAAAAACCAGAAAACAATATAGTGGCGGCTATTAAGTATTAAGAAGCTATCCCAAAAGTCACCCAACCATAAAGGGTAGGGGGTTACCCACGCCGAATCTAAGTTTTGAGATAATTTCCAACTGCCCGACAATATAGAAATCCCCACGATAACCGGCCGAATCGTAACAATCTCCGCTGAAGTGGAGAACACACCGGATATACCTCTGCGTCAATACGATAAGGTACTGTTCAATCCCAAAGGTGCAATACCCGTCGATTTCGAAGGTGACAATCGCCTGTTTGTGGTTGAGGTCGAAAATGTCGTTGCAGTGTTCAGAAAATCATAATTGACCTGGCCAATTTCGCCTCAGCTAAAACTCAATTCAAACCGCCGAAAGCCATTTTAAAGGCCGCAAGGCAAACTTACCTTCCGGCTTCTCTTTCGCCCGGCCCAACTCTCAACGACAATAAAAGAAAACCATCCTTATCGCTCAACCTACTGTACAAGCCAATTATCTACAAAGCAGCCCAGGTCAGCACTGCCCACGCAACAATCGCCGTTCAGGTCAGCGATTGGACATATTTCAAATATATATGATGAGCCGGAGTCATCTCCATAGTCACTACCCCCGGCTGCTCCCACGATTGCATAATACCCGCTGATAGAGGCAGAAAAGCCAAACCAGTCTCCATCTATGCCATCCGCGGCTGTCAGCTTGGCGGCTTCGGCCCAGCTTGTACCGTCACGCTTGAATATATATGCTGAGCCGGGGTTGCTTGCCTGCGGAACATTTCCGGTCGCGCCAACAATTGCATAGTCTCCGCTGATAGAAACAGAATAGCCAAACCAGTCATCAGCTTCGCCGTCCGAGGCCGTCAGCTTGGCGGCTTCGTCCCAGTTGTTGGGGTCGACGTCGTTAGGCGTGAATATATATGCAGAGCCCGAGTCGCTTTCACCATCATCCCAACGCGCCCCCACAATCGCATAGTCGCCGCTTATGGAAACGGAAAAGCCAAACTCGTCATCGGCAGCGGCGTCGGAAGCGGTAAGCTTGGCCTGCTGGTCCCAGTTGTTGGGGTCAACGTCGTTAGGCGTGAATATATATGCAGAGCCGGAGTTGCTTTCACCATCATCATCCCAACGCGCCCCCACGATTGCATAATCGTCGCTGATAGAAACGGAATAGCCAAACCGGTCACCGGCTGCGCCGTCCGAGGCGGTCAGCTTGTTCTGCTGGGTCCAGCTTGTACCGTCCCGCTTGAACATATATGCCGAGCCGGAGTTGGTTCCATTGTCATCATCCCGAATCGCTCCCACAATCGCATAGTCGCCGCTGATAGAAACGGAATAGCCAAATTTGTCCCCGGCTGCGCCGTCCAAAGCGGTGAGCTTGGCCTGCTGGCCCCAGTTGTCGGTACCACCCTCGTTGCGATAAAATATATACGCAGAGCCGGAGTCGGTTCCATTGTCGTCATCCAGCCATGCCCCCACAATGGCATAATCGGCGCTGATAGAAACACGCACGCCAAACTTGTCTCCAGCTTCGCCGTCCGAGGCGGTCAGCTTGGCCCGACGCATCCAGCGTGTACCGGCACGCTCGAATATATGCGCCGAGCCGGACTTGTCTCCATTGTCATTATCGTTAATCACTCCAACGATTGCATAATCTCCGCTGATAGAAACGGAATAGCCAAACCAGTCCTCGGCTTCGCCATTCGGGTCGGTCAGCTTGGCCCGCTCCGTCCAGTTTGCATCGTTATCAAGGTCGCCGCACTGCAGCCACCGCTCGGCAAAGATGCTGTAGTCCTTAAAATCCACCTTAAAATCCCCATCAAGGTCGCCGAGAATTTCAGCAGTATATATAACGACCGGACTTACCGGAAGCTCCGCAAAAGGAGCACCCAAATTGATAATTGGCACGCCGGCAATCGCGTCCACAACGTTCATATCGCTTATGACCTCGCCGAAAACGCAGTACCCCACATCATTGGGACCTTCCCAATCCAAATCATTGTTGTCCGCCTGGTTTATGAAAAACTGGGAAGTAGCCGAGTTCGGGTCATCATCTCTGGCCATTGCGATGGTGCCGCGAATATTGCTCAGCCCGTTATTGCTTTCATTGATTATAGGTTCACAGGGGTCCCGGTAGTTTAAATCCACATCATAAGCACCAACCTGGATTACAAAGTCATTGACTACCCGGTGAAATATCAGGCCATCATAGAAGCCGGAGTTCACATACATCAGGAAGTTTCCCACCGTCACCGGGGCGTTAGCGTCAAAAAGCTCAATTACAATATCCCCAAAGTTGGTTTTTAACTCAACAACTCTGGCTGTTCCTGCCCGGCAGGGAACGACCAACAGGCATATAAAGAACAGAATCAGCTTTTTCATTTCAAAACCCTCGTCCTATTCCACTCTATATTACAACCTTATCTATTTTAACACAAAAGCAAAACGAATTCAAGTAAACAACGACGATGTTTATATTATATATAATAGCTTTCTATCAGGCTTATTTCTTTGCCCTGCGTCTGGTGGCCATCAAACTACCCAGAGCTAACAATATCCCCGTTGCCGGCTCCGGTATCGGCTCTGGAACCGGAAAATCATTCCCATCCTCAGGGACCGGAAAATCCTCCTGCTCTTCTTCAGGTTCTTCAGGTGGTTCAGGCGGAGGCCATCTTCGCCTTGGCGGCCATCTACGACCTGACCCCCCATACCCTTGTCGGCTATAATCCGCAGCACTCCGTCTCAAACGGCCGCCACCAACGCCGGATGAACCCGACGCCACACCTCCATTCACAATCAAAAGCTCACGCTCAACCTCATATCCGATTCGCTCAAATATCGCAATA
>JAUWIG010000026.1 GCA_030605475.1 Planctomycetota bacterium | reverse complement strand
TGGTGGTTACTTAAGTAATTGCGTATATACTTAAGTATTGTTTTGATGCTTGCGGTTTTGGGTGGTGTGGGTGGTAGGTAGTTGCTCGGTGCTGGATTCCGCCTACGGCGGACAAGGCTTGATGCTCGGGGTGAGTGGGTGAATGGTGAGTGGTGAATTGGTTAAATGGTGGTGGTTACTTAAGTAATTGCGTATATACTTAAGTATTGTTTTGATGCTTGCGGTTTTGGGTGGTGTGGGTGGTGGGTAGTTGCTCGGTGCTGGATTCCGCCTACGGCGGACAAGGCTGGATGTGAGGACTGGGTATTGCGGGTATGATTTGTCGAAATCTTTGCCACACCTGTGCCTGCGCAGAGATTTTCAATTTATCAAAGAGCTAAAAGAAAGCTATCAATCAAAATAGGTAACTGTCCCCCTAATTCCATACTGAAAGCCCATTCCCCGGTCGGCAGCAGGATATTGTCTTTGGTGCCATTGCGGCGGCAATAATTCCACTACCTTATTGGTCTGCGAACCGCCCAGACTCTGAAAGCTCATCTGCCGCTCTGGGTCATAATATTGTCCCTGGCTCCAATGTGGTTCCGGCATCTTATGCAGTGGCTCTTTTGGTTTGTAGACCTGTGCGTTCCTCGAATACTCAAAGGTCATCTCCCCATCGGGAGCATTATATTGCTCCCGGCCCCGTTCCGATGGCTTACGACGTAATCGCCTTGCTATATAGCTCTGTGAGTTCCTCAGATACGGAGAGCCCGTTTGTTTGTCGGCAGGATGATATTGCTCTGGGTTCTGTTCCGGTGGTTTGCTGAGGGATTCACCTGCGTTTTCGGTCCCAGCACTGTTTGGATATACTGTGGCTATCTGCGTATCATAAGCGGGCGTCTTCGGCTGGGCCTGGAAATCACTCTTTTGCTCTTTCTGTATACGATTGGCATTTCTGGATTCAGCAATCGGAGTTTGGCCAGGCCGAAACACGTTAACCGCAATGATTGCCACCCCAACCAAAACTACAAACCCCGTTATTTTCAACCATAATTTATTCATAATTATTACCTGCCTTTCATATTCCGAAAAATTAGGTGACTGCCCCTAATCATTTCCTAATCATTTTATATCATTTTATGGCAACCAGCGAGGTTTTTCATAGTACATATATGACCTACCGAACTTGCTTTTGAATCTTCGAACTGCCTTTTTATCGAACCAATACGAGCTTTCTGAACCGTCCACAAACAATATCCTTACGAAGAGTTTTTCACCATGTTTAGAATCCAAAAGACGCGAGGTGCCATTTAAATTCCAGTCCCCATCTGCTTCGAAAAGTAACACGGTATCCGGTGAGATGTCAGCAAATAGTTTACCACTGAGGGCTCTGTTAAAAGCAATATGGCATTTACCTTTGAGTTTTAGCAAGTCAGGCATCGGATGTCTGAAATTTTCAACAGTCAATTCAGGATTTTGTTTCATCAAAACATCACACCAATTATCAGCATTCGGAAGATATCCACCATGATTTTGAGCATATTTTTCCAACTCCTCTGCTAACAACTCTATATTATACAAAGCGATATGGGTTTTCTTCATTTTTTCACGAGGATTTGGTGACATAAAAAACTCCGTTTGAAGATATACCATAGGAAAAGATAAAACCATTGCAAGAATTGAATACACAAGACCTTTAAAACGCCGGTGAAAAAGAATGATTATTATTGTTGAAAGCAGGCCCAAGAAAAATGTAACATAAGAAAATATTATGGCCAATAGAACAAAAATGCCAAAATCCATACCCAGAGACACGAGTATACAAAACAGAGCGAGCGAGCCAATCGTGAGCAAAAAGCTAACGATTGCAATTTTAGCAAGGAAAAATGTGTTTCGGTCATAACTTTCTTTTTTCATAATGCAACTCATCCAGATAGCTCTTACCGTGGAGAGCCACTATTCCAGAAGGTAGTAAAGAGATCCAGTTCTATGTCGAAATCCACACTCGTAAGATCAGTTGTTGCCATACGTTCAATGCCATGATAAAGCTCTCTTTTGGCACGGATAAAATCCCAATCACTCATTCGGGCACCTGTTTCACGCCAGCGAGCTTCATCGCCCATTAAGACGCCACCAGAGATAAAATAACGGCTTGCGGGTTCATCAAGATGGCTTAGTTCTTTCAAAGCATGATAATGACCACCAAACCTTGTACCCCAATTTCCCACAGTCCCGTAGAGATACGTACATGTATAGGCTGTCAACCAGTTTGTGTATTCCGAGCCTTGCATGATATAAAGATCACTAATTCGGAATATATAATCTGTAAATTTATAATCAAATTCAGCTACTTCCAAACCTTGTCGGCTAAATGCTTCAATGGGTCCCCTAGGAAATCCCCGCTCTCTAACAAATTCCACTGCTACATCAGTCACCTGCTGAGTTGCATACATATTGTTATTAAGCATTGGTGGTGTATGCAAGAGCCCCCAAGGATCTATCCTGTTTATCGGCTCGTTTTGGCAATAGAGGTATTTATGCAGTGACAGGGGCTCGTTGAATTTGCCAAAGACCGGGTCGCGGGAGGTGAATCGGCCCAGGACAGGGTCGTACTGGCGGGCGTTGCAATAGTATTGCTTAGCTTCATCGTCCCAGAGGTAGCCGGCAAAGCGGTAAGGATTTGCAAAAGTCTCACTCGTTTCGCTGCCGACAGTAACGCCCCAGGGATTGTAAGTGTAGCAGTTCACTACAGAGCCGTCAGAATCAATGACCTGCCGCACACTGCCTAATCTGTCGTGCAGATAGAAATACCGAGAAGCGGAGCTATTACCTTCGTGCTGGGCAATTATCTGGCTATTGGCGTAAACGTAGGTTTTCATTTTGACTCTAGCTCACATATCCTGTCTTTCTCTTTCGGTCTTCAAAGAGCCACTCTTGAAATCAATGGCCCTCCACAGAGCACTTTGCTACGGTAATTGTGGTATTGGAGAATCTGCTATCCACATTATGAGAACCACAAACACACCAACAGCTAAGAACATCAGCCAAAAGAGTTTTATCATGGTAGGATTGGAAGTATCTATACTTAACACGTTATGGTGCTTAATTAACATTTCTGCACCACCTCTGAAAAATATCCAATAGGTTATGACAATCATCATAATAAGGATTGAAGCGAACCATGCCAAAGCATATGGGTTACCATCTCTCGGCTTAAAAAAATGCCAAAAAGAAGGGACCCCTCCAAATGTGCATCCAATACCCATAACTACCCACGGAAAATTCAACAATATCAAATATCCGAGGAAAAGTTTTCTGTATCCGGGCGCAAGATCAGGGTTTTCGCTAACGTAATTCTTTGCTGCTTTCCTAGCTGTAAAAACAGGCATTGACGTAATGAAGATGCCTAATGCCCAGAAATACTTAGACAAAACATAAAAGATAGCTCTTCCTAGTTCATCCATATGCATAACCCGCAATTCAAAAGACCTACAAGAGACTTCCTACCAAGATCAATATTAAGAATAAAGAAAAGGGTAATAGCAATAACAAAATTGCCCATGTTTGAGTATTCTTAGCTTTGGTCTTTAACGAAAGGAAATAAGGGTCTGAAATGTCATGTTCTTTGTACAAAGCATTACAGAATTTAAAACCATTATACCATCCTCCTTCGGGGCAGCCAAATTCTCTTGCTTTTTCAGGATAATTATTTCGAAGGTAACGCATAAGTTTAAAATCTAAATACGCTCCTCTGATTCCAAGGAGGAAAAGAATAAGAATATTTGTGAGGAAAAAATATTGAACAAAATTTGTCATGGCGACTCTCTTTTTCAAAGTTAATGATTTAGCAAGCTAAGAACTTTTTCAATAATAATTCATGCCCCTTCATTTTTGACAAGCAATTTATTCTAAAAGACCCCAGATAAACAATAATCCATGAGCTTCGCCCAGTGTCTCAGCCCCAAATGCCGATTCTAGTAAACCTTCTTTTATTTTCTCAGATGCCTCTTCCCAATTTATATCAGACTCGTATACTGTTGTGTGTGTAGCTTGTCCGTGTATTTCTGCAGGGACCGGTGCGGTAACTAGACCAAAGGTAAACTCAACTCCGTGGTAAAGTTCCCCGGATCGCTGCTTTCCCACAATATATTCACCTCCACCCCACACGATTGAACCGCCTAAACTTAATCCAGCACCTTGAATATCAAATATAGTGTCAGCATTTGTCCATCCAATGCTTCCACCTAAGGTTGCGGCTGGTGAGCCAGCCCCTATGCCTGTAATGTTTATCCAACCGACATTCCCATCGTCGTCAATAACAATTCCACCCTGGCGCACACCACTCCCGCCAAAGGAACCCATAGCTGTCCCTGTGAGGTACAGGGCCCACAAGCCTGTAGGGTCAACCATATTCAGCGGGTTATTTATGCAGTACAAGTACTTGTGTAGAGTCAACGGTTCTTGGAATCTCCCGAAGACCGGGTCGCGGGAGGTGAATCGGCCAAGGACCGGGTCGTACTGGCGGGCGTTGCAATAGTATTGCTTGGCTTCATCGTCCCAGAGGTAGCCGGCAAAGCGGTAAGGATTGGCAAAAGTCTCACTCGTTTCGCTGCCGACAGTAACGCCCCAGGGATTGTAAGTGTAGCAGTTCACTACAGAGCCGTCAGAATCAATGACCTGCCGCACACTGCCAAGTCTATCGTGCAGATAGAAATACTTCGAGCCGGTATAATCGCCATTATGCTGCATAATTATCTGATTGTTTGCATGAATGTATGATTTGAGTATAGCGTTATCGTCGTCGGCGTCAAGAACCAGCAAGATGACGGGAAGCTCGCCTACCATATCCACAATGTATTTATGGTTGTACTCGCTGGTTCCCCACTTTCTCTTTTTGTAAATCCGCACGCCATCAGGCGTATATTTAGCTTCCATACCATAATTAACCGGCGGCCCGTGTCTGTTGCTTATCAGCCTGCCCTGCCACCTGATTTTAGCTTTAATCCTTCCGTCTGGTCATATTCGCAAGGCAGATTTTGGCGTTTCTTTTTAATTTTTCCAGGCTTAGACGTTTAATAGGAGAGTCGGCAATTTAGTTTTGAGTTTTGAGTGCTTAGTTCTTAGTTTGCTTTTTCCTGCTTACAGGTAGGAAGTTCATTCTGAGACGTTTCTTAGGCACAGTTCGGCTGTTGTCCTTAATTTTTGCAGGCCTGTGCGAGCGAGGGGGGAGGCAATTCGATTTACTATTTACTATTGACAATTTACCATTTTGATTAAGACTGCCTCGGCTTCGACTGCCCCCTTCGGCTGCGCTCAGGGCTAAAGGCTTTTTTCGCTCAGGATGACAGGGTTAGCGGGTTATGTTTGCAAGGCAGATTTTGGCGTTTCTTTTTAATCTATCGAGGCCTAAGCGTTTGATAGGAGAGTCGGCAAATTCAGCTTCAAAAGATTCGGCGCTTAAGCTTAGAACCTCTTGCAAGTTAAGTCTCGCTCTGTCAATATAGAATTTGAACTGTTTGTTTTTGCATACGGGTGCATTTTCCTGATAGGGACAGGCCAATACACATTCGTCGCAGCCGAAGAGTCGAGCGCCTACTTTTTCAGCTAAATCGGGCGGTATTTGGCCTTTGTATTCAACCGTCAAATAGCTGATACACTTATTGGCGTCAAATTGGCCATCGGGCCTCAAGGCCCCTGTCGGGCAGGCATCGATACACTTATTGCAGTTTGAGCATTTGGTTGTGGTTGACTGAATAGATTCTTCGCTGCGCTCAGAATGACAAAAAATGCGCTCAGAATGACAGTTTTTAATAGATTCCTCGACTGCGCTTCGCTCCGCTCGGAATGACAAGAGGCTGCGCTCAGGATGACAAAAAGTTGGCTCATCAGGTTTTAGTTTTAGGTCTGTTATTATTTCGCCCAGGAATATTTGTGCCCCTAACGTGGGATTGATTAGCATACGATTTTTTCCGATGAACCCTAAGCCGGCCCTGGCTGCCAAGGCCCTCTCAGCCAAAGTGGCTGAGTCAACACAAATCTTGAACTGTAAATCCTCGCCGGCAATAGAAGTTATAAATTCAGTTAATTTGCGTAACTGCTTTTTTATAAAGAGGTGATAATCTTCGTATTGAGCGTAGTTTGCTACCCTGCCCATTGGAGCAGTTTCGCTGTGAAGATGAGATTGCTTCGCTTCGCTCGCAATGACAGCGGGGGTCGAGATTGCTTCGCTTCGCTCGCAATGACAGCGGGGGTCGAGATTGCTTCGCAATGCTCGCAATGACGGGGAACGTTTTGGTGGTTTGTAGTTCAGGCCGAGACAAATAACGGATTGTGCATTTTTTAGCAGTTTGGCGGGGTCAATTCGCTTTTCAAAATTTCTGTGCATATAAGTCATCTGCCCGGCATAGCCGGACTTTAGCCAGTCGGTGAGTAACTTGACCTGCTCGGCGTCTATTGGAGAGGCTCTCGTTATACCAACCAGGTCAAAACCCAGCTCGATTGCTTTGTGCTTTATGTCTTCAGCTAAACTCATTACCATCGATTATACTAAATCCAGCTATAGTCTCTACAAAAACCATTGCAAAGGGGTGGTAGAACAATTACTATAGTCGCCAGGTGTGGTATCAAGGGGCAGTAACAAAGGAATGTTAAGAATTTGAGGGGTTAAAAATGGTCAGCAAATATTTTGAACTTGAAGAAAGACAGACAAGTGTCAAAATCGAATTTGTGGCGGGTCTGACAACATTTCTTACGATGGCGTATATCATTTTCGTCAACCCGGCTGTTCTAAGCTCAACAGGAATGGACAAGGGGGCCCTGATAGCTGTTACCTGTATAGTTACTGCTATCGCCACTATTATCGTAGGGGTATTTGCGAAAGCTCCGATAGCAATGGCACCGGGGATGGGACTGAACGCCTTTTTCGCATACAGTCTCGTATTGGGCGGCAAAATCAGCTGGGAGACGGCTTTAGGGGTTGTGTTTCTTTCGGGGCTGTTTTTCCTTTTATTGACTCTATTAGGGTTGCGAAAAAGAATAGTCGAGGCGATACCGGGGGGTTTGATTGCAGCAATATCGGTCGGCATAGGATTGTTTATCACATTTATCGGGCTGGTCAAGCTCGGCGTGGTTGTTAATAACGAGGTAACGCTTGTCTCGGCGGGGGAATTGACGCCGACCGTGTTGATAGGTCTGTGCGGGTTAATTGTAATGATATTTCTTGAAACGAAAAAAATAAAGGGCGCATTGTTAATCGGCATTATTTTTTCGACCGCCCTGGCTGCAGCTTTCGGCTATATAGAAAAGCCGACAGAACTGATTTCCCTACATCTTAATATAAAGGCTGTGGCATTTCGCCTTGATATTTTAGGGGCGCTGAAGTGGAGTTTGTTTGGAAGCATATTCAGTCTGATGTTTATGGATATGTTCGACAGTATCGGGACGCTGGTCGCGTGCTGTCACCAGGCAAATATGGTTGATGAGCAAAACAGGATAAAAGGGCTGGACAGGTTATTAGGAATCGACGCTGTTGCCACTATGATAGGCGCCCTATTGGGGACATCAACCACCACTTCGTATATTGAATCGGCATCAGGCATCGAGCAGGGTGGACGGTCGGGGTTAACTTCGATAATTACGGGTGGACTGTTCCTGCTGGCACTATTATTCGTGCCGATTGTCGGAATAGTGCCGGGATACGCAACGGCACCGGCACTTATTATGGTCGGGCTGTTTATGATGAAAGAAGTCAGAAATATAGACTTTACGAATTTGGAAGAGGGGTTTCCCGCGTTTATCATAATGGTGATGATAGCTTTGAGTTACAGCATCAGTACGGGCCTGGCTTTCGGGTTTATCTCATTTGCCCTTATAAAAATAGTATCGGGCAAGGCAAAAGAGATAAGAGCGGCAATGTGGGTTATTGCAATTTTGTCTGTACTGTTCTTGACGCTGGACCGGCTGGGCGATATGATTGAGTACTTGAGACATCTTACATAAGCCTGCGGAAAAGAGGAGAACGCTATGCTAAAAAACGTTCTCATTTCAATAGTGGTACTGATATTGCTGTTTTGCTCTTGTAAGGACAGTGGACAAGCTGATTCCGAGACAGCGAGAGGTAAAAAGATGGAAATTAAAATTACGAGTTCGACCTTTGATGATGGCGGTTTGATTCCGGCCAAGTACACGTGTGACGGTGCGGATATTTCGCCGCCATTACAGTGGGATGCGGTTCCCGAAGGGGCCAGGAGTATCGCTCTTATATGCGATGACCCCGATGCTCCGATGGGCACATGGGTACATTGGGTTCTGTTTGACCTGCCTGCAGAGACGAGGGAACTGGCGGAAAAGTTTCCTGATGATGAGACTTTGCCCGACGGAACCAGACAAGGGATTACCGACTTCGGCAAGACCGGTTATGGCGGCCCCTGCCCGCCGAGCGGCACACACAGATACTTCTTTAAGATTTACGCACTTGATACGAAAATTGAGCCGGTCGCTATTGCCGACAAAGACCACTTGCTCAAGGTTATGGAAGGACATATCCTCGGCCAGGGACAACTAATCGGCAAATACAAAAGGCAATAGGTCCTCGGTATGGTGGTCCCGGCACGGCGGGATTTAGAGCTTTCCCAGCATAACGGCTGTGTGGAGGGCCAGCAGCATAAGATAATCCAAATCGCCGAGATTGTAGTGGTCGTCGCGAAAAGTGTTATTAGCATACAACACACCGAAACAACCAGCCGGACTTATAATAGGCACTATAAGCGCAGAGCGTACCTGCTCCTTTTTTTCCACGCTCAGGTCTCGCGAAAAGATAAAGAGTAAGAACTCGCTTTTTTCAACTGCTTCAGTAATTTTTTCACTAATTTCCAAGTCGCTTAGCTCCACTGCTTGGCCGTCTCGTTTTTTCCCCGCGTGACAGGTCATTGGGCCGCCAGGCTGCTCTCTTAAGGCCCCCCAGACATGAAAAGTATTGAACTGCTTTGCCATAATATTTAATAAAGCCAAGAGCACTTTGTCGAGATTATCCGCTTTAGAGATTGTGTCGACGGCCTGCAAAAAATGCGTTGCCCTTTTGGCTGGTAATCTCATAGGCGGGGCTTGCTCTGAATCCAATGCTCTTATTATAATCTGCGGGCCGCGGGAGATTAAAGGTGTTGCCGTAGTGTCTTCCGAACTGATTGGTCTTTCAACGGCGGTGTCACTTTCAGGTTTGGCAGCGGCGGTGTCGCTCCCAAATTCGCCAACGACGGTATCACTTTCAAGCTCGCTAATGACGGCCTCGCTTTCAAGCTCGCCAACAACGGTCTCATCTTCAAGATTAATCTCGATAGTAAAATCGGCTATACGAAGATAATCGCCGGTTTTAATTTCAGCTTTGTGGATTGCTTCACCGTTTAAGTATGTTTTGTTGGCCGAATCCAAATCTTCGACAATCCATTTTCCATTGTCAGTGGTAAAGATTACCGCGTGCTGTCTTGATACCGCTCCGTCAGGCAAAAAGACCTGGCTGTTCGTGTGTCTGCCGATATAAACAGGTTCCCTGCCGAATTGAAATTCGTTGACAGCGCGGTCATCTTGTTTTACAACCAAACGCAATTTGGTTTGCTCCCCACATTTAGACTCTAAAGTACTTACACTTCATTATCCATAATTTGGTATAATTTGTCAAGCAAATAATTGCCGGGCACCAGCATGAGGCGCCCCGCTTGAATTTGTTATGTTGCAATTATCGACAATTTCACATAGATTGTTAGGCAAACAATTTTTAGGTTTCGAAAAAAGCTGTGAACAGTAGAAAGGTAACAAAAGTTATTATCGGAACGGTTGTTATTGGCTCGGCAATCGCATACTTTCTGTACGAGGCAATCGAATCTTCGTGGGCATATTACTACTCGGTGGATGAGTTTGTCGAGAGTCAACTTGTCGAGACATTGCAAAATGGTAACGCGGGAACTCCCAAAACCGACGATAATCGCATTATACGTCTTGCCGGCTTGGTAAAGCCCGGCACCATAGTGAGAAGTGCAGAGAAGATGCAGCTCGATTTCGAATTAGCCGGGCAAAAAAGCTCGGTGCCGGTCAGGTTCTATGGGGTAATGCCGAAAAACTTTACGGCTGATAAAGAGGTGGTCGTCGAAGGCAAAATCAGTGACAACGAAGTATTTCAGGCCAATAAGATTTTGACCAAGTGCGAATCAAAGTATAAAGTGAAATTAAACGAAAAGTCAGACTCTAAATAGTATTTCGTCAAATTAGATACGAACAACCCAGATACAGGGAATGAGCGAAAAAGCACAAAAGCCTCCCGATTATGCGCCAGTAATTAACCTTGCAGGTATATGTAAGTCCTTCGGCAGCCGAGTTGTGCTGGACGCAATAAGCCTTCAGCTAACAGGGGGTCGGGGACTCTGTATATGTGGTGCTAATGCGGTCGGTAAAACCACACTGCTTAGAATAATCACCGCTACCTTACAACCAAGCGATGGCGTGGCAGAGGTCTGCGGATTCAATGTGCAGACCCAAGCCCAGGAAATTAAGCCATTGATTGGGGCGATATTTCATCAAAGTATGGTGTATCCGCAACTGACGGTTATCGAAAATCTTCGGTTCTTTGCAAGGTTGTATGGCGTCAAGAACAGCAAGACGCGTATAGAAAAACTTTTAGAGCAGGCGGGACTGACGCCCTACCGTTATGATAGTGCCGGCATTCTTTCCAGGGGGATGACACAGCGCCTGGCAATTGCCAGAGCGCTGGTCCACAAACCAATCATTTTGCTGGCAGACGAACCTTTTACCGGCCTGGACTCCGAAGCAAGTAAACATCTTGTTACTATACTACGTAACTTCAAAGACGAAGGCGGGACTGTTGTGATGACAACGCACAATGTCAATTTGCCCCTGCAGTGCTGCGAACAAGTAGCGGTCCTGGATGACCATAAATTGATTTTTAACGCAAAGGTTTCTGAAATAAATACCGCTGAGTTTGCGCAGGATTATCTCTCATATGCAAGGGTAAACTCCAATATTCCACCTGCCGGCCTCGATGGCACGACGAATGCAAATCCAACGCATACGCTCACTAACGGCAGCCAGTTGAAAAGTCTCGCAAGCGCCATAAAAGCGATATTTACTAAAGATTTGGTCAGCGAATTCAGGGCAAAGCAAGCGCTGCCTGCTATGATTATACTTGGGGTGCTCATAGCGTGGGTTTTCCGTATCGCTACAGAAGCGGCGCCGGTGGATACATCGGTTACAGCCGCTGCGGTCCTGCTTGTAGCGATATTGTTTTCAGCGATTTTGGCCAGCGAGAGAATCTTTGCCGTCGAGCAGCAAAATAATTGCATTAGCGCTCTACTTCTGGCACCAGTGGATGCCGGTGATATTTACATCGGCAAACTGTTAGTCAACATCGCTATGCTGTGCATCTTCGAGATTGTCACCGTTCCGGCGGTGTTTGTGCTTTTTAACATAAACGTAAGCGGTAAGTGGCTCGGGTTAGTCACCACCCTGCTGCTTGCCAATATCGGCATATCCAGTGTAGGAACATTGTTAGGATGCGTGGTACAGGGAACGAAGGCAGCAAGCTCGCTTTTGAGTATACTCGTGATGGCCGTGCTTTGTCCGATGATGATACCAGCGATTTTTACTTTGCTGTCGCTGTTTGGTGCCGTTGGTGGTGAAGTGGTCGGTGCCGGCGCACTGGCTATGGTCGGTGATTTCAAAACAGCTCTCGGATATATGACAGCCTTCGGAGCGATATTTGTTACCGTCTGCTGGCTGTTGTTCGGCTTTGTAGTGGGCGAACCTCGTAAGAGATAATCTTACGGCACGAAAAGGAGAAATAAATGCGGAGTTTTTTTCTGGGCCTCAGCTTGTGTTTAATACTGGTTTCAGGCTGGATGGCTCTGACGGTCGGAGCGGTCGAGCGGGTCGAGCGCAATATCATTTACATTCACGCCCCGGCAGCGATTTGCTCGATTGTCTGCTTTTGCGTGCTATTTATCTGCTCGATACAGTATTTAAGAGGGTTTCCGCAAAGCGTGGTCCCAACAAAGCGACAGAAGTGGGACTATTTAGCAGCAGCTTCTGCTGAAGTTGGTTTAATCTTTGCGACGGCCTTAAATGCTACAGGTTCAATCTTTGCCCGCGCCGAGTGGGGGGGGTGGTGGACACCAAGTCCACGACTGATTACCTCGATGGTTCTATGGTTCTTATATGTTGCTTATCTTATATTGAGGGTCAGTTTCACTGCCGAACGGCGCAAAGGAGAGATTAGTGCTGTCTTCGGTATCATCGCGTTTATAGATGTCCCTCTCGTGTTCATCAGTGCCCGCTTTATTCGTGATATTCACCGACCGAGCGTCAGCTTCCAGACCGGCTGGCAATATGCGGCCTTTAGCCTTGCGGTTTGTGGGACATTGCTTCTGGCGGCGCTTTTGATCTGGATTAGGGCCGATATATTAAAAATAAAGAATGAAACGGATACGAAATTTTAAGCGGAGAATTACCGATGCGTTATCTTTGCCTGGCATTTACAATTAGCTGGTCAATCTACTTTATCTACTTATTCTGCTTAGACAGGCAGTTGCGAAGCGTCCGCCGACGCCTGGACGCCCGCGACAACCTGGGTGATTAGCCGGACGTTGGTTGGGGCCCCCGTGTCGTTCGGGCAAAATAAAACTGCCCACGCTTCCGTGTCTAAATACTCGTGTCTGTTTATCAGCGCCAGAGGCGTTGATGATTTTTCGCAATCACGAAAGATGCGGGCAGTAAACCATAAAGGTCTATGTGTAATAATCGGCATATCCCGTGGGCAAACTTAACAAATCCGGCACACATAAAAAGGTTTAGCATTTTCTGCGTAGCGCCATCGCCCCCAGGCTAGGCAGCAAAATCGCGGTCAATTCGCTTTATTTATCTGTTTATTCCGCCCAAATTGATAGTTGGGAAGCATCGAAAAGCATCTGGACGCACGTGGAAGGCAAAATCAGCTTTATTGTAAATCAGCCATAGTTATTACTTTTCCTACGCCGATATTTATGTAGTTTTTGCCGAAATGCTCTTCGAATAAGGTCCTTGCCCTGTGGCCGGAACAATGGCAGGGACCTACATAGCGCACATGCCATTGCTTAAAGGCCGAAATGATTTTTTCGATTTTACCTGCAAATGCCCATTCGAGATGGAAGCCGCCCATTACTAAAAGGACATCACCTTTTAGTAACTCCTTTGCTGTATTTGTGATGTTTACGATGCCGTGGTGCGCACAGCCGGTTACTATTATCAGACCTTTATTTGTTTGAATAACTAAAGACTGCTCTTTTATCAATTTGCCAAGCTGACCTGTGGAATAGACATTTTCGCAAATCTTCAGGGATTGTTCGACCTCAACTACTTTTGCTCCGTATGTCTGCACATTATCTTTGAATCTTTTTGGGAAAGATTGCGGCAGATAGACACTTATCTCAGGATTCTTTTCAAGAAAACTGCCTAATCCGCCGGTATGGTCGCCGTGAATGTGAGAGAGAACGACCGTATCTATACTATTAGGCTCTATTGCTAATTTTTTCATATTATTGAGCAGTAAGGAGCCGTTCCCGCCTGTATCGAAGAGAATGGTCTTCTCGGCGCCGGTTATAAGTGCGGAAAATCCCCAGGCGGTTTCCAGCCCTTCTTTGTATGGATTATTGTCGTAAACAACTGTAATGGTAAGGTCATTAACTCCCGGTGTCGAAACAGCTTCTATTTGTTCATTCATAATTTGTCCTTTCCTTTGAGCAAACGCGGTCAGGAAAACAGTTGCCCCCAGGATAACAGCACCTGCCGTTATTAGTAAAATGATAAAAGCCGGTATTATCCGCATCTGCTTATCCTTAAATTATACGCGATAACAATTATAACCACTAAAGCGCTGAGAAGGCAACATAGTGTTTTGTCACAACTCAATTGATGAGTGTCGTTCCTGGAGAAGATTGTCACCCCGACCGAAGTGGAGGGGTCTATTAAAACAGATTCCTCGACTCCGCTGCGCTTCGCTCGGAATGACAACTACTCAAATCACATGTGAGGGAGCAGCAGAAGCAAAATGTAGATTATTTAGCAGCGAAGGCAAAATCCTTAGCCTGGTTTAGAATATGGTATGGTGCATTTTTTTATTAGCAACATCGTGATTTTTGCGTATAATTGGGTGAAATTCAGTGATTTGACTAAAGTCTATGGCTTATTAAGGAGCCTGTTGTGAGTCGAAACAAGATTACAGTAGTCGGCGCAGGCAATGTCGGCGCAACGACAGCATACATCGCAGCAGCACAAAATCTCGGCGATATAGTGCTTGTGGATATTGTTGAAGGGCTGGCTGAGGGCAAAGCCCTTGATATCGCCGAAGCAGGCGGCGTCCAGCTTTATGATTCTAAAATCACCGGCACAACCGACTGGGAAAGGGCCGCGGAGAGCAACATCGTGATTATTACAAGCGGAATACCTCGCAAGCCCGGTATGAGCCGGGACGACCTGCTGACAAAAAACGTCCAAATCGTTAAAGAGACAAGCGAAAAAACAGCCAGATATTGCCCCGACAGCATCATCATAGTTGTCTGCAATCCGCTCGATGCAATGGTTTATGCCGCTGCCAAAGTTACCGGCTTTGCGAAAAATAAGATTATGGGAATGGCCGGCGCCCTGGACTGCGCACGCTTTAGCTACTTCCTCGCATCCGAGCTGGACGTGAGCGTAAAGGATATAAAGTGTGTTCTAATGGGTGGGCACGGCGATGATATGGTGCCTCTTCCCAGATTTACCTCCGTTAGCGGAACACCCATAACCAAACTGCTCGACGAAGAGAAAATCGCCGGATTAATCGAGAGAACTCGAAAAGGTGGTATAGAAGTGGTAAATCTGCTTGGCTCCAGCGCCTATTATGCCCCGGCGGCAGGGACTGTTAAGATGGCTGAAGCGGTCCTGAAAGACGAGAAAATCGTAATGTCCTGCTGTGCTTATTGCGACAGCGAATATAACGCCGGCGGCTACTTCGTTGGCGTCCCCGCTGTTCTGGGCAAAAACGGTGTCGAAAGGGTCATCGAACTTGATTTGAACGAATCCGAACAAGCCCAGTTCGAAAAATCGCTCGCCCACGTAAAACAACTCGCAGCAAAGGTTGATAAACTCCTGTGAATAGAGAATTTGTTTTGATATTTACTGTTATTTGCCGACTAATATTGTAATGTCCCATTTTTTTTTGAAATGGGGCTTTGAATTGCAGGGAGTCAAATGGAATTGATAAAGAAGATTAAACAGGCCGAAGCACAGGCACGGGAGATTGTCGAACAGGCCAAAGCTGATGCAGCCAGACTGGCTGAAAAGGGGCGGGAGAATCGACGCCAAACCCTGGCACAAACTGAGCAGGAAAGGAAAAAAGCGACGGAAGCTGTCGTGGCGGCGGCGGAATCGGAAGGCCTTGCGGAAGCTGAAGAGCTTAAAGCACAGGCCGAAAAAGAGCGTCAACAATTGCGTAATACGGTAGAGGGTAAAAAGGCCGAGGCAGTAACAAGGGTGATGGACTACTTAAGAGGCTAACTATGGCCATTACTCAAATGGCAAAAGTGATAATTGTCAGCCACCGCACAGAAGCGACGGAACTTCTGGAAGCATTGCAGCGCGAAGGCATCTGCCAGATACTAAATGCAGAAGAGGCGATGGTCAGCAAGGAGTGGCCTGAATTCGGCACCACAGCCGAACAGCCAAAAGACATCGAAGAGTTATTAGGCCGACTGTCAAAAAGTACCGCATTCCTGAAAGATTATGCCAAATCCCCAAAGTCTCTTGCGAGCGTTCTTTCGCCGCGCGCCGTTATCGATGAGCAATCATATAACAATGTCGTTTCAGACAAGGAAATCCTAAAAATTATTGACCAGCGTGAGCAGGCCGAAACAACAATAGAAAAACTCAAAGCCGAAATTGAGAAGCTCCGCGGGATTCTGGCCGAGCTCGAGCCGTGGGCACCTTTGGAAACGCCCGTGGAAGAGTTAAAAGAGCTTCGGGCAACGGTATGTTTGCCCGGATTGATACCGAGCCGGCAGCTTGAGCAGACAGAAGAAGAGATGGGCGAACTGGGCGGAGCAATCCAGGAAGTAGGGACAGCTCACAATAAGTCCACCTGCCTTATTGTTTGTCTAAAAGAAAAAACAGGTGAGGTACAAAAGCTGCTGCGGTCAGTGGAGTTTGAGCCGGTCAACTTTGAACAGATGAGGGGGACCATCTCGGAATCAATACGCCAATACAGCAAAAGGCTAAACGAGACAAGAAAACAATTACAGAACCAGCACGAGAAGGCAGTGCTGCTGTCCGAAAATTTGCTCAAGCTGCAAATTCTTCACGACCATTACGAGAATCTACTGAGCAGAGAGCAGGCCAGGGACACCGCCCCTGCGACCGAGCACACAGTCATCTTGGAAGGTTGGGTGAAAGAAAGCGATTTCCCTCGCCTGGAGAAAATAGTGTCAGGGTTTGGTGTGTCAACTTTGAGCAGAATTAAGCCGGCCGAAGACGAAGAAGTGCCGGTTGAAATAGAGAACAAGAACCTTGTCCGGCCTTTTGAGGTGATAACCCGCCTTTACGGTATGCCGCAGCATTTTGAGGTTGACCCGACGGCTTTTCTGGCACCGTTCTTTGCACTGTTCTTTGCGATGTGTCTGACCGACGCCGGTTACGGGCTTGCCATTATCGCACTGATGGTTTTCTTTATAAAGAAGATGCAGGGCGACAAAAAGCTGATGCGGATGTTGGGAATTTGCTCGGTCGTTACCATTGTGGCCGGGGCGCTGACCGGCGGATGGTTCGGCGACGCGGTGCAGCAGTTTATACCTGTATTGAAACCGCTGCGGGAAAAGATGATGTGGTTCGACCCGCTTGAGAGACCAATGATATTCTTCGGCTTGTCTTTGGTACTCGGCTATGTTCAGATTTTGACGGGACTGGTGATTGCGTTTGCGCATAACATAAAGCGAAGAGACTATATCGCCGCGCTGTGCGACCAGTTGACCTGGCTGGTTATGCTCAATTCAATTGTGATATTCGGTATGAGCAAGGCCGGACCGGTCTCGGCAGAAATCGGGAAATTCTTCGGCTGGCTGGCGCTGGTTCCAGCAGGTATGATTTTGCTGCTCAGCCAACGGCACGGCGGTTGGGCCGGCCGAATCGGTATGGGAGCGTATAATTTGTTCAGCGCGATATTCTATATGGGCGATGTGTTAAGTTATTTAAGATTGATGGCACTTGGTATGGTTACGGCCGGCCTGGCAATGGCAGTAAACGTTATGGCTAAGACCGCGCTCGATATCCCTTACGGCTTAGGTGTGGCAGTGTGTATATTAGTGCTTATTGGCGGGCACGGATTTAATATAGCGATATCCGGCCTGAGCGCATTTGTTCATACGCTGAGACTGCAATATGTGGAGTTTTTCCCTAAGTTTTTTGTCGGCGGCGGCAAACTGTTTGAGCCGCTGTCCAAAGAGTATAAACACATTTACATAAAAGAGTAAGAAAGAGAGGTTTACCGATGGATTTAGGATTGACACTGGCCTTGTTTAGTGCAGGATTGTCGGCCTTATTAGCCGGCATCGGCTCGGCAGTCGGGGTCGGGATTGCCGGCAGGACCGCCACGGGTGTATTGAGCGAAAAACCGGAGCGATACGGGCAGATGTTTATTATGGTGGTGCTGCCCGGTACGCAGGGCTTTTATGGCTTTCTGGCAGCTTTTATTGTGATGATTAAGCTTAACTTCTTCGGTGAGACAGGTGTGATAGATTTAAGCCCCGCACTGGGGATGAAAGTTCTGATAGCATGTATGCCTATTATGTTTGCCGGTCTGATAAGCGCTATCCTGCAGGGTAGAGTCTGTGCGGGCGGTATCTTAATGGCTGCTAAAAGACCTGAGATGGCATTTAAGGCAGGTGTTGTTTACGCAGTTATGGTTGAAATTTACGCCGTCCTGGGCTTACTGGTAACAATCTTTATGCTGCTATTTGGTATTAATTGGCCGATGGTTGGATAAATAATTTATTATTTAAGCAAGATACGAGATACAAGATTATGGGCGCTGAAGAAGTGGTAGAAAAGATACTGGCTGATGCCAGAAGTGAGGCCGAGAAGATAAAAAAACAGGCCGAGAAAAAAGAAGCTGCCGAGCAGGCCAAACTCGCCGAGCAGTTAGACGAGTATAAAAAGCAAACAGATATTCTTGCTCAAATGGCCGGGCAGAGCAGAAAATCACATCTTTTAGCAACAGCAAGGATGGATATCGCCAAAGAGTATCTGGCAGAGAAAAGAAGGCTCCTTGATGAAGTCTTTGCGCAGGCAGCCAACCGACTGCGAAATTTACCGGATGAGGAATATCGCAAGTTTATGACCAAACTAATGCTCGAAGCAATCGAAACCGGCGACGAAGAGGTTATCGTCGATAATAACGAAACACGAATTGACCAGAACTTTATCAAGCAGATTAATCGCAATCTGGGTCCCGGCTACAAGGGTAATTTAAGACTGGCGGGCGTTAGGCAGAATCTGGGAGCAGGTTTTATTTTAAGACGCGGCAAAATAAAGAATAACGTTTCGATTGAGGTATTGTTAGCTCAAGCACGCAAGGAGCTGGAAATCGAGCTGGCAAAAGAGATGTTCGTGAATAGTAAATAGAACCACAAATCACAAACAACGAGATGCGAGATACAAAATTTGAACAACCTGTTATTGATTTTTACACGTATCCGCCCATCGGCGGCGATGACTGGCGATATGTCATTGAGACAGCCCAGGTGCGTGTGCTCGAGATGCAGATGCTCAGCAGAACGACCTTTCTGGATATGGCCAATGCGGAAAATTCCGAAGCAGCTGTCGCTCTATTAGCGTCGAGCGAATATGCCCTGCCGCCGGGCAGCAAAAGCTTCACAGAGATGGAAAACATTTTGCGTCTTCAAAGAACGGCGGTGCGAGAGCTCTTTGCAGACTTGATGATTGATAAGCCGGTTGCAGAGCTGTTTAAAACACGGGATGATTTTGCGAATCTGCGATTAGCTGTCAGGCGAACGCTGACCGAGAAGCCGTTGGGGACCGACTATAGCAATGACGGCAACGTGCCACCTGAATTATTTCAAGAAGTGTTTGAAGGGGAAAATTACGGCTTGTTCCCTGATTATATGGCCGAAGCGGTAGAGCGCGCGGTCCTGGCCTACTACAAAAATAAGATTATACGCCAGATTGATTACGCAATTGACAGCGTGCAGGCTGAATATAATCTAAAGAAAGCACGTCAGTTAAAGAGCATCTTTCTGCTCGGACTTTTCAGAATACAGATTGATTTGACGAACATACGCACGATGCTTCGGCTCAAATACACCGAATCAGAGCAGGGTAATGTTTTCTTGAAAGGCGGGTATCTTGGTTTCGAGCGGTTGAAACAAGGGCTGGCCACCGGCTATGAGGCGCTGGGGCCATTATTCTTTGTGACGCCCCACCATCGAATTGTTGAAAGAGGCGCCAGCTACTTAGCATCGGATAAATCTTTTTTGAGGGCTGAGCAACAGTGCGAGGAGTATTTAACCGGATTTCTAAAAACAACGATTCAGATCACCGCCGGGCCTCAGCCGATTATCGCTTATCTGCTAATGAAGGAAAATGAGATTCGTACGGTGAGACTAATACTGACAGCGAAAAAGAATTATTTGGACACAAAACTTATTTTAGATCGTGTCTCGTGACTCGTGCCCCGTGACACGAGGAACGGGCAATGAGATGGGCTGTATATTTATACGAGGCAACAAAAAATGAAACCGACAAAACTATTATACTTGGCTTTGGCGTTAATGTTTATCGCCGCGGGGTGTAAGAAGAAAGAACCGCAGTCCTCCCAGCAGCCTCCGACGAAACCTACTAAGTCACTGCAGCAAGCCGCCGCTGACGGTGACATCGAACAAATCAAACTACACATTTCACAGGGCACCGATGTCAACGCAAAGACGAACAAAGGTCTTACACCCATATACATTGCGATCGCAAAGGGCCACAAACAGGCGGTAGAACTTCTTATTGCCAGTGGCGCCGATGTCAACGCAAAGACCGAGGACGGCTGGACGCCCCTGCACACCGCGGCTTTTTCAGACCACAAGGATATAGCAGAACTGCTTATTGCCAAGGGCGCCGATGTCAACGCGAGGGTGGTCAAGGATGGCTGGATGCCCCTGCATTATGCTGAGAGCAAGGATGTAATCAAACTCCTTCTGGCCAACGGCGCCGATGTGAATGCGAAGGAAAAGCACGGCATCACGAGACTGCTCTGGGCAGCTATGGGAGGTGACAAGGCCCTGGTAGAATTTCTTATCGCCAATGGTGCCGATGTCAATGCGAAGGACAAGGACGGTCGTATGCCCCTGAACGCAGCGATCGACAAAGGCAACAAGGCTCTGGCCGAACTTCTTATCGCCAGCGGCGCCGATGTCAATGCAAAGGGCAGGTGGGACCAGACGCCCCTGTACACCGCGATCAGAAGAGGCTACAAGGATATGGTTGAACTGCTTATCGCCAACGGCGCCGATGTGAATGTCAAAGACGGTAGAGGCTGGACTCCATTGTACGCGGCGCAGAATCCATTATATGTGACGAACAAAGAATATAAAGAAATCATCGAACTCTTGCGCAAACATGGAGCTAAAGACGGCCGAGCTAAAGACGGCCTGTCCCGCATACCACCCAAAGTGGAAGGCGTAAGAGGTATTGTCTATGACCCGGATAACCCAGCTAAATCATGCGCACTTATTGGCCCCGAGGGTAGAATAGTACGCATTGGTGATACGGTAAACGGTGCAACTATCATAAAAATAAATAAAAATGGCGTTGAATTTGAAAAGGAAGGAAAAAAGTACACACAAACAGTTCAGCGTTGAGGAAGCAGCCGATTTGCTTAGCAAGAATGGTGTGGGTGAGTGATGCAGACAATAAGAAAAAAAGGGTATTAGGGATCGTATAGTGTCGGAAAAGGTTTTTCTAAATGACAAATTGGTCGATGGCAGAAGATATAAGCCATGAGTCCCGCATGCTTGTAAGTCTCATCAACAAACTCTAACGAGCGACGGGCCACGAGACACGAAATTATGGAAGGTAAAGTTGCGGTTTTAGGTGATGCGGATTTTGTAATGCCGTTTTCGGCGCTTGGGTTAGATACGTTTGCGGTAGGCCAAAGGCCCGAGCAGATAATTGAAAGTGCCAGGAAAATAATCGACGACAAATACACCCTTGTGGTAGTTGCCGAAAATATAGCACCGATGGCTGAAGAAGTTTTTTCAACTCAACAGAATCTGCCGACCCCTTGTATTGTGGTTGTGCCGTTTACCACCGCTTCTGGTGGCTTCGCGACGAAGTCTCTGGGTGAAGCGCTTAAGAGGGCTATGGGTATCAACATTTTGCAAAATAATGATTAAGAAAAGGTTTTGATAATGAGCGAAACAAGAGAGGGAAAAATAATTAAAGTTGCAGGCCCCGTTGTTGTTGCTGAAGGCATGACTGGTGCGCGAATGTACGACGTTGTTCGCGTGGGACACCTGGCCCTGATAGGTGAAATCGTGGAATTGAACGGCGATTTGGCCTCAATCCAGGTATATGAAGAAACTACAGGCCTCGGACCCGGCGAACCTGTGGTTGATACCCAGGCACCTCTGAGCGTTGAATTAGGGCCGGGCCTGATTGAAGGCATTTACGACGGCATCCAAAGACCGTTGAGTTTGCTCTATAAAAGCGAAGGTGAGTTTATGAGCAGAGGCAGTACGATACCGGGCCTGAACAGAGAAAAGAAATGGCACTTCAAACCAACAATAGAACCATCAGCGAAAGTAGGCCCCGGCGACATTATAGGCGAGGTTCAGGAAACAACACTACTTACACACAAGATTATGGTACCGCCTGAAGTAGAGGGAACCGTGCAAAAAATAGATGAAGGTGATTATACAGTTGTTGAAACGATTGGGGTCGTGGCTGGCGAAGATGGCACCGAAACTGAACTGAAACTAATGCAGAAATGCCCCGTCCGCAATGCAAGACAGATAAGAAGCCGGCTTGCACCAAACAAAGTCCTCGTTACAGGTCAGCGGGTTATTGACACCTTCTTCCCAATCACCAAAGGCGGAACAGCTTGTGTGCCGGGACCGTTCGGAACAGGCAAAACAGTCGTTCAGCACCAGTTGGCCAAGTGGGTCGATGCGGATATTGTTGTTTATGTCGGCTGCGGCGAGCGCGGCAACGAAATGACTGACGTCCTGACGGAGTTTCCGGAATTGAAAGACCCGCGCAGCGGCGAGCCGCTGATGAAACGGTCGGTACTGATTGCAAACACATCGAATATGCCTGTAGCGGCGAGAGAAGCCTCGGTCTATACGGGTATTACCATAGCTGAGTATTTCCGCGATATGGGTTATGTCGTGGCGTTGATGGCTGATAGTACGAGCCGATGGGCTGAAGCGATGCGAGAGATATCGACCCGCCTGGAAGAGATGCCGGCCGAGGAAGGTTATCCTGCATATTTAGCAGCTCGGATTGCATCGTTCTATGAAAGAGCCGGTCGGGTCCAATGCGTCGGCTCCCCCGAGCGTGGTGGAACTTTATCGATTATCGGCGCGGTAAGCCCGCCTGGCGGTGACTTGTCGGATTCAGTTGTGCAGGCGACACTGCACGTGGTCAAGGTGTTCTGGTCACTGCAGGGAAGACTTGCTTACCAGAGGCATTTCCCGGCCATCGATTGGCTGACAAGCTATTCATTCTATAAGGAATACCTGAAAGACTGCTTCGAGGATAAGGACCAGGGCCTGGAGATGGAAAAGTTGACCGTAAAGGCAATGAGTCTGCTGGAGCAGGAGGCTGAACTTCTTGAAATTGTTCGGCTGGTTGGCGCCGAGGCCTTGTCGCCGGCAGATAGATTGACGCTTGAGACAGCGCGGTCGGTCCGCGAGGATTTCCTGCATCAAAATGCTTTTCACAAGGTCGATACTCATACATCGATAACCAAGCAGTACGAAATGTTAAAAACCATCCTGCACTTTGAAAGCCAGGCCCTTGCCGCTATTGAAACTGGAGTTGAAACCGCCCAGATATTCAAACTGCCGGTGCGGGAAGAAATCGCAAGGGCAAAAGATATTCCGGAAAAAGATATAACCAAAGTCGCACAAATAAGGGAAACGATAACAGAGCAGATGAAACAATTGAAAGTAGCGGACAGAGTATAGCGGACAGAAAAGAAAACCAAACGCTATACGCTAACCGCTAAACGCTATATTTGTCGGGAGCTTGAGATGCTGTCTATAAAAGAATACCAAACAGTCGCGAGTATTTCCGGACCACTGATGTTGGTCGAGATGGTCGATGAGGCCAAATACGGGCACATAGTCGATATTGAACTGGGTGACGGCTCGGTGCGGCACGGCCAGATTCTCCAGGTGGAAAACGATAAAGTCCTCGTCCAGGTATTCGAGGGAACACGCGGTATCGACGTTGATAAGAGCACAGTTCGATTTTTAGCCAAGCCTCTGGAACTGGCTGTCTCGCCGGACATTTTAGGCAGGGTCTTTAGCGGTCTGGGTGAGCCCAAAGATGGCGGCCCTGCTATAATTCCGGTTAGCAAAAAGGATATCAACAGCAGACCCATCAATCCGTACGCCCGTGATTACCCGAACGAATTCATCCAGACAGGCATATCGACAATTGACGGCTTGAATCCGCTCGTGCGCGGTCAGAAGCTGCCGGTATTTTCAGGTGCAGGCCTGCCCCACGACGAGATAACCGCTCAGCTCGCCCGGCAGGCAATGGTTCTGGGAGGCGGCGAGTTTGCGGTCGTATTTGCAGCAATGGGAATCACGTTCGAGTCAGCTCAATTCTTTATCAATGACCTGCAGGAGACCGGCGCGATTGAGCGAGCGGTGATGTTCGTCAATCTCGCAAACGACCCTGCAATTGAGCGGATAGCGACGCCGAGATTCGCGCTTACCGCCGCCGAATACCTGGCGTTCGAGCTGGATATGCATGTTCTGGTAATCCTAAATGATATGACCAACTACTGCGAGGCGCTGCGAGAGATTAGTGCAGCCAGAAAAGAGGTGCCGGGCCGACGAGGGTATCCTGGATATCTCTACACGGACCTGGCGACCGTTTATGAAAGGGCCGGGCGAATCAAAGGCAAAAAAGGCTCTATTACGATGGTGCCGGTATTGACAATGCCTGAGGATGACAAGACCCACCCGGTTCCGGACCTGACCGGCTATATTACCGAAGGCCAGATTATTCTATCCCGTCCACTGCATAGAAAAGCGGTCTCACCGCCGGTAGACGTCTTGCCGAGCCTGTCGCGACTTAAGGATAAGGGCATCGGCGAAGGAAAGACACGTGAAGACCACGCTGACCTGTACAACCAGCTTTACGCCGCCTATGCCCGAGGCAAAGAAGCACAGGAGCTGGCAACAATTATGGGTGAAGCCGCCCTTTCAGAGGAAGATAAGAAATATATGACCTTTGCCAATGAATTTGAGGCCAAGTATGTTTCGCAGGATTACTATGAAAATCGCTCAGTGGAAACAACCCTCAATCTGGGCTGGGAACTGCTGAGCATGTTTGAAAATGCCGAACTAAAGCGTATCGATGTCAAACTTATAGAAAAATATATGCCGAGGTTCCGCCAGAAAACCGACAGCGATAACGAAGCAAAGACTAATGACGAACCAAAAGATGATAACGAAGTAAAGGAAGCCGACTAAATGCTTGCCAACGTTAACGCTACACGAATGGAGCTATTGCATCTGCGCAAGCGGGTGGCGCTTGCCAGTCGGGGTCATCACTTGCTCAGCGAAAAGAGAGATGAAATTTCCCGGCAGCTGATTAAAATCGCCAAGGAAATTCAGCCCTTGCGCAGGCGTGTCGAAACCGAGCTGCTGGAGACGTGCCGGCGTTTTATGCTGGCCCGCGCGACAATGGAGCCGGAAGATACAAAGGCTGCCCTTGAAGTTCCTACAAAGAAGTTTAGTCTGGCCATTGCGTTCGCCAGAATAATGAACGTAAAAGTGCCTCATCTGACTAAGGAAATGGCCGGCGAAATTATCTGTTATGGCTTTGCAACGACATCCGGCGAACTGGATGTCGCACTAATGGCCTTAGAACGTGCCTTCGACCATTTGATTGAATTGGCTGAAAAGGAAAAGCAGGCCCGCCTTCTCGCTATCGAGCTGCAAATGACCCGCCGAAGAGTTAATGTGCTGGAGCACATCGTCATTCCCGAACTGCACGAAACTATTAGATTCATTTTCGACAAATTGGCCGAAGCCGAACGCGACAATACCTCCCGACTTATGAAAATCGCCGACATCATTCGTGCCTGATTTATCATTTCGTTCCGAACGCCTCCGGCCAATCTCAATTGTAAATCGGAAAACGAAAGTCCTGCATTCCACGTATTTTAGGTGATTTGTCTGGATTAATCCGCATTTGGTTCCTGGCTGCTATTTTTTTTTGGCGAACGTTGACGTATCGGTTGATTCTTGGTATAATAGGTGGACATTACTAAATGTATACATCTCTCGCAAATGCCAGCGCAGTTAGATTATTTCTACGGCTTCTTAATTTAGGAGACGAGTGATGAAAAAGTGAGGTATTTGTGAGGGGTGATATTAAAATTGTGGATTTTACATAGGTCCTAATTTTTTAAAGCGAGGAGGTGTATCATGTCTAAAAAACTGATTTATTTATTCTGTCTTGTTTTAGTACTGGGTCCGGTCGGTAAAACTTTGGCAGATGTTTATTGGGAAGACGGTGACCCATCCGACCATCTCTGGACCACGCCGGGCAACTGGAGGGATGGTGTTGTCCCCGGCATTAACGACAAGGTCCGAATCAAGGACATCGCAGAAGTGAGCAGCCCGATTGTCGATGCGAATATGGTCGGTCCGAACACTGTGCGAGTTGGCTGCCTGATGATTGGCGAAGCGGCGGGTCTTGCCACTCTGAAAATGACCGGTGGGAGGGCACATGTCGGTGGCGGAACACACGAAGATGATGGATGGATGGGAATCGCCAATTCAGTAAATCCCAGTCTCTCAAAATTGGATATGAGCGGCGGCACCCTGGCCACCGACGGCTCACTTCGTCTTGCGCGCAGGGGCCTCGGCCGTATCAATATGACCGGCGACTCGACAGCACTCAACATCAGCGGTAGTTTTAAAATAGGAGCAAGCATCGCCGACCCTAATACCGGTATTGGCGACGTAGACCTGCAGGCCGGAACTATTAACGCCAGCACATTCGGGATATATCAGGCATCAACCGGCTCGATGGATATCACGGACGGTCTGCTGGTAGTAGATGGCAATGTGGTGCCGACTATCAATGAGTATGTCGGCGACGACCGGATTACTGCCTATGCCGGGGCTCGCCAGGTGGTCGCTCGGTATAGTGTTGGCAAGACCAGAGTAGCAGCCGAGGGCAGCCCTGCTTTGGCACGGGCATGGAACCCGAACCCTTACAGCGGCGAGTCGGTCGCTCTGAGTTTGGATGAGCTTAGCTGGGCACTGCCCGAGCCTCTGGTGCAGGAAGATATCGTCAAATGCGATGTCCTATTTGGTACCGACCCTAACATGGACACGTTCGATAAGATTGTCGACTACGACGATGTGGAGTCAACGACGAACTTCTCTCCGGTGGTAGACCAAACTTACTATTGGCAGGTTGACTGCTACGACCCTAACGGCGGCAGCCCCGGCGGCCCCAACGAAGTTAAAACTGATGGTTTTATCTGGACCTTTACGACTGATTTAGGACCGGGTTCTCCTGAGAAGGCAACTAACCCTCATCCTTCACACGAGGCCACAGGTGTGGACTTGAATACAGACCTTATCTGGTCGCCGGGATGGGAGGCGACCTCACATGATGTGTTCCTTGGCACCGATTGCAACGATGTGAACGATGCCAATGACTCCTGGCCGGTGGCTACCGGACCAGAGGACCCAAACGTGTACAAAGGTAACCAGCTTAGTGCAGTCTACTATCCCACTGGGCTTCCTATTGATTTTCCTATTGATTGGACTAGCCTTGATGTCTTGGCTGATGAGTGGTTGAACGACTGCAATTCAACAAACAATTGGTGTAATGGCGCCGACCTCAACCGGAGCGGCAACGTTGACTTTGACGATTTTGCTTCATTTGCACGATATTGCTTAGAGGGGTATCTTGAACCAGATACCACTTACTGCTGGCGAATCGATGGGAAGAACGCCATCGGCACAACTAAAGGCGACCTCTGGAGCTTCACCACGGCTTCGAGGACAGCCTCGATTGTGAGTCCTGGCGATGGTACGAAAGTTGACATCGATGTCGACCTGGTCTGGAACCCCGGTGCGGGTGGAATATATACGCACGATGTGTACTTCGGTACCAATTTCAATGATGTCAACGATGCCAATAACTTGTGGCCGGTGGCTACCGGACCAAACGACCCCAACGTGTACAAAGGCAACCAAACCAGTACCACTTTTGACCCCGGTGTGATGGATTATGATACGGCCCACTACTGGCGGATTGATGAGGTCAAGGACAGCAATGTCTGGAAGGGCCAGGTGTGGGGCTTCACCACAGGGGCTACAAGGCCGGCCTTCCCAACTGCCGAAGGTCCTGGTATGTGGACTATAGGAGGTCGTGGCGGACAGGTCCTCAAGGTCATTAACCTCGACGACAGCGGGGCCGGCAGTCTCCGCGCAGCAGTCCAGGCCAGCGGGCCCAGAATTGTTATCTTTGACGTTTCGGGCACTATAACACTGCAATCGACTTTGAAGGTGACCAATCCTTATATTACTATTGCAGGCCAGACGGCTCCGGGCGATGGGATAACCCTTAAGGATTATGAGTTTAAAGTGGAAGGTGCTGAAGATGTGATTGTCCGCTATATACGGTGTCGGCCCGGCGACAATTTCGCTCATCCAGGCCCAGACCCGCCCAGATACGAACCGGATAGTTTGGCAGTTACCGAGAGCAATAACGTTATGATAGACCATGTTTCGGCGAGCTGGTCGGTGGATGAAACGCTTTCCGTTACTCACTCCAACGATGTTACGGTCCAGTGGTGCATGATTAGCGAAAGTCTGAACGATTCGGAGCATCACGACCCTGAGCCGCACGGTTATGCTTCTTTAATCAACCAATGCTGTGACAAAGAAGTAACCTATCATCACAATCTTTATGCCCATCATAAGACCCGATGTCCCCGCCCGCAGAATACCAACGGGAGTGACCCCAATGGCTGGACTTTTGATTTCCGCAACAATGTAATATACAGCTGGCTCGACAGCACGCCCGGATATAACACTGATACGGACCCTCCCAAAATCAGCCTGGTAAATTTCATCGGAAACTATTATAAAAATGGAAACGAACGCACCAGCACTGAGATTTTCAAACAACAGTACAATTTGAGCAAAGGATATTTCTCCGATAATTCGCTGGATGGCAACACTCCGCCAGACCCATGGAGTCTCGTCCGTTTTCAAGGCTTCACCGAGGAGCAAATAGAGGAATACAAACAGGATGGACCCTTTGATGTCGTCGCTGTCGCTACTGATGGTCCGAGTACAGCCTACACCAGGGTTATGGCAGACGTTGGTGCCAATTTACCGGCCAGAGACCCCGTTGACGTTCGCGTCATAAACGATATTAAAAACAAGACAGGCCAGATTATCGACGATGAAGATGAGGTTGGCGGCTGGCCTACCCTTTACTCGCTTACCACCCCTGCTGACAGTGACAACGATGGCATGCCGAACTACTGGGAAGAACAATACAATGGCAGCCTCGTTCCCAATGGAGACCTTGATGGCGATGGCTATACGAACATAGAAGAGTATCTCAATAATACCGACCCCAATGGCAGTAGCGATACGATTGTATACATCGGTGCCTCTATTTCCCGCGCTTATGAAGTGGGTGAAACTCCCGGAGAGTTTACCGTGTATCGCACAGGTGATACCGGCTCAGCGTTGATTGTGGGCTATACCGCAGGCGGTTCGGCGACCAGCGGCGATGACTATACGCCATTGGGCAGCTCGGTGACAATTCCCGGCAGCGTTTCTTCGGCAACCATTACAGTCACGCCCGTGAACGACCCCAACGTTGAAGGGCCGGAGCAGGTGATTGTTAGCATTGACCCCAATGACGATTACAAGCTTGGCCTGCCTCGGGAAGCCCTTGTTGTTATAGAAGATGATGATTAAATTCAATTGATTTGATGTGGTATTGCAGAAGTTTTTCAAGCGTGGTGGTCTTTATGGCCGCCACGCTTTTTTTTTATAATCGTTCAGGTTATTATATAAGTAAGACTCACGAAGCTGTATCTCGTTTTCTCGTCGAGAGGAGTATCAGGTTCCTTATTCCCCCGGTATCTCTGGCGGCGAGCCATCGCTGCTCAAAGTTCTTTTCCTGGGCGATTTGAGCTATTGCCATCAGGGCGCGCAGGTGGTAATTGCGCTCGTCTCTGCTGCCTGCCAGAACGAACATTATCCTGACCGGCTCCGGAGAGTGTGGGAAGTCAATGCCGTCAACGGCCCGGACAAGTAAGATATCAAATTTGTTTTCGCCTTCGACTACTATGTGCGGTATAGCAAAGCCCGGCTGGACTACCGTTCCGGCTTCTGCTTCACGATGGAGAAATTTTTCAAAGAGCACATATTCATCAGTCCCTAATCTTTCAGCCAATATAGCAGAGATTTGTCTGAAGACATCCTCAGCAGATTGTCTGCCTGCCATATCCAGGATTTCACATTCTCTTACAAGTTTGTCGAATCTATCCTCGATTACGTCATCACGCTCTAACAAAATGTCCCGAAGCTCATTTTCAAGCGTGACGGTTTTGAGCTCCCTGTCTGTAACTCGTTCCACGATGTGCATTGCCGCCGAGGCCCGGCTGACCCGCCTTGAGACATAGAGCAAAAACCATGCTGCACTCAAAGCAATAAAGCCGGCACAAATCAACAGCGGCACCTTTCCCATATCGACAATCAGGGCACTGTAAGCGATTATAGCAAGGATATGAATGTAGGGATATAACGGCGATTTGAATTGGGGCCGATAGCTCTGTATCCCGCTCTCACGCATTATAATCACGCTGGCGTTGACAAGAATAAAGAGTATTATCATTAAGGTCGAGGCCGTTTTCACGAGCGATTCAATATCAAGAAAAACAATAGCCGTAATCATAAATCCGCCTGTGAGCAGTATGCTGATGTGAGGCGTTTTGAATCGCCGGTTAACGCGAGCCAAGGGCGGAGGCAGTAACTGGTCTCTGCTCATAGCCATAGGAGAGCGTGATGCAGCAAGTATTCCACCGTTTGCCGTGGTTACAAAAGCAGCTATGGCAGCCAAACCAAGAATTGCAAATCCCACTGGGCCTATAAATTTACCCGCCGCCAGTGAAATCGGCATAAGACTGCCAGCCAATTCGGCGCCATCGACAAGACCTACTGTAATTACGATTACAGCAATGTAAAAAAGCGTTACGACAAACCAGGCCAGAATCATTCCCAACGGCAAATTTTTGCCGGGATATTTGACCTCTTCAGCAATACTGGCAACTTTAGTCAATCCGCCAAAGCTTATAAAAACCAGACCCGAGGTTGCTAACACGGCCGGCCAACCCTTTTCCAGAAATCCCTTGTATCTGGCAACTTCAACGGCTCCTGCGCCAAAAATCACGAACAAGGCAAGGATGGCCAGCAATATCCCCACGAGCAGAACTTGAAATCTGCCTGTGTACTTTACGCTTACGATGTTAAGGGCTGTAAAACCCAAACAGCAAAGGACGGCTATTGCTTTGAGATGCCACGACTCAAGCTGCGTGGGAAGAATCATTTGCAGTACAACCTCGATAAGAACCGCCATTCCGACAACAGCAAATGCGCTTTTCAACGCTAATGAAAACCAACCTGCGAATCCGCCGAACAACCCCCAGACCGGCCCCAAGCTCCGCTCAACAAAAAAATATGTACCGCCCGCTCGCGGCATTGCCGTGGCCAATTCCGCTTTGCTCAGAACGCTGGGAATCATCAAAATCGATGCGAAAAAATAGGACAATATGACCGCAGAACCCGCTTTTGCGAAAGCTATGGCGGGCAGAACAAATAAACCTGAACTTATCATTGCACCAGCAGCTACAGCAAATACGTCAAGCAAACCGAGTTGTTTCTTTAGCTGAGCCACGGCTATATATTAGCAGTTTTTACCAGAATAGCCCCAAATTTTTTTTAGACATTTTATCTTTCTGGTGTAACATACAAAATTATGAAACCAAAAATTCTGCTAATAAATCCGCCGATTTATGACTTTGCCGCTTATGATTTCTGGCTAAAGCCCTACGGCCTGCTAAGTGTCGCCGGATTCCTGCGCGACAAAGCGAATTTTAAGCTCTTCGATTATCTCGACCGATTGGCCCCCTTCATAGCGAAACAAAAGGAGCTTCAATCCGACCGGTGGGGTAGAGGACGATTCTATTGCGAAAAAATTCCCAACCTCGCCTGCCTTGAACAAATCCCACGATACTTTCGGCGGTTCGGCCTGCCCCGCAGAATGTTTGAAAATTTTCTGACAAAACAGGGGCCGTTTGATTTCGCCCTTATCCAAACCACAATGACATATTGGTATCAGGGAGTTGCCGAAGTTATAGAAGATATTCGCAAGGCCTGGCCCAAAGCGAAAATTATATTAGGCGGTAACTACGTTACACTTTGCCGCAGTCACGCACAAAAATTAGGAGCGGATTTTTTAATAGAAGGCACCAATCTGCAGCCGCTCTGGGAATACCTAAATATAAAGCCGGATATGCAGCAGCCGGCATTGTGGGAAGCTTACGAAAAATTGAATGTCGGTGTACTGAAGCTTTCCGATGGCTGTCCCTTTAATTGCACTTACTGTTCCGTGCCGAAGGTTTACGGCAAATTCAAAGCGAGGGGCTCGGAACGCTCTTTAGCCGAGTTGCAGCTTCTATGCGAGCTTGGCGTTAAGAATATCGCTTTTTATGACGACGCCTTGCTGTTTGAAGCTAAAAAGACGCTGTATCCGTTTTTAGAAGAGGTGTTAAAACGAAATATAAAAGTGAATTTCCACAGCCCAAATGCCCTCAATGCCCGCTTTATTACGAAGGACCTGGCCGAGTTAATGGTAAAGGCTGGCTTCAAAACTTTCTACCTTGGGCTTGAGAGCATCTCTTTACAATGGCAGAAGCGCACCGGCTCAAAGATTTCTTGCGATGAACTCACGCAGGCAGTTGAGTATCTAACTGCCGCCGGGGTCGAGCCGACAAACATCACAGCTTATCAAATCCTCGGCCACCCTCATATCGACATTCAGCAGCTTGAGGAATCGATGCATTTTGTAAACGGTCTGGGTATTAGGGGTATGTTAGCCGACTTCTCGCCGATACCCGGGACACCTGACGGCGAATATTGTCGAAAATACGTGGATATGGACGAGCCGTTGTTTCACAACAAGACCGCATTTCCAATTATCCTGCTCGGCTTCGATGAAACAAACCGCCTAAAGGACCTCCAGCGAAAACTTAATCGCTCCCTGACCAAAACATAGTCGTCGCATTTGATTTCTCCGTTCAAATTCTGTATATTCATACACTTATGAGCGCTCAAACGGTCCACATCAAAAGTTTCGGGTGTCAGATGAATAAGCTCGATACGGCGTTGGTCGGCGCCGCGCTCAAAGAAGCTGGGTTTGGTTTTACCGATAGCGTCAAAGAAGCTGATGTTGTTTTGATAAATACCTGCTCGGTGCGTGAGCACGCGGAAGAGCGGGTTTTTTCACATCTGGGGCATTTAAAACACATCAAAGAAAGTCGGCCGGATATGTTGGTGGGGGTGATCGGGTGTATGGCGCAGCGGCTGGGCGGTGAACTGCTCGCCCGCGATGAGGTCGATATCGTATGCGGGCCGGCACAAATACCACAAATAACAGGACTTATAACAAAAACCCTGCAGGAAAAGAAAAAGACCCTGGCGGTAACAGAAAAAATCCGTCAGGCGGCGCCAGAAAACCCGGCTCTTGAGGAATTCGAGTCGGTGTATGATAGCAACGATGCGCAAGTACCTGCCCAGGCTTATGTTAGGGTAATGCGTGGCTGCGATAAGTTCTGCACATATTGCGTTGTGCCTTATGTGCGTGGGCCGGAAGTGTCCCGGCCGCCCGAGGCGGTAATCGGGCAGATAAAAAGATTGGCTGGCGAGGGCGTAAAGCAGGTTACGCTGTTAGGACAGAGGGTAAATTCATATAAATACAATACTTGCGGCAAGACGTATTGTCTGGCGGATTTGCTCTATATGGCGAGTGAAATCGAGGGAATCGAGTGGATTAGATTTGTTACAAGTTACCCTGCAGAAGAGTGTTACGATGAAATTCTGCGGGCTATGGCGGAACTGCCAAAAGTGTGTAACCATCTGCACCTGCCGGCCCAGAGCGGCTCGGATAAAATCCTAAAGGCGATGAATCGTAACTATACAGCCAGCAAGTACTTAGAGCTGCTTGATAAAGCGAGAGATACGGTGCCGGGGATTGCTATAGCCGGGGATTTTATAGTGGGGTTTGCGGGGGAGACGGAAAAAGATTTTCAAAAAACCGTAAGTTTAGTTGAGAAAGCGAGATATAAGAATTGTTTTATTTTCAAATACTCACCGAGGCCGGGGACGACGGCTGATAAAAGATTGCAAGATACTGTCAGTATTGAGGTTAAGAAAAGGCGGAATACAGAACTTTTGGCGGTGCAGGAAAGAATAAGTGACGAGTTGAGCAAGAGGTTTCTGGGTAAGGAAGTTAAGATTTTGGTTGAGGGGTTGAGTAAAAAGCCGCATTTGAACTCCGCCAAAGGCGGGAAAAAACCCGATTTATGCAGCAAAAACGGGGATTTGAGGCCGCAACTGGTCGGCAGGACGGAGACGGATTGGATAGTTGTTTTTAACGGGCCGGAGAGCTTGGCCGGGGAGTTCGCAGAGGTGAAAATCACGAGGACCAGGCCGCTGACACTGTTCGGGGAACTGGCACGAAAAGACTAAAGACAATAGACCCAAGACCCAAGACGAAAGACTAAAATCGGCCACGGAGAACACAGAGATTATTCAATCAAATGCGCCAAAAAGTGCTAAAAATTGCAAGAAATTGAGCAAAAATTGCAAGAAATTGCAAAAAAATGCAAGAAAATGCAAGAAAGTGCAAGAAAATGCGAAAAAGTGCGCTTTTTTGCGCGCAATGCTCAGTTCATAGTTCGTAGTTCATTGTTCGTTGTTCGATGCTGGATGCTCGATGCTAGATACTCGTGGTGAGTGGTGAGTAGTTAATTGGTGAGTAGATTGTGGATAGGAAAAGTAGAGAATAGCCGCAGAGAACGCAGAGTACGCAGAGAAAATTCGGTCAAAAATGCGAAGCACCCCTGCCTTCGCAGGGGTAAACTCGTCCCCATGAAAACGGGGATTCGAACAAATTCAAAATACCAAAATACGAAATTTGAAACGAACTGTAGAGAGCGGCACTACCTATCAATGCCACTTGGCGCCAGAAAGTATTTAAGTATCTAAGCAAATACTTAAGTCATTTAAAAATGCTGATGATTTGGGAAATGCTGATGATTTGGGAAATGCTGATGATTTGGGGGCTGGGGTTGCGGGTTGCCCTTCGACAACAGGCTCAGGGTAAACTCATTGCGGGTTGCGGATATGGTTTGTCGAAATCTTTGCAACATAGCACACGAAGGACGCACAAGGGGAAATTAGGCACGAATTAGCACGAATTTGCACAAATTTGTTTAGCCACAAAAAGGCGCAAGGGAAATCAACCACAGATTAACGCAGATTTTAGGATTTTTATTAACCACAAAGGCCGCAAAGAACACAGAGAAACATAGCCACAAAAAGGCACAAAAAGTTTTTGGCCACAGATTAGCAGGTTATCAGAAATCAGAGTATCGGGAATTCGTGACTTCGTGTCCTGGTGGCAAAAACTTGACAAAACAGAAAGAGTCCAGTTAGAATTGTGACTGAAAATTATTATTACCGAACCGGCGGCTGAAGATGACCCCCGCCGCTTTGGTTCGCAAAGCGAAGCAGTGAGGGGCGGTGAGCTTTGTATTGGAAAACCATATTTTAATGAGAGGAAGTATACATGACTACAGAAGAATTGAGGGAAGCCGCAATAAAGGCTTATGTTGAATATGGAGAGGCCATTAAGAAAGCATTCAATCTCAAAGGTGACCTCCTTGCAGCACCACTAACTGACACACTTAGTAGCGATGACGAGGAAAAGATAAAGGAATTTATAGCATGCGTTAGAGTAGAGACGGCTCATCTGATAGAAATGATAAAAAGATTTTCTTCTTGATGCTGTAATCCAAGCGGCTGCATACGGACGCCGCAGCGCGGCGCCTTTTCACTCATTTACAACGGCTCAATGTAACCCCCATTAGAAAGCTCTGGCGGGGCTTTAAACCTTCACCCCATTAGAAAAATTATTTCTAACGTGGCAAGCCAGCACTATGTATTTTTTATCCCGCTCAAAGGACGGAGCTTTCTTTCTAACGGGGTAAACTCACGATGCCACGATGTAAGCCGACTTTGCGGCATATTAAGCAAGCACTGTGCGTTTTCTAAGCAGTAAACCACCAAGACCAAGCAAATAAACCGTCGCCGGTTCAGGGACTTGCTCGAAACAGCCAGCCTTATTACACCCGGCACCTTTATTTATTCCAATGTTCCTCAAGCCGCTTTAGTCGCTTTTCATAGTTCTCTATTCGCGCTTTGGATGGTTCCAAATACATTTTAAGGCCAACTAATTGCAAATTTATTAGACACCTCAGCTTTCTAATATCACCTTCTTCAATATCCTCCAATGGCGGATTATTTGGCCCTTCATAATGCTCATAGAATGGTACTGATTCAGTCATGTATGGTTGCAGCATATTTGGATCAGATTCGGGATATGGATATGGCATTGGATATTCCATTGGTATTGGTTCTAAACCCTTCTGCTGTTCGAGTAGCTCAATACATTTATAAAGACGCTTGCTAAGCCAGTGGTTTTGCAAGATTATTTCGCTTCTTAGGGGGTCGATCTTCCTGATGCTTTCCGTTAGACCTGCAACATAAACCTCCACAGGTTGGTTTTCAAAAGTAAATTTCAGCCGGTCGAATTTCTTTAAGAGCAAGAAGGATTGTATAAATTGGCCACATATAATGAGCAACAAAATCAGTATCACGATATTTTTTGTTTTCATAATCTATCTCCAAATAAGAAAGACTCGACAATACATACTTTGCACGGCTAACCGAATATTCAAGTCTTCACAGCACCGCCATCACCGTATTGCTGGCTTGTCCTTCGCCAGCTTTATTAACCGCTATAACGCGATATTCGAGCCTAAAGTCAAGCTTTACTGTCATAAAGTAAACCGCCTTAATGAAAGAGTCAACTGATTTTGGCCGAAAACAATTTACAATTCAAAAAGTTGATACTATTATGAGCAATCGTTATCTAAGAATTTGGTCCACCTTCGCTATTCTGCTTTGCTTAAAGCTTCACAGAATCCAGCTACGGCGGATATGCGATTTTAATCCTTCGACCCTTCGGCTTCCCCTTCGATGTCACTCAGGACATAGCTCAGGGCAAGCTCTGCGCGAGTACAAGGTTAAAAGGCGGAACTGTATCTAATGCGGGAAAGATTTTCATCTGGCTTGGGCTTGCGAAAGATAAATAGATGCGAATGGATTATGAGGTAGAACTTTCCGCGTTTGGTTTCTGGCGAGGGATTTCCATTTGACGTGATGACCGCCTTTGATTATTGTATGGTCTGAGTGTATGGTGCAGTATATTTGAACCTTTAAATGAGGCGGTAAATACATGGCGAAAAAAGAACAGACGGTTATCACTGGGAAAATGATTGAAATTAAAGGTTTTCTGGCTCGTCATGAAATAGTCAAAAAAGTCGTCAATGCCTTTATCAAAACAGAATATCGTAAAAAGGGAAAAGGTGTAGTGTTCCGATATCCTGTAGAAAATCTCCCAGACGAACAAGTGCTTTATATTGTCAGGCCAGGACATAAAAAGAACTTTGATTTTAAAGTAGATGTAGTCACGAGTCACGTGCTTGGGAGTGGAAGTCATGAAGAGATTGCGCTGGATTTGAGAAGGAAGAATCTTAAGAGTCCCAGAAAATTTAAGAAATTATGGCAGGCTATTGCTGAAATATATCATTGCAAAGAGAACGACGTTGATGCTATATTAAAGAAGCGTGGTGGGCTAAAAAGACCATTCAAGCGCGGAGCAAAGCCCGAACTGCTCTTGAAGGTTATAAAGTGGTTGTTCATTATGGAGGATATTGTCTACTGGGACAATGAAGGACGCTCATTTTTGTTCAACTTCTTTAAGTATGCAGCGAATGAAAATAATAAAAGTAGACTTAAAGAAGCGTTAGAAAAAGTGAAAGATCCAGACAGATTAAAAAGTTTTATGAAAAAGTGTGACATTGAATGGGAACCATACAAGAGATAAACCATGGCTATGAAGAAATACTTAAATAAAGTTTTTCTAAAAGATATTATGGAACTTTTGAAAGAGCTGCCTGATAGATGCGTTGATATGGTCTATGGGGATCCAGATTACAATGTTGGGATAAAGTACGGTGATAAATCTTATACAAAAACTTTTGATGAATATGTTGAATGGTATATTGAATTAGCAAAAGAATCTCTAAGGGTACTTAAAGATGATGGAAATATGTTTTTAATAAACTACCCGAAACAAAACGCATATTTGCGGGTTAAGTATCTGGACAATGTTTGCTATGAAGTTTTAGACTATGTTTGGGCTTATAATACAAACGTTGGTCATTCACCCCGCCGGTTTACTACCGCTCACAGGAGTATTCTGCACTGTAGAAAGACAAGCCATAATAAGTTTTATAAGGACAATGTGGCTGTTTCTTACAAAAACCCCACAGACAAACGAATTTTACGAAATTTAGCCAACGGTTCAAAAGGAAGAATGCCTTATGATTGGCTTTATTTTGATATGGTAAAAAATGTAAGTAAAGAGAAGACATTTCACGCCTGCCAGATTCCACAGAAACTTTCTGAGATGTTAATTAAATCCTGCACTATGCCTAAAGACGTTGTTTTAGTTCTTTTCGGCGGGAGTGGTTCAGAAATAGAGATGTGTAAATTTCTTGGCAGGCAATATATATCCGCTGAGATTGATAAAAAATACCATGAAATTATCATTGACAGGTTAAAAAAAGGTAAAATCGACGAAAAATATCGTCTGAAAATGAAAAAAGAGGGAATAGACAATGAACTACAGCTTACATTTTTAGAGGATTATTAGGGGCTGACTAAGAGCAACTTCACCAAACTCTCTATTAAGAAATTCCTGAAATTCGGGGTTATTTTTGTATTGTTCTGCTTTGTTTTGCATGAGGCTATTATGGATCAGTTACTGGATTTTGTCAAATCCACAACATAAAATAAGAAAACCCTGAGTGTAAAAGCGGGGACCAGATGGTTGGCGAAAGAATGTAGGAGACAGAAATCAGATGAGAATTGTTGAACAAAACTCTAACACTCATTCGGATGATAACAAAGCCGAGCCACAATTGTTATACAAATATTACAAATTTGACGAGGATCACCCTGAATACACAGAGGAAATATTTACTAAGAACAAAATTTATCTTCCTTCACCGAAGGAATTTAACGACCCTTTTGATTCGAAGGTTGGTTTAATCTATGACGCAACAAAGAAAGAGTGGAAACAGTACCTATTGCAAGTTTATAAAAGACGCAGACCAGACTTGACCAGAAAACAAAGATTTGCAGAAGTTGATCAAATAATCAAAAAGGGGCTATATAAGGAGATTCCAGATAATCTGGGTTATTCGTTCTTAGATCAAATGGGTGTTTTTTGTATGTCTGCAAAGAAGAATGACATTCTCATGTGGTCGCATTACTCAACAAGCCATGCCGGATTCTGTTTAGAATTTAATGCAACCACTGAATTTTTTGGCCGATCCCAGAAGATTATATACAAGCAGAATTATCCCGCAGTCAACTTTTTCAGAAGTTCGCAGCAGGCAAAAACAGAAGCTTCGCTTTTAACAAAAGCGATTTTTTGGGAGTATGAACAAGAGTGGCGAATTATAGAGCATAACAAAGGTCCCGGGGTTTATACTTTCCCAAGAGAGCTACTAACTGGAGTTATACTTGGCTGTCAAATTACAGCTGAAAACAAAGAAAAAATTCACAAATGGTGTAACAAAAGAGAACATCGCCCTATTCTGTATGAGACAAGAGTTAAGAAAAAAGAATTTGGCTTGGATATAGTAGCGATAGATTACTGAAAAAGCCAACTTCCTTGTTAATGTCACTCATAGTTGATCTCCTGATTTGAATTGTGTGTAATGATGCTTATCGGTCGACCTTTTTAAATGATTATTGATTAATGGGGGTTGGTGATTGGTGAGTGGGATTAAAATCGTATCTCCCTTCGGCTCCGCCCTTCGACACGGCTCAGGACTTCGCTCAGGGTAAACGTATTTCGTACCTGTGGCAGTCATAGGGACTCCTAACGGAGAGCTATCTCGTTGGTTGAGGTTTGTTGGTTGTAATGCTCATAGTCCTTTTGACTAATCGAAAGGACTACGAGCTTTTTTTATCTGATGTTGTTTTTGATTTGACGGATTCTTAAATCAGAAGTCAGGAGTCAGAAATCAGGAGTCAGAATTTGGTTTGACGGATTAGAGGAATTTGGTTTCGCCCCGCCCGCAAGACAAACCCGCCACACTGATGGCGGGCAAGCGGCGGGTAAACTCCGGCGGATTTTAGCAATTTAACCAATATGGCTGAGAAAAATCACCTTTGGTGCATAACTATTTATGTTCTGCGTTTTCGTAAAGCAATTGCGCCGAAGCCCCATTAGAAGTCCATACGGGTCCGGCACCTTACTTCTAACGGGGCAAGCCGAGGAGCAGGAGCGTGGCCGAGTTGGCATCAAATTATCTGACAAGGCCACCGAAAATAGAAAACAATAACACAAACAGTACAATTTGAACGACCCAACCGATGGCACAAACCCCTATGGCCCGGAGTGTACTGCTGTAATCAAGAGCTTGTCTAACTGCAATTATCATTGCAACCAGCATCCAAATTGCGGCAATAGTGAAAACAATACCTCGCATCACCGGGATAACACCAAGCACTCGAATCAGCCCGGGAGAACTCGAAAAACCAATTGTTCGCAACAACTCTCCATGGTCAGCTTTAGTCTGTGGCTCTGGAAGCAACCTTGTACCAATAAAATAAGTCAAGTACGCCCAGATATACCATCCCACAAGAGATACAACTACTCCAATCAACATTCCAAGAATCCCAGCTTTTGAAGCACTTCCTATTCCAGCTGCAACACTGGACAAAACCACAACGCCCATAGCCTGACCTAACGCAGACTTATCAGCCTCGACTTCCTCATATAAAGCAACGTCGAGTCTGGCGGCTCGAATGATACGGTTACCAAAATTGGCCATTTTTCTCTTTCGCCTCCAACTGTAATTTCACACTTCTGTTCTTAATTAACAAACGCCTACTGTGGAAGACCAAACCAGCATTTTATCTTATGGTTCCGGCTTATTCCAAGGAATAATATGGCGGCCTTCAACTGCGAACACCACCTGGCAATTATTTATTCTTCTTTTCCTTTTTTAATCTTCGTTTTTCCTTTGGATTAAGCTGGGCCTTTTTCTGTTGTTCTCTTTTTCCTTTATCTTTTTTTCCCTTATCGCCCATATCTGTTTCTCCTTGCTTGAAAATGACTTGTATTTCTTAACCTGTCCCCGAAAGCTAACCTTTCATCAGGGATATAGACTTAACACATGCAGCTTTTGTAGTACGGTCACGATGTTTTAGCCCTTGCTCAAGAACCTCCAAAGCCATTTTCTGCATTCTGCCATTCATACTCCTCAGTCCGTAGGCTGCTGCCTTTTTAGCTGTCCTTTGATAGTTGCCGAATAATGCCTCCGTGAGTATAGCTAAGCCATCCTCTTGTTTCCATGACAGATTCAAAGCCGCCAGTCTCGCAGTTGAAATATCGTCAGAGAGCAACTTCTCCCTAAGCTTTCTGAGAATCTCAACAGATTCTTCGTCTCTTTGTCGCTGCGATGATTTGCTATTATCGAAAGTCATAAATCGATCCTTTTAAAAAAGGGCTAAGAACCTGCATTTTATCAGCCTTGCTCCTAAAAACACTCTATTTCTTTCAACGCCACCGCACCGAAAAAACCTGCGACTAATCGCCTGCCGGGTTACCCCCGCCTGCCCATTTTAAGAACGGTTTTGCCAGGGTTGATTTTTCCGCAATAACAGTCATAGGTGGTATTATAAATAACATTCAGATAAAGACAAGGAAGAGGTGTAAAAAAGTCCCGGCAGGGCCGAGGCGGTTTTAATCGATTATTTACTATTGACTATTTACTATTGGTGGATGAGATTGCCACGGCTTGCTTCGCAGGCCTCGCAATGACAAACAGAGACTGGGTCCCCGGCTGCGTGGGGAGGTCGGTTTGAGGACTTTACATCTTTGCTATCAGGTAAACTGAGTAAATGATAGCGGCGACGCAGCCCCAGCCGACGAGAAATCCAATAATCGAGGTGCGAGAAGGAATCAGAATTTCAAGATTGGTGTTCGGGAAGAAACTTTTCTTCTCAGGAACAACGACACCGGAGGGCAGAGTGCAGGGGGCGGAGGCCTGCTCGCCGGGCCTAACAGGAGTCCGTACCAGGGCGTAAAAATTATCGAGTTTGTCCTTTGCGACCGGTTTGGTGAGCAAACTTGCGACGATTCCAACTGCTGAGCCTGCGGCCAAGTAGAAGACCATCTGCCAGGGCAGATAGATTTCCGGGCCGGTACTTTTTAGCATTACAAATCTTAACTGTTCGGCCCCGGGGAAGCCGACCATAAACGAAATGAAAAAAGACTGGGTGGTCAGCCACCAGGTTGCAAAGGCAGTGAGGGTAGCGGCCCAGGCACCGGCAACGGTAGTGCGCCGCCAAAAAAGGCCCAGCCAGAACGCAATGCCCATCATCGGCGAAATTTTCCAGAAAATTTCAAGGCCTTTTATAACGCCTGGCAGCCAATAAGCAAAAGCTACGCCGCCAGCTACTATTACCAGTGATGCGACGCGGGCAATGAAAATGTAATGCTTTTGAGTTCTATCGGGTATCAGGCGTTTGTAGATATTTTCCGTGAACAGGCCTGATGAGGCAATCATAAATGAGTCGCAGGAACTCATCACAGAAGCTAAAAGGGCTGCGAGGAAAAGGCCGAGTACGCCGGGCAATATCTTAGGCAGAAAGTCCCGCGCTACCAGGCCAAAGACGTGGTCCGGCTCGACATTTCTGTCAGCGAAATAGACAACGGCGGCGAGTCCGGTCAGGCACCACGCTACGGTGCATATCCGTTTAATGACGTTTCCAAACATATAACCAACGCGTCCTTCGGTCTCAGTCCTGCCGGCGGCACAAGTGCCCATAGTGTGTGGCTGGGTCACGACGCCGACGAGGGCGTTGAAGGCAATCACGGCTATGTAGAAAAATCCGATTTCGGCTGGGGCTACAAGCGATAACATACTAGGGTCCTTTATGGCTTCTCGTATGCCGTGCAATCCGCCTACGGCGGTTAAGACAAACGGAAGCAATATGAAAGAAAAGATGATGGTCAGAATGCCCTGTATGAAGTCGGTAACGATGGCTGCAGAGAGGCCTCCAGCCATTCCGTACGCTACGAACATTACAGTCACTACGGCTATGGCGATATTGGAGGAGACGTAACCTGCGGTGCTTGCTTGTATAACCGCACCTGAGCCCTTTAGCATAACGCCGATGTTAACGGCAAGATTCAACATTCCGACGACGGCAAATAACATTGCGACGCTGGGTCCGAACCTGGCCTCAAAGACATCAGCAGTAGTTATGGCGCGGAAGCGCCTCATAACCGGGGCAATCAACCAGTAAAACGGCGTTGCGAACAACCAGAGCCACTGATACCAGATTCCGGAAAGGCCGTTCGTGAAGCTTTTTGAGGCGACGCTGACGGCCTGGTCGGAATGTGTGCCGGTGCCGAACGAGTGCATTACCATCATAGCTTTGCCGAATCTGCGTGGCATAAAGAAATCGGCGATGCTTTTTATTCTCCTTGCAGCCCAAATGCCGATGGCGGTAATGCCAATCAAATAAAACACCAAAACACAAATGTCTGCTATATGCAAGCCCATCAATCCAATAACCTTCGGTTTTTCTTTAGCGGCTCTTGTGGTGGACAATAAAAACAAAAGCGGTGACATTATAAATAAAATTGAAGTAAAGACAAGGAGTGTGTGCACGTAAAAACAGTTAAGCCATTTTGTCACTTGTCGCTCGTGACTCGTGGCTCGACAAAAGAAAAGCGTCCTGCAAAGATTCACAGGACGCTTTTATTACAAGAACAGTTAAGCCAACCCTTCGACTAAGCTCAGGGCGTACAGCGAAAATGCCTGACATTTCACAGCCGGTGTGTGGTAATCGGCTGCGTTCTAGTATATCCCTAGAAAGGAGGTGATCCAGCCGCAGGTTCCCCTACGGCTACCTTGTTACGACTTAGTGCCAGTCATCGGGCTTACCGTCGGCAGGCGCACCCCCACACCAATTTTGGAATCTCAACTCCGACCAAACTCAATGGTCCCTTAGCTACGAGACCGGCGAATTCAAATCGACACCAAAATCCCAAAATTGGTGCGGGGTTAGCAACCCGACTTCGGGTACTCCCAACTCCCATCACTTGACGGGCGGTGTGTACAAGGCTCAGGAACACATTCACCGCGTCATAGCTGATACGCGATTACTAGCGATTCCAACTTCATGTAGGCGAGTTGTCAGCCTACAATCCGAACTTGGGCGACATTTTTGCGATTTGCTCGACCTCACGGTTTTGCGTCGCTCTGTTGCCACCATTGTAGCACGTGTGAAGCCCTGGGCATAAAGGCCATGAGGACTTGACGTCATCCCCACCTTCCTCCGGTTTGACACCGGCAGTCCCGTTAGAGTCCCCGGCATTACCCGCTGGCAACTAACGGCA
>JAUWIG010000027.1 GCA_030605475.1 Planctomycetota bacterium | reverse complement strand
AATACTTAAGTCATTTTAAAATGCTGACGATTTGGGAAATGCTGATGATTTGGGGGCTGGGGTTACGGGTTGCCCTTCGACAAGCTCCCCCGACTACGGCCCGCCACACAGAAGGCGGGTAAACATTCGAGGGCAGGCAGGATAACAGGGTCGACACAGATTTGTTACCGCGGAGAACGCGCTCGCCGCCGCGAAGCAGGGGAGGAACGGGGGAATTGATTATCTACTATTGTCTATTGATTATTGCTAAACAAAAAAATTAACCACGTATTCCACGGATTTATTTTAGGGACAGAGGTCACAGAGAAAGTTCAATTCAAAATTAGAAAGGGCTGAGGACGACACAACTCTCAGCCCTTTGGTTGACTCAACATCTTAAAACATTATATTAGTGTCGGTACTGACGCCATCAAGGGCTCCGATACAGGTTAATATGAGGGAGTCTGCTTTACTCTTTCTATAAAGTCCAGCCACTCCTGCTCGGTTGTGGTTTCTCTTACTTCCTCGTTTGTGAGCCAAAGCTCCTCAAGCCAGTTTACCATCTCTTCAACGTCAAATTCTTCAATGACGGGTTCTTCAGCGTCGGGTTCTTCAACGAGTGGTTCTTCAGTGTCAGCAATGTCAGGCTCTTCAACGAGAGGTTCCTGAACGTCAGGCTCCTGCTCAAGGCCGAGGTCCTGGCCGGAACTTCCCTGGCCCATCATCCCTCCCTGCTGTGTCCAGGCTGGCTGCCAGAGCCAATCTCTACAGAAAATGGCAAGGTCGTTTATATCGACATCGTTGTCATCATCGAGGCTGTAGTTGGGGTCATCGGTCAGCCAGGCGGCGGCAAAGGGGGCATAATCGAAGAAGTTTACGATGCCATCATCGTTAAAATCAGCGGGGCTCCAGTAATATTCGTCCGCACCCATATCGACCCGACCGTCTGCAACACGAGGTTCGCCGTCGATGTCAGTTTCGCCGTTGTAGTCTGCGTTTGGGTCGCCGGCATTGATACAGGGTGAGTTTGGGTCAAGATGATAATTGTTTGGGTCATTAGGGTCATCATCGATGAATAGGGGGTCTTCGCAGATGTTGTGCATATTGGGGTCGGCGGCATAATTGCAGTCCTGAATGCAGGAATATGTTGCGGTACAGCCTATCAATTGACCATCGTTGTTGCGCCAAATAATGCAGTTAGTGATGCTCGGGCTGGCACCACCAGAGCGTATTCCGTAGAGCTCATTGTCAGCAACAGTGGTATTACGAACTAATGGCGTTGTGGCAGTACTATAAAAACATATACCATCACGGTGGTCAGATATCCAATTATTCTTGATGACTGGGCCCATACCGTTCTCAATGTATATCCCATCCCTGTTGTTGAAACTGCCGCAAATCCTGCTGTTTAGGATAGAGACGGAATAAGTTTTCTTGCAGTATATCCCGTAGTCGCAACTGTCCTTAATGGTACAATTAATTACATTGAGATTAGACTGATAACAATATATGCCATTATCGGCAGTGTTTTGATTTTGAATATTGTTTTGAATCTGAGTGTTTCGGACCGTTACCGATGAGTCATTCTCGCAGTGTATTCCGTTACCACGGCGGATGTTATCAATGAAACAGTCAACTATGTTGAGATTGGAGTTGTAGCAATATATTCCGCCGCCACCACTGTACGATTTGCCACAATTTAGAATCTGACAATTTGTAATGTTGACCGAAGAGTCGTTACAGTTTTGACAGTATATGCCGTAATATTTGTTGTCTGTGATTTTGTTATTGGTGATGGTTGGTGATGCGCTGTTGGAATAAAGCCCGGCATCGAAGGCCATTTCTATTATAAAACCATCAATAATAGCTGTTTCATTGACATCGGAGGCGGTCACGACATAATTTACGTTATAACCGCCTGCTATGTTGCCGGTAAGAATGGTTTCATATGCGTGTGGATACCGGTCATCCGGGTTTGGCTCGCCGAAGCCGGCGAATCCACCATAAACGGCCACACCATTAATGAGCTCGAATGCCGCATTGTAGTTTGGCTCTGTGTCGGGTGTATACGCCCCGGCAGCTACCCGGATTTCACTGCCCCAATCCTGGCGGGCCCTTTCAAGAGCATCCTGCAGGTTGGTAAAGGCGTTGTGCCACGACATTCCGTTGCTTTTAGGCCCGGGAGCATCCTTATCCACATAGATAATATCAGGGAGCCAGGAGCATACATTGATGTCTACTTCCGTATGTGAGTAAAGGAACTCGGTTTCGATTTCGCAGAAGTTGGTGATAGTGCCCAGGGGCTCGGCGAACTCATTGACCCTGACTGTCAGCGTAACAAAACCTGAATCATTAGGTTCCAGCGTACCTATCTGCCAGGTAACTGTGTGGTAGTTGGGGTCATAAACTCCGTTAGAATCGGCTGAATTAAAGTCTGTCTCAGGGGGGAGATAATCGACAATATTTACATCATCAACCTCATACCCGTTGGCATCATAGGTAATCGTATAAGCTATATAATAGCCGGGCAGGGCACAAGCATTTGGGTCGTTGGGTTCGAGAGCATAGTCTTTTTCGAGGATGAAAGCCGGCGGCTTATAATAAACATCACCGGTTGGGACACATATCCCCGCACCGGCTGAGCTTCCGGCGGTAGGCTCCGAGTAAGTGCAGACAAAGCAAGGGTCGGAGCAGTCGTACACTCGTATGTTTGGGCTGGATGTCGTTGTATAAACGAGGGCGGTGTCAGTGTCGACGGCCAGTCCAATCGCGACTGTCCCGATGTCGTTCTCAGTGTTACAAGTGCTCTCACAGGGGTCTTCAAGGTCATGCTTCACGAGGTACGTGTGTCCGCCAGCACCGGTATACAGCGCACCGGTGTAGAGGTAGGCATTGTGCTGGCCATTGTTGGGGTCGACTACAACATCCGCCGCATCGCGTCCCACATTGCGCGTGCCAAGATGCGTCCAATTGGGGTCATCAGCATCATAATAATGCACGTTAACAGTGTCGTCCGTAACATATAATCGCCTGGTATTCTCATCCAGTGCCATCCCCCAGGCACTATTATTATTCAATCCGGTAAGAGTAACGTATGCGGTCCCTGATTCATACGGCTGGTTCGGGTCCCGTGGGTCCATCAATACGAGTTCTTTTTTATCGTCATCCCATGCTAAAATGTAGAGTTTGCTGCCGCCCCTTTCTACGACATAGACCCTTTGCTTTTGCTCGTCAGCGACAATGCCGGCGAGTTGACCTGCCGAGGGGTAGATATCCCGTAAATCTATAACGCCTTGCTGCTCGAGGCTTTTAGCACTGGCCCAGACTATTTTAGGGGAGTCCTCGTAGGTTATGAAGAGAAGTTCCAACTCTGAATCGATTGTGACATCGGCAGCACCAGTAGCATAGGCCGTGACATTGACATCTGCCTGATAGGCCAGATTGCTGTCTTGAATCTCATAGGCCTTGAGAGTGCTGGCGTGATGGTCAGTGATGGCATAGAGCGATTTTGCCTGAACAGTTCCTGCTAATCTGCAAATGATGAATAGACATAAAAACCCCCACGCAAGATTCTTTCTCCACTCCATTGTGTTACTCTTTTCGCCTTTTGTTACTATTAGCTTCTGTTATTTCTGTTTCTCAATCCCAAAATTCCTAAGCCAAATAAAACCAGAGTACAGGGTTCTGGAACTTGCCATAGCACCGCACGGCAGTCACCCTCTGAAGATAATTTTACATATCCGGCAACGTTTCCTGCTGGGTCAATACTGCAGGCATACGAATTGTAATTTTCATATTGGCTTGGGAGAAATGCATGCAAATCCAGAACGCTCTCGGCCGTGCCCGACCACAGTAAGGCATGGGACTTTTCACCTGTGTACCCATAACCTACCTGCTGACCAGCAAACACATCATAGGCACCAGAGGAAGCGAAATCAGCAGGATGCAGGTCAACCGCGCTTTCGGCCGTACCAGACCACAGGAGGGCATGAGGGTACCCATCAAAGTATCCAAAACCTACCTGTTGATCGCCCGAAATGCCATAGGCCACCGAACTGCTGAATCCACTGGGGTGCAGTTCCACCACACTTTCGGCCGTACCAGACCACAGTAAGGCACCTGTATCCCCCCCCCCTACCTGCTGTCCATCTGAGACGCCATTGGCCCACGAGGAATCGAACCCGCCGGGGTGCAGTTCCACCACACTTTCCGAAGTGCCCGACCACAGTAAAGCATGCTCCGCCCCTGAGGAAGTGTGCCATCCGCCGCCTACCTGCTGACCACCAGAAGCTGCGTCGGCCCTCGACCAACTGTATCCGCTGGGGTGCAGGTCCACCATACTTTCTGCCGTGCCAGACCACAGTAAGGCGTGAGCGTCCCCAGCGCCCACCTGCTGTCCACCTGAAACGGCATAAGCAGCCGACTCGTCAAACCCGGTCGGGTGTAGGTCCACCACGCTTTCTGCAGTGCCAGACCATAATAAGGCGTGCCGCGGCCAAGTAGTCTCGGTATACAACCACCCCCAGCCTACCTGCTGACCACCAGATATGCCATGAGCCTCCGAGGCGATAAATCCGCTGGGATGTAAGATTATTGCCTGATACTCTAGTACTGCCTGGACTTTAGCTGCGCCAAGCAGCATAACCGCTGCAAAAATTGTCAGTATCTGTTTTCTAAACATAGCATAACCCCTTAAATTGAGCTTGAATTCTCGATTAGTCGCTCCAGTTTTTTATTATACCAGAAAGTCGTCTTGAATTAAATAAAAATACCACCCGCTTTGTAGTTTTCTGCCTGGTTTGGTCGAAGACAATACCGGCAAGGTTTGATATGCCGTAAATTGTTAGCGGCTTTTGTTCAGAAATCATTGTCCTGGCGTTGACCATTTCAATGACGTTTGATTCTTCGTAGGTAACGAACAACGTTGCCGAGCAAGGGTCGAGTGCCAGGCCAATGGCACCGGCGCCGTGATGGCCCAGATTCTCTGCGTATGTCTGATGCGTTAGCTGGTAATCCTAGATATCATAGGCTTTGACCTTGCTGTTCCTGTCTATAATTGCATAAACAGACCTGGCTTGCGCAGTGCCGGACAGATTGGCGATGACGACAATTAGCGAGACAATGGCAGAAATCCGTTTCTTTGACAACATTTCTCACCTCCGGAAATAAAGTGTGATTAAAATTTCAGTTTAGCGTTTTCTTAAAACTAAACTTCCTAAACCGAGTAACAGCAATGTCGCTGGCTCGGGAATTAAGTTTACATGTGGATAGGTTTCAGAGGTACTAAAGTCGATGGTGAATGGGGTATCGTCCATCCAAAATCCATAAGCCTGGCCATAGTTGTAACGACCGCCGGAGCTGGTCATAACCAGGTCATAACCGTAAATGTTAACAACAGAAGAATCGATGGCAGAAAGCGAATCAGTTATCAGACCGCCATAAAGGTTGAGAGTACCTGACTCAATAGCACCAATATATTCAGTAATACCCCCAGTCATATTTAGGACACCGAAATCCCAGGCCCCGATAGTATGTCCAGTGGCATCATCGGAAAAGTTGACACTTGAGTGGGCCATAGCATCCAAGCCATACACGTCGCCGCCTGATACGTTCGCGGTGCTGAACTCGTGGGCCTCGAGCGTATTTATGCTGCCGCCGGTGACGTTTACCGTGCTGGCGTTGTAGGCTGCTATACCATCGACGAGTCCGCCGAGCATATCGACGATTGTGTCATCGTTGTAGATGTAGACATTGGCCCATTCTTCGCCGGGGAGTATCTGGCCGCTGGAAGTAAAGATTTTATCCTCCGGTACAGCGTAAAGATTAGCTGCCTCAAACAACATTATCACTGCGAAAATTGTCAGTATCTGTTTTCTAAACATGGCATAACCCCTTAAATTGAGCTTGAATTTTTGATTAGCCGCTCCAGTTTTTTATTATACCAGAAAGTCGTCTTGAATTAAATAAAAATACCACCCGTTTTGTAGTTTTTTGCTTAGTTTGGTCGAAGGCAATTCCTGCTAGACTTGCTCCCTCCGGAACTGTCGTAGGATTTTCTTCAGAAATCATTGTCTTGGCGTTGACCATTTCAATGACGTTTGATTCTTCGTAGGTAACGAACAACGTTGCCGAGCAAGGGTCGAGTGCCAGGCCAACGGCACCGTAGCCGTGATGGTCGAGATTCTTTGCGTATGTCTGATACGTTATCTGGTCGTCCTGGATATCATAAGCTGTGAGCTCATCTTCCAGGTGTTTGGTGATTGAATAAACAGACTTTGCCTGAGCTATACCGAACATGGTGGGTGTGAAAACAATTAGAGACAAAATGGTCAAAGGGAGTTTCTTTCCAAATAGCATTAGATTTCCTCCTTAAAATAGTCTTCGAGATTCCTGTTTAGCGTCGCTTTCTTAGCAGAAGCCCCCCCAAGCCAAATAGCAAAACTGTGGTCGGTTCCGGAACTATATTTACGTGTGTATAACTGGTATCAGTATAAAACGAAAATGAGAATGGCAAATCGTTGCTGATATATGTGCCTTCTATCCAGCCCTCGCCTGCAAGCCCACTGGTAGGGTGATAGATTACATCGTAGGCATAAATGTAAGCCAGGCTTTCATTGCCAGCAGCAAACATCTCCAATGTATCACCAGCCGAATAAATATCTGCGACAGTGTTACCCTGAATGAACAACCACTCTATGTCTCCATTATATATATTAGCTGTTGCATAATCGGTTAGCTCCAGCTTGCCCATCGCACCACCCAGAACATCCAAATGGGCATGATCGATAACCCAAACTTCCTCCCAATATGGGTCATTACCATCAAATATATTGTAACCAGTATCAAATACTAAATCAGCTTTGACCGGATATGTTCCGAGCAGCGTTAGCACTGCGAAAATCGCCAGTATCTGTTTTCTAAACATGGCATAATCCCCTTAAATTGAGCTTGAATTTTTGATTAGTCGCTCCAGTTTTTTATTATAGCAGAAAGTCGTCTTGAATTAAATAAAAATATCACCCGTTTTGTAGTTTTTTGCTTGGTTTGGTCGAAGACAATACCGGCAAGGTTCGCTGCATCTATTACCGTTTTAGACTTGCCCAGAGGGGCAAGTGTCTTCGCGTTTACCATTTCGATAATGTTATCGCCTTCATACGTTACGAACATAACACCTGAATCGGGGTCAAGCGCCAGACCCACTGCACCGTTTGCGTTACCCGTCACGTCACCGGTTGCCTGATAATCTATCTGGTCGTCCTGGATATCATAAGCTGTGAGCTCATCTTCCAGGTGTTTGGTGATTGCATAAACAGACCTGGCTTGCGCAGTGCCGGGCAGAGTGGCGATTACGACAATTAGTGAGACAATGGCAGAAATCCGTTTCTTTGACAACATTTTTCACCTCCGGAAATAAAGTGTGATTAAAATTTCGGTTCAGCGTTTTCTTAAAATTAAACTTCCTAAACCGAGTAATAGCAATGTTGCTGGCTCGGGGATTAAGTTTATGTTGGAGTATGTCTCGGGAGAGAGCAAATCGATGTCAAATGGAGTAGCATCATTCCAATAACCTGTTACAAAGCCGAATCCATACATCCCGTCGCTGGCACTTTTGAAAAGGTCGTAGCCGAAAATATTGATTGTACCGTCAGGCGCTGACAGGCAATCGAGTACCGTACCTCCATGCAGGTTAACGATTCCTGAGTCATAAGCGCTTATGCCGCCCACGGTCCCACCATACATATTTGCTGTACCAAAGTCACCTCTGGCAGAAAGCGAAACGACACTACCAGTATCGGAGAGGTTTACCGTACCGGAGTCTAAAGCCCAGAGGCTATACACATCCCCATCTGAGACGTTTGCAGTGCTGAACTCGTGGGCCTCGAGCGTATTTATGCTGCCGCCAATGACGTTTAGCGTGCTGGCGTTGTAGGCTGCTATACCATCGACGAGTCCGCCGAGCATATCGACGATTGTATCGTCATTGTGGATGTAGACATTGTTCCACTCTTCGCCGGGAAGTATCTGGCCGCTGGAAGTAAAGATTTTATCTTCCGGTACAGCGTAAAGACGAGTTGCTCCAAACAACATTAGCGCTGCAAAAATTGTCAGTATCTGTTTTCTAAACATAACGTAATCCCCTTAAATTGAGCTTGAATTTTTGATTAGTCGCTCCAGTTTTTTATTATAGCAGAAAGTCGTCTTGAATTAAATAAAAATACCACCCGTTTTGTAGTTTTTTGCTTAGTTTGGTCCACAACAATACCGGCAAGGTTTGATATGCCGTAAATTGTTAGCGGCTTTTGTTCTGAAATCATTGTCTTGGCGTTGACCATTTCAATGACGTTTGATTCTTCGTAGGTAACGAACAACGTTGCCGAGCAAGGGTCGAGTGCCAGGCCGACGGCACCGGCGGCGACGATAACTGTATCGCCGGGCTCGGCCGCATCTATCCCCGCCTGAATGGTTGGATATGTGCCCGGCACATGGCGATCCGTAGCAAAGGCCGTTGAAGTTAAAAAAAGAAGGGATACCACAAAACTTAAAGCTGCGATTCGCCTCTTCATTATCCCTTCTCCTCAAATTTAATTGAAAGTTCCTGCCCCAGGCTAATTTTGAGGGATTCGCTATCCATAAACCCGGCAACGAATCAAGGATTATTTATCCGTTTTTTCGACTAATTTGCCCAAGAAGTGGGGTAAGATGCCGCCGCCATAGCCACCGAGCATATTGACAATTGTGTTGTCATTGTAGATGTAGACGTACGGCTTGTAAGTACGGGGGAAACAGGGACAATCTATTTTCCTGAGTCTGACTTTGCTACTTGGGCCTGCTTTTCTATCTCGCTTAAATATGCTAACGTCCGTTCGAGCTTGTCGGTTAGATGTTTTAACTTCAGCATAGTTTTAACCCGTACCAATAGCTCGAGCTTATTCACGGGCTTGCTGATAAAGTCGTCTGTGCCCGAATCAATACCGCGTTCAATGTCACCAAGCTCATTAAGTGCGGTTACCATAATCACGGGAATGTCGCTGGTTTTCGGGTCGTTTTTTACTCTTTTGCAGACCTCAAAGCCGCTCATTTTAGGCATCATCACATCCAGCAAAATCAAGTCAGGGGGCTCTTTCGCTATAACCTCCAAAGCCTGCGGCCCATCATACGCGGGGACCGTCTGGTAGTCCATATCCTCAAGATATGCCTGCAGGAGTTCGAGATTTTGCTGATTGTCATCAACAACCAGGACCGTCGGCGTCTTCTCCCGGTGTTCTTGGGCTTTTTTCGCTGCCATTTTTCACTACTCCTTTTCGCTATTAGTGTGGTCTTCGATAAACTGCCGAACTTCCGGCTTGATATATACTTTTTCAATATCCACCACTTTGGAGACCGCTTCAGCACAAAACGCCGCGGCCTGGGCCGACGAAGCCTGTGTATCCACGAAGAAAATCGGCTGGCCTTTTACAGTGCAAAGTCCCCCGCCGCTTCCGCCGAGCGGCTCATTGCGGATTGTAACCCTGTTGGCCTCTAATAACGCCAAAAGTTCCTCTAAAATCCTCTGCTCATTCATTTCTCGTATATTCTATTGCGTATATCCTGTGTCATTACGAGCCCTTCGCTTTGTTCAGGATAAACTCCGCGAAGCAATCTAAAACGTAACGGATGAGATTGCCACGGCCTGTTCCCGCTTGCGCGGGAATGACAACCTTTGCAGGCCTCGCAATGACAGCCACGCTCAAGAAAAATCACATTAAAAGTCGATATAGATACTTGTAAGCCGAAGTTCGGGTAGATAATAGCTACTATACTATTCACTATGCCAAATTTTACATCAGGAGCAGACTGTTGACAAGTATTATCGCAAAACGGCTTTCTTTGCATAAAGACCTGGCAAACCGGCAACAGCAAAATGACGCCTTAAAATTCCAGGTTAGCCGGTTGCAGGCCCTTGCCAATATCGGCACCGTTACCGGTATGATAGCCCACGAAATCAATAACCTGCTCGCGCCTCTGACCAGTTATGCAACACTTGCCCTGAACAACCCTGACGATAAGTCCCTGACCGAGAAGGCGCTTCAAAAAGCGGTGAGGAACTGCGAGCGTGCCTCGAAAATTATGGAGAGTATGCTCGCTGTGGCAAATGGGGAGGCGCAGGGAAAGAAAAGCACCCGGCTGATTATTCTGGTTGAAGACATTTTTACCTGTCTGTGCCGGGATTTTGCGAAGGACGGAATAACGGTAAAAATCCAGATTCCTGAAGATTTGACAGTGTGGGCAGTGCCGGTTCAAATTCAACAGGTTTTAATGAACCTGATTCTCAACGCCCGCAACGCAATGCTGCCAGGCAGCGGTATCCTGACCATCAAAGCCAGGAACACTGCTAATGGAGTTCAAATAAGAGTCTGCGACACGGGCTGCGGAATTGAACCAGCCGACTTAAAGAAGGTCTTTGAACCGTTTTTCACTACGAAAGTAGATAAAAACTCGTCACCAGACACTTCAGGCTCCGGACTCGGGCTTGTCTTTTGTAAAAAAATAGTAGATGAGCACGACGGCTCCATTTCAGTCGAATCCAAACCAGCTAAGGGAACAACATTTAAAATAACCCTGCCAAAAAACTGAAAGTTGAAAGCGAAAAACCATAATTCAAAATTTAAAACTTTTGAATTTTACGGTATAATCTTGCATCTTACACTTTCTCTAATCGCAGTAGGACAATACGAAAAGTGACTCAGGTTTACCAAAATATCAGCCATATCATTTTGATGCTGCTGCTGCTTGCTGGTTCTGCTTTTTTTTCAGGAGCCGAAACCGCTTTCTTCAATCTTTCTCGCAGACAAACAAAGCTGCTTCAAAAATCGAAGCACAAACTTCAAAATCTCGCCGCGAGGCTTTTGAACAAGCCGAGGCAATTGCTTAGCTGCCTGCTGTTTGGAAACATGATGGTTAACGTTCTCTTTTACGCTGTCGCCAGCGTCCTTACGGTCAGAATCAAGCAGCAAATCGGCACAAGCGCCGCGGCAATTACTGCCTGCGTTGCGTTCGTCAGCCTGGTGCTCTTCGGCGAAATACTGCCAAAATCGCTGGCCTACGCAAATTCAAAATCCCTCAGTGTCGCCGCAGCGGCGCCGCTGTTTCTGTTCCGAGAGGTTCTTACACCTATTCTGTTTGTCTTCAGATTTCTGATAGTAGAGCCGAGTCTCCGCCTGCTCCTGGGGCCGGGCAGACTGCTCAAGCCGGTAACCACAGACGAATTCAAACTGCTCATCGAACAAGTGCGAAAACGCGGACTAATTACTGCTGACGAGAATAGGCTCCTGACCGAAATTATTGAGCTTGGGTTCCTCAAGGTCCGCGATTGCCTGCGGCCGCGTGTGGATATGATTGCCTGCACCGTTACAGATTCAAGCCAACAGGCCCGTGAGAAAATGGAAAAAAACCACCTGACAAAGCTGCCCGTATATGTCGGAACGATAGATAATATAATCGGCCTGGTACATCTTCGCCAGCTCTTACTCAGGCCGAACACACCCCTGGACAAGCTCGTTCAGAAAGTTAATTTCGTCCCTGAACAAAAGACGGTCGAATCTCTGCTGGAATTCTTCCGTAAGACTCGTACCGACACAGCGATAGTCGTGGACGAATACGGCGGCATCGCAGGTTCAATCTGCCTGGAGGATATTGCAGAAGAGTTGTTAGGGCCCATTGAACTTGCGGACGGAATCGAACCCATCGAACAGATAGGGCCTTTTGAATTTCGACTGGCAGGCAATCTGGCCATCCACGACTTGGCTTTGAGGTTCAGCATCGACCCTGCAGAGACCCGGATTTCAACAATCGCCGGCTTAGTAACCGCACTTCTCGGCAAGATACCAAAAACCGGCGATATCGCCCACCTGAAGAATTTGAAGTTCACCGTCGAACGAATGAGAAAGCACCGAATCGAGACCATAATATTAACTCTTGAGCCGATTCCGACTAATGGTCAATAGAATAATCCTAATATTGGTAGTTGCGTTTACCGTTATTCTCTCCGGCTTCTTCTCCGGCGCCGAAACCGGCATATATCAGCTCAGCCGGCTTCGCTTACGACTCGGGATGGAAAAGAAGCGATTATCTTTTGTCATTCTGGGTAAGAGTTTACATGACAGCACCGGCCTGCTTCTCTCGATATTGCTCGGCAATAATCTCACTCACTACATTATTACGAGTATCGTTACTTATATACTGCTGAGCAAAGTGGAGGTCGCACACACCGCTGAGCTGTTTGCAACGCTCATAACCGCACCGGCACTATTTGTATTCGCCGAGCTGCTCCCCAAAAATATCTTCTTTTATCGCGCCGATTATCTGATGCCCTGCTTTGCGCCGGTTTTATTCGCAGTTCACAAAATCTTTAGCTGGTGCGGGATAGTGCCGCTGCTTAAATTTGTGTCCCGTGTCTTTGCCAAGCTGACGGGCTCGCCGGCCCTTTCCAGAACGGCAATGGTCGCCGTACGCCAACCTCATATTAAAGCAATCATCCAGGACACAAGAGAAGAAGGCTTTCTCAGCCCCGTACAAACCGATATCATAAACCGCCTGGCAAATATCTCACATCTCAGCATAAGGTCGGTAATGACGCCCTTTAACAAAGTTCAGACAGTCGATGCAAATTCTGATAAATCGGCGCTGCTAAACAAGCTAAAAAAATCAGCCTTTACCCGCCTGCCGGTCTACGAACGCTGGCCCGCAAATATCGTCGGCTTTATAAATATCTACGAGTGCTTAAGCTCGGCGGAAGATTTCACCAACCTGCGTAATTTTATAAAGCCAATCCGCAAGCTTGCCATGAATACTATTGTTTCAGATGCAATAAACATTATGCAAAGCGAAAATCAAAAAATCGTTCTGGTTACAAGAGCCGGGCACATTGGCCGCGAAAAACCCATCGGGATTGTAACAATGAAGGATTTGGTTGAGGAGCTGCTCGGCGAGCTGACTGAATGGTAACTTAATCGGGAAGTATAACTCTGAAATTGAATAATTATATGCTACGGAAAATCACTAATGCCTTCGCTTTCCTGGTACTCGCAGCTGTTTCGCTTGCAATCTTCGCAAATAGTATGACCAAACCCATTGGCCGCGATGAACAAATGTACTGCACCGGTGCCGTCTTGCTGGCACAGGGCAAGATGATTTACAGGGATTTTTCCTACGTGTCCCAAATGCCATATCACCCTTTGCTTTGTGCGGCTTTGTTTAAGGCCTTGAACACAACCCACTACCTGCTTACAGTCAGAATCCTCTCAAGTCTATGCGATATCCTCATAGCTGTGTGCATTGTCGGTATATATCGGCACATCTTTAAGTCTTTTGCAATTTCCGGGATGCTTTTCGGCCTGGCAGGCGCTGTCCTGTGCGTATTCAATCCTCTTGTCGATTACGCCAACGGCTTTGCGTGGAATCACGATGTCGTGATACTTTGCGTTGTGCTGTCCTACTGGTTGTTCGTATCTACCGATTTTAAGCGAAAATCAAAATACTGGCGAATTGCCGCCATCGGTGCCCTGCTGACATTTGCAACGTGCATGCGTATAACCACGGTGTTAGTGCATCTGCTGTTTTTCGTGATGCTGCTGAGCCAATTTGCCGAGTCAATAAAACAAAGATTTAAGACCATTTCACCATTTTTGATTGCGACAGCTCTCCTTTTGATTTGGCCTGTCTGGACAATAACGCTCGCGCCGCGGGCATTTTTTATAAACCTGTTCCGGATACCAAGACTCAACAGTGCACTACTGTACAAAATAGGTATGGCTCATAACAAATTCCATCTGACATTAAGCTCCATAACAATGCCGGGTTATATTCTGCTTATCATAATAGCAATTTACCTTTGTGTAACGGTTGTGCGGCAACGTCACAAATTGAGCACACCAGAGAAGAGGAACCTATTACTTGCTCTGCTGCTACCCATAACATTTTTTATAATCGCTTTTATACCTCCGACAATGTGGAGCCAATATCTTGCGGCACCGGTCCCCTTTATAGCAACCAGTTTGGCCTTACCCCTTCTGCACTTAAAAAAGCTTGCCGGCGATAAGCACTTCAAAATAGCTGCTGTCTTATTAGCCACCTGCGTATTCGGGGCGGTCGTTTCTTTGCCTGTAGTGGTGCGGAGGGTCCCGAAGCTCTTTTACCCGCAAAGCTGGGTCCCTATTGGCCTGCATAGGATTTCAGAAAGAATTGGCGAAAAAACTAAAAGCCCAAAACTGATACTAACCTTAGCTCCGCTTTTCGCCCTCGAGGGTGGCTGTAACATTTATACTGAGTTTTCCGCCGGCCCATTCGCTTATCGAATCGCCGATTACCTGTCCCCTTCCGACCGCGACATCACGCGCACCGCAGGCCCGGAGACACTCGGAGCATTGCTTGAAGAGTCCCCGCCTTCGGCGGTGATACTTGGCCTGGAATTCGAATTTCTCGAAGAACCGCTCTTCCAAACAGCCGTTCAACCCAATCGCGAAAAATGGGAAAGAAAAACCTACGATACTCACCCCATAGTGTACTTCAGACGTTAATATGGTATCCTGACACGGCAATCTCAAAAAATAATCAATTATCACTCTGCCCCTTTTGCGCGCTGTTATGCGAAATTTCTTCTATATCTACACATTCATAAACCTGCTATAAAATGCGATATACCTCTCGGCAATAGTTTCCCAGCTGAAGTATTTATGAATGGTCTTATGCCCCTGTTTTGCCATACTTTCACTTAGCTTTTTATCTGTCAAAAGTTTAATCATCGCACCGGCAAATTCCTGCGGATTAGAAGAGTCAACCAACACCCCATTTTCACCGGAAAAGATAGCATTTTTAATTCCTCCAAATTTTGAAGCAATAACCGGCCTGCCACAAGCCATAGCTTCCAACGCGGTCATGCCAAAAGGCTCGTAAATTGACGGCAACACAAACAATTCTGCCTGCTGATAGTAAGGAACAAGCAGCTCATCCGGCACATAACCGACTATGCGAACCTTATCATGCATTTTTCTCTTGTCTATTATACTCTTCATATTAGCTATGACTTCAAGTTCTCTCTGGAAGGGTTTAGGTGACCCGCCGCCGATAACAAGGCAAATGTCCGGAATCTCTTTTCTCACAATGTCAAAAGCGTTAAGCAAAAGGTCATGGCCCTTATTGGAATCAATCCTGCTCAAGCAAAAAATGTATCTGTCCGGAAGGTCGGTTTCTATCTTTTTCTCATCATTATCGAGCGGGCGATAAGTGTAAACATCCACACCGGGCGGAATAACAACTATATTATCCGATATAAATTCATACAGATGTTCTAATTTTTCTTTCTGAACTTCGGTTGTCAATGTTTGAGCATTTACCGACTTGAAGATTCGAAGCTCCTCTCTGATTCTATGGTTAAAGTTATATTTTTTCTCCATTTCTTCCGGATTTTCGCTCATCTGTTCGCGTTTCCATGCCCCCAGGGAGTGTGCTGTGAAGAAAGCAGGCTTATCAAATGCTCTTGCCACATCAATAGTAACAATTCCAGCATCGACGTAATGACCATGAAAAAGGTCATATTGAAGTTTATTTCCTCCGATGAACTCTATCATATTGTCTGCCAGTTCCGGCAGGACTTCGTATATTTCCTCTTTCGGGATGAATTCCCAATGACCAGCCGGTATTCGGATTACCCTTACGTCAGGATAATCAGGGACAGGGTCAATCTGCTTCCTGGATTGGTCAAACCATCGGGTATAAATGTCAACGCTAATATTTTGCTTTGAAAGTGCCTTTGCTAATTGAAGTACATAGACAACCTGTCCACCCGTGTCTGTTCTTCCAAGCTGCGGAACAGGGTCAAAATACCCATGTGCACTAAGCATGCAAATATTATTAATTCCGCTATCCTTTCGTTTATTCACTTTTTCGCACCTGTCTTACTTCATACTCTTTGGTTACAATAACATCAGCGTTGGGCTTATGTGATGATATAATTCTATGCTCGATTTTAAGTATCTTTTCGAGAAACTCATCCTGTTCTTCTCTTGCTCTTTGCCTGCGTAATTCCTGCGTATCGATATGAATTCTATCAATGAAAATATGCTGATGAGCATTTTTTAGAATGGTTGTATAAGTTCCATCAACGATGACCACCTTAATTCCTTCGACCTTAACTATTTCTTTGGAAATTCTATCCTCATCAAAAATTACCAATGGTTTCTCAACTTCACTTTTTCCCTTCCATAATGCTCTTAAGGTTTTTGTCAAGCAGCGCGAGTTTGACCTCAGAAAGTCCAACCCAATTGATATTTTTCCGGCGCATCCGGGCATTCGTTTTGGGTGGATACACGAAATAATCATCCTGTTGAAAAATGATGCTTTTTATGTCCTTTTCAGAGAGCAACTTAGAAAGAGACTCAGCAATTTCAGACTTGCCGCTACCTGATTCACCTCCGATAGTAATAATAAACTCGTTCTCGATTTCCATAATTTTTGGAAGGAGCAGGTCCAGTATCTGCCGTGCAGCCTTGACATGCCCCTCATGTATTACTAACTTATCCCCTCTCACCTGTATCTCCTTTGATTAAATGCTTTTGCTGTGGTGACTTAGCATAATGTTTTCGGGCTTTGCGAAGTCGGAAGCATTTGTACTGAAACTGTATGGTACCCAAAACTGCAATTTCCGTCAAACCAAAATCAAGTTAGTGCATAAGTCGTAAGTGTACAAGTCATAAGTTCCCTTGTGTTATTATGCTCTTATGGTTTTGTGCTCGTCATTCACTATTCACTGTCAACAATTGCTTTTGCGATGTCATTGATTGCTTTGCGTGTCTGACTATTAGCGTTGTTGGCCAGAATGGAAAAAATAAAATCACCCTTTATAGTACAGCAAAGGCCTGAAAACGACTTGGCACCGGCAACATATCCGGTTTTGCCGAGGACTTTGCCTTTGTACTTTTGGTCTCTGAAATATTTGCGAATTGTCCCATCTACCCCCCCTGCCGCGAGCGAATCCTTGTAAAGCCGCCAATACCTGCTCTTGTAGGCATCCAATAATACTTTAGTTACAGCATTCGCACTGAGTTTATTTTCTTTGCTCAGGCCGCTGCCGTCATCGATATAAAATTCTTTTTCTCCGACGCCAAGCTCCAGCAAATATTTATGAATTACTTCCCGACCTTCCGCCCAACTGCCGTTTTTGCTGCCCGGCTTGTTAGTGAGGGCAATAGTTTTAAGCAATGCCTCCGCCGCTAACTGCAAGCTGTCCTTATTACACCTCGCCAAACAATCCGCTATCGGCGTATTGTATTCGGCAAGCAGCTTGAAGTTGCAATCCCGCCCCACTGCTTTTTCTATGAATTGCCCTTCTGTCCTTATCCCTGCCTTGGCCAAATTCTCCGCTAATAGGAACCCGAAAAACGCGGCAGGCCTTTCAATCGCGACGGCAAACGGCTCTGCCCTGCCTTTACATTTGCCGTGAACGACAATTTTATAAGGAGGGACATTAGGCTCCGGACGACGATAAGACCCTACAATACTATTGCCCTTTGATATTGGTATGACCTTATTGATGACCTTCACGAAACTGGTATGTGGGTCGGCAGTGACGGTCACTTTGCCGCCGACATTCTCTGCGATAACCTCAACACAGTTGGCGTTATAATTCAATCCGCTCACTTCGCAGGCGTACCACCGATTCAACTCCTTCTTCGGCCAATTCGGATGGACCCGCTCGTCATCAAATACACTGCTATCGACGATAATATCCCTGATGCACGTTTGTCCGTTCTGCTTCAGAGCTGCTGCTATATTTTTAAATACCCAGCCGGCCCTTCTGCCATATTTAGCGTCCGTAACTTTATCACCCAATAACGGGTCACCGCTTCCTATCACTGCCAGCGTATCACCACAAAGCCCAACCTGGGTTTTATATTCGTAATCCGGTCCTAAATATTTCAGTGCCGCTGCAGTGATGGTTACTTTCATATTTGAAGCCGGCACCATCGCCCTGGTTGCATTATGCCTGTACACAGTCTCGCCGGAATCGGCCTTTACAATATGAACGGAAAACCGAACCTTCTTCTGGGAAGATTGCCTGATGATACCGTCAATTCGCTTCGCCAAATCCGCCGAAGCGGCGCTGACAAGGAAAACGCTAAGTACTACCGCAACCAGTAATTTTTTCAGTTGGGTTTTCATACGGCGGTCCATTATTTCATAACAGAAGTGGTATGACAAGTAAGTTTCTTCCGCAGGCTCAACAGGACTTGGCCTTAATTTCCTTGCAATGAGCGGGTATTGGTTGTAAGATTAAGCACAAATGTAGTTGCGCCTGTAGCTCAATTGGATAGAGCGTCGGTCTACGGAACCGAAGGTTAGGGGTTCGAATCCCTTCAGGCGTGTTTAGAGTTGCTTACGCCCTTACCATTTGGAAAACACAGGTTTTGCAAATGAATCGTGGGGAGGTCACGCTGGACTTTCCAGAAGAATCCTGCTGTCGGCCACCACGCACCCTTCTCCTTCGGGATAGACAATAAGGGGATTAATATCCAGCTCGGCAATCTGGGGGTGTTCAGTGAGCATCTGAGAGAGGCGAATAATGCAATCTTTGATGGCATCAACGTCGCAAGGAGGTGCTCCACGAACTCCCTTGAGAATGCTGTATGCCTTGATAGTTCGTATCATAATCTCTGCACTGATTTCCCACATAGGAGCCAGCCGGAAGGTCACGTCCTTCATGGCCTCAACAAATGTCCCGCCAAGACCAAACATACACATTGGCCCAAAGTCAGGGTCCCTGACGGCGCCGAGGATGACCTCCACTCCGCGATTGGCCATTCTTTCCATGATGACACCATCGATTTTTGCTGAAGGCTTAAAGTTTTTTGCACTCTCAATGATATCTTCAAAGGCCTCTCGCGCCTCCTGTTTCGTCTTGATTTTCAGCCGAACACCTCCTGCTTCAAATTTGTGCATAATGTCCCCAGAGCAAATCTTCATGGCCGCCGGAAAAACAATCTCCTCCGACGCTTTATCCACATCAGATGAATCTTTGAGCAGAACACTCCTTAAAATCGGGAAACCGTAACACTGAAGAATTTCGTTTGCCTCTTTCTCAGACATGTAATAGCTGTCCTTGCCAGCAAGCTTCTTCTTTATGACCGCAGCGGCAGTGTCGCGGTCCGCAGCCACTCTCAGCACTTGTCTCTTATCGAGACTAAGCAAGTTTCCATAAAAGGCCATGGCCGCCATCGACCTGACTGCTGCCTCAGGAAAAGCGTAGTTGGGGATGCCGTGTTTTTCCAGATATTGGATGCCCTCGGAGACATCCACGATACCCATAAATGAGCAGAGAACCGGTTTGTCAACATCCTTTGCCACGTGTGGGACTATCTCTGCCGTCTCCAGAATGTCGGTCATCGCCTGAGGGCTGAGGATTACAATGCCACCATCCACGTTTTCATCCATGAGGATGTGTCGAATGGCGGCCTCGTAACGCTCGTGGGTGGCATCTCCAATCACATCCACGGGATTGGAGATACTGGCAGTTGGAGGAAGCTCCTGTTTCAATTTCCGTTTTGTTTCTTCCGATAGAGTGGCAATTTTCAGGTTGTGCCGAATGGCGGCATCGGTAGCCATAATGCCAGGTCCTCCGGCATTTGTGACGATGGCGATGCGGTTGCCCTTTGGTATCGGCTGTTTGGCAAAAGCAATGGCACGGTTGAAAAGCTGATTGACGCTTTCCACCCTGAGGATGCCGCTCTGGTAAAAAATAGCATCATAGGCGTTATCAGAGCCGGCCAGCGAACCAGTATGAGATGCGGCCGCACGAGCACCCTCAGCGGAACGACCGGACTTGATGGCGAGCATAGGTTTGCGGGCCTCCCATGTAATTTCCCTTGCGGTCTCAAGAAACTCCCGACCGTTAGTGATGTCCTCCAGGTACATGAGAATCACATCCGTATCCGGGTCATCTTTGAGATAACGGAGCAGGTCTATCTCACTTACATCGGCTTTGTTCCCGAAGCTGATGAATTTGGAGAACCCAATGTTCCTACCTTCTGCATAATCGAGCACCGCAGTACAAAGTGCTCCGGACTGCGAAATGAAAGCGATGTTTCCGGCTTTCGGCATCTTCGTGGCGAAACTGGCATTCATACGGACCTTCTCATTATTATTGATGACTCCGAGGCAGTTGGGTCCCACCAGGCGGATGCCGTATTTCGCGGTCACTTCTTTGAGGCGATTCTCCAGCTCTACTCCATGGCCACCTACCTCCCTAAATCCGGCAGTAATAACAATGGCTCCTTTGACCTGCTTTTTGCCAGCTTCTTCCAATATAGTTGAAACAATTTCGGCAGGAACAATAATAACGGCTAAGTCCACTTCATCGGGAATGTCCGACAATCTGGGATAGGCCTTTACACTCTGGACGGATTTTGCTTTGAGATTGACCGGATAAAGAACCCCTTCAAACCCCGCACTGAGGATATTGTGAAACACAGCAAGACCCACACTGCCAGGCCGATTGGTCGCCCCAACCACCGCAATTGACCTGGGACTCATAATGGATTCAATGCTCTTTGTCATGGCATTCTCCCAATGAACGGATTTGTGCTATGTAAAAGCATATATTTAGTAAATCAACAATATCCTACAAAAAGTTGTTTTGTCAAATGATAATTTTCCCCAGCCGGATGAATGATAACGGATGCCGGATACGCCAAACGCCAATTTCAAAGGCCGTGAAGGGAAAAGACATTCGCTTCAACCGCTTCTATTGCGGCCTCTATCGCAGGCAGCACTGCATCACGCTGCTGGTTGCTTATAGCGAGCGTTCTATCTCTTAGGCCGCCCTGCCGCTCCTGCTCAGTATCGCCGCCTGCAAGAAGACTCCAGGCAAGTACCCAGGCCCTTACGGTATTGTCGATATTATATCCCCCACCGCCCGTTGCAAGAATAGGTTTTTCGAAACTTATCAGATGATTGATGATATCGGCATAAACATTATTAGTCAATTGCAGATTCGCAAGAGGGTCGCCCGCAAGGGCATCAGCGCCCAGCTCAAAAACAATTACGTCGGGGCTAAAAACGGTAATTAGCGGCAAAGCTATAGCTTCAAATACCTTCATATAAGCTTGGTCGTAGGTTCCAATCGGAAGAGGGACATTTATACAATACCCCTTTCCCTGGCCTGTTCCGATTTCGTCTTCGAATCCTGTCCCGGGGAATAGCGTCCTTGGGTTCTGGTGAAATGATATTGTCATCACATCGGCGCGGTCGTAAAATGCGTACGCAACGCCGTCACCGTGGTGAACATCCACATCGAGATATAAAACTCTTTTTCCGGCTTCAGCCAATACTATGCAGGCAAGTGCCACGTCATTGATATAGCAAAAGCCGGAGGCACGTTCGGGGCCTGCGTGATGAAACCCGCCAGACGGATTGAACGCCACGTCAGCGTCGCCTGAGAGGAGCAGCTTCGCGGCGGTGAGTGTAGCTCCGCAGGCCAACGCCGCTCCCTCATATAACCCCTTGAAGACGGGACAATCCGATGTCCCTATTCCCATATTGAGTGCTTCAGCATCAAATTTGCCTTCGGAGGCGGCTTTCAAGGCGTGAAGGTAGCGAGCTGAGTGGAACTTCTTTAGAACAACTCTCTCAGCGGGCTCAGGTGCTGCCTCCCTTCTCAAAAGCCCCATTGCCTCTGCTGTCTCTCGAACCTTTTTGGCCCGGATTGTATTAAACGGATGCTCCGGCGGATAATGATACTCTTCGAGCTGCGATGAATAGATAAAAACAGCTTTTTTAGTTGCCAACGCTACTCCTTTAGATTAGCCACAAATCGCGCGGATTTCACAAAGAAGAAAAATTACGAACCATGAACTAAACCAATGTCAAGCCCAACAAGAGATTATTCAATGTTGAGCATAATTGCAAAGTTTTTCTTAATCTTTACCACCACTTTCCCGCCATTTATAAAGATACCGAAGCAGCCCCGGTGAAAAGTCATAATAAAAACCAACGACCGCCAGACAAAAATGGCACACTGGAGCGATTAGCCAGTATTTGCATAATTTGCCACACCTTTGCCCGGACGAACTTTACAAGCTCATCATTAGTAGGTTCACCGCCCTTTTCCCCAAAGCTGTGTATTCGGGACAGAACCAGCTTCTCACACAGGTCTAAGTCCGGCAATCCCCAGATTCGCTTGGGGATTTCAAGTTCCTCAAGCTCAAGGTCGCTCAGGAAAAAAGGTGTCTGTTTTCCCCGCTTTGCACCGGCTATAACACTTTTCATCCTTATCTTTATACGTTTCTTCTCCACCATCCTCACCTTCCATTTCGTTTCCAGCTTGGCAAAGGTAAAATAAAACTCTTAAGCTAACGTTTTGACAATGGTGAATAGACCCAAAATTATGGTAATCATGGCGATTGCAAACTTTAGTTTTCTTTCACTTATCATTTTTACGCTTTTGGCGGAAAGTGGGACCGAAAGCACGGCCCCGATAATAACCCACGGAGCTAATTTCCAGTCAAGAGGGTTTTTCGAGATAAGTATGTAGCTAATCACTCCTACCATGCAGGTTAAGCCCTCGGCCAACGAGGTGATGCCCACGGCACTTTTACCTTCTATACCGGATAAAACTTGTCCGCCGGTTACAACCGGCCCATAACCCCCGCCACTCATCCCCTTGTTAAAAGAAGCGATTAGGCCTAAAAAAGTAATCTTCTTCCAGGAGAATCTAAATTTCTTATTAAGGCAGACAAGGATAATTATGCCCATTGATAGAACAAGGCAGCCGATGTAAAGTTTCAGCCAGAATTTAGGGATATTGACCGCGACAAAAACAGCAACGACTGTGCCGACGACACTGCAAACCGCCAAAAGTAGAGCGACCTTCAAATGCAACGGAACCGTTTTCTTAAAGCTCTCAATATAACCGAGGGGGCTTAGCATATTTCTAATTTTGAATATATCCGCCGTTTTTGGCTTGAGGTCTACATTTCCCTCCCGGTGATGGAAAAATCCTGCCAGCAGCCCGGATATCAATTCAGACAGCAGGATTACGGGAACAATCTGCATTGGGCTAAAGCCCCAAAGCATAAACACGGGTGTGAGAGTTGTTCCATACCCCATACCGAGGGTGGAGTCCATGTACTCACACAAAAAAGCGATTACAATTATGGTAATAATTGTCAACAGTGATAGTTCTAACATTGTCTTTACTCTTCTGCGAATCGGCGATTAAGTTGAGGGGCTTGGTTCTCATCAACTATGGTGGCTTCCCATACACGCGGTGGTATGTCTGATATGCGGACGAGCGTGAGTAAGAAGCGATTGGCTAAGAAATCGTCCAGATTGACAAAAATATAATGGCCTGGGGCTGAGGGAAGTAGTTGTTGAGCAGCATCTGCTATCCGCTTAAGCTTCCACATCTCCAGGTTAACGGTGTCCTCATCGAAAAAAATTCTGTGTTCTGGTAATGCGGACATGTCTGGTTCCTTTCAATTCAAAGTTTTTTGCGATAAAATTAAACTTTCCAGGCTGAGGTTTTGATGATTGTAAATAGGCCTAAAGACATAATTCAATAGCTTTATTCCTCAAGTTTAATGGTACACAGACCAATCAAATATTAACGCTCTAAACCACATCAGAGAGTTTTAAGGCCTCGAGCCTGTTTGCAATATAATCTCGTACTTCTTTGAATATCTTTATCAGCTTCTTCTCACTTGACAAAGGGGTAGACGAGAAAAAGTACTTGCTTACCGACTCCGTTGGTGCCAGGGCGCCATCCATCAGCCTTATTATCTCTGCGATACTTATTCTTGACGCTGGCTTTGCTAATTTGTAGCCGCCACTGGCACCTCTTTTGGTCTTTATATAGTGATTCTGCCTTAGTATTGAGAATAAGAGTTCTAAGTATTTCTTGGGAATATCGCACTCTGAGCAGATCTCTTCTATCTTTACAAAACCCTTCTCTTCGCTGCGGGTCATATAAATGAGTGCCAGAATTGAATATTCACTTTTTGTAGTTAGCTTCATTATAAATACCCTTGTCTATTAAGTCTATATACATTATAGGCAAACTTTGCCTCTTGTCAAGACAAAATCTGAATTCTTTTCTGCTAATTTCTGCAAACTTTTGCCCGATGGCTAAAAATGGCCGTAACCATCAGCAAAAAAAAAGAGTTACAAGAATCTCCTGCTGCTTTTCCCATAAATTAAACGCTTTTTTTCACCCCCCACACGCAGGGGAGTGTATGGAAAAGCTTATTATTTATATAACGCCTCCCCGGATGTGAAAAACGTCAGTAAGCTTGTTGTTCAGAAATACAGCAAAGCCGGCGCCGTACACTGTCAATTATTGAAAGATTATATTTTTTTCAATGCTCTGTCATGTAATTTGCCAAGGGTCAATAACGAAACAACCGCACCGACCAGACACAAAGCCATATCCTTCTGGGTGTCCCAGATGTCACCCTGGATGGCGAGGAAGTCTCCCGCATAGTCGCCCCTCGCTATCGCAATGAGCCATTCGAGCAGTTCATAAGAAGCGGCTATGGCAAGACAAAAACAAACGACTATAGAGAAAAGCCACAAGCCTCTTTGCAAGGGTGATTTTCTCAACAATATTTCCCGTGCGATTATAGCGGGCACAAAACCCTGAGCAAGGTGGCCGATACGGTCATAATGGTTGCGGCTCAATTCAAAAGTGTCCCTTATCCAACTGAATAGAGGCATCCGGCAGTAGGTATAGTGGGCACCGATTAAAAGAATAATCGCGTGGAGCCAAATCAATTTGTAAGTAAAGCCGGTAAAGCGGAACTTCCAGTAAACCAATATGAGGACAGCCACGCCTATCATAACCGGCAGAGCTTCCAGAAACCACGTGAAAAGGTCAAAGCAGCCGACAAACGACCATGTAAACACCGCTGCCAAACTCAACAGCAAAAAAATGTGTAACTTTGCGTCTTTGGTGACTTGGCTCATATTTTAGATTTCATTAAATTTATTTTCTAAGCTCAGGGATGTCCGGCTCGATATGTACAGTTATATTGACCGGGCGAGTTATCTGCTCGTGCAGGGCATTTTCCAAACTTTCGGATATTTCGTGGGCGGCGACGATATTCAAATCCGGGTCAACAAGGATGTGCAGGTCGAGAAAAACTTCTCTGCCGACCGTGCGTGTCCGGAGCTTGTGCCATTGGTTTATTGAGGAGTTGGAGTCGATTATGTGTTTTATACGCTCAACTGTGTCCGCATCGACGGCACTTTCCGTCAGTTCGCGTAAGCAGTCGCCGATTATCCGAACGGCGACCAGGATTATCATCAAGCCAACCACAACGGCGGCAATCTGGTCGCCATAGCTGAACCCGGCTTTTAGCGATATGAAACCTATCAGGACCGCGACCGAACTTAATGCGTCGCTGCGCTGGTGCCAGGCATTGGCGTAAAGGGCAGAGCTGTGCGATTTAATAGCGGCTCTTTTAGTCGCACTATAAAGCAGCTCTTTAACAATAACGGAAATTATTGCGACTATGAGCACAGCTACGTGAAAGTCCGTAACATTTCCTTTAGCTACATCAATAGCGGCGTAATAAATCATCGCCGAGCCAATGAAAACCAGGAATAAGGCAATAAAGGCGGCTGAGAAAGTCTCGGCTCGGCCGTAGCCATAAGGATGGTCTTGGTCGGCCTCCTTCGAACCAAGGCGAACACCAAAAAGGACAACCAGGTCAGTGGACATATCGGAAAGCGAGTGAACTCCATCGGCAATCAGAGCTATCGAACCGGTCAGGAAACCGACCGAGAGCTTGAGGACAAAAAGAGCAATATTGGTAACAATTGCAAGATTCGTGACAGATTTTATTTGCCTGCCTGCCCCGTTAGAAGTAAGTCGCCTCTGGCCAGTGCCACACACTTGGTGCGGACTTCTAACGGGGTAAGCGATTTTTTGTTTGTGGCTGTGCATTTGCAGTTTAGCTGAGTATTTCTTTGCGAATATTCAAAACCGCATCGACATATTTTTTAGCGGTCTGCCGGTCTTTCGCCTCAACTATGAGCCTCATCACCGGCTCGGTGTTACTGGCCCTCAGATGGAGCCAGCCATCGTCGAAATCGAATCGGCAGCCATCAGTAGCGTCGAGCTTTGCATCGGCAAAGACCTTTTTGGCCGAATTCAAAATTTGTCGGGCCTGTGTTTGTTCCGCGACGAACTTATCTTTGCTCATATAATAGCCGGTGATTTCATTAGTCAACTGGCTTATAGTTTTTCCTGCCTCGGCCATCAATTGCAGGACAAGAGCAATACCAACGAGGCTGTCACGGACCGGGCCTACACGCAAATCAATCACTCCGCCGCTGCCTTCTCCACCAATGACGCAATTGTGTTCGAGCATTGCGGCAGCGACATTGGCCTCGCCGACAGCGGTGCGGTAGACGCGGCCGCCGGCCTCTTCAGCAATATCGTCGAGCATTCTCGATGTTGAGAGATTTGTTGCCGCGCTGCCGGTTTTCCTGCTGAAGATGTACTTGGCTGCCAAAGCAAGCGTATATTCTTCGCCGATGTAGTTTCCAGCCTCGTCAACAATTGCCAATCTGTCGGCGTCGGGGTCCTGGGCAAAGCCAACGGCGGACCGTTTTGTTTTTACCATTTCACAAAGGCCTGTCAAGTTTTCAGCAGCCGGTTCAGGTCTGTGAGCGAACAAGCCGGTAGGTTCATCATTTATTGCTGAAACCACGCAGCCAAGTTCGGCGAGCAGTTTCTTCGTAACCCTCCCCCCTGCTCCGTTGACACTGTCTAAAACAACCTTGAATTTCTTCGCGGCGATTGCTCCTTTGTCAACTATTCCCAAAACCTTAGCGATGTGAGTCGTATCGGTCTGCTCATTAGGAGCTGCTTGTCCGCAATTATGCGAATCAACAAAAGCAAAACGTTTATCGAAAAAATACTGCCTGATTTGCCCTGCCACGTCGGATGGTGGAGCAACGCCATTGGCAAGCAGGAGTTTTATACCATTGTATTGAATTGGATTGTGTGAAGCGGTAATGCTGATTCCACCACTGCAGTTCAGATGTCTTACCATAATACCGACACCAGGGGTGGTTACCATTCCCAAATCAACCACGTCAGCTCCGACGTCACACAATCCTGCCGTTACGGCTGATTTTAACATCTGGCCGCTGGGACGAGAATCTCTGCCGATACACACCGACAATCGTGACTCGTGGCCCGTGGCCCGTGACCCGAAATATTTGTCTTTTAGAAATGTACCGAAGGCAGAACCGTACTCGGCAGCAATAGAATCGGTGAGATTTTCACCGACGATACCTCTCATTCCACTGATGCTTATTATTAATTGCTCAGCCATACCGTTGCTCTGGGTTTCAGTTTTTGAGTTTTGAATCAACTAAAAACTCAACACTCAGCACTCAAAACTATTATCAGTCCAGCCTGCAGACGTAAATCTCATTTACGAAATCAAGCTTGCCAAGCTCTTCAACAGCTTTCGCGTCGGGTTCTTTGTCGAGACTGACGGCAAGGATGGCTTTTTGCTCCTGGAGCTTTTGTCCCACGCCCATCGTGCAGATATTGATATTATGCCTGCCGCAGATGGTTCCGACGGAACCGATGACGCCGGGCTTATCGTCATTAAATATAACCAGAACCGCTCCCTGCGGCGTCATTTCTACGTTAAAGCCATCGATTTCAATAATTCGCGGTAGTGTCTGGCCAAAGACCGAGCCGGTTACAGTGCGAGTAACCCTATCGGTTACGACTTTGGCGCTGAAACTTGCGGCGACGTCCTTGGCCTCGGTGTTTTTCGTCTCGTCAATGCTTATGCCGCGTTCTTTGCCTAAGACAGCGACGTTGACCATATTTAGCGGCATATCGAAATGCTGCTGCAATAAGCCGATTGCGAAGCCAAGAGTAACCGGTTCGACCGCCATCTCGGCAATTGAGCCGCGATATTGTACCTCAACGTCCTTAATATGGCCCGGCGCAATGGTGCTAAGAAGTGCGCCAATTCGCTGCGCAAGTTTAGCATACTGGTTTACAATCAGCGGTATGGCTCCGGCGATAGACGGAGCGTTAATCGCGTTTCTCACAGGCCCGCCTTCGATGGCATCAACAAGGATTTGAGCGGCTTCGACGGCAACGTCGATTTGTGCTTCTCTGGTGCTGGCACCCAAATGCGGCGTAACGAGGCAATCTTCAAACTCGGTGAAGCGTGTATTTTCCGGCGGCTCCATAGGATAAACGTCCAGAGCGGCACCGGCTATTGCGCCTTCGGCGAGCGCATTATAAAGTGCGTCTTCGTTAATAATCCCGCCCCGTGCGCAGTTGATTAATCGAACGGTGGGCTTCATCATTCTGATTTGTTCGGCGCCAATCATATTCAGCGTCTGCTCATTTCTCGGCACATGGACACTAATATAATCAGCTTCTTTGAAGATTTCTTCGAGTTCATCAGCTACTTCAACACCGAGTTTCTCCGCCTTAGCCGGTGCGGCGAATGGGTCGAAGCCGAGGATTTTCATATTAAAGCCTTTTGCCATTTTTGCCACAGCCATACCGATTCTGCCCAGGCCTATCACACCGAGGACCTTGCCACTGAGCTGATTTCCCATATATTTTTTTCTGTCCCAGGCGCCGGATTTGAGGCTGTTACAGGCCGGAACAACATTTCGGCTCATTGAAAGGATTAAAGCCATTGTATGTTCTGCGGCGCTGAGGGTATTGCCGCCGGGCGTATTCATAACGAGGATTCCTTTTCTGGTGGCTTCGGGGACGTCGATGTTATCTACGCCAACGCCCGCTCGCGCGATTGCCTTTAGTTTGCCCGGATTGGCTAAGACTTTAGCGGTAACTTTTGTGCCGCTTCGAATAATAAGACCGTCATATTCACCAATGGTCTTAGCGAGTTCGTCTTCGCTTATACCGGTTTTAACAACCGCCTCGACGCCTTCTGTCGAATTGAGCAAGTTAAGACCTTCCTGTGCAAGTTTATCTGTAATCAGAACCTTAATCATTACCAATCTCCAAAAAACTTCCTTTAATATTTACTTTTTGTATTTTAACCTGACTTGTCAAAAATAGCAAGCCTTGAAAACTTACGGACATACCCCTATGGATTTTCTCACGCCGTGCTTATTTACGTAATCAACTCTCACTCTTAAATCTTTCTCGCTGAAACAAAACCGCTTATCGAACCCCCTCGTCCACACCTTCCCCTCAAACCCGTTTCTCCTCAATGCGGCTGATGCAGTGTTCTTGTAAATTCGAACTGCTTCTTCTATAGGCCGTCTGCCATACCTCTGCACGATATGAACATGATTTGACCAGACCGATATCGCCAATATCTTTTCCCCTCGCGCCTCTGCTTTCCGGCAAATTGCCTCCCGCACAATCTCTTTTTCTCTCTTCTTCAACCTCACGACTTCCCCCTTCAAATTACTTTCATTCACATTATGCAACTCTTCATTTTCCTCATAAATAATCCCTTCTTTAACCCATCCTCGCTCATCTCCTTGTAACCACGTCCCGTATGTTGTGAATGTCACCATATATCCCAGTGTTTTTCTCATGCCGAAATTATATCGCCTTTTCCTTGTTATGTTTACACTTATATTTATTTATGTTTAGTCATCTTTTATGTTTAGCCCCCCAACCCGTCTTTTGCGGTTGGGGGGTTTTCTTCTGTTTCACCCAGGGTTGCCTACGTGAGGAATGCTTTTTCTTCCTTATTGCCACCGAATTTCTTGTTGCTCTTAGCATAATGCCAGCATAAAATCAGTGAAAATCGTTTTGTATATTATTATGTTGGGTGGAGAAATATCCAATGAAAAGAACATGGCTTATATCAGTTGTGTTATTGGCTTTAACTGTAACATTAGTGACTTATGCTGTTCGTATAGGAGGCCCACCTCCTAGACTCGCAAAGCTCATTGACATGGCAGACGCAATAGTCATTCTTCGAATCGAGCGGCACCTATCGGGCTTCGGCAGTCCGACATTCTACTCCACGCATGAATGCTTCATCTACCAGACCATAAAGGGAGATATTCCAAACAACGCGCGAATCAAACTTCAACTCATGAATACTGAAGGCAGCTTTGCCACACCCTATGCGTGGGGATCAACCCATCTCATGTTTCTTATGAAGAAAGCAGCGGAAGACGAGCCGACCGAATATCGCACGGTAACAGTCAACGGAGCACAGATTCTGTTATCGCCTTTAGGGCACGAGAAATCGCCAGAAGGTAAGACAATAGAGGAAAAGGTTAAAAATCTAATCAAGGATGCTATTCTCTATCAAGCCAAAGAGCATGAGAAGAAGCAGAAATTTCTAAAAGCAATGATCGGCGAGCCAAAAGTCGCCGAACATGGTGTTTGAGCCGGACCATGCTAAACGCGGCTGCTCAACTTTTCGTTCTGCATTGAATTGGACTCGACTTTCGTGATATGATTTTATCGAAAGGACTGAATTATGGTTTTTGAACGTTTATTCGACAAATTTCAGATGAAAAATATCAGACAAAACAAGATTTGTTTATGGCTTTGTTATTTTCTATTGATTTTCTATACAGGTTGCACCACAACACCTGAGCGGGCGAGAGAACTCGAAGCCCTCAGACAGCTAAATGCGGTTGTCGAATGGCAGTTAAATAAAAAAGATAAAAGCCTGCAAGAAGACAAAGTATTGGTCGCCCTCTATTTAGATACTGAGGAAATCGAAGGTTCAACGAAAAAGGCGGAGTATCGGTGTTGTTCCGTTGGAAGAGGCGGTTGCAGCGGTTTTAGAAGGATTCCTTTCGGAGCTCCATGGGTAACATGGGAAAGACTTCGCTCAAATGATTTGAGAAAAGAGATAGTCATCGACCCAGGCCCGCCCTATAAAAACGTTACAAAAATTGTTAATCTAATACCTGGTGAGGTGACTAACTTAGGCCGCATAGTGCTGGAAAAAGTCGAGGCTGAAGGGACAGCATCCATTTCAGGAATTATTAAAGACGAAGACGGAGAATCATTGGAAGGCGTAGAAGTATCTTCAACAAAAGGAGGTACAACTACGAATTCGGAGGGTTATTATCGTATTGATGGATTTGGACTTGAAGTCGTCTATTTAGAAGTGACGAAAAAGGGGTACATACCAAGCAAAGCAAAAGTATCAATTCGAGACATGGACAAGCGTATTATCGAACAAGACTTTGTATTGTCCTTCCCAAGAAGAATCAGGCTTCGTTATGCGATAAGTCCAAAAGAAAAAGATGATTTTAGTGACCCCGAGGCAACTGGCGGAACAGCGTCATTTTTTATCGGTGAAAAATTTTTGCTCGTTCCCACCGATCAGATTAAAAATAACGATTTTATTCGATTTATCAATAAAGTACGTATGAGCTTTAGAATTAATAATGGCAAATTGACTCTGAGTAATTCTTATGCGCCAATTTTTTATGAACGTCTCCGTTCATCGTTTTCCAAAGAATTTGAAGCAATTAACAGTGTAGGCCCTTTAAACTACAACTCACAACATTGTCCTGCAATTCAAGAGGGTGACATAATTTTAATTAATGGAGGGAAAGTAAGTGATTATACAGTTAAGATTCTATTTGAAGAAATCCAACGTATTCTTCCTTAACTTAACGCCACACCTCATCTGAACTTGTTACTGTGTTTTCAACAGGAATTGGATTTCAACCTATTTCAATGTTATAAAATAGGGACAGTCACCATTTTTTCCAGGTTCGTCTTCAGAACTGTAAATTCACCATGATATTTTCCCCCGGCTGTGTCCTTTACTTATGCACCGAAGATGATTTTTCTCAGCTTTTTTCTAAATCCCACCTTGCCTGCCACCTTGTCCCAGAATGTCTTTATCTGGGATCCAGTTCTTTCGGAAGCGTAAGCGGGGAACCAGCCGTCTTTTCAAACAACCCCCGGCCTGGCCGGACTCCGCAACTCAAAACTAAGAACTCAAAATTCAAAACTATTTCCGCGTCCTCTGCGCCCTCCGCCAGCACTGCGCATGGTCAAAAAAATCTCCACCTCAAATCCCTCTTTTAAAAGCCATGATTCTTAAAATCCCTCATTCTCAAATCCCCCACTTAAAAACCATTCGACATATAAAATGCTCGTAGTCCTTTCGATTAGTCAAAAAGACTAGAGACCAACTGCTAGGTTTTCTCCTTGAACCATATCGCTTTGAGCAAAAGTCCCGCAGTGTTAGTGCTTTAAATTCTCGCTTTTTGTAATGTTCTAATGAATTCTAAGATAATGCCTGCCTTGCTCTTAACCCCAGCCTTCCGAAACATATTCCCAAGGTGAGCACGCACCGTATTATACGCAATGCGTAGCTTCTTACCTATCTGCTCATTGTCCAAGCCGTCGCAGACCAGCTTGGCAACCTCCACCTCCCGCGGCGTCAAATGCCAGCACTTGCTTAGATATTCCCACTGCTTTGCTTTGAAGACCATATCTTACTCCCGACAACATAAAGAGGCTCATAGTCCTTTCGATTAGTCAAAAGGACTATGAACATAATACAATACCTCACCGTCGTAATCCACACCTGTTTCAGAATAAAAAAACCTCCGCCTCAAATCCCTCATTTCCAAAACCCTCATCCTCAAAACCATAATTCTTAAAGCAGTACATTAGTATATATGCACATACTAATATATTTATATCTCTGCATAAAAACCCCTGTTAATCTGGGCAACTTGTGGCTAATTTCTCTATGAACTACCAACTACGAACCAGCGTCTTACTGTCCCGAGCGTAGGAGTTTACCCTGAGTGAAAGAGTTTACCCTGAACCAAAGCGAAGGGAAGGGAGGGATATCAAACTCCACTTGTCAACCCCAAAAATCCCGAAAAACTATTCCATCACTCGACTTCAAAACACACTTGTTCATTTTTGTGCAAAAAAGCGCACTTTCTTGCATTTTCTTGCATTTTCTTTCACTTTTTTGCAATTTTTACTCATTTTCTTGCAATTTCTTGCAATTTTTCACACTTTTTTGCACTTTTTCTCTTGCCTATTTTACCCAAACCCTGCAAGTCAACCTATCGAACCTTGTTTTTAGCCCAAAAACCAACATCGCCCCCGAAAAATAACCCCCGAAAATCGGTGCTTTTTAAAAATTCCGGATTTTTAAAATCCGAAATCAACAATCACCATCCCACCATTGGTTTTACTTATCCCAGTCTTGCCAGCCGGCACCACTTTTGTCATCGGCAATCTTAAACTTATCCCCTGGACAGTCATAAAAATACCTTACGGTACAATGAGCGCAGGCTGCTACTAACCTTTTGACAGCAATTTCTCGGCCGCGATGCTCAACCTCAAAGCCGACTTTAATACTCTTGCTCTTTTCGGATTCAGGCCACAGTTTCCTGCCGGCTGCCGTCTCAAAAAGAACAGTCTGGGTATTCAGGAATCCCTGATAATAGTTGGCTTCGGGCATTTCATTAAGCTGATAATCTTCGACCATTACCAGCAAAACTATATTGGCATCCAGAGCTTTGCCCACTTCTACGGGTGAAAGCAATGAGAAATTGGATTGATTAGAGCGAAACTCCGACACTCCATCATAGGTAACAAGATACTCAGGTGGAATTTTAAGTTTCTTTATAAGATTTTTGTTTACCTCCTCGGTAAGGTAATAACGAAGGTTCACTTGAGCGTTGAGATAAGCCGGCTGATTAACAAGCACCAGTATCTTTTGGTCTCTATGCTCGGTAAGGTCATATTCGGCAGGGATTTTCCTCTCATGACGGGTTGGAGTGCTAAGGGTACTTACAGTTCTGGTGAGACTACAGCCGCTGTGGAAAAGAACCGCAGTAAGAGCAGTAAGAAAGGTAAAAATAAAAAGAGGTTCCCATTTTGCAATCTTTTTGCAAAATTGGGTCCACAGGCAAAAAGCAAAACGCTTCTGTTGTGGTTTTTCCATTTTCTCTCCCTTTTTACTTACTTCGCTGCCAGTGCGCGAGCCAATGTTACTGCCCAGCCGCCAGCGATAATGATTATCAGTACCAGAATTATGTATCCTACTTTAACCTCGCAAAAAAAACGCTTAAGAAAACTGAAATATACTCCAAAAACAGCTATAAGGAAAGCCAAAAATGCCGAAACAGCCGCCACAGAGCACAACAATGCACCGGCCGGCTGGATATAAAACGACTCGAAGATTTTGCCTTTAGCAAAGGCAACTGCCGAAGTGCTCATTCCACAAGTTGGGCATGGCAGGCCGTATTTTTGCTTGAAACCACAGAGACCAAACACGCGGCCGACATTGATTTTGTAATATGCCACCAACCATAAAGACCCGAATAAAGCAACAATTACTAAGACAACAATTCCGGCTGTAACCCGCTGGTGAAACGATGCACGCCCCGTTAGAAGTCGACGACTTACTTTTAGCGGGGCACGGCAGACAATTTTCGGTCTATTTAGCTGTTGGCTTGCTTGCATAACTACGTTAGAATAGGAGAATATGGTAATTCTGTCAAGGTCAGAAACGGGAGGTAAAATATGGTATTAGAGCAGAGAGATTTGAGCCGGATGCTTGAGACAACTATTGTGGCAGCGCGTCTGGCCGGGCAGCGGGCGATGGAAGAAATCAATTTTACCAAGGTTTCGATAAAGAACAATAGTGAAGTGGTAACCCAAACCGATACCCGATGCCAGCAGATAATTGTGGACCGAATCAAAGAGACTTATCCCGACCATGGCTTTATTGCTGAGGAAGGCGACGAGAGCGGGATATTCAAGCAGCCGCCACGAGGAACTGAGCGTCTCTGGTGGGTTATCGACCCGATAGACGGAACGAGCAATTTTGCACACCGTATACCCTTATTTGCCGTCAGCATTGCGGTAATGCATGAGGGCGAGCCGATTGTAGGCGCGATTTTTGAGCCGGCTACGGAGTCGATGTTCACGGCTGTCAAAGACGGCGAAGCGCAATTGAATGGCAGGCGAATCACCGCGAGCGAAGAGAAAATAGATAAGTTTTCAAGCATTGGTCTGGACAGCCATTTCGATAACGGGGTGCCGGGCTGGGCTTGCGAAATTATACAGAGGACAAGATTTCGCAATTTAGGCACGATGGCACTGCAACTTGCTCATGTGGCAAACGGCGGTCTTATTGCTACTATCGCCTCTCGTCCGAGGTTATGGGATATAGCGGCCGGGGCAGTGATTGCTGAGGCCGCGGGGGCTGTTGTGAGCGATTGGCAAGGGGAGAAAATCTTTCCTGTCGATTTGGACAGCTACGAAGGCCAGGAACTACAAGTAATAACAGCTAACAAGAAAGTGCAAGCGGAATTATTGGAGCTTCTAAAGTCTTAGCTGAATAATCAATATCGTTTGACTTTTTGTCAGCTTTCAGGGCATTTTTGGGGGCTTTCGGGGGGTTTTCGCTGGCTTTTAATGGGGGATTCTGATATAATTTAGGCAAAGTTCAAACGGAGTAGCGGACAGGTGGAAAGAGTTAGTATGCCGAAGACAACGGCCTTAATCAAATGCCTGTTTTTCGTATTTATTATGCAGGCAAGTGGAATAGTTGCTCTGGGTGCTGCGAAAGGCCGTCCAGCGATTAATCGTAGATATCCCGACAGAATCCGCTCTGAGACGGTCATTAATTTTAAAGACGCAAAGGTGCGTCAGCAACACGTTGAACGCCTGAGTAACAGAGCCCGGCAAGCGAAAAAGTCGGCCTGGAGAGAGGCTCAGAAACGAGGCTGGAAAGTCAAGGGCAAGGTTCGGGAGAGAAGTTTTGAATTAACGGCTATCAAAAATGGCCGGCCGGTCTATAAGATAACCAACAACGCTGACGCTGCGATATTGACAGGCGCTAACATCCTTCACGAGGCGCCGTATAACCTTGATGGTAATGATTTGACCGTAGGAATCTGGGACGCGGGCTGGGTTCTTAACACACATCAGGAGTTCGGCGACCGAGTAGAGATAAAGGATAGTAACTCGGTATTTCATAACCACTCCACTCACGTAGCCGGGACAATCGGAGCACAAGGCGTTGAAGCTGCGGCAAAGGGTATGGCCCCGGCTGTGAATATCGATTCTTACGATTGGAATCTTGATACCCCTGAGATGGCGAGCCGAGCTGCAACCGGGCCGGGTGAAACCGAAAAAATATACCTTTCCAATCATAGCTACGGCATCATAACAGGGTGGCAGAATGGGAAGTTCGCTGAAATCCCGGGTGATTTTAACGGCGACGGCAAAGTCAACAAGAAAGATTTGAAAAAGCTTGCCGAAAACTGGTTGGATTTTGAACCATCCATAGACATTGCTCCTGACCCAAACGGCGACGGCATAGTAAACTTCCTTGATTACGCCATCATGGCAAACAACTGGTTAAAAGACAATAAGGGACCATATTGGTTCGGCGTATGGGGCGAACGCGAGGATAGAAACTTCGGCCGGTATGGTTTCTACGCTGCTGACTGGGATTTAGTCTGCTACCTGGCCTCTTATTATCTTCCCTTCAAATCTGCAGGTAATGACAGGGATGACACGGCACCGGCCAATGGAGCAGAGTTTTGGTATTTTGACCCCAACAGCGGGCAATGGCAGTCAAAACTCTATGACGACGCAAATGACCCCTGCGACGACGGTTGGGATGGTCCCGGATATGATACAATCCCGCTTATCGGCACAGCTAAAAATATAATGACAGTTGGCGCCGTGGATGATGCTGGGGATATTGTCGCTCTCAGCGGCTGGGGACCTACAGACGACGGCCGAATCAAGCCGGATATCGTTGCCAACGGATTCGGGCTCTACTCTCCTATAGCGGTCAATGATGTCAACTACGCTACGTACTCCGGCACGAGTATGGCTTCTGCCTGTGCCGCAGGGTCGGCGGCACTGCTGGTGGAATATTACAATAGTCTCTTTACAGACGAAGCTATGCGGGCCAGCACACTGAAAGGGTTGATAATCCACACAGCTACCGACAAAGGCAATGCTGGGCCGGATTACAGGTATGGATGGGGGTTGATGGATGTAAACACAGGAGCGACCTATATAAAGGAAGATTTTGAAAACCTCAACGGGGAAAGAATTATTGAGGGTATTCTGACTACAGGGGTGAGCAATACCCACACGATTTCATCTGCCGGCACAATTCCGATTCGCGCTACACTATGCTGGACGGACCCGCCCGGCACCATTATCGATGGGCTGGATAATAACACGCCCTGCTTAATAAACGACCTCGATTTATGCATCATCGATACTAACGACCCTAACATAACTTATTATCCGTATGTCCTCGACCCAAACAATCCTGATGATTCCGCTATAACCGGTGACAATGTAGTGGACAACGTCGAGCAGGTTTATATCGAGTCGCCCAATGAGGGAAGTTATACGGTGAAGATTAGTCATAAGGACACATTAACCGACGGCCTACAATATTACTCTCTCATCTTAACCGAGGCGAAGCCGATTCAGGACATGTTTGTTGATGATGATGCTCCCAGTGACCCTGGTCCCGGGGACCCTGCTGTCAGTGACCCACTCGAAGACGGCACCGTCGAGCATCCGTTCGACAGTATTCAGGAGGCCATTGACGATGCTGCTAACGGCACTACCATCTTCGTGCTTAACGGCACTTACACAGGTATCGGAAATTATAACATTGGTACTAACGGCAAGGCAATAATAGTGGAGTCGGAAAGTGGGGCAGAGAACTGCATCATAGATTGCGAAAGCAACGGGCGCGGCTTTGTTCTCCAGAGCGGCGAAACTACAACCACAGTTTTATATGGCCTTACCATCATCAATGGTTATGCCAAGGATTCGAATTGGCCACAAGAGCCTAATGTCGACCCAGGTGGTTACGGCGGCGCAATATACTGCAAGAACAGCAGCCCTATGATTATCAATTGCGTCATAACAGAAAATGAAGCCGATACCGGAGGCGGAGCGATATTCTGCTATGAAAACAGCAACGCTTTGATTGCCGGTTGTGAGATAAGCTGGAACGAGTGCGGGACCGGATTATACAAATATGATGTGAATGACCTAAATGACGTAAATCTGCCCGGCGGCGGAATATACTGCAGGAATGTGAGCCCGGTGATAATTGACTGTACGATAAACGATAACTGGGCTGTTGGAAACGGCGGTGGAATCGCGTGTGAAGATAGTAGTGCTTTGATTACGAATTGCAGCATAATCGACAACACCTGCTGGACTATCAACAATGAAAATATCCAGGCCGGTGGCGGAATATACTGCGGTAGCGGCAGCTCAATAATATACAACTGTAGCATAAACGGGAACGTCTCGCGAAAGTCCGGAGGCGGAATTGCCGTCTGGGAAAGCGTGGCGTGGATTGGCAGATGTGCGATAATTGATAACTTCTGCCTTGCCAGCGGCGGAGGCATTTATAACTGGGGTGATAATTCGGTGTCGATTGTTACAAATTGCCTTATAACCAAGAACATAGGTCACTATAGCGGCGGTATGAGCTCAAACTACGGCAGCTTTGCGGAAATTGAAAATTGCACAATTGCAGACAACGCCGCCAGTTGGGACACCCTGCCATGGTATTCAGGCGGACTGTGCTGCTTCGGGGGCGGCAGTATGAACGTGACAAATTCCATCCTCTGGTACAATACCGGCTGGCAAATAGCCACTGTTGAGGCAAACGATGTTGCTGTTACATACAGCGACGTTCAGATGCCTGATTCCGCCTGGCCGGGTGAAGGAAATATCAATGAAGTGCCTTTGTTTGCCGAGCAGCATTTCGATTATCACTTAAAAACCGAATGGCTAAACGGCAGATGGAATCCGCAGACCGGGACGTTCGACCTTACCGACACAGAGACAAGTCCCTGTATCAACACCGGTGACCCTGGTTCCGATTATTCGTTCGAACCGGAGGAAAACGGCAATAGAATCAATATGGGTGCTTACGGCAATACCTGGCAGGCAAGCAAGTCAGATTAGCAAGAGGCGCTGCCTGACAATTATCAGGTGGGGTGAGCACTGATATGGTTTACCTTGGGTCGGGGACCGGATGCAGCGCACGCACTTTCACCCTGCCGGCAGCAGGATACACATCACTTCTGTCAAGTATGGCCACAACTCTTTTCTGCGGGCCATCAGTGTCGATGCGAACGAGTATGTAAGCGGTAAAGACATCGCTTCGTACAGTAACAAGATTGCTGAGGCGGGAGAAAATAACATCACGCTCTTCGAAATCGTATCCTAAACCATCATTTGGCGTTAAATCCGGGAAAACGCCCAAATCGTTAGAATCAAGCGCATAGTAATCGATACTATAATCAGGGTTCGAGCCAACAACCTGGTTTAGCTCCCCGATACTTCTAAGGCCCGGCTCTCCCGGTCGGCTGGTATAATCAATATCATTATTATCAACAACAACTGCCCTATCCCGGTAAGCGACTATCGCCTGGGCAAGCTCGCCGGAGACCCAGGGCAATTGAGCTATTACGTACCAGGGTGCGGTGTTGATGTTTATCCTGCCGGGAATTTTCCATTCAGGGGTCCCATCCAGATTGTCCTCATCTATCAGGTCGTTCCCATCATTGGGTATCACGTCCCCATCGTTGTTAATTCCATCGTTGGCCGGGTCGAAGACCGTTAGATATTGGAAAACATTTCTATGATTGGGGTCTTGCAGGTCTAATCTTACCTCATATTCCTCATTTGTTCCCCACCGCCCTAATTGTTCTCCGATGGTGCTGTTAGGCTCGACGCCGTGCCCGATTTTCAAGATTCGGGGAATGTCGCCAACCGTAATGAATTCCCGGTTGGGATCGAGGGGATTAGGAAGAAAGAAACTGAAATTATGCCCCGTAAACAGAGCAGGGTCGATATTATTTATTATGCCGAGGGAGCTTGCGCTTGCTTCTAATGTTTGATAAACAATATGCCAATCGCGGACATCACGCCCGAAATACCGTGTGCAGTCACCCAAAAGGCAGTCTAGGTCAACTATGCTCCGGTCGACTACCTGCCTGTCAATATATATGTTTGGGTCCCCTACATCGCGCTTAAGGAGCAAATTTGCATCGGCAACTGGAGAAAATGGTGGGAGATATGGCGGCGGTCCTGCTGGGCGAGGCAAACCCAGGTCGGGTGGTTTCCAGGTCCCAAAGAAACTGAGGTTTGGGTCTTGCTTATCAACTACACCAAACGCAGTAAGGTCGCTGGCAATTACGAAGCAGCTATTCGCGTCAATTATATCGCCGGGGTCAAATGATACAACACGAGACTCGCTGCCGCAATTAAGCTCAAGCACAAAGTCTTCTAAGCCTATGGGCTGACTGAATGGGTTGTAGAGTTCAAGCGCATAGTGAATGTAGTTAGGGGGACCAAATATAACCTTCATACCGATTTCAGTGATGAACGGCTGGGCTTCAAAACCATAATAGCGATTGCCCTCCACACTAATGGTAGCTACGTTTGAATCGTTATCGCGAAAGTCTTTTAGATTAACGGCCATTTGCGCAGCCAGGCTATTAGGGTCAGCCATTCCACCATCGTAAAGTCCCGCTCTTAACGCGTTGTATATAAAACTAACGTTAGGGTCGGAGTCGTTAATACACAGCATTTTATCGCCAGCAGGATTTATAATCCGGTCCATATTGTAGGTGGTGAGAAGCTTTCGGAAAGCATAGAGATTATCAGATTGGTTAGGATCTAAGTCATTATTGTCAGGATGATTGGGGTCCATTCGTCTTTTCCATTTTTTAAAGCTATCGGAGTCATCTACGGGTGTCCAGGCGTTGTTATTCCTGAGAGAATTGCCAAAACAATCTTGCGATTCCAGACGTGTAATTGTTGGTCTATTGTAGACAACGAATCTGTTCCGTAAAGACAGTTCATCACTGATATCATACAAGGTATAAGCCGGATCAGTCATAGCTGGATTCTCAATTCTACGGCTAACTTCGTTATGATATTGCTCGGCTGCCGCTTTCGTGATAGTAGAATCCCCACTCCTGTTAGCGATAAACTTATCAATATAGTTGGTGCCGGTCTTTACCAGTCCGTCTATATAAATGTCCGTGAGCTTATCACCCTTACGCTCATCAGACCCGCCTGGATCGGCAAAAACTGTACTGAGATTTAACATTCCGCCATTGTCGATAATTCTAATGGCTGCGTAGATGGGTCTGCCTTTGCCTGTGGTGATATCTTGAAGCTCAATCCATTTTGAATCGGCTACGCCATCACCATCGGCGTCAGCAATCTGGTTCGGCTCATTCGAATCATATATGGCTTCGTGGTCACCTACGATATAAGCTCTTATGTTAGTTCTGCTGTAATTGTGATTAGGGTCAGCCAGATAGCCCGTAACATCGCTTATCTGTCGCCAGTAATAATCGCCGCCCAGTTCATAAGGTTCAAGACTCGCCAGCCAGGGATTGCCGGTATCGGGATAATCATAGTATTCCTGGGCTGTCCGGCAAGGGTCGTTGTGCGGGACGTCTAAAGCCAACACCTGTGATAGCCTTGCGATGACTGTTTCTACGGCGGAATTTAGCTCTTTATTTTCCGCTATGGAAGAGGTCGCCATTCTGTCCACACGTGCAACCATAACAAACATCACGCCGACAATTGCCAGCAGGCTGGTCAAAACTACAGCTAAGATAAGAGCCGAGCCAATTTCGTATCTCGTATCTTGCATCTCGTATCTAATTCAGTCCAAATAAACAATATGCGTAAACCTCTGCCCTTTCTCTAAAATCCCCTTCGAATCATACAGCGTAAAAGTAAATTTGAGGGCTTCAGGATAAAAGTCAGAAGGAAACTCCTCACCAGTTGTCTTATATTGCACATCCTCGATAGGATACCAAACTGCGTACGGAGGAGGAGATGGAGCATGCGAAACATTAAAAAAGACGCCAAACTTTTCATTGTCAATAGGGTCCATTAAGCCAAAATGAGAATCCACGTAGCTGCCATCACCATCGGGGTCGTCACTTGGAAACCAGCGTAACTCGTTATCGTCAGTGTCCCAATACGCCCACTGGATTGCCAAACTACTAATACCATCGCACATTAATTTATGGTAGGTGTTCGGGTCATACATATCAATCCAGGGACGAAAGCCAAAACAGGTGCTAATAACGGCATCATAGTCATTTCTATGTATTGTCTTCCACCGAGATAGCGACAATCTGTCATGCTCAAATATCTCATTGTTATTATACCCTTCTACACCAACGTAATTTTCACCGAAAGTTTCATTAACATCGCCGGGCCAGATATAAAGGTCCGGGTCAGCGGTTAAAATGTGCCGGCGCCTGGCAAGCAGTCGGTCCTCTTCATCCAGGTCCCAGGGGTTCTGCATTGTATCGTTGGGGTCGAGGCTCTGGGCCTGGCCGTAATATATTCTGGCGACGTTTCCTATTACCGGCTCACCAGTGTAGGCTGGGACTCCGCTATCGTACAACTGAGTTGATTGGAAATCGCCGTTGGCAAAAAACATAATCTGGTCATATCGCTGGTCGGGGTCGTTCGGGTCCTGCTGGAACCATATCAAAAGCGGAGCATCTCTCTGAATGCCTTTGAAATCTGTGTTAAGCTGGTCGGTAATGGCCCGCAGTTTTTGCATAATTTCAGAGTTTGCACGGCCGGTGCGTGTTGCCCCTATACTGACTCTGAAAATCGTGCTCGCAAAGGCCAGCACCATAGCCAGAAGCGCGACAGCAACCACAAGCTCAATTAGTGTAAAGGCTTTCTTCATTTTGAGACGGTTAAAAACTTATTACTTTCTGATACACTGCTTTACAGGGGTATCTGCCGCCGTTGGCCGGTGACGGAACCACCCAAACCCAACCAGGCAGAGCGCTGCCCTGCCAAACCCTGTCAAGCAGAATTATTTCATCCTCGCTCACCGCCGGCGTGCCGGGGTCATCGGCGTACCGCTCCAGCACCCGATAAAACTGACCAGTTTCGCCATCCACTATCGTATAGCCATCATTGATAAAGCTTTTCTCATCAATACCAGGGTAAAAATCATTTATCCAGAGTTCATCTAAACTTGCGGCTTGTGAGACATTAACAGGAATCGGTACCGGCTCGGCAACTGTTATAAGGAAGTTTGGATCAGCCGAATTTTGGCACCAATACTCTCTACTGGCCCCTGTCTTCCTGCTGACAAAGACGGTTACCTGCACGAGGGAATTAGACAGGTCCACTCGTCTGCAAAGGGCCGACCAGTAATATTGTTTTTTCAAGATGTCGATATTAGGGTCCGAAGGATACGCGAATTCGCCCGGATTAAGGGGAAAATATGAAACATCATTAAAATTAACACAGGTATTCGAATCCGCAGGCAACGGAGGAGAGTTAAAGTCAATACCATAAAGTTTTATTTTTGCAAAGGCCTCGTCGGCTACCACCGCTGCGAGGGTTCGCTCGGTGGCAATTGTGGTAAAATGGATGGCTACGGGAAATACGCCAGCTATAAAAATCATCCCGATAGAGAATACGCCGACAGATAATAAGACCTCGGTAAGAGAAAAACCTCTATGTTTTTGTTCATTGTTCATTGTTCATTGTTTGTTGTTCATTGGTTCATAGAGCGTTTTAAACCGCTCAACATCTTTGACAAGTCTGTTAATTTATTTTGTAAATTAGTAAAATTTTTCTTATCAACATAACCTTGTTTCAGCGATATTTGCAGTACTGTAACGCATTCGAAAATTGAACCTCTGGCCACATCAATAAAACGACTGAAGTCTTTTTTGCTTCGCGCCGACCCTTCCGAAATATTCAACGATATAGAAACTGCTGCTCTCCTTAGCTGGCTTGTTAAACCAAACATTTCATCTTTTGGAAAAGTTTTTGTTAGTAAATAAATGTCATTAGCGAAATCTACCGCTTTATGATAAACATCAAGATTCTCAAAATTAAATCCCATTGCATCTTCTCTCGATGAACAATGAACTATGAACCACGAACTAATTTATTATCGTCCCTGTATATGGGTTAATGTAAATCGGCCTTAACTGACTCAGATAATCCGACCACGCCAGCCCTCTGTCATAGGCCTGTTTGAATTTATCCTTTTCATAGATAATGAAACCGCTCCGGCTTGATTCCGGCCCCAGGCCATAATCCGGATAGGAATTCAAGTCAGGATCGAAATAATCGTCTTGATAAAACATTGCCAAACCGGCATCTACTCGCATCTTCTTATTAAAAACGTCATCATAACTAATGTCCGAGTTGCCTGTGCTATCTACAAAGCCATTCTTATTCCTCACGCGTACCTCGTGAATTACCATTTTGCCGGATGGTGAGAAAACTATCGAAAAAGCTGTAGTATCAATAAGGTCGTTCTGTTCGGCAATCATAACATCGTTTGCAATCCGCGTTTCCTCCATAATATAGGTCTGATGATTGCCTGGATTATAATCTCGGCTCACACGAATCAAATCCATCACACCAACAGAATCAGGCAGTTTTATTGGCTGGATGCCCTCCACTGCCCGAAAGCCCCAAGCTAATATTTCCGGGTCTTGTACAATAAAGATTATATATTGAGAGGCGTTGAGCAGGCCGTTAGGGTCATACACTTTTTGGAAGCGTATGCCGGCGTAGCGCTGTTTTTTCGCGGCGACGGCGCGGGCAGAGGACAAGCTTGCGCTTATCAAACTCCTTGTCCCGCCTGACGTGGCCATCGAGCTAAAAAACGTACGAACAGCCGGCATTGAAAGAGCGGTAAGCAGCGCTATAACCACGATGACAACCGTCATCTCCATCAGCGTAAGACCGGATTGTTTAAATTTTATTTTCATCTTTTTTATCTGCTGGTTATATCGTCGGCAGTGCCGAAAATTTTGTCCGGCCCCGCAGAAATTAGCTCTGGAAAATTATCATTGGGGTCATATCTGTAATCCAACACCGTTCCCCACTGGTCGTATATGCGTATGCGATGCTCCTCATCAATCAGAGAGCCGCTAATTTGTTCCAGTATCTTCCGGGAACTCGGTGTTGAGTGAAGCTGTGTGTAAAGCGTTACGTTAGGATCGACGTCGACGGGAAAATAACCCCAATATTCATAATATTCTTGCAACGCACTCTCCAACAGCACAAAAGTGCCTTCGAGGCTCCTTTCTTTGGACTGATTATCAATACGAGCGGCGACGCTGATTACTATTGTGGTCAAAATCGCGATTATGGCCACAACAACCAATATCTCGACGAGCGTTACGCCTTTTTTTGTTCGTTGTTTATTGTTCATTGTTCATCGACTTATGGAGCTTTTTAAGCCACTTAACATCAAGATTCTCAAAACTAAATCCCATTGTGTACTACTATGAACCACGAACTATGAACTATGAACTATGAACTAATTTCAAAAGTTGCAAATATCGTCGCTTGTGCCATACAGGCCGTCCGCCCCCGCTGTGATTAATATGTATGAATCAGGCCTGTAAGGCCAAGGTATCGCTATTTTCGGGTCAGTAATATGATTGTAGAAGGGGACAAAACCAAAAAGCGGATGGGGCTCTCCATCTGTCATCTTATCCAAACCAATGAACTCTAAATTATCATTAACATCGTAAATTTCAGTTATTGTTTTCTTTGAAGCATCTGCCTTGTAATAAAGAATTGGAGTCCCTGCCTTGACGATTCTACCGCCGACGGGTACCCTCTTTACACGAAATGAATCGCAAATCACATACGTATTCGGGTCCACCGGCCCGGGGGCACCAAACAAGTCTCCAACTTTGAAAACATTGGCAGTCGCAAGGTCCAGGTAAGGCCCCCTTCGCTCATTCAAATTATCAGGGTCTGTATAGTTGTATATATCATTTAAAAATGCGTCCTTCCCATCTGACCTCCATTCTGAATCCGGATGAAAACCCAGCAGGTCCCAGCCCACAAGAGCTTCAGCAAGCTGTTGCGAACCGTCGTAACGGCCAGCCGGCCCTGTCGTAGACTCCTCGGACGGTGGATAATCGCCGTAATCGTTTTTAAAGGCCAACAGGGCCAAATCGATGGCGGTAAGCTGGGCCTTTTGCGCCGTTTCTTTTGCACTCCTGCGCACCATACTTAGAGCAGGGATAAGCAGCCCAAGCAATACTGCGATTGTCGCTATAACCGCCACCAGCTCCACTAACGTAAATCCTGGTCTTTTACGCTTCACAGCAATCCCCTTTTATAAATTTATCCTTGTTATCAATGACAATTTTCACAACTCCATTCCAGCAATTCCATCCCATAGCAGTTGTTGTCCTGCCGAACTGTTCATCCGGCCATCACTCTAATCTGGAAAATTGAATACATCGTCCTCTGTGCCATACACACCGTCAAATCCCGCGGAAATCAGGATATAAGAATCTGCATTTTTAGGCCTGGCGATTGAGGTAATCTTATCATCGCATATCTCGTATTTATCGCTGTAGAATATTTCCCAGTCTGCCGTGCTCCCGTCTGGTGCGGTGCCACTTGTGGCAATAAGATGATTAAAAGCAGCATCCCACGGCAAGGCAAGGTCAACCAATTCCTGATTGTCAGCGGAAGCGTAAATACTCTGGTCCATGTTTGTTGAGTCATGGAAGGTCTTCGATATATCCGCCTTGTAGTAAAGTATAGGCATACCAACTTTCTTTCCAGTTTTCAGGTTCCTTACACGACTATACTCATCGCACAAAACAACCGAATTTACATCAAAGCTCCCAACACCGGAATACAAATCCTGCATCGCACATACAGTAACACGTTCGACCGGCACATACGGCCCTTTTCTGGCTTTCAAGTTCTCGCGGTCAGCAACGGTTAGCGGGTCAGAGAAAGTAGGATATAGGTCAACACTACCATCCGTACCATCTTGTCTGAAAATCGTGTTCTCGTGGACACCCAACAAATCCTGGCCCACCATAGCCTCACAAAGCTTCATCGCGCCGCAGTAGTCGCTGCCTGCTGTGTCACACGGGTCTGAGGGCGGATAACCATCGAACTCGCCATCGAAAAGGGCCAGTCCGGCGGCGATGCTGTGGAACTGGGCATTTTGTTTTACCCTCTTGGCGTATCGCCTGACCATATTCAGAGACGGCACAAGCAGGCTGAAAAGAATCACAACAATGGTCATAACGGTAAGCAGCTCCACAAGGGTAAACGCCGTTTTTTTGTTGAATTGTTTGACTATTGACTTCATTTTTTTCTCCTTAAAT
>JAUWIG010000034.1 GCA_030605475.1 Planctomycetota bacterium | reverse complement strand
ATTTTTTAAGCCACGAATTAACACCAATTCAATCAGCCGCAGAGAGCACAGAGGGGTTTAGTAGAAGTATATTAGTATATGCATATATACTAATGTAGTGCTTTAAGAAGCATGGTTTTTTTTAGTGAGGGATTTGAGGTGGAGATTTTTTTATTTTTAGCCACCGAAAGAACTGGATCCCAGATAAAGACGTTCTGGGACAAGAGGGCAGGCAAAACATACGGGAATTTTAACAGAATTTCAAACAAAAGTCAACAAAAAACGGCCAGAAAAGCACTTTTTGGGCTATCCTTTTTCCTATTGAAATCCGAACTCTATGCCGTATAATCTCCCTAAAGCGTGCGGATTTCCTTGTGTTGACGGGAATTGCGGTTTTGGGTAGGGTGTGGGGTAAAAAGGAAAGATGTGTATATAGACTTGTATAATATACCAGAGGGTTTCACAGCGTAGAATTTTGGGATGAGGTAACTATGAACTTAAAATCTGGTACTGATAACTTTGGCATTGTAATTGCTTTTCTGGCTCCCGGATTTATTTTACTTTGGGGTGCAAGCTACCACGTTCATATGGTCCAAGAATGGTTGAAAGCAGGAGAGACAGGTGCACCTACAGTGGGAGGTTTCCTATATGTAACTCTAGGTTCTATTGCTGCAGGTGTTGCGGTGAGTGGATTTAGATGGTTGCTATTAGATTTTATTTTGTGTGCTATTTTTAAATGCAAAAACCAAGAGCTTAATTTCAAACATCTTTCGGGGAAAGAGGATGCCTTTAACTTTATAAACGAGAATCACTATCGATACTACCAGTATTATGCAAATATGCTCATAGCAGTTTTGATAACGTATATTTCTCGTTTTATCGCGAGGTGTTTTCAAGATAAAGATTTGTTGAACCAACGTGAATTTTTTTTCTTTGCCGTGATTTTGATTGTTGAAGTGGTTCTTGGAATTGGAGCTTGGGACGCCCGAAGGAAATTCTATGAACGAGCTAAGGATATCCTTTCTAATTAAGGGATGAAAAATGATGACTAACGGTATTGGCAAGGGCAGAAAATATAAAAAAGCTGCAAAGAGGAAGATCACCAAGAAAAAGAAAGCTACCAAGAAGAAAAAGAAAAAATAGTTGCTATAATTGCAAGGTAGATTATTTAAGATTAGAATTATAGGAGAATTTATTATGACTAATGGAACTGGAGCTCCCATCGGTTCTGATATTGTAAAGAAGAGGACTAAATCTGGTAAAGCACAGTCCAAAAAAGCTTCTCAAAAAGTGAAGAAAATGCGGGCAAAGTAAGAGAGATAGAACCGCTGGGCTGTTGGAAAAGTTGATTGAGTCTGCAAAAATAGGTGGGTGTCCCTATTTTCCCCATATGAATTGAAGCTGTTGAATGCCTTGGTTTCGCAAGCTCTCGGAGAGAGTACTTTATGAAAGTTGTGTTTTTGATCACATTATAAGATAGTCGAAGCGATCCTGAAGCAGTTGAAACTGGATATCGCCACTAGGTTGGCGCTTTTGTTCAACAAGGTTGATCAAGTCTGAATCTTCCAATGGTATAATGAAACCACGTTGGTCTTGGGCAGTATCTTTGCACCGTTGCATGATTAGGTCTCTATCACTAAAAGAACGACATATTAACAATCCACATTGGCCTCGCTTAGGCGAAAAACGTCCAGAAAGTTGGTCAAGGTCAGGATTACCAATTTCTCGTCCGTAATTCTTACATTCAACAAAAACATGTGGAGCTCGATAGTTTAAAACAAGCCAGTGGAAGAAACCTTCTACAGCAACATTGGTAAACGTTATATCAATACGTTTTCTTCCATTGTGAATGGGGTGTTGACTGATTGGATTTACAAGAGCGGGATAGAACAGTGCATAAAGCAAAGCTTCAATAGCTTTCTCATACTGACTAGCATCGCTTCTGCCCGGAGTCAAAGTAAGGACAGCATTCAGTAATGCATCCCAATCAGGAAGGTCTATTGTTGGATTACGTGACAATTCCAAATGTGAAAGCGGGGCATCAGGCATTCTCTTTTGCCCACGATACCTTTCAAGTGCTTCAGGGTGTCTTAAAGTTTGCTCAACAAGAACAGATTTTCCAGTTCCATACTTTTCCATTAAGGATTTTTTCGTAACTCTTCTTCGTCCATCGGAGAGTATTTGAACAAGAGGACTACCAGAAGATAATTCTTCTTCACGTAAGTCTTCTAGTAAATAATGACGATAGTATTCGTCTGGCCTATGAGTCATCTTATATCTTACAAGTACTTTTGGAACCAAAAGTAACTTCCTGTGATTTATGACAGGTAAATGAACATAATTGGACGACCAAGTATGTGTTCTAGGATTCCATAGTGGACCTGAAGGGATATCTGATGTAAGTGGTATACCATATACTTGGCACACTGCTTGTGTGTACTCAATTAAAGGCTCCCTGAGTATATTCGTTGTTATATCCGATATAACATCTGGACCAATTCCTGGAACCAACAAAACAGTGTCATCGAGGTCCTGGACTAAACCAGTATGAACCGCCTCGCTATTACATAGCGATTCCCATAAGTCTAGAGCACGTTCAGATCCAACAGCTCGCCCTCTTGCCCCCCTAGTTGACAAGCCCAATCTTGTCTCATTTGGTTCTCTTAATCTTCTAAGAAGAGCGAGCCCAGCCAATTCATCATTCTCGTGAACTGCCTCAAGAAGAACCTGAAAAAAATCTGCTATTAGTTAGTGCCACGCATTCTTGGCCCCAATCAGAGGGTAATGCAAGAAAAGCTCTAGGATCGATAAAAAGTGAGACATCATCTTGGGTATCAACGTCAATAAAGTCAAGAGAAGGTTGTGTATTGTTCAGACTGAAATGTTCCGAGACTCTCATTTGGCTACCCCATAAACACTGACTCTTCCATTAATATGTGACACTGACCTAAATTCTACACTATCAGCCATGTTTTCCACTCCCGGATGTTTTTTTCTCCACGTTAGCAGTTAGTTATTCCTTATCCTTCCAGTTATTTTCGTCGCTCGTATCTGGTGAAGCGTATCTCGTATTTAGTCGATAGTCGTTAGTATATAGTATTTAGCCGGTCGAGGCCGGCAAAGCCGGCTTTTGTTTTAATAGATTCCTCGGCTGCGCTTCGCTTCGCTCGGAATGACAAGGGGATTCCTCCCTTCGCATAAAGCTTCGTGGCACAGGTCGGCGGGCTGGCCCTTAAGAGCGTCAATAGAATGGATGCCGATATTTAGCATATCCTGGGCAATAGTTTTACCAACGCCGGGAATTTGTTCTAATTCTTGTAAGCTGGATGATTCCGTAGAAAGGTTCCTCAGATATTATTCACCAAATACAATTCACTCCTTCGATAAACTCAGGACAAGTAATCACTATTTACCAATCACGAATTATCTGCCTTCTTAGTTGTCGGGCCCGGATATTTACGTGATTTGCAATTATAGCCATTGCTGCAAAAACTACAAGATTTGATTCGTGGCTCTATTCACCATTCACGAATTTTGCACGACAGCTCTCTCGCACTAAGATACGTCAAAGCAGGCACATCAAACGCGTGCTCCGCTCGAAATGACACCGGAGTAGATTACCGCAATATCAATCCATTTGACTGATTCTGCGAGATTGGTTAAACTGCCGAGTTGTGAGTAATGACGGGAAAAAACCAATAATAGGTATTTTAGGTGGTATCAGCTCGGGTAAAAGCACTGTGGCGGCCGAGTTTGCCAAACTGGGCTGTAAGACAATCGACGCTGACAAGATTGCCCACGAATTACTTGATACCCCTGCTGTGAGGGGAAAAATAGTCGCCTCTCTTGGCCAGGCTGTTTTAGATTCTACAGGGAAAATCGACCACAAGAAATTAGCCGATGTTGTTTTTACCAACGGCGATAAGCTCTCGTCACTTAACAGTATAGTTCATCCCCTTGTCCTGGCCCGTGCCGAGCAGCTTATAGAACAATACAATCGCCAACCATTGGTCAAGGCAATTGTGCTGGATATGCCCTTATTGGTGGAAGTAGGCTGGGTTAGGCGCTGTGACAGGCTCATTTTCGTTGACTGCGAACGGCAATTAAGGATGGATAGAGTGAAAAAAATGGGCATCTTCGACGAAAATCAACTAAAAATTAGAGAAAATTTTCAGATTTCTCTGGACAAGAAGGTTGACATCACCGATAATGTTATAGTCATAGATAACAATTCTGACTTCTCGGCATTAGTCAGGCAAGTCGTTGATATTTTCTCTTGTGTTACGGATAATGGGTAAGTGGGGCTTATCATAAGACGCTTGTATTACTAATGGCCGTTTTTGATATATTATAAGTTTTATTTCTACTGTTCAAAATTCAAATCCTATTGAATTCCTACGGGAAGGTTGTTCAAGTAAATCATAGATGTTTTGCAAATGAAAAGGAGTAAATATGGCTAAAGGCACTGCAAAAACTGAAAAAGCCACAACAGCAAAAAGAGGCAAAGCCACAAAGAAAGAGTCTGTCGCTGAAGAACAAGCTGCCGCCGAACAAACGAATTCCAATGTATCGGGACAGGAACAGTCCGGCTCGGCCACAACTACGAATGAAAACGCTGCCGGTGTCAAAACAAAGAGTGAGGCCGAGAAAAGCAAAAAAGCCGAGGAAGAATCCACACACGCCAAATACGAACGGATTAAAAAAGGCAACCTGTATTTGACAGATTTGCAGAAACTAACGGTGGCGGAGCTGCACGATGTCGCCAAGAAAGAAAACATCAAAGAATACAGCGCTCTTAAAAAGCAGGATTTGATTTTCAGAATTCTTAAAGAGCGTATTCGCCAAAACGGACTAATGTACGGCGAAGGCGTACTGGAAGTGCTGCCGGACGGTTATGGATTTCTGCGAAATCCGAGTTATAACTATCTGTCCAGCCCGGACGATATCTACGTCTCACCGTCTCAAATCAGACGTTTCGGCCTGCGAACCGGAAACACCGTATCAGGACAAATCCGTCCGCCGAAAGATTCGGAGAAGTACTTTGCCCTGCTGCGTGTTGAAGCCATTAACTATGAAAACCCGGACAACCTTGCGGAAAAGGTGGTATTCAGCGACCTGACGCCGCTGCACCCGGAGGAGCGTTTCATACTCGAAACCATATCGGAAGAGCTAAATATGCGAATAATCGATTTGGTAACGCCGGTGGGGAGAGGTCAGCGTGGTCTAATCGTCGCCCCGCCGCGAACAGGCAAGACAATCCTGCTGCAAAAAATCGCAAACGCCATCAGCACAAATTGCCCTGAAGTAAAATTGATAGTGCTTCTGATTGACGAACGGCCTGAAGAGGTCACGGAAATGGAGCGGAAAACCGCTGAGGACGTCGAGGTTATAAGCTCTACTTTCGATGAGCCTGCCTCACGTCACTGTCAGGTAGCCGAAGTCGTAATCGAAAAAGCAAAACGCCTTGTCGAGTATGGTGTAGATGTGGTGATTCTACTGGACTCGATAACACGCCTTGCCCGTGCCTATAATACCGAGATGCCACACTCAGGTAAAATCCTGACCGGTGGCGTTGACGCCGGCGCAATGCAAATGCCCAAGAAATTTTTTGGTGCAGCAAGAAATGTCGAAGAGGGTGGTTCGTTAACCATCTTTGCAACCGCATTGATTGACACCGGCTCGAAAATGGACGAGGTGATTTTCGAAGAGTTTAAGGCAACCGGAAACATGGAACTGCACCTCGACAGGCGCCTCGTCGACAGAAGGACCTGGCCGGCCATAGACATCAGTCGAAGCGGAACCAGAAGGGAAGAATTGCTGCTCGACGCAAAAGAGCTTAAGCTTGTATATCGGCTCCGAAGAGTCCTTAGCGATTTGAACCCGGTCGAAGCAATCGAACTGCTCAAAAGCAGGCTTGCCAAGTGCCGAACCAATGCAGAGTTCCTGATGACAATGAACATAGATTAACCTCCTGCCGCCTGCTTTTGCAGGCACAAGTTTACACCCGCAAAAACGGGTGCAGGGGTTGCAAAGCCAACTATCACGACAACGAGCAGAGATGCTCGGCTTGCACCTAATTGTTTACTTTACATTATTGTTTGATTTTATTAAGATAAAATTCCGGCACTTTCAGTATTTTGCCGGGATTTTTTTTACAGACAATTGGTTGGGTAAGTTATGGGTGAACAGCTTTCGAAAGTTTATGAACCAAAAATAATAGAAAAGCACGCAAACGAGATTTGGTCCTCGCACCCGTATTTTCACGCAACAACATCGCCGAATAGTGAAAAAACCACCCGGAAGCCTTATACGATTGTTATCCCGCCACCTAACGTCACAGCGCCATTGCACCTTGGTCACGCATTGAATAACACATTACAGGACATCTTGATTCGGTTCCACCGGATGCAAAATTACAATACTCTGTGGATGCCGGGCACCGACCACGCCGGCATCGCCACCCAGACGGTCGTTGAGAAGCGAATCCTGTCGGAGGAGAACAAGCGGCGGACAGATTTTTCGCGGGAGGAGTTCGTCGGGCGTGTACAGGCCTGGAAAGATGAATATGAAGCTCTGATTATCGAACAACTGAAAGCAATGGGCTGCTCGTGTGACTGGCAGCGAACACGCTTTACAATGGATGAGGTTTGTGCAAAAGCTGTTCGGGCCGCTTTCTTCAAGCTATTTGCGGATGGACTGATATATCGAGGCAAAAGGCTGGTCAACTGGGACCCGGCTACACAAACAGTACTGGCCGACGATGAGGTCGAGCACGAAACAGTACAGGGACATTTCTGGTATATGCGGTATCCGCTCGCCGAGCCGGTTGAAATCAAAGGAGCGCGAATTGAGCATGTTACCGTCGCCACTACCCGTCCGGAGACAATGCTTGGCGATACAGCCGTCGCGATGAACCCGGCAGATGAGCGTGCCGAATTGCTGCTTGGCAAAAAGGTCCGGCTTCCAATCGTAGGCCGGCTCATCCCTATAATAGCCGATGAGCACGTTGTTCTGCCTGACCCTGACAGCGAAGATGAAAAGGCAAAGTTCTCCACAGGTTTCCTGAAAGTCACCCCCGCTCATGACCCTGACGACTGGGAAATTGGTCAGCGGCATGGACTGGAGGTTATCAATGTAATGGCACCGGATGGCTCTATCAGCGACAAGTATGGCTGGGAGGATGCGAGCAATCCGGACGCACAATCCCTACTTGGAATGGACCGTTTCGAGGCGCGTGAGGCTGTCGTTGAGTGGTTCCGAAAAGAAAATCTCCTCGAGAACGTTCGGGAATATGCCCACGAGGTCGGCCACAGCTACCGCAGCCACGTACCTATCGAGCCGTATCTGTCCGACCAGTGGTATATTGCGGTCAAAAAGCCTATCGAACACCTGGGAGAAAAATTTGGCGACGGCCTAATCGAGGGTACCGATGTGCCGATAAATTCTCTGGCTGGCCTGGCCCTGAAACCCTTACTTGATGGCCGGCTTACGTTTATCCCTGACCGTTACGCGACAACATATCAAAGCTGGCTGGAGAACCTTCGCGACTGGCCTATCAGCAGACAGCTCTGGTGGGGACATCGAATTCCGATTTGGTACTGTCAAAAATGCGGCCAAACCAATACTGGCATTGAAGACCCGACAATCTGTGAAAAGTGCGGCTCCGGTGATTTAATTCAGGACCCGGACGTTTTGGATACCTGGTTCTCATCAGCGCTTTGGCCTTTCAGCACGCTTGGTTGGCCGGACGAGACGCCGGAACTTGAGACATTCTACCCAGGCGATGTGCTTTGCACAGCTCGGGAAATTATCACGTTGTGGGTCTCGCGTATGGTGATGATGGGACAGTACTGTGTTGGAGATATTCCATTCGGTGATGTTTTCATTCACGCGATGATACAGGACGGCGAGGGACGCAAAATGTCCAAAAGTCTGGGCAACGGGATTGATCCGCTGGTGGCCATCGACAGCCACGGGGCCGATGCGATGCGATTTACCTTAGCCAGTATGACCACACAAACGCAGGATGTCCGAATGCCGGTAGTACCAATGACACTGCCTGATGGACGAACGGCAAATACGTCACCGAAGTTTGATATCGGCCGAAACTTCTGCAATAAGCTCTGGAACGCTTCACGTTTTACATTGACCAATCTGCAGGGCATCGAGCCGGACAAATTCGACAAAGATAAAATGACAATCACCGACAGATGGATTCTTTCGCGCCTGGCTAAAACCATCGCTGAGACGACCGAATTTTTGGATGAATTCAAATATAACGAGCCATTAACAGAAATTTACAGGTTCTTCTGGAACGACTTTTGCGACTGGTATCTTGAGTGGGCAAAACCAAGAATGCAGGACGAGCAGCAAAAGCCGATTGCTCAAAATGTTTTGGCTTTCGTACTGGACCAGATTTTGCGCATATTGCATCCATTTGTGCCGTTTATCACTGAAGGAATATTCCAGAAGCTAAATGAAATTGCACCAGTGCGTAAACTTGAGGGGCTGGCAGAAGCAAAAAAATCCAAGGCGCTGGTAGCAGCTGAATGGCCGAAGAAAATCGATTCACTAAAAGACTGCGATGCTGAAGAACAAATTGCGATTATCCAGGTTGCGACTCGGGTCATACGAGACATTAGAAGCAAATACAACAAACCGCCAGGCGAAAAATTAATAGTATCTGCAAATTCGCCACAAAAAATTGCCGATATTCTAAATGCAAACGCAGAACTTATCCGTCAGTTGGCCGGTTTAAAGGAATTCACGGCGGCAAAAGCAATTAAGAAACCGAAAAATGCAGCTGCTACAATCGTGGACCAGATGCAAATCTATCTTCATGAGGCAATCGACCCGGAAGCTGAACGCAAGCAACTGGAAAAGCAAAAACAGCAAATAGAAAAAAGCAAGAAAGGCATAGAGGCCAAATTGGGCAATGAAAACTTTGTTACTAAAGCCAAACCGCAAGTGGTGGCCCAGGCCAGAGAGAAGCTGGCCGAATTAACAGAACAATTGAAAACCGTTGAAAAACACCTTTCGGAATTAAACGGTTGATATAGTAAAGGTGGTGCCAAAATGGATATCGAAGTGGAATTGTCGCGTATAATCATTAACGAAGCATCCGACCAGCAGATAATCGTCTTAAAAGAGCGTAACGGCGAGCGCAGTTTTCCCATTGTTATTGGCATAGTCGAAGCTTCTGCAATCGACCGCCGACTAAAAGGCATCAAGGCGCCCCGCCCAATGACACACGATTTATTGGACAGCGTAATTGAAAATCTCGGTACTAAAATAGAAAAAACAGTTATAAATGACCTGCGCAATCACACCTTCTATGCAAAGATATACCTAAATTCAGACGGTCGAACTATCGAAATTGACTCCCGCCCTTCCGATGCGATTGCCCTGGGTGTGGCGTCAAATGCCCCTATTTACGTTGCTGAACACGTTTTCGAGAAGACTTCTCAGTAAAAAAGCCTGAAATAATCACCAACCCAACACCAACACAAAGCATACTGTCTGCGACATTGAATGCCGGCCAATGCCTGCCCGGCCAGTACACAACATCGATGAAATCCCGCACCAGACCATCATTAAAAATTCTGTCGTAAAGATTGCCGCAAACGCCGGCGGCGAAAAGCCCAAGAGCAATATGCACCGATCTCCGCTCAGTTCCGCTGAAAAGAAAAATCGCAAAGATTCCTATCAATGCAATAACCGAAACCACTATCAGCAAGTCACGCTGCCCGGTTGCTATTCCAAAAGCGGCACCGGCGTTCTCGGCCCTGACAAACTGCAGAAAGCCATCTATAAGTGAAATGCTACTACCTTGTCGCTGCTCCAACCAGGCGAATACAGCTTTTTTACTCCACAAATCCAGTGCTATACCAGCCGCCATTAAAGGCCAGAAAACAAGCTGCGCGGCCAAATTCGGCAGCTTTATGTGTGAAACGTAAAGCGTGAAGCATGAAGCGTAACGAGATACGAGACACGACCCCTGCTTTCGCGGGGGCGACACGTCATTTTTGTGAAAGCAGGAACGAGATGCAGTATCTGAACCCGGCTTGGCGCTGCTTTCTTCTTTCTTCAACTCTGTCATAATTAGAGTGTAACATACAGAGTGAGCTAAAGTGTGAAGTGGTACCCCAAACGCAGAGAAGTGCGTTTGGGAACCCAGTGCCTAAAGTTATGGAGTTTTTTTCACTTTAGCTCACTTTAGGCACTTTAGCTCACTTTAGGCACTCTTTACTTGTGCACTTATTCTTACTTTGAATATTTTTGTATCAGATTAAGTAATCTCTCACGACTGGGCTGGTCGGGTTTGATGTCCAAAGATACGCGCCACTGCCGGATTGCCTCTGCCTTTAACGTCTCATCTTCATCATTAAACGCCTTTAACATATAAGAAACCCCCAACCCCCTATAAGCTTGCCAATCCTTGTCATTTATCTCAATCGCCCTGCTGTAGCTCTCCACTGCTTTGTCCACATCATTAAGTTCCAGATAGCAATATCCAAGATATTGATAGGCGGTATTGTTATCAGGCTGGATTTGTATCACTGACGTCAACAGCTCCTTTGCGCTGCTATTGCGGTCGGTTCTTAAATATGCAACCGCCAAGGAGACCATAATTTCGGGGTTGTTACTGTCTATTTCCAGCGAGCGCTTGTACGCCGCGATGGCCTGGTCATAATCTTTCTGGGACCCATAAACATCGCCCAGTAATTTCTGGACTTCACTTACATCAGGGTCAATCTGTTCAGCTCGTTTACCATAGGCCAAGGCACTGTTATAGTCCTTGAGTTCATAGTGTGATTCGGCGGCATTGACATGTGCCTCCAGATGGTCGGGCTTGAGTTCACAGGCCCTGCCGTATGCCCTGACTGCCTGTGCAAATTTTTCCATAATCTGGTAAACCCGCCCAAGATTGAAATAATCTCCAAAAGACCAAGGATTCAGTGCTGTTGCCTTTTCGTAAGAGGCGGCGCTTTTTTCGTAATCCTTTATTTCCTGATAAATCTCGCCAAGCAAAGAATACGCCAGGGAAAATCTCTTGTCTGATTGTACCGCCGAGTCGAGCTTTTCGATGGCCTTGTCCTTCTCGTCAAGCTCCCTGAGCATCACAGCATCGACATATAACTCAACCACCTGTTGTTTACCAGCGCAACCGGCAAAAAACAGCAAATCAAAAACCAAGAAGTAAAAAGCAAAAAGTAAAAAGTAATTCGCTTTTGCATTTCGCATTTTACCCTTTGCCTTTCCATTATCTGTGCTCTTGGACATATACGTTTCCCTTTCTGACACAGGATAACCTACAGCTGTCATTTACAAACATTTAACACAAGAAACTCTTAATTAGCGGCTAATTATAGCATAGTAAATGGTGCTGTCAAAAACTTTTAGCAGCACAGGTATTTTTCCAGCACCTATCAGGCGTGAGCCCCGCAGCATTGCCAAAGGCGACTTTATGCTACGGGGTGAGCCTAAACCCAACAGGTGCTGGATAAGCGTTTTTTCTAAATGTTTGACATATTTAGCTCGAGCTTATATCATATTTGCTCAATTTGGTTCGACTTTAAGGTATGGACGAGGTATTGCCTCGTCTATGTTGCTTTTGCTTGAAGGGTTCCTCTTCTATGGCTAAACAAAAAGTGGTTTTGAAAAACAAGCCATTCGTGCTGATTATTCGCGACGGCTGGGGCTACAATCCAAACAGAGATGAAGATGAGTATAATACCATCAAGCGTGCCAATACCCCGGTAGATGATATGCTAATGGCCGAGTATCCAAACTGCCTTATCCATACAAGCGGTGAAGATGTGGGCCTGCCGGACGGGACGATGGGCAATAGCGAGGTAGGACATCAAAATATCGGAGCCGGCAGAATCGTCCCCCAGGAATCTGTAAGAATCAGCAGAGCTATCCGCGATGGGTCATTCTTCGAGAATAAGGAATTTCTGAATTTAATCAAATTCATAAAAAACAATAACGGCAAAATGCACGTTATGGGCCTGTGCAGTGACATCGGCGTACACTCGCTGTTAGACCACTTGTACGGCCTGCTTGAACTCGCCAAAAGAAACAACATAGAAGATGTCTTTATTCACGCATTCACCGATGGCCGGGATTCGCCACCGGACAGCGGAGCAGGATATATAGCCGATATTGAAACCAAAGCCGAAGAAATAGGCACAGGCAGAATCGCGACTGTAATAGGCAGATTCTACGCGATGGACCGCGACAGCCGATGGGACCGCGTACAAAAGGCTTACGAATGTATGACGTACGGTCGCGGCCTTAAAGCCCTCAGCGCAGCGGAGGCAATTGCCAATAGCTATGAAAAGGAAGTAACGGACGAATTTATCGAGCCGACCTGTATTGTCAATAGTGAAAATGAACCAATAGGGAACATCAACGACGGCGACGGCGTAATATTCTTCAACTTCCGAGGCGACAGACCTCGTGAAATCACACGGGCATTCGTTCAACCGGATTTCAAAGATTTTGTACGAACAAGCAAACCAAATATATATTACGTTTGTATGACCGAGTACGACATAACAATACCGGCACCGGTGGCCTTTCCAAAGCCGCCGAAAATGAAAAATACCTTAGGGGTATACTGGAGCTTTTTGGGCCTGAAACAATTTCGCTGCGCCGAGACGGAAAAATATGCCCATATTACTTTCTTCTTCAACGATTACACCGAAAAGCCGTTCAGCGGCGAAGACAGACAGATTGTGCCTTCACCGCGAGTTCGAACATATGACCTGAAGCCCGAGATGGCGGCCTTCGAGGTTGCCGATATCGTACTAAAAAGACTCGGCTCGAACAAATATGATGTAGTAGTGGTCAATTTTGCCAATCCGGATATGGTTGGCCATACCGGCATAATGGCCGCAACGATTAAAGCAGCCGAAGTGGTGGACGAATGCGTCGGCAGAATCCTGGACAAAGTCAAGGGTTTAGGCGGCGCAGCCATAATCACCGCTGACCACGGCAATTTCGAAAGAATGGCCGAAAGTGATGGCAAGCCGCATACCGCTCACACCATTGGCGATGTGCCGTTGATTGTATTCGATGAGCGCTACAAAAATAGAAAGCTGCGAGAAGGCGGAAGATTGGCCGACATAGGGCCTACCTTACTCGAAATGATGGGACTGCCGCAACCCAAAGAAATGACCGGCCGGAGCCTAATTGAAAGCTAACGAGTTTTGAATTCTCAATCAACTCAAAACTCAACGCTAAAAACTTAAAACTATTTTGGGGGCGGGAAAAAACAATGGGCCAAATAATCGTCCTTGACCAGAACATGATTAATATGATTGCCGCCGGTGAGGTAATTGAAAGACCCGCCAGTGTGGTCAAGGAATTGATGGAAAACAGCATCGACGCTGGAGCAACAAAAATAACGGTATCCACCGAAGATGGAGGCCGCAAGTTAATATCGGTCGCCGATAACGGCTGTGGAATGGACGGCGAAGACCTCGGGCACGCATTTGAGCCACACACCACCAGCAAAGTCAAAACCAGCCAAGATTTGCGGGGTATATCAACACTCGGCTTCAGAGGTGAAGCATTAGCGAGTATTACCTCGGTGGCACAAGTCAGGGCCGTGAGCAGACCTGTCCCTTCGACCGCGCTCGGGACAGGCCTCGAGCCCTTCGCTTCACTCGAGGGTAAACTCCGCGAAGGAGCAAAAACTGAAGCCGGTGCCAATTGCATTGAAATTGATTGTGGAAAAAAAGGTAGCATCAGCCCCTGCAGCGCTGATTACGGCACAACAATCCAGGTCAGAGACCTTTTTTATAAGCTACCGGCCAGACGCAAATTCCTCAAAACCGCCAATACCGAAGCCGGCCACATTACCGAGCACTTCACACGCATTGCACTGGCAAATCGTGATTTGGATATGACGCTAACAGCAAACGAGCGAGAGCTTTATCGGCTGGTGAGCAAACAAGGCCTTCGCCAACGAATAGCTGAATTGTTCTCACTTGAGATTTCTGAAAATTTGATTGAAACCGAAAGCGATGAAAGAGGAATACATATTTTTGCTCTGCTGGGCAAACCCGGCATTTCAAGGACGAATAACAAATTCCAATATGTATTTCTAAACGGCCGATTCATCCGCGACAAATTTATCTCGCACGCAATCAAAGAAGCATACCGCGGGCACCTGGAGCCAAACAGATTCCCTGTCATCTTTTTGTTTATCCAAATGCCCTACGAAGACGTAGACGTCAATGTGCACCCTACGAAGATTGAGGTACGCTTTTACAATGCCAATCTGGTTCATTCGCAAATCCTTGGGTCTCTTCGGGAAAAACTTTTAGGGACAAATCTTGAGACGCAAGCGAAACTGCCGACAACAGCAGGTTCGGCCCGGCCGGATAGGGGGCAAAAAATTGCCGACGCAATGGCTGAATTTTTCAAAAAGCACAGGCCTATTCAAACGCAGCAGCAAATCGGATTTCGCACAACAACCCGCCCCGTGAAACGCGATGTGTCGTATGAAAAACCTACGCATTACGCAACGCGCGATACGCGGTACGATAGGAAATTTCTGCAAATACATGACAGCTTCATAGTCGTAGAAACTGACGACGGATTTGTCATTATCGACCAGCACGCTCTTCACGAACGCATAATATATGAAGACCTGCGCAGGCGAATAGCGTCCGGAAAACTCGAATCACAAAAACTGCTGATACCCGAAACCTTTGAGCTAACCGATGCTCAGGCCGATGTACTTAAAACCAATGCCGAACTGATTGAAAAATTAGGAATCGAGCTTGCGCCATTTGGCCCAAAGACTATGGCCATACAGGCGTTCCCTACCATACTGGCAAAGGCAGCACCGCTCGATTTTGTTCGGGATTTAACCGATTTGCTTGAGTGTAAGGGCGCGGACCTTAACGCAGAAAAATTACTCGATGAGGTTTTGAATATGGCTGCGTGCAAGGCGGCAATCAAGGCAGGGCAAAAACTAAGCAGCAGTGAAATAGAACAACTACTTGCAGACAGGCAAGCCGCCGAATGTGCGAGCCGCTGTCCACACGGCAGACCTACTACAATAAAGTTTTCAACAGCCGAACTGGAGAAGCAATTTAAGAGAACCTGATGAATAAGTGGTGGTGGCTATTGCTGATAACCCTGTGCTGGGCTGGCGCAGGATTTGCGATATTCGGTGTTTCGCAAAATCAAAACCACGATACCAAAGCCCTGCCGAGCCAGGCCGACAGAATTGTTTCGATGTCACCAAACCTTACGGAAATACTTTTTGCACTTGGCTTAGACGACAAGATTGTTGGTGTGACGCTTTACAGCGATTATCCGCCCACAGCAGCAAAGAAACCGAAGATGGGAACCTTCTGGCAGCCGAACATTGAAGCGGTGATAGCAGCCAAGCCGGATTTGGTAATCACACTTGGGTTCGACCAGCAAAGAAATCTTGCTGAGCGATTGAGACGCATCGGATACAACGGCTTGACGCTGAACATTGAAAAGGTGAGCGAACTTTTTGAGGCAATCAAAAGAATTGGCGCAGCTACCGGCAGGCAGTTACAGGCAAATGAATTAGTGTCCGGCATCAGAAAAAAGTTGGATAACCTCTCAACTCTGGTTGACACGCACGATAGACTCAGGGTGCTTTGGGTTATTCAGAGGGAGCCCTTACGGGTGGCCGGTTGTGATACATTCATTAACGAGATGATTGAACTGGCCGGTGGCGAAAATGCAATCGGGCCAACGATGCATAAATATCCACCAATCGGAGCAGAGGTGGTTTACGCCTGTGGTGTGGACATTATAATTGAACCGGCGATGAGACAAGAGAACCTGGTCGGGCAACAGGATAGGGCATTGCAGTATTGGAGCAAGTTTAAGAATATCCCGGCTGTGAAAAACAAGCGAGTTTACGTTATAGATGGCGACACAGTATCACGGCTTGGGCCACGACTATATGAGGGGGTCGAAACAATTGCCAGATGTTTAAGGCCGGAGCCTTTTGAGAACTGAAGTAATGAAAGATTTACTGACCGCAAAAAAACTAATTATAAGAACCGCATCGGCGCTTGTGGTGTTGGTAGTGGTTATGTTTGTGTGCTCTTTGATAGGCACTGAGAGTGTTTCCCTGAAAGCGGTATTTGGCGGGGTTGGGCAACAGGCAACTGTAAATCCAGACTACGAAATCTTTATGCAGGTCAGGTTGCCGCGAATTATTCTCGCTTGCATAGTTGGGGCGGCCCTGGCATGCTCGGGCGTCATCTTCCAGGCGCTTTTACGCAACCCTCTTGCGGACCCATACATACTGGGTATATCGAGCGGAGCAGGGTTAGGGGCGATTATTGCGGTTATCAGCGGATTCAGCTGGACGCTGTGGGGACGGTCGCCAATAGCGGTTTTCGCGTTTGCCGGAGCGCTGGGGACGGTTTGGCTGGTATGGTCCATCGGTCGCCTGACAGGAAAGTCTCACGTAACCGGCCTGTTGCTTGCCGGCGTGGTGGTCAACGCCTTCTTCTCGGCGGTGATTATGTTCCTAATGTCGGTAGCAAAAGCTGGACAGGTACATTCGACAATATTCTGGCTGATGGGCAATATGACAGAAGAAGATTTTTTCGTGCTGTGGGTCAGCGCCGGATTTGTAGTAGCAGGAATAGTTGCGCTATTTTACATCAGCCCGCAGTTAAATGCCATAAGTTTCGGTGAGGACGACGCCAGAAGTATGGGCGTAAACACCACCAGGACTCGGACAATTGCCTTTGCGGTGGCAGCGGCTATAACCGCCATTGCCGTCAGCTTGAGCGGTCTTGTAGGATTCGTCGGCCTGATTGTTCCGCACGGAGTAAGACTGGTATTTGGCCCCGACCATCGTCAGTTGCTTCCGTTAAGTGGCATTGTAGGGGCGATATTCTTGGTAGCTGCTGATACGCTGGCACGTATTATCGTTGCTCCTGCACAGTTGCCGGTCGGCGTGGTGACAGCTATTGTGGGCGGGCCTTTCTTTTTGGTTTTACTGATTAAATACACACGTAAAGTTGGCTGGTTGGGTAAATGAACATTATAGAAGTTCACAATTTAAGCTTTGGATATTCTGGGGCTGAAGTTCTTCAGGACCTGAGCTTTGAAGTCGGGCGCCAGTCTTTTCTGGCAATAGCCGGCCCGAATGGGGCCGGTAAAAGCACACTGCTTAATCTGCTGTGTGCTTTGCTTAAGCCCAAATCAGGAACAATAAGAATTGACACCGAAGCGATAGAATCATACAGCACCGAAGCCCTTGCGCAGAAAATGGCGGTTGTCCGGCAGGAATTTGTGCCGGTATTTGGCTTTTCGGTAATCGAGACGGTTTTAATGGCAAGAACACTCTATTATGGTCAAATGAGATTTGAGAACAAGGCTGACAGAGAGATAGTCAACGAGGCGCTCAAGGCGACTGACACAATCCAATTTGCCTCGCGGCCGCTTGGCAGCCTAAGCGGAGGCGAACGGCAAAGGGTCTTTATTGCAAGGGCACTTGCGCAAAATACGCCTATCTTGCTTTTGGATGAGCCAACAAGCTTTCTGGATTTGAAACATCAGGTTGGAATATACGACCTGCTCAAAGTCGCGCAACTTGAAAAAGGCAAAACCATCATAGCCGTAACGCACGATATCAACCTGGCAGCCCAGTACGCAGACGAAGTTCTACTTCTTGGAGGGACCCAAGCCGATAGCGGTTACCAGTACGGACACGCCAGAGATGTTTTCTCCCTGGAGCAAATTGAGAGAGTTTTTGACGTCAGGGCATTTGCAGGTAAGATCGGGCAGGAAAAATTTTTCATCCCTTTAGGCAAATTTGCAAAAGATAGCGGGCAAATCACCAGCAAGCCGCCCAGCGGTCGGCAGAAATAACTGCAACAGTTTGTTATCGTAACTACTTGTTTTTCAAGAAATTAGCATCGCTAAGGCAAAATTAGCTTGAATAATCTAATTGTGCTGACTATACTCTTAAACCCCGTATCGCAACCTTGGATAGAAACAAATGCTGTACATAGCATAGGTTAATATATTATAATGGTATTTTTATAAACGAGCAGAGAAAGGCTTAGTAATTAGGTAAGGTAGACAAAACAGTGGCACAGAAACGCGAAAAGACACCCAGAAAAAAGACAGGCTCGACTCGGACAAAGAAAAATCGTTTGACTACCGCTGATATTGAGCGCTTCAAACAAATATTGTTGGAAAAGCGCCGAGAAATCATTGGCAATGTAAACGAAATGGAAGATGAAACTCTCAAGAAGTCCCGGCTGGATGCAACTGGAGACCTGTCAAGTATGCCAATCCATATGGCTGACATCGGCACCGACAACTACGAGCAGGAATTCGCTTTGGGATTGATGGACAGTGAAAGAAAATTACTGAGAGAAATCGACGAGGCACTGCAGCGCATCGAGCAGGGAACTTACGGTATTTGCGAAGGCACTGGCGAGCCAATAGCTAAAGCTCGGCTCGAAGCCAATCCCTGGGCCAAATACAGTGTTGAATATGCCCGAATGCTCGAACAGGGCCTTGTAACAGAACAGGGAGAACCGGAACCAGAGGAAAATTCCTCCTAAGAACCAAACTCGGCTTTGAATCAACCGAGCAAATAACCATCATTCGAAAAAGGGGCGATTAATATCTTAATATGAAACGCAGATGTCCAGTCTGTAAAAAAATCATTAAGATACACCATCAAGAACAATCCGAAGAAGCAGAATTCTTCCCTTTTTGCTCTCAGCGGTGCAAGCTGATAGATTTGGGTGCCTGGCTGGATGCCGAATACAAGATAACTTCCAAGCTGCAATCACAGCAGCCCAGCGAGCCATCCGATACATCCTCCGATACCACCACTGAAAAGCGGTAAATAACAATATTCAAAAACAAAATCTTATAAAATCTGTTGAAACCGACCGATAATAAGTTATATATATTTTTGCATCTGTTCTTTATGGAACCATAAATCCTGGTGCGCCAGGGCAACCATTCTGAAAGGAAGCGAAATGAGCGGCCAAGAGCAATCCTCTAAAGTTCTGGACAATTTTCTCTTTCCGAAAATATTCCAAACTTTCCGTATGGCTATCCAGCCAAGCAAATTGATAATCGCTTTTTCGGCACTGGCCATTATATGCCTGGCCGGCTGGATTATGGACTTCACTAACACCGTCGTGGTGATGAATGCCGGAACACAGGGGCAAATTACAGAGCTGGAATTTTATATAAGCAACCCGGAACAATTACAATCATTTATAGAAGCCTACGAAAAAAAAGGTTATCGCGCAGGTGTATTTTCTACACTCTGGCGCTTTGCCTCTGCAAGATTTCATGGCGTACTAATTTCACTATCTGAACTCGACATTCCGAGTGTAAAGACAAATATTGCTGAGTATTTTAAGGCTGTGGTATGGGCGCTCAGATACCATCTTCTTTACTGCATCATCTTTTTTGCAATAAACCTTGCTGTGATTTCTGTTGCCGGCGGCAGCTTATGCCGAATTGCAGCGCTGCAATTCGCCCGGGGCGAAAAACCCGGCCTGAGCGAGGCGCTGCGATTCAGCACAAAAAAATTCACAAGCTTTTTCGCCACGCCCCTGACACCGGCCGGCATAATTATCTTTATAGGCCTGTTCATATTTCTTTTGGGACTGATAGGCAACATCCCATGGGTTGGTGAGCTGATAATGGGTATCTCTATGCCGTTAGCTTTGATTGCCGGGGCATTGATAGCAGTCATCTCAATAGGAACAATTGCGGGATTCAACCTGATGTTCCCCGCCGTGGCGTATGATGGTTCAGACTGCTTTGATGCAATAAGTCGTTCCTTTAGTTACGTATATGCAAGGCCGTGGCGAATGGGCTTTTACACAGCGATAGCTGCGGTCTATGGCGCAATTTGTTACGCATTCGTTCGACTTTTCGCCTTTTTGCTGCTCCTGGTTACCCACCTATTTCTGCGGTTTGGCATCATGGTTACAAACAGCAGTAAAGAAATCAGCAAGCTTACAGCAATCTGGCCTGAGCCAAACTTTATGAATTTGCTTGGTTCGTCAAGTTTGGTAACACTTAACTGGTCGGAATCTATTGCAGCCTTTTTGGTACACTTATTCTTGCTGGTCGTTGTTGGATTGCTGGTTTCTTTCATAATAAGTTTTTATTTTTCCGCCAATACTATAATCTACTCACTTATGCGCAACAGGGTTGACAACACGGCTCCGGATGACATTTATACCCATCCCGCACCAATTACGCACGAGCCCAAGCCCAATTGGTGCGAGACCGAGCCGACCGTTACTACTGAACACAAATCCGAAGAAACGCAACCATAGAAAAGTCGAGCGCGAAGCAAAATACGAGATACGTGTGCCATCCGGCGCCTAACCGACGGACTTCACGAGATACGAAACTTGACACACGCTCAAATTATTGTTAAAATTAGGCTTGAGAAAGTGTGGGGAGGGGGCCACATTTTGCCGGGTTCCCAAACGCAAAAGAAGTGTGTTTGAAGTCCCTGCAAAAAAAAACGTGAAATGGGAACCCTGATAACTATGGTTCTAAGAAAATATGCCTGACCAAAACAAAAAGACACAGCCCTTCGACGCCGCTCAGGGCCGCGAGCCTGTCGAACGGCTAAAAAACAAGGATTTAGACCCGCCGGAATTCTCGCCCCCCCCTGCTGCGTTACTGCGCTACCGCAAGTCACTGATTATACTTGCTCATATAGTTGCTTTCGCTGCCTCTTTGATGCTTTCTTTCCTGCTGGCACACAATATGCAGTTAAAACGCAGCTGGCTTGTAGACCAATATCCTCTTTTGCTGGTGTTCTTTCTTATCATCAAGCTGGTGGTATTTGGGCTTTTTAGGCAATATCGCGGCTGGTGGCGCTACGTTGGCATATCAGACCTTACTGCAATTCTCCGAGCTTCACTCGTAAGCACCCTGATAATTGTCGCCCTGTGGTACGCACTTCCGATAAGCACAAGCGCAATTCGTCAAAGGCTACAGAACTTAACCGAAGTCGGGCAGGGTGTATTTATGACTGACCTGTTTGCTACGTTTTTGCTGCTGGCCGGCCTGCGAATGGTAATACGATTATACTATGAGGAGTTCCGCACTGTTGAAGGCGGCCGGTTGAAACGATTTCTCATAGTCGGCGCGGGCAACACCGGTGAAGCACTGCTACGAGAAATTCACCGCATGCCAATCGCTCAATACGAGGTTATCGGCTTTATCGATGATGACCCTGCCAAGCGAGGCATTAACATCCACGGAATACCGATACTCGGCCCCGTTGAGCAACTGCCCAAAATCTGCAAGGACCGCAACATCGAAGAAGTTGCCATCGCAATGCCTTCGGCGACTCATCATCAGCTAAGGCACGTTATTCAGGTATGCGCGGGTACTAAAGTTCGCTTCCGGACCGTACCATCAATCACCAATGTTTCTCAGATTCGAGATGTTGATATTAATGATTTGTTAGGCAGGGAAGCTGTTCAGCTTGACCTGTATTCGATAGAAGCTTTTGCGAAAGATAAAATAATTCTCGTTACCGGTGCCGGCGGCTCCATTGGTTCAGAAATGTGCAGACAGGTATGTAATTTTAAGCCAAAGCTGCTTTTGCTCATTGAGCAGGCCGAAAATCCACTGTTCTACGTAGAGCAGGAATTGGGCAAGCAATTTCCGGATGTCCCTATAAAATCGATTATTTGTAACATTACCGACAAAATACGTGTGGAGGAAATTTTCGAAAAATACAAGCCGCAGGTTGTCATCCACGCCGCTGCTCATAAGCATGTGCCTTTGATGGAGCTTAACCCCGGAGAAGCTGTCAAAAACAACGTTGTAGGCACACAAATCGCTGCCGATGCCGCGGATAAGTATGGTACTACTAATTTTGTAATGATTAGCACCGACAAAGCCGTCAATCCAACCAGCATAATGGGCTCATCCAAGCGAATCGCCGAATTGCATATTCAGCACTTGAGCAGAACCAGCAAAACCCACTTTGTCACTGTGCGGTTTGGCAATGTGCTTGGCTCCGACGGCTCCGTTGTGCCCATCTTCAAGAAGCAGATAGCCGAAGGCGGCCCCGTAACTGTTACACATCCTGATATGAAGCGGTATTTTATGACTATACCGGAAGCAAGCCAGCTCGTCCTGCAGGCAGCAACAATGGGAAAAGGCGGGGAAATTTTCGTGCTTGATATGGGCGAGCCGGTAAAAATTGTGGATTTGGCCAAAGAACTTATTACGCTCAGCGGCCTTGGAGAAGATATCGAAATAAAGTACACACACCCCAGACCCGGTGAAAAGCTTTTTGAAGAGCTTTCAATAAAAGGTGAGGATATGCAGCCGACAAGACATCCTAAAATCAGTATATGGAAAAATGTCCCGATGGGCCGAGATACGCTTCACAAAGATATAGATGAGTTGCTAAGTATCGCTAATACAGAGAGTTACAGCAAAATAGTTGAGAAAATCAAAGAGCTTGTGCCGGAATATATCGGCGGCAATAATAAGGCCGCTGAAACCACCGAAGATAAAAGCAACGCCTAAATCATACTACGTAAACAAGTTAAAAAGCCGCTTTGAATTGAAAAGCGGCTTTTCTTTCAGGGGGTAAAAGACATACGAGTTACGATTCGAAGTTACCTATCTTGACATAATTTTCAATCATACGCGCAAATTGTGCAGAAAAAGTGCAAAAAAATGCAAAAAAGTGAGTAAAAATTGCAAGAAAATGGAAAAAAATGCAAGAAAATGCAAGAAAATGCGAAAAAGTGCAAAAAAATGCGAAAAAGTGCAAAAAAACCAGGAGACAGGAGTCAGAAGTCAGTATACAGAAGGTTGTGACGGAAATCGGGATATCAGGTTATCAAGTAGCCCGCTGCGTCGAGCGCAGCGCGACGAGCAGGAGAACAGGACATCAGGATTGTTCGAGTCGGTGGATGATTGGATGCTCGTAAAATGGTGAGTGGTGAGTGGGTGAGTAGAATGTGGATAGAAGAAGTAGAAAATAGCCACGGGTACCTAAGGCACAAGTTACCCAGATTAACAGAGGATTTTTGTGCAGAGATATAAGCATATTAGTATATGCATATATACTAATGTACTGCTTTAAGAATGAGGGATTTGAGAATGATTGCTTTAAGAATTATGATTTTTGAATGAGGGATTTGAGGTGGAGATTTCTCGCCGCGGGGGCTTTTTATCAGGCACAAGTTTCACAGATTACACGGCATCGCGAAGCGACCTTAACCACAGCAATCAATAATCCATAATTATCAATTGTAATGTTCTTGACGGATTGGAAACTCTCCGCTATTCTATTCCCTGAAAGTAAGAAGGAGGCAAATCGATTGATAATCGATTAATGATTATTGACCATTTTTCTGACGGGAATTGGGTCCCTTGACAAAATGGTAAGATTACATTTAAACTTGTGACTGAAAGTTAGTATTACCAAACCAGCGGATGGAGTCGGACGCCACATACGCGGCGCCGGTGAGTTCAGCGCTTGGAGGTAGAATAGAATGCTTGGATGGGTCAAATGTGGCGCCTGCGGAAAGCGATTCCGACCAAAGAGAGGAAGACGAAGCGATATTTGTCCGGACTGCAATCGTGCCTGTATCCAAAAGCAGCTTCTATCGACCGGTTCCCCCGTCGAAGGTCAGTCGGAACTGGACGTGGTTGAGCGCAAGGTCCGGGAGGCACAGTACCAACAAGCCACTGTGTGCGCGGACCGCGTCTCGGCGATGGAAGATAAGGTAGCCAAGTGGCAGCAACTTAACCGTTTACTGAATGCCCCTTCTGATGCCCTCTCTCCCTCGGAACGCTCCAAGTACAAGAGCATGAGGCGTGACCTAGCCAAGTCGGACGCAGTACAAGCTTTCCTGCGTCGCGCCAACCGCGACGCTCGAGAGGACCGAAAGAGGGGCTGGGATTAAAATAATAGGGACAGCCACCTATTAATGGCTGGGGACAGTACGCAAAAACGGTGGCAGTCCTGAATAATACTGAAGGAATTAGCACATGAGTTTTTTGAAAGACATTCAAAGTGCAGCTATTGATGCCGATACTGATGTCATTGTGTTATTACGCAAATGCAAAGTC
>JAUWIG010000015.1 GCA_030605475.1 Planctomycetota bacterium | reverse complement strand
ATACATTTTACAATCCACGTCTGTTTCTGTCTTTCTCGGCCACGTCAAAAAATAATCAATAGAAAATAATCAATTGTTAGGGTAAGCTTTGGCTCAGGCAGATAAATTAACACCAATAGGTACAGCCGCAAAAAAAGCTGGCATTTCCCGCCAATCTTTGCAATATTATCTTATGGTTGGTTTGCTTGAGCCGACGGAAGTTACACCGACAGGCAGAAGGATGTTCGACAAAAAAACGATAGAGCCAATTAAACTGATAAGAAAACTTAACGACAGCGGCTATCCGCTGCGTGACATAAGAGAATTGTTTCTGGAAGGTAGAACTGATTTGAAAGGGGGCAAACGGTGAGTGATGATTATGAGAGTATTCAGAGAAGACGTAATGTCATCGTGGGGCTTTTTGTAGTAGTAGCCCTGGGTGCTCTTTTTTGGATGGTATTTAAGTTTGGCGATTTGCCTGTGTTCGTCAGTGAGTGGAAATCTTTCAAGGTGATGGTTCAATTTCCAATGGCACCAGGGGTGCAGGAAAATACCCCCGTTCAATTTTGCGGGTATCAAATCGGCAGAGTGACGGATGTCGAACCGCCGAAAATTCTCAAGGACCTGAGCACCGGCCGGTTTTACCATCAGACTATGGTTGTTCTTAGTATTGACAAGGAATACGATAACATTCCGGCAAGTGTTGAAGTAAAGTTGATGGCGCGTGGTTTGGGCAGCAGCTATATCGAATTAAGGGCCCGACCTTTTGATGTAAAGGAGCCGGATGGGGAATTTTTAGTTGCCGGAAGCTTGCTGCAAGGCTCGACTGGTATGACCAGCGAATTTTTCCCTGAAGAGAGCCAGAAAAAGTTGGATGAACTGGCTGATAGTCTCAAGACCCTTATTGATAACGCCAATGATGTTCTTGGCGACGAGGCGAACAAAGAAAATCTCAAGACAACTTTGGCTAATCTGTCTGATACGTCAAAGCGGGCTGCAGAGGCGCTAAAAGAATTTCAGGAATTCTCTGCTGCGGCGCTTAGTACGAGTGAAGAGTTAAGTAAGACGGCAGCAGAGTTGCGGGTGATTTTAGAGAAGATAAACAACGGGCAAGGCAGCGCTGCCAAGTTTATAAACGATGGGCGATTGTATGAAAATCTGCTTGAAAATACTGAGCAATTGCAAGCGCTGCTGGAAGATTTAAGGTCCTTTATGATTGAATCTCGGAAGAAAGGTTTGCCAATCAAGGTGAAGTGAACGTGTTTTTTTGTTTGGCACGGTGCTCTGTATTAGTTAGAGAAATCTTAACAAGTTTTTAAGTTCCTGCATTAAAAATACACACGAGAGGATTCGAGCCTCTGACCTTCGGTTTGGGAAACTATTGTTGTTTTTAATAGATGCCTTTCGTATCGGTTAAGAATAACTCTCAAAAAACAGGCCTGATGTGGCCGGTTAATCCGAAGCAACATATCCGATTATCGCACTGCCAAGTGTTTTTCTATTGTCCTTACGAGAGCTTCGTCATCTATGGGTTTGGGAATATAATCGGTGAAGCCATGAGTCAACAGTTCGTCACGGTCGTGCGTCATCACTTTGGCGGTGAGAGCAATAATTGGGACAATCGGTTCTGTGGCATTTTTGGTTATTTCATCAAAAGCCTTGTAGCCGTCCATAACCGGCATCATAATATCCATCAGGACAATATCCGGCGAAGTGGAAAAGTATTTCTCGATAACCTCTTTGCCATCTTTGGCAAATATCAGTTGGTACCGATGCTCAATCATCATTTTAACTGCAGCTCTGCTAAACTCATCATCTTCAGCAACTAATATCTTCGGCAAAGGCTCTGGAGTACTCGAATCAGAACCGGCACCCGAAGGCTGCGTGGTTATATCACTTTTTTGAGCCTCGCGCTCTGTTGGTTGTGAGATATTGTCATCGGCTATGGCTTGCTGGGGCTCTAAGGGGACATAGAACGTAATTGTTGTGCCTTCGCCGAGTTTGCTGTCGGCCTTGATTTCACCACCCAGCAGCTCCACCATTTTCTTACAGATGGCCAGGCCGAGACCGGTACCCGGATATTTTCTGGTGGTCGAGCTATCGACCTGAGTAAACTCTTCAAAGATATGGTCGATATGATATTCATCTATTCCGATACCTGTATCTGAGACTTCGAAATACAACCGATTTTGCTCAACATATATCTTCAGAACAATTTCGCCTTCATCGGTGAATTTAACTGCATTGCTTATGATGTTTGCGAGAATCTCATGGAGCTTTTGAGCATCCGAGACTATGGTGGCTGGTACGGAATCGCTTTTTCGAACTAAGAAATCTACGTCCTTGCTGCCACTGAGGGTCGTCACCATGCTCCGTATCCCCGCTATCAGCGCATCCAGAGAAAAAGCTCTTAATTTGACCTCCATCTTGCCGGATTCAATTTTTGAAAGGTCCAGGATGTCATTAATCAGCGATAATAATCTCTGGCTGCTTTGATGTACTATCTCTAACCCTTCAAGTTGCCTGGGCGTGAGGTTCTTGGTGTTGTATTTGCTCAGCGTTTTCGATACGCCAATTATAGCATTCAGTGGGGTTCTGATTTCGTGACTCATATTGGCAAGGAACCGGCTCTTGGCCTTATTGGCGGATTCAGCTGCTTCTTTGGCTTCTTGGAAGTGTTTTTCCACCTGCTTGCGGTCGGTAATGTCCTGGATAATGCCCAAGCTGGAAATCACCTTGCCGGTTTTCTCGTCCCTGATAGGGAAAGAGTTGTCACTAAGCCATTTCACCTTACCCTGTGGAGTACGAATGCGAATGTCCACCTGGTGACGGTCTCTCTTACCATTGGCAACCGTTTTGCTGTAGGCCGCCATGTCACGTGGGGCGCTCGGGTCGACAGGAATCATCTCCTCAATCAATTGGTTGAAGATTTCTCTCGTCATTTTTTCCGGTGGAATTCCGAACAGTTCCTCAATCCCTGAACCTATGAAATCGTATTTACTATCGGCCCAGCGTACCTGGTAGGGCACGCCCCCGGCGCCCTCGACGGTTTTTCGGTAGATGGCCTCGGAACGCGCCAGCTTCTCCTCTGCCTGCTTGAGCTCGGTGATATCTGTCCCCGAAGCAAGAAGGTCGACAACATTACCGTTCTCGTCCGTAAGAACCGTATTATGCCAGGCGATAATCCTTTCTTGGCCGCTCTTGGTTAAAACCGGTCTCTCATTGTATTCGACCGGCTCTATTTCTCCCGCCATCGACTGCTGGAACACTGCTCTCATTTTTTCCCGGACACTCTTCGGTATGAAATTGTCAAACCAGTTCCGGCCCAGAATCTCTTCTTGCTTATATCCCAAAATCTCACAGCCCCTCTTGTTAATAAGGGTAACTTTCTGGTCGGGGTCGATAACAACCATCATAGTTCCGGCAACATCGAGATAATTCTGTGCTTTCTCTCTTTCTTCTCTTAGTTGTTCTTCGCTGGCGCATAACTGTTGATTGGCCGCTTCAAGTTGCTGGTTAGCAGCTTTTAGTTGTTGCTCGCGCGCCTGCAACTGCTGGTTAGCAGCTTCGAGCTGTTGCTCGTGCGCCCGCAGTTGTTGGTTGGCAGCTTTTAGCTGTTGCTCGCGCGCCTGCAACTGCTGGTTAGCAGCTTCCAGCTGTTGCTCGTGCGCCCGCAGCTGTTGGTTGGCAGCTTTTAACTGCTGCTCGTGGGCCAGCAATTGTTGGTTAGCAGCCCTTAGTTGTTGCTCGCGTGCTTCTAACTGCTGGTTAGCAACTTCGAGTTGTTGCTCGTGCGCCCGCAGTTGTTGGTTAGCAGCTTTTAGCTGCTGCTCGTGCGCCAGCAACTGTTGGTTGGTGGCCTTTAGCTGCTGCTCGCGTGCCCGCAACTGCTGAACAGCAGTGCCGGGTCGCGGAGCTCCTTTTGGTCTGAGTTCCTCCACGGCACGCCGGTTTACCTGTTGATTCTTTTGCCGCGTGTTCCTCATCTCATCCACACATTGGGGTGTCTACTATCGTTTTTCCCCAAAATTCTTGATGTTCTTCCAGGAAGCCGGTAGCAATAATAATCGCAAGGGATGCTACGCCAATGCAATCACCCGTCACCGCTATGACAAATTAGTTTCGTTGTCTTTTCAGTTTGTTCTTTAGCAAAACGCCCCAATTATACTGCCGCTCAACCGCAAATGCAAAAGAATAATATAATAAAAGTTAGGCGTAACTTACAACCGCCTCGTACAGAGTCAAAATCATGAGGTTCTTGAGATGATAGAGCTTTTACCATCCTTAAGTAAGAACTATTGATACATTGCCTGCTACCAGTGTTTTGGTAACCGACTAAAGCCCCCCAAACCTGATTTCTGAAAATTGATGCACTTGTAACTTGGCCTTAGCATTAGCCTAAATTGCCCAATCCTATCAGTTGCAGAGAGGAGAAGCTCAAAAGTGTCCTGGTATCGGTAAGTTTCCCACCCCTTTCCAAAATACGTCGAAGGGCAATTTTGCCTATAGTCTTGTTATATGAACCGGTTGCATCAATCAATACTGTCACTTTTTTTTGCCTGGCCAAGAGGCCAAGTGCGGTGGCTTTTACCGCCCCTTCTGTGGGGGTGCCAATCAGAATAAGCTCATCAGCCTGCAATCCACTGAGCATTCTGTCGACTCGTGGTTCCTCGAATGGGTCGAAACAGCGTTTGTAGAGTATGACCTGGTCGTACTGGTTTAATATCTCTGGTGGTAAATCAATGCAGCTATCGGTGTCGAAACAGGTGTGCCTTCTGCGAAGTGTGCAGCTGATTTTTTTTTGGCCCTCGGTGCTGGCAATGCGAGGATTGCAATAGAAGTTATTGCTGGTTAAAATCTGTACAGTGGAAATCATGCGGATATTTTCAAATTGTGCCCAGTCCATGACCATTCGGATATTGGCAAGAACCTGCTGATGGTTTCGAACACAGACTATGCTCGTGTTTAGGAAAAAGCGACTCTGAGTATCGACGTCGATAATGATGCGTTTCCGTCGTAATGTAATTATGGGCATAGCCATTTTTCATCCTTTCCGTTAGGGTCCGGATTACTTATCCGCTCCACGTTTGCGGTGCTTTGATACGCTATAACTGCTTAAACAAAGCTTGTTCCAGACCAACAACCGCCTGTTATAACCTCTCGTAAGGTTCTATAGACTATAAGCTCCACCGCACCGTCTTATTTGACCGGCAGCGCGGTAACAAAAACTTAGCTGCGTTCCTGTCAACCAGCCATGTCACCTTGTCAAGAATGGGCCAAACGGCGTGAATGGGATACCGCACTTCGTCAGGCTCGCGGGTGAGTACTTCTCTTAAAATGGTGGCCTTTTTTTCGCCGTGGACCAGAACAGCTATGTGGGAGGCAGCGCGCAAAACCGGATTGGTCAGTGTGATTCGTGTGTGCCTGCTGTCCATAAAGTAAATGACGCAAACGGGGTCTTCTGTATCAAAGAAGGCGTATGTATCGGGGAATAGCGAGGCGACGTGTCCGTCTGCGCTCATTCTAAGCATAATCAGGTCAAATCGAGGCATTCCATTTTTCCTCAGCCCGACCACATTACAGATGGTTTGTTCGTATGTTGAAGCTACGTATCTACAACTGGGGTTTTCGGAGTAGATACGGTGCATGTTCTCCGCAGGAATACCGACTTTGGGGATAAAGGTGTGAGCTGCCGGGTTGTAATTATTGTTCCTGAAATCAGGCGAACCACAGCATCCATCCACCCAGAACAAGTGTATCTTATCCCACAGCAAGGCTTTCGACTGGGGCTGTTCACCAAGCAGTTCAAAGAAACGTATTGGTGTGTGTCGTGATACCGCTACGCAAAAGCGTTTTCTTGCCTCAATCGCTTTTCGGGCATCGCTGACGAAAAGCTCTAACGCTTTTTGCGCGAGTTTTTGGGAACCGGTAACAATAGTCACGTTTGGCTTTGTGTTTGCGGTTTTCATAGCAGTGCCCTCTTTTTTCTCGGGTATTTTGTCTTGCTATGCCCACAGGCACCAGGCCTTGGTTATAAGTGGAGGCCGCAGTAGCCAATCTCATCGCACACAGCTTTCATTTGCTCCCAGACCTTAGCATCGTCGATTATCCCAAGGGCAATTGGGTAGAGGATTTCATCTTCCTGGAAGAGATGTTCCAGCGTTATCTGGGAGAGGCACCGGGTGATGGTGGTAAGCCTGGCCTTGAACTCCTCGAAACCGATTTTGTTGAATGATACTATCAACCTGAGAAGCTTGTCGATTTCGGTTCTGATGCTAACGTGGTCGTCCTGTATGGCTAGGCAGGAGCTCATCCAGCTGCACCTCCTCAGGGACGGGAAGATAACGTCCTCTTCTCGCTCAATATGTTCTTTCGTGATGTTCAGATGCTCTGTGATATGGGCAAGTTTGCGAAATTCCAGGCTGACATCGGTCAGATGATTCAGGTGCTGGATAGTCTCTACGACATCATTCAAATCGGTGAGGAAACACCGAATTAAATCATGCTCGACCATCACCGTCCGCAGGAGATGGTTGGCAGGCAGCCGGGTCTTGGGGTTGTTGCTCTGTTCTTGAAGTATTCCCATAAGCATAAACGTCGCCGAGAGCTGCTGCACGACCTTGGGTGAGTAACCGTCGTTGATAAGATTCTGCTTCGCTGCAGCGATATCCTTGAGTTCTACGTTCGTTATAAATTGGCTGGCCTCTTTACGAAGGAGCTCGGGGTCTTCGCCCTCATAGATTCGTTTTAAGAGATGTGTTACTACCTGAGTCTCCCTGCTTTCATATATATTTACCATTTTGTGCCTCTCCTAAGAGTATGTAACTCGTAAGGCCGAGATTTCAAATTGCTTATGCCTCATCACACTTACCTCCAAAGCCGAACCTCTACTAAGAAATTAAGAGCTTATTCGACCTCCGGCAGAGCCATGTGGGCTTGCGTGCTGGATTTGTTGTTAGGCTCTTCAAACCCACTGACGAAGAAAAGTGAGTTCTTGGCCCTAACATTGTTTATCGTTATCGCGGCGATACAAAAGCCGCGGTTGCTTTCATGCTGGGCTTGTCGTTGGCTTTGGTTCACAACTTCAAACCCAGCGAGAGGAGGAGAAAGCTCTTAGCCTTGATATTATTTATCGTTATCACGGCCATACGGAAGCCGCGGTTGCTTTCATGCTGGGTTTGTCGTTGGCTTTGGTCGCAACTTCAAACCCAGCTGGATGGAGGAGAAATTCTTAGCCTTGATACTATTTATCGTTATCACGGTAAAACCGTGTTGGCTTTCGTACTGGGCCTGATAATCTCGCTTTAAGGTAAATGGGTTTACATTATTTTCGGTTATCAAGCCCAGCTTACCGGGAGAAAGCCGTTTTTTAAGTCCCTAAGGCAAACTCCATTTTTTGTATTTTTGTCTCATCTCACTGTTCATCACTTACTAATCCCAGACGATTTCAAAACCCTTTTTCCTCATCACGCCTGCCGCCAAAGCCGTGTTGCCTGTTTGTAATCTACTTGAGCAAAGTTTGTGCCAGGACGATAACCGCCCGTTATAACCTCATAGTAAGGCTCTATAGGCTGCGAACTCTCACTTTGATTTCGCAAATTGAGAGAATTTGGGCTTTTTGACTGTATCACCCCTAAAGAACCGTATTTTGCCCTCTTGCAGATGCTGATATTCTAAATTATTTTTCCAAAACACCCAATTATAGCCACGGGAAGGCGTCTTTGGCCCTGCTTATCGTACAGATTAACTTGACAGCGGCTCGCCGGTTGAATAAAATGTCTATCTATGATGGGTCATCGGATGAGTGAGTGAACGCCGTTCTTGAACATTGGTGAAGACCCAAAACTGAGGGAGCTTCTGGAATACAACGTGCAGTTGAATGGCTTTGGGGTGCACCTGGCCCAGGATAGACCTTCCGGATTCAAGGTTGTTCAGTAGAAGAATTTAGCTGCAATTCTCTGAATGCTGCAATACCAAGGATGGATGGGTTGGAAACGGATTCACAGTAGGATATTGTGGGAGAATGGAAAGCAACGATAAAACTTTTGATTTGTCATCAAATCAACGGCCACAGTCTGAGCTCGATAGCGACCAGGCCTGGGCACAGCTTACGTCGAAATACTTGCATAACCTGCCACAACAGCTTGATGAAATCAGGACTATACTTGAGATAAAAGATTACCCCGCGATAAAAAAATGTGCCCACCGCATCAAAGGCACTTCCGGAACATACCATCTTGAAACCATTTCCCAAAGCGCTGCTCAACTGGAGCGTTCAGCCGACACCCGGGACCCAGGCACAATTGTCGCCGTTATAAACAAGGTTAAGCGGTTGGTTGAAATAGAGACCCGCCGGCTGGATTCACTAACGGTCTCCTCCATTGACAGTTCCGAAAGGATTACAGATGGCTGAGCTGGTCCCACTGATTCTAACGGTAGATGATGACCCCGATTTGCTGGCTATTGTCGAACATAATGTGCTCAAGTGGGGATACACTCATCAGGGTGTGAGTAGCGCAGCCGAGATGTGGGAACAACTCGAACAAGTAATTCCGAGCGTCATTCTTCTTGATATCCAATTGGGTGATGCCGATGGCACTGCCCTGGTACCACAACTGAAGCAACGCTTCCCGTATGTACCGGTAGTAATTGTGATAACAGCCCACGCTACGATTGAGACGGCGGTAACGACCCTCAAGGATGGGGCTTACGACTTCATTTGCAAACCGCTGGACTTCGACCGCCTGCACATTGAGGTCGACAGAGCAATTAAGCACAATTATCTCTCGCTTCAGGTGAAGGCTTTTCAATGCGCCACGCGCCGCACCGACTTTCACGGTATGATTGGCCGCAGCGAACCGATGCGCAAGGCTTATCGGCTTATCGAAACTGTCGCTCCGACTGACGCGGCCGTGCTAATTCTCGGCGAAACCGGTACGGGTAAAGAACTTTCAGCCCGAGCCATTCACGAATGCAGCAAACGGTGTGACGGCCCTTTTGTTGCGGTTAATGCGCCGGCTATCCCTCACGAGCTTATTGAGAGCGCTCTGTTTGGGCACGAAAAGGGTGCATTCACAGGAGCACATCAGCGACATATTGGATTTTGTGAGCAGGCCAATGGAGGTACGCTGTTTTTGGATGAAATCTGCGAAATGGGTTATGATGTTCAGGCCAAGCTGCTGCGTTTCCTTCAAGACCATGTAGTTCAGCGGGTTGGTGGAAAATCTGTTCGGGCTGTTGACGTCCGGGTAGTGGCGGCAACAAATCACGACCCAAAAGTGCAAATACAAAACGGCAGGCTCCGGGAAGATTTCTATTATCGTCTTAGTGTGGTAAGCATCGACCTTGTCCCATTAAGGCAGCGCCCGGGGGATATTGCACTATTGGCGAGATATTTCCTCGACCTTGCCGCAGCTAAATATGGCAAGAATATGTCTTCCATTTTACCGGAAGCGGTGAAGCTGCTCAATGCTTACGACTGGCCGGGCAATATCCGTCAGCTCGAACACCTCATCGACCAGATTGTTATTACCAATAACAATACCGAGTTAACGGTTGAGATGCTGCCACCCGAAGTAATAAAGCGAACCTCTTGGGACAGCTCCCGTATCAGCGCCCAAATTGACAGGAAGCCGGATAAAACTGTTCTCTCAGTTCAGAAAATGGAACACAATCTGATTCTTCAAGCCCTTGAATTAACCTCTGGCTCGGTCTCTGAAGCTGCCAAGCATCTTGGACTAAGCGAGGCAACTCTCTATCGAAAAATAAAGAAGTTCGGAATCTCACGCATGTTCGCCGAGCAACAATAATTTAGGCAAATCCGGTTTGAGTTGGTTCGTGGGTCAGCGTAATGTAATCGTCAGCAAAGGTGGCAGTGAAGTCAATTCTTGTTCCGACTGGCCTGACCCACAAAGCCGGTCCTGCTGTCTGCGGGTGATTGTGCAATACGCCCGGCAGGACTCGAACCTGCGACCTCCGGTTTAGGAAACCGATGCTCTATCCTACTGAGCTACGGGCGCATCTCGACAGAAAGGCCGCTTTTGCTTGCCCTCCATACTTTATGCTTCAGGCGTAATATCACAAGAAGGTCATATTGCTTATTGCTTTTACTCGCAGCTCACTACTTTAACCTTCGGGGCCGAAACGCAAAGACTAAGCTGAGCAGTCTCGGTTTGCATAGCACCACAGCCTGAAACTGCGGCAATCGCCAGTGTGGCGCCAACAAGTTTTATTTTGCTTTTCATTGTTCCTTTGCTTTCGCAACATCTCTTCCGGTGTTGCTTCTGGTGTTTGGGTGAAATCGTACCAAATGCATCCGGCATACGCAACAGTAATTTTACCTTCGCGCGTTACAAAATCAGCCGGTTTGAGTTAGTAGCTTCTTGATTTCTTGAGTGCCTTTCTTCTTTGATTGCCGGCGTGCGCATTTTTACATAGAAGCGGCCCAGGCGCTGCTGGTCGTCGGGTTTGGTCAGCATTAGAGAGGACCTTCGGCGTTGTATTGGGCCTGTAGTTTATCAAGGTTCACTTTCCGGGCGTCGCCGCGGTGCACGATTAGCCGGTAACGCAGAACGAGAGGTTTTTTGCGGGATAGAGGAACGGGCCTACGGCCCGGGTAAACCGCATTTTGCATACTTGCCTTGCGTCTTAGAATCCAGGGCCGGGGATATCTTGGAATGGACTTATGACAAAGAACAGCCAGGCCGCTTACTTTGCCATCCCCACGGAAATTTCCGGAAAAGTCCATCCAGGGTCCGGTTTCTACGGCCAGATTTTTCGGCTTCACCGGGCCATTGGTCCCGGCAAAGACAAGACCTTTCGGCATTCTTATCCTGGGAGAGAAGCCTCCGTAACCCTTTTCGTTATCAGAGCCGCCGATACGGACCCCGTCCTCCGAAGCCAGCAGACTTATTTGGAAGTCTATTTTGCGTATGCCACCCGAAGCACGATAGGCACGGATGATAGTTGTTTCTTTGACGAAAGGTTTTTGTTGACCTTTGTCATCGGTCCAGGCCGGTGATTTCCAATATACATGAGCTTTTAGAGTTGCCGATTCCAAATCCGTTGAAGTTTCCACGTTATACACGTCCCAGGAGAAGTCTTTCAGGTCCCAGGAATCCCCCATTTTCTTATCACCAACCAAAACCTGATGCCAGGCCCAGAAAATACCGTGATGTGGATGGTCAAGGTGGTCGGTTAAGGCATAGTCCTCTGTCAGGATTTCCCCGTCGAGACCGTGGAGAGGATGTACGTAATTGGGCCGTGATTTTCCGTCAAAGACTTTTAGCAGGTTAAGGAGCGTCTGATTTGTTTGACTATCTTTGTCAACTAAGACATGGTCGGATAAGTCAGTGGGTCGGTGCTGATAAAACAGTACTTTTCGGCTACCTTCCATAATGGCGAAGCCTTCGTTTTTTTCGATGATTTTCATAGCAGTCGATGCCGGTTTCTCCGCAGCCTCCAGCGCCTGGGTACAGCCCACAAGCACCATCAGAATCCCCAAAACCGCCGTTGTCATTAGAGTTCCCATTAAGAATGCATTTTTGAAACTTCTCATTTGTCTGTCTCCTTATTACTGGTTAATTGAGTTTGATGAGCTTTTGTTCTTTGGCGGATTTATATATTGCCAGTATCACTTCCACGGTTTTGCGGGCTTCCTGTGGGTTTATGCAAAACTCGCCGCCGGTCTCCAAAGCGTCAAGAAATGCTTGGAAGTTACGTTTGTGAAGTTTATACGGGATTTTAGCGGGGTCGTCCTTGCCTCCTTCGGTTCCGACTTGGCCGAATTGCCTGCGGATTTGCGCATCTTCTGGTCTTTCATCTGCAAACTGCCATACGGTAATGCTGTCTTCCAGATAAACGACTGTGCCTTTGGTGCCGGTAATTTCAAACCGTCTGTGTCGGCCTGGATATGAGGCGCTGGTGCCGTAGATAATTCCTAAGGCACCGCTGGTATAACGCAGGGCGACAACCGCAGTATCTTCCGCTTCGATTTGCGGATGTCCGATTGTTGCTGTAAAAGCCTGAATAGATTCAATCGGCGGCATCAGCTCGCACAGCATATCTATCATATGAATTGATTGATTCATCAATGCGCCGCCGCCGTCTAATTTCCAGGTGCCGTGCCAGGAATCCTTGTAATATTCCTCGGTTCGCCACCAGGGGACGTATACTCCGGCGTAAGTAATTACACCGAAACGTCCGGAGTTTATCGCTTCCCTGAGAGGTGCCATAGCGTCATTAAATCGATACGGGAATATACTTCCCAGGACCGTACCGGCCTTTTTGTGTGCATCTATCATAGCGTCGATTCGCTCAAGGGTGACATCCAGCGGTTTTTCGCATATCACGTGTTTGCCCGCCTTGGCCGCAGCAATGGTCGGCTCCATATGAGCTCCGCTCGGGGTGGCAATGGTTACAATATTTATATCTTTGCTCTTGACCATTTCTTCGGTATTCTCGAAAGCTTTGACCCCGAATTTGTCCGCCAATGCTTTTGACCGCTCGCCGATTATGTCACAACAACCAATCAAATTTGCCCGAGGCATATCTTTAATGGAATTGGCGTGAAAGTCAGCAATCAAACCTGCGCCCACTATTCCAAAATTCCAGGTCTTCATTAGTGTTACCTTTCTGCAAATCGTAAATTTTCCAACTTTTCTATTTCCTGTACGCTATTGTTTATACTCTTTTCGGCACAACGTATGGTTTGCGATATTTCCTGGTGAGCATGCGGTCGGCCTCTTTGTCGCCTGCGAATTTTTCCTTTGCCCCATTGAACGTAAGCTCGCGTCCGAGACGACAGGAGATATTTGCCAGGTGGAGTAGCACCGTGGATATGTGACCAGCCTCTATGTCGCAGGTAAGATATTCTTTTTTTCCGGCGCGAAGCGTACGAATGAAGTTACTAAAATGGGCATCTCCACCGGCACCGGCAAGATTCATCGGGTCGTCATACTCCTCGGCTGTTTCGTTGCTGGGGCCGGGCTTGTTCTTTCGGCCGAAGTATGTTTTCCAGGTGCTGCCGTTAAGGTGCATCCAGCCCTTGGTGCCGAAGAACAGGTTGCCGATTTTGATGTCGTTTTCATTGTTGGTGTAGAGGCCTCGAACCTCGAACTGGAGGATTTTGCCGTCAGCGTATTCGTAAGTTGCGACTTGAGTGTTGGGGGTTTCCTGTGCCGAATCGAAAGCGAAATATCCACCGCTTGATTTGACCTTAACAGGGTGCTCGTTTTTATTCATTCCCCAGCGGGCGATGTCGAGCTGGTGTGGTCCCTGGTTGCCGATGTCGCCGCAGCCGTAATCCCAGTACCAGTGCCAGTTGTAGTGAAATCGGTTGCGGTTGAAGGGTCTTTTGGGGGCACAGCCGAGCCAGAGGTCGTAGTGGACTTTCTTAAGGTAGTCAGTGTTGTAGTGGGGCATCTTCTTGCCATTGACGGTGATATAGAAATCCTCGCCGTCGGGGACGGGGCCATCAGGATATTTTCCGATAGAGTCGCGAGGTTTGAAGCACAAACCGCGTGCCATATAGATTTGGCCGATTCCGCCGTCGTGGAGGAATTTCATTGCCTGTCGGACATTACGGATGGAGCGGTTATGAAAGCCAGCGGCGACGATACGGTCATACCTGCGGGCGGCTTCGACCATTTTTCTGCCTTCCCGGATGTTGTGCGAGCAGGGCTTTTTGACAAAGACGTGCTTTCCAGCTTGGCAGGCCCATATGGTGGCAAGGGCGTGCCAGTGGTCGGTGGTGGCGATGACGACTGCGTCAATGTCTTTGTCATCGAAGGTTTGGCGCAGGTCATACTCGGTGGAAGGCGCAGAGCCCTGGATTTCTTCAAGTTCCTTGACGCGTTCGGGAAAGAGGTTTTCGTCAACATCAACCAAGGTTTTAATACGGACATTTGGAATTCTTGAGAAGTGTCGAGCCATTGCCATACCACGGCTGCGAATACCAAGGACAGCAAGGTTTATACGCTCGTTGGCGCCGATGATGCGGCTTTTGGCAGTGGGGGTGGCAAGCGAGGCCAGACTGCCGGCTGCGACGAGGCCGGCGGTGGTTTGGGCGCTGCGGGCCAGAAATTCACGACGCGAGATTCCTTTGCGTTTGGAAGACACTTGCTCTCTCCTTGAATTTAATTAAAACTTGCGGCCAATAACTTATTTTGGGCCTGGCAAAAACGGGATGTACGACCACAGCTACATCCCGAATTCAAGGCGTTTGTTATGCTAATGAATCCTGTTATGATTGTCAAGGATGATTTCAGGGGGCTTCTTGGGCAGCACAAATAATGCCGGAGTAAAGGTTGAATGCAAAAGGCGGATAGCTATAATGGCAGCAGCTTCTTTGCCGGAGTAAATATATTTTGCGGGGTTCCGGATGTCAGAAAGAGATAAACAGACGAAAAACTTTAATAGCGCATATCTAAGCACGGTGGTAGTATTGACAGTGTTCGTAGCAGTTGCGGGCTGCTATCAAATGAATATGCAGACTGAGTTGTCGGCGCATTCGTCGGACGCTATTGTGCTTTTCGACTGTACGGATTTTGCCCACTGGACAGACAAAAACGGCGGGCCCGTGCAGTGGCAGCTTGCCGACGGGGCAATGAAGGTCGTTCCAGGAAAGGGCAGCATTATCACAAAACAGAAATTCCAGGACATCAAGCTGCACGTCGAATTCAACATACCGAAAGAATCGCAGAAGAAAAAAGACCAAAGCCGGGGCAACAGCGGCATTTATATACAGCGTCGCTACGAGGTGCAGATTCTTGACTCGTATGGTCACGAGCCCAAATACAACGGCTGCGGGGCAATCTACAGGACAAAGCCGCCTGACAGGAACATCTGCAAAAGGGCGGGTGAATGGCAAAGTTATGATATTACCTTCCACGCCGCTAGATTTGAGGGTGAAGGTGAGCACCTCAGGAAAGTAAAAAACGCCCGTATTACCGTAATCCATGACGGTGTTATGATTCATAACAACTTTGAAATCCCAAACAAAACTGGCAAAGGCAACCCGGAAGGGCCCCAGCCAGGCCCCATTCTGCTGCAGGACCACGGCAGCGAGGTGCAATTTCGCAATATCTGGCTGGTGGCGTTCGACTGAGCCGAAAAAGTAATAGACCCAAAGAGCAGTTGAAAAGCACTTAGTGAGGATTTTATTATGATTCGAAGAGTCATTTTAACAGGATTGATGGTTTCTTTGATAACTATGTTTTCGTGCACCAAAGTGCAGGAGGTTAAAATGAAATTTACCGGTGCCAAAGGCGAAGTGAAGATAATGACGCTGAATCCGGGGCACTTTCACGCGGCGTTAGTGCAGAAGACGATGTACGAGCAGGTGTCACCAACAGTGTACGTGTACGCTGCTGAGGGGCCGGATGTTGAAAATCACCTGAGGATGATTGAGGGATTTAATACGCGGGTGGAGAACCCGACCGGCTGGGAAGAGAAGGTATACACCGGCGGTGACTTTCTGGAAAGGATGCTGAAAGAAAAGCCGGGCAACGTAGTGGTATTAGCGGGCAATAACAGCAAAAAGACCGAATGCATCAAGGCGTGCGTGGATGCGGGCTTAAACGTGCTGTCAGACAAACCGATGTGCATTGATGCCAAGGGGTTTAAGTTGATGGAAGAGGCCTTTGCATCGGCGGGGAAAAACGGTGTGCTGCTTTACGATATTATGACGGAGCGGTACTCGATTGCGACGATTCTGCAGAAGGAACTGGTACACAACAGGGATGTGTTCGGGAAGCTGGAAAAAGGCTCGGTGGAAGAGCCGGCGGTGGTTAAAGAGAGTGTGCATCACTTCTTCAAGTACGTTGCGGGAAAGCCGCTTAAGCGACCGGGATGGTATTTCGATACTACCCAGCAAGGTGAAGGGCTGGTAGATGTGACGACACATCTGGTAGATATAGGGATGTGGATGCTATTTCCGGAAGAAGCTATCGATTACCGAAAAGATATTGAGATGAAAAAGGCCAGGCGCTGGCCGACTTTGATAACTCGCCGGCAGTATGAAAAGGTAACGAAGCTGAAGGACTTCCCCGATTTTCTAAAAGATAAACTAAACGAAGATGGGGTACTGCCCTGCTATGCCAACGGCGAAATGATTTATACGGTCAAAGCTGTTCATACAAAGCTATCGGTAATCTGGAATTTCCAGGCCCCGGAGGGAGGAAGGGACACCCATTATTTGATGGTAAGGGGCAGCGGAGCGAACATAATCATCCGGCAGGGTAAAGAACAAAACTATCGGCCGGAACTTTACATAGAGCCGGCAGCAGGGGCAAACAGGGATGAATTAGCGCAGGCGCTGAGAAAAGCAATCGCCGCCCTGCAAAGTAAGTACGCAGGGTTGAAACTCAAGCAAGAAGGTAACAGCTGGCGTGTGCTGATACCAGACAAATACCGCATCGGCCACGAGGCCCACTTTCGAAAAGTTATGGAAAGGTACCTGAAATACCTGGTGGAGGGAAAACTGCCTGCGTGGGAAGTGCAGAATATGATAGCGAAGTACTATACCACAACAAAGGCATTGGAGCTGGCCCGTACGGATAAAAAACGCAGCACAAAACCATAACATAAACCCCGTTAGAAATTCTGTTACGAGATGATAATGTGATACAAAAGGGGAAAATTTCTAACGGGGTAAAATTCAAAGCCGGTTATGGATTTCACGAATTATGCGGAGGCGAGTGGCTCCCCTGAAATCTTGACACAACTGTCTCAAACTGCGACAATTACCGGTGAAAATGGAATTTGAGGAGTGAAGTAAAAATGAAGAAAACAGTTTTTATTTTGATGGTTCTTTGTCTGTTGGCCGGCTGTGCACAAACAGGTGAGCAAAGCGAACCTGCGAAAAAAGGAGTACATGGTTATAGAGGACTACCTGTTGAGGTGCGGAGTGAAGAAGGGATACCAGTTAAGGTTGAGGCGAAGGACGATAAAGCACTGCCTGTTAAGGTCGATATACAGGGCGATAAAGCGTTGCCTGTAAAGCTGGATATGTCTGGCGGCAGGGCTTTGCCCGTGGAAGTTAGAGTACCACAGCTGGCTTTGGTGTTTATAACGATTGCCGCATTAGCTATCTTATTTATTGCGGTTGTCACTTGCTTTGCCGCTATAGCTGCTGCTCGCAGTGCCAGAATAGCCCGGGATGATGCTAAAGCAGCTTATCGGTCAGCCGATGTGATAAAGGCATCGCAACAGCAACGCGAAGCAGAGTTACATGCTTCTAATAATCAGTGATTTGCCAGGTTACTCAGTGGGTAAATACTTAACAGATAGTTTGTTTGAGACAAGACAGGCCGGGCGAGGGGACCTTTGCAATCATATTATTCGCGTGGCGTTTGAGGCGGGGGTGGATAATGAGTTTGATTACGCGGTAGCTGATGAAAATTGGCCGATTGAGGTGGGACAGCGAGTTGAGGCGCCGTTCGGCAGGAAAGACAAACACGAAATCGGCTTTTGCGTCGAAACAGATATCCCCCTTGAGGAATCTTTTGCCGGCCGTGGAAAAAAACGCCGGCTGAAGAGAGTCGCTAAGGTAATCGATAAAGAGCCGCTGCTGGATGCCGGCCTTATGAAACTGGCTCAATGGATTAGCAGCTATTATGTTTGCCCATTAGGCCAGGTTTTAGCGGCAATGGTGCCGGGGGCGGTGAAAAAAGGAATTGGTGTCAAAACGCAAAAGTATATTTATCTGGCGGGAGACATCGAAGAGCTAATTGGGCAGGTGAGAGGTAAGAAGCAGAAGCAAATTGTCGCCGTCCTTCAGCGGCGAAGAGCTTTTAGCTCAGAGGCGGCAGTGGAATTGCAGGGTTTATTGGAGGAGGTCGGCTGTAGCAACGAGCCAATAAAGAAATTGGCTGAGAAACAGATTATAAAAATAGCCCAGAAAACGATTTTCAAGTCTTTGCCTGCTATTCCGGATAGGATGTCAATAAAAACGGACAAAGTGGTTCTCAATGAGGACCAGCAGAATGCACTTGGCTCTATCAACGGCCGGATAGACTCAGCCGAGTTTGGTGTTACGCTTTTACACGGTGTTACCGATAGCGGTAAGACAGAGCTTTACATAAGAGCGATTGAGCATGTTTTGCAAAAAGGCAGAGGTGCCATCGTGCTGCTTCCTGAAATCGCTCTTACCGCTCAAACCGTTCAGCGGTTCAGCAGCCGCTTTGAAAAAATCGCTGTAATGCATTCGGGCCTGACCGCTTCCCAGCGCAACGTGCAGTGGCAGAAGATAAGGGCTGGTGAAGCTGACGTGGTCATCGGCGCCCGCTCAGCGGTTTTTGCGCCGCTGCCGAAATTAGGGCTTGTCGTTGTTGATGAGGAGCATGAGCCGGGCTACAAGCAGGACACCGCTCCGCGATATCACGGCAGAGACGTGGCGATAAAACGAGCGCAATTGTCAGATGCACATTGTATTTTAGGCAGCGCTACGCCATCGTTAGAGACACTGTTTAACAGCCGAAGTAAAAAGCATTTTAATCTGCTGCGTTTGGCCAAAAGGGTAATGGACCTGGCCTTTCCTGAAATGAAACTTGTCGATTTGCGGCAGGAATATTCGACGCAGGATGGTATTCAGTTGATAAGTGAGCCGTTGGCTGAACATCTGAAAGAGACCATCGCAAAAAAAGAACAGGCGATTTTGCTTTTGAATAGACGCGGCTACAGCAGTTTTGTGTTCTGCCCATCGTGCAGGCATATCCTTCACTGCCGGAATTGCGATGTAACGCTGACTTTCCACAGGTCGAAGGCTCCCGGCCATGACCGAATGCGGACGGTTACAGGAAAGCATATACGTTATGGTTATACAGTATGTCATTATTGTGGAGCGAAGGCGCTTGTGCCTGAAAAGTGTCCTTTATGCGGCGCCGGGTTCGCGATGATAGGGCTTGGCTCGCAACGGCTCGAAGAGGAGCTGGCCGGAAAATTTCCCGACGCTCGTGTCTCGAGAGTTGACAGCGATTCTATGGCAGGTAGGGACTATTATCGGCTTCTGAAGGACTTTAGTGATGGGCGAATTGATATTTTAGCCGGGACACAGATGCTGGCAAAGGGCCTCCACTTTCCCAACGTAACTCTCGTGGGAATTATTAGTGCCGACACCTGCCTTTATCTGCCGGATTTTAGAGCGAACGAGCGCACCTTTCAATTGATTTCCCAGGTGGCAGGTCGGGCAGGGCGCTCCGTTAAAAAGGGTACGGTGTTCGTTCAAACATTTTTGCCGGACCAGCCGGCCATACAATTTGCCCTAAAAAATGATTTTGACGGTTTTGTCAAAGAGGAGTTAAAGCACCGCAAGGCCTGCAATTTGCCGCCTTTTTGGCGGTTGGCTGGTTTAGTTATGCGGGATATGAATTTTGATAAACTCGAAGCAGCCTGCCGGGCGATGCGTGAAAAAATAGATTATATTATCAAGCGTGATAATCTGGCGGCGGTTGTCCGAGGGCCTATGCCGGCGGTGATAAGCCGAGTACAGCGCTTTCACAGGATGCAGATAATTGTCCAGGCCCCGGAAGCGGCAACTATCCTGCGATTATTTAGTGGTTTGCGAGCGGGGCGGCCTGTTCGACCGGCGGTCAAGGTCGCAATAGATATAGACCCTGTCAATTTGTTGTAGCTTGCAATTGCCGGGCTGATGTGTTACGCTCACGGTTTCAATTTATCGGGGAGTGGCTCAGTTTGGCTAGAGCGCTGCGTTCGGGACGCAGAGGTCGCAGGTTCGAATCCTGTCTCCCCGATTGTTTTTTACAGCGATGATGCTAAGGGAATGGTAAAGATAAATGTATTCCAAAAAAGGTTTATATAAGTTCGGTGAAATTGAGAAGAAATGGCAGCGGTTCTGGGAAGAACATAAGACGTTCAAAGCAGAAGACTTGGACGATTCAAGACCCAAGTATTACGTGCTGGATATGTTTCCCTACCCAAGCGCTGCCGGTCTGCACGTCGGCCATCCGGAAGGTTATACCGCAAGCGATATAGTCGCCCGGTATAAACGAACTAAAGGCTTCAATGTCCTGCATCCTATGGGCTGGGACGCATTTGGTCTGCCGGCAGAGCAGCATGCAGTCCAGACCGGTACGCACCCTGTAGAAACCACGCAAAAAAACATCAACACTATGCGCAAGCAAATTAAAGCGCTCGGCTTTAGCTATGACTGGGACCGGGAAGTTGATACTACTGACCCCAATTACTACAGGTGGACGCAATGGATATTTCTAAAGTTCTTCAATAGTTGCTTTGACGAAGCCGAGCAAAAAGCCAAACCAATCGAGCAGTTGCCGATTCCTGACGGTTTGAGCGAGGCCGAGAAGCGAAAATACACAGATGACAATCGTCTTGCGTATGAAGCTGAGGTGCCTGTCAATTGGTGTCCGGCACTTGGGACGGTTCTGGCAAATGAAGAGGTGGTCAACGGCGTCAGCGAGCGAGGCGGCCATCCCGTAGTCAGAAAGCCGATGCGGCAGTGGATGCTGCGAATAACAAAATACGCTGAAAGACTGCTCGAAGATTTAAATGAAGTGGACTGGCCGGAATCGATAAAGAAACTGCAAATCGACTGGATAGGTAAGAGTATTGGGGCCGATGTCGATTTCAAAGTCGATGGTTTCGACGAGACAATTCGTGTATTCACAACTCGGCCGGATACGCTCTTTGGAGCAACCTACATGGTAATGGCTCCGGAACATCCGCTTGTAGATAAAATTATAAGTGAGGGGAAAAAAGCAAATGTTCAGAAACATCGCCAGGAGGCTGCGCGTAAAAGTGATTTGGACAGGACGGATTTGGCCAAAGAGAAGACCGGCGTTTTCACCGGTGCTTACGCAATAAATCCGGTCAACAACGAAAAGATTCAAATCTGGCTCAGCGATTACGTTTTGCTCAGTTACGGCACCGGCGCGATTATGTCGGTTCCGGCCCACGATGAAAGAGATTTTGAATTCGCAAAAGAATTTGACCTGCCGATTATCCCGGTTGTTGAGCCGCAGGATAGTGAGCAAGCTGAGCTGGTCAGGAAGGCAGAGGTGTGCTTTGTAGGGGACGGTAAGGCGATTAACAGCGGACAATTTGACGGCTTGTCAACGGCTGAGTTTAAGGAGCAAATCACAAATTGGCTTGCAGAGAAGGGCCTTGGCAAAAAAGCCATTAACTATAAGCTGCGGGACTGGCTTTTCAGCAGGCAGCGTTACTGGGGTGAGCCGTTTCCGATTTTGCATACTGAGGACGGCGGGGTTGCCGGCATTGCGGAAGAAGATTTGCCTTTGAAGCTGCCGGCGGTTGAAAACTATAAGCCCGCAGGGACGGGTGAATCGCCGTTAGCCAATATTGACAATTGGGTCAATGTTGCACTGCCTGATGGCTCAAAAGCCAAACGGGAAACGGACACAATGCCTCAATGGGCCGGCAGCTGCTGGTATTATCTGCGATACCTTGACCCGGAAAATAATGAGCAGGGCTGGGACACGGAAAAAGAAAAATACTGGATGAACGTTGATTTGTATATCGGCGGGGCCGAGCACGCGGTGCTGCACCTTTTGTATTCGCGGTTCTGGCATAAGCTTCTCTACGACCTGGGCTATGTTAGCACCAAAGAGCCGTTTCAGAAGCTTGTCAATCAGGGAATGATTTTAGGCGAAGACGGCCAGAAGATGAGCAAGTCCCGCGGCAATGTGGTCAACCCTGATAAGGTTATTGCCGGTTACGGAGCCGATTCGATGCGTCTTTACGAAATGTTTATGGGGCCTTTGGAGGCAATTAAGCCGTGGAGTATGCAGGGAGTGGAAGGCGTGCATCGGTTTTTGCAGAGAGCTTGGCGAACGATTGTTGACGAGGATACAGGCCAGCTTCTCGAAGCGGTAAAAGAGGCACAGGCGGACGAGGCGACGCTGCGGTTGCTGAATCAGACGATAAAAAAGGTCGGCGATGATATCGAAAGTTTCAACTTTAACACGGCGATAAGCGCAATGATGATTTTCATAAATCACCTCAGCAAACAAGCGGTAAGGCCGAAATCGGTCGTCGAGAAGTTCGTTCTAATTCTTGCTCCGTTCGCACCACATATCGCTGAAGAGCTCTGGCAGAGGCTGGCCCCTGCAAGCCACAAGCAGGGGCTGGCTTACGAGCCGTGGCCCCAGTACGATAAAGAGCTTATCAAGGAAAAAGAAATCGAATTGGCGGTGCAGGTCAACGGCAAAATAAAAGACAGAATCGTTGCTGCCGCCGAGGCGGACGAAGAGTGGATAAAACAAATGGCATTAAGCAGCGAAAAGGTAATTGCCGCCATTGCAGGCAAAGAGCCAAAGAAAATTATCGTTATCAAATCCCGATTGGTAAATATAGTTATTTAGAAGCTGCCTCAAAGACTGTCACCCTGAGCGGAGCGAAGGGTCTGGTTGGCTAGAATAAGAGATTCTTCGCTGCGCTCGGAGCGACAACGGGAGCATGGGTTGATATATTAATGCGTACCGAAATTGAAGCAAAACTAAAGGTTGATTCGCTGCAAGAAATAGCAGAGAAGTTAAATGAGCTCAGCGATGAGTTTTTGGAAGAGCAGTTACAGACAGATTCCTATTTCGATGATGCAAACAGAAACCTGAAGGAAACCGATAGATGCCTTCGGCTGCGGCGACAATCAGCCGATGACCGGGAGAAGGTGTTTTTAACCTATAAAGGCGCCAAAGAAAGAGATAAGTTCAAAAAAAGGCAGGAGATAGAAATTGAAATCAAAAGTGCTGATTCAGCCGAGAGGCTGCTTTCGGCTCTTGGTTATGAAAAAGTATTGGTTTTTGAAAAAAGGCGTCGAATCTGGCAGCTTGATGAATGCAGCGTTGCTCTGGATGAGTTGCCGTTGCTGGGCAGCTTTGTGGAAATAGAAGGGCCTGATGATAAAAGAATCGCCGATGTGCAAATGGAATTAGGACTCGCAGATTTACCGCACATAAGAGAAAGTTATGCATCTTTAGTGGCAAAAAAACAAATAGTCAATAGTAAATAGAAAATAGTAAATTAAAAATATGAAGCCGGATGATGGTTATATTGCCTGTATTGTAAATCCGAAGTCTGGTGCCAGCAGCCACAAGCTGACCGGACGGCGGTTTCAGCAATACCTTGTCGAAAAGGGGTTTGAGGTCAGGGTTAGTCTGACTACTTCTTTGGACCATGCCTGCGAATTGGCCACCGACGCAGCGGTCGATTACGACTGTGCACTGGTCGTTGTCGTCGGCGGCGACGGAACCGTTAGAGAGGTTGCGCACGGTTTGGAAGGCAGTGACAGGCCTTTGCTGATAGTGCCCTGCGGGACGGAAAATCTGCTGGCAAATGAATTAGGTTTTGATGAAAAATTGAAAACAGTAATAAAGACTTTCGAGGCAGGATACACTCGGCCTTTGGATTTGGGAAGTGCAAATGGAAAATGTTTTACTTCTATAGCTGGTTTTGGGTTCGATGGCCGGGTGGTCAGACGTGTTAGCGAGCAGCGAAAAGGACATATAGATTACTTTGATTACTTCTGGCCAATCTGGCGAACATTCTGGGAGTATAAATTCGGCCCAATGAAGGTGGAAGTAGATGGTGAAGAGATTTTTGATGGCCGCGGATTGGTTTTTGTTGGAAATATTTCAAGATATGCAGTAGGCCTGCAGATTCTGCACTATGCTGATTTCGGTGATGGGTTGCTGGATGTGTGTATTTATAAATGTGCGTCCAGAGTGCACTTAGTAAAACATTCGGTGATGACAGTTTTGAAACAGCATGCCGACAGCGGCGATGTTATTTATCGTCAGGGCAAAAACATTACTGTAAGTTCGGAAACTGCCAATATGGAGACTGAAATTGACGGTGACCCCGGGCCGACTTTGCCGGTACAAATCGAGGTGATACCGCAGGCGGTCAGAATAATGGTGCCCGAAGGTGCTAAGCCGGCAGGGATAAGAACAAGAATTATCAGAGCACTGGGATAGACGTGGATAATTGATTATTAGAGGGATATACGAAATACGAGGTATGAGTAAAGTGAATTTCAAAATTGGTGTCGGAGACTCAAAAGGCGGTTTATCTGCCCTGCCGAAGCCGCTTGAAGTTGGTTTGGATGCGCCTTTGTTTGTAATGGCCGGGCCCTGCGTTATTGAAAGCAAGACCTGTTGTCTTGATATTGCGAACAGACTGCTTGAAATTGGCGCAAGGAGTGATGTGGGAATAATTTTCAAGGCCAGTTTTGACAAGGCCAATCGCAGCAGTGTATCCAGCTTTCGCGGCCCGGGACTGGAAGAGGGCCTGGAGATTCTTGCAGCCGTTCGTCGCCAGACTAATTTGCCTGTTATGACCGATGTGCACGAGCCGGGCCAGGCCGGCGTTGTGAGCGAAGTTGTCGATTGCCTTCAGGTGCCTGCTTTTCTGTGCAGGCAGACAGATTTGCTTTGTGCCTGTGGGCGAACGGGCAGGCCCGTAAATATCAAGAAAGGCCAGTTTCTTTCGCCTGCTGAGATGAAAAATGCGGTAGACAAAATCCATTCCTGCGATAACAGAAAGGTAATACTAACAGAGAGGGGCACATTTTTTGGCTACAATCAACTGGTAAATGATATGACAGCTATTGAGACGATGAAGAAGCTGGGCTGTCCGGTTGTTTTCGATGCGACGCACAGTACACAGCAGCCCGGAGGCCTCGGAGATGCAAGTGCAGGCCGACGAGAAATGGCCCCGATATTGGCAAAGGCTGCGATTGCCGCCGGTGCAAACGGGCTTTTTATTGAAGTCCACCCAGAACCGGAAAAGGCAAAATCAGATGCTGCCAGCATTATGCCTATAGACTGGCTCGAAGATTTACTAAAGCTGTGCAGGGAAATATTTGAAATCGTACGAGGATAATACAAGATGGCTGGAGAAAAAAAATATTTGTATGGGCCGGTGCCATCGCGCAGATTAGGGCGAAGCCTGGGCGTTGATATCGTGCCATTCAAAGTTTGTACGCTGGATTGCATCTATTGCCAGCTTGGTAGAACCACTGAAAAGACCATTGAACGCAAAGACTATGTTGATATTGAAGCGGTTCTGGCCGAGCTGAAGGGCGGATTGGCTAAAGGCCTGCAAGCTGATTTTATCACCATCAGCGGCTCCGGCGAGCCGACGCTGAATTCGCGGCTCGGTGAGCTTATAGACGGCATAAAAAAGATTACCGATATTCCTGTAGCCATACTAACCAGCGGCACACTGCTGACAGAGAGGGATGTGCGGGAAGGTTGTGCAAAGGCCGATGTGGTACTGCCTTCTCTCGATGCCGGTGACGAACAGACTTTCCAGAAAGTAAATCGTCCGCATAAAGATATTAGTATTGAAAAGCTAATCGATGGGTTGTGCGCATTTAGAGACGAGTTTTCCGGGCAGATATGGCTTGAGGTATTTCTTGTCGAAGGCTTAAATACTGATAGCGAGCAAATTGCAAAAATCAAAAACGCTATAGAACGCATTCGTCCGGATAAGGTCCAGCTTAATACGGCCGTGCGCCCTACAGCCGATTCCGGTGTCAAGAGGATGAAAGCTGAAAAGCTGCAGGCTATAGCTGCCACGCTGGGGGAAAAGTGCGAGGTGGTGGCTGATTTCTCGCCGGGACGCCGCAGCAAGCTCGTTGAAAGTAAAGTTGGAGATGTATTAGAGCCGCATTTTGCAATAGACCACAAAATGGAAGCCCTGTTATCAATGCTGAAACGCAGGCCTTGTTCACTAAATGATATATGCGCGAGTCTGGACATCAACCGCAATGAGGTGTTAAAGTACATCGGTCACTTCCAAAACCAGGGGATTGTTGGTTCAGAGGAAAAAGACGGAATACTCTTCTTCAAAACCTTGTCCTGAGCCAGGCAAAGGGACTGTGTTATAAGAAAAGAATGAGGTTCTTGCCGTAGTTTACCCTTGAGCGGAGCGAAGGGCTCAGAATGACGACCCTGTAATAAAATAATTTGTATAAATTTGCGCTCAATTTGTAAAGACAGGAGTCTTATTGGCCGATAAAAGCGTTGTGGCGTTTACCAAAGTGTCGATTTTATCGCAATTTGTTGGAAAAAAACTGAAGTTTGGGCTTTAGTAAATTGCTTTTAAATCGATAAAAGATACAGGTGTTATACAAAGCATCCGGCGGATTGATGTCTTTTGGGCCCTGAGCGAAGGGCTCAGAATAACAGAAGTGAGCAATGAAAAAAACCAAGCGACAACTGGTCTTAAATAAGGGAACAGAGAAATTTATATTTCGTTACGATGGCGGACGTGAAGATGAGCTTCTGGATGCCCTGATTGAGCAGGCGAGGGATGAGCGGACAAATTTCGATTGGTTTGATGCAGCGGTACTGAGTTTCAAACTGACACAGTCACTTATTGGACAGGCGGACGAACTTTTACGCGAGAGGGACTCCATTTTGCAGGGGGACCCACAAGTTCAATAAAGAGAGTTTGGAAACCCCGCATTTAATACGGGGATTTGGTTTTTAGATAAGACAGCGTGGGGAAGCGAAAGCAGGTAGATTATGGAAGATAGTGTAATTGTCCAAGAGTTTCTGAATTACTTGAACTTTGAGAAGCGGTTCTCCGAACATACGGCCAAGTGTTATGGAGCCGATATGAGGCAGTTTGCTGAGTTCTTGATTGGCGGCTCTGATGCCGGCGGGCCGTCTGCTGAGGTGCCTTCGTTGGCTCAGCAGGGCGCCCAGGACGCAGCCGTGGCAACACAGACTAAACCAAGGGTTGACCAGTTACTTCTTTTAGCCCAGACGGATGTTGTTAGAGCGTATTTGGCCTTTCTAAATGAGAAACAATATTCTAAAACAACCATAGCCCGCAAATTGGCCACGCTGAGGAGCTTTTATAAGTTCCTGATTAAAAGAAACCAGGTTAGCTCTAATCCGGTTACAGCAGTTAGAACACCGAAGCAGGAGAAAAAGCTGCCGCGCTTCCTCGAATACGAAGAAGTAAAGAAATTGCTCGAGACGCCGCCGATGGATAGCTGGCTGGGCGCAAGAGATAGAGCTATTATGGAGACGCTTTACAGCACCGGCATAAGGGTCAGTGAGCTTGTGGGGCTGAATATGGACGATGTAGACTTCCTGGGCGAAGTCGTACATGTCAGAGGCAAGGGCAAAAAGGAGAGAATTGCACCAATAGGCTCATCTGCTTTGCAGGTTATTCAACACTATATGGAGTTCAGGAGCAAAAGAGCGCAAAGCAGCAGTAACTTTGACCCGAAGGTCCTGTTCGTAAACAAGCACGGCCGGCGTCTCAGCACACGCAGCGTCCGGCGTAAGATGGACAAATACTTGAAAATAGCCGGCCTGGACCCCGCAATCAGCCCGCATACTTTGCGTCACAGCTTTGCGACGCATATGTTAAATAATGGTGCCGATTTAAGAAGCGTTCAGGAGTTGCTCGGCCATCAGTCATTATCGACGACCCAGGTTTACACACATCTTACCACGGGAAGACTCAAAGAGGTTTACGAAAACGCCCATCCAAGAGAAACCAACCAGGACAACACCGACTGGTAAATGTACTTTCACTGATAAATAAAAGGCCGGACTCAACGCCGGCTTTTTTTATTGCGCATATTTAGCCCGGGGTTTTACTTCTTTTGAAATAGGTTCGACGGTTCGACCTTGCTCACCGCAGGCAAGCTCACTACAGGTTGGGTTTGATTGGGTTTGTTTTGCATAATCGTTCATTGTTCATTGTTCGTTGTTAGTTGTTATAATACTTTGTTAAAACAGAACTTACGTTCATTTGAGTATCCAGCAAATTGGCTTTGTTTTGCATAATTATCTCGTATCGCGTATCGCGTATCTCGTATAGCGTATCTCGTATAGCGTATCTCGTATCTCGTATCTCGTATTTCGTATCTAGCATTCACGAATCAGGAATCTGGGCCGGCGGGACCTAAGACCTTGCCCAACGAGGCGGTTTATGTTTGCTTAGCTGCAAACATACAAGTATTTTAACACAATTTCGGACAAAAGTCAACAAAAAAAACGAATAAAAAGAATTCACCGCGGGGGCTGTACTCCGCTGCGCGGGCCTAACGACTAATTTTGCCACTGGTTAGCCCCAAGCCTGTTTGGAGGTTCTGTTTCATTTCTTGATTTATCAAGGGGTTGATTTAAGTAATCAGAAATCAACCACATTTTCGCCGGATTTAAATGGACTAGTTTTTCCAATATATTCTTCAATGCGGCAAAGATTATCTGCAATCCATCTTGATTCAGGCTCATCCCCGAGAACTCCTAATTGTCGAATAACTGGTATCCAGTAACCAAATCCTCTTGTAATAACCACTACAGCATCACCAAAACAATTCTTGCCATCACCTGATAATATTTCAATCCGGCAAGATACCGGCTCAGGATTTGTAGCAACGATATCACCTGTCCTGCTTGCTTGCCCATCATAGTTAATACCAATTACACCAGATTTACTTGTATCAAAAGATATACCATTGAGAATTGGCGAAAAATTTGTTCTTGGATGGTTCAATTTGCCATGCTTTTTTGTGTTATATAAATCAGCGCATAACAAAAGATTAGGAGATTTTGTAACCATTTTTTCGATGGACGTCCGTGCTTGTTTCCCATTGGATACCGTTTCTCTCAACTCCAATCCTTTGGCCTTAACCAATAATTTTAAGCGGTCTTTAAGTTGCCAAACACTTCCAGCAAAACGTAGTAATAATTCATGAAGTTCCTCATAAGACTGTGCCCCTTCTATGCGATAACATGGAGCACCTTCTGGAACATTTACCTTTTCTGAACATCTCAAAGGTTTGTGTAATTTGTTCCATTGTCTTATTATACTGCGTAACTCCTTTTTGATTTCGCTTACTAAGTTTTCAGTTGATTGAGATATAGGTTGTTTTTGAATTAGTTTTGCCATTGTTTCATTTTTTCCCGTTGCTTCTTCAATATTTATCCAATTGCACACCCTACCCGGTTTATTACAGAGTTTTTTGCAAACTACCGAGCACACATTTAGTATCATGTTCAGCAGAAAGATTAAACGCATGAGTGCTGCGATTGTAATCTTGTGTAATCATATTAATAATCGTTTTTGACAAGTCGATAATATCCTTAAACTGTCGAATTTTAATAGCTGCCTTCTTGAAAGATTCTTTCGCACTTCTTTTGTTAGTTGAATGTGCAAATACTTCGGATCGGACAATACCTATTTTAATCCATATTGGTTTAGCTTTTTCCATTAATACTTCAATTTCCGTTCTTGCACCTTCAGATAATCGGTTTTTTTCTTTAAGCAACTTGATTAACTGAGGGAAACTAATGGTATCTTGTCGAGTCTCGAAAAGACGATACAATGCTATAATCATCGCAACAAAATGTGCATGTATTGAAGTCGAAAAAAAATCCCAATAACTTTCCATTACATCGCTAAATTGTGGGCGAGTATCTTTGCTTTTATAAATCATCCAAATATCACAATTATTATCCGCCGCAATAATGGTGTCTATAATATCTTCGATATAAAATTCAATTTTTTTCATATTCTTCATCTATGTTAATGGAGCCCTCTAACAGCCAATCTCTTGTGTTGCAATTATATGAATTTACGGGATTAATTCAATGTTTTCTTTAACGGCAAGTGCGGGTTGGGGTAGTATAACTCGTAGCTCGTGGCCCGGAGCACGTGCCGCGAAAAACGAAATATAGCCGGACACATTCAATTCTGGGGCACACTTAGTTCTCCTACTCAGCGAGACCATAATACGCCAATATTGCCTTGGTCAGTACGGAACTTGCGACATTCACCCCAATCTTCCAAGTTCCTGCTGCAGCTCTCGTAATCATTTTCCCCAGCCAATTTGTTACTTCTCTACCAAGATTATCTGGTGACGTTTGTGGAGGATCAGTTTTAAGTGCTTGTTCCAAACTTGAAATGTCAGGTTCTGGAATTCCCTTAGAAGAAAGATATTTTCTGAGGCTATTCAGGTCACCTTTTGATACCTCGACATGTTGGTTCTGTGAGAAATCAGAACTCCCTGTAGCTAAATTGCCCACGTCTCCCATTATACTAATGTTAAATACCTGTTTGACATCGGCTTCTGATACTGTTTTGGAGTCTGGTGAGCCGTCACCTGCTTCAGGGTCTATTGCCTCAATTTGCAAAACAAAGTCAAGGATTTTGTTCTTTACAGTATCGATAAGATTTACGATTGAATTATGAGGAATTTCGCGCCATGCTGCATAACAAAACATATCTTCAAATACTTCTACCTCGGGCAGTAGGTCTGCGGGCCAATGTAACATCAGCTTTTCTCCAGCAGTGTGTTCTTGGAGGAGGAGCGCATTGTAAGCGCTAATACCTCCCGTCAAATATGCTGTGGACGCTAAATCCCTCCATTCTTTTGGCAAACATCTTGGTGGAATTAGGATATTTTTGTAACCGCTACCAAAGGGCCCGCTAAAATGACCACGAGACTGAACTTTCAATATCCTGTATTTTGGTAACTCCTCCTTTGATAGATAACCATTAAGCTCATGTTCGACCCAACCCTTGAAATCTGAATTTCCGAGACGGGCAGCGAGGACTTTGCATTTGCGTAATAACACAATGACATCAGTATTGGCATCAATAGCTGCACTTTGAATGTCTTTCAAAAGACTCATGTGCTAATTCCTTCAGTATTATTCAGGACTGCCACCGTTTTCTGTGCACTGTCCCAAAGCCATTATTAAGAAGCATAAATCCAAGATGTCTCGCTTGATCGCTTATCTATTGCAAAATTACACTACAGAGTAGATATTTTCAAGAAAAAAATGCCGGTTTTTAACCGTCATCCCGAGCGAAATAGCCTGCCCTGAGCGTAGTCGAATGGGAGGGATCTGGCCTCACAATGACTGCAAGCAACCCTGTCCCGGCGCGCCGGGATCGAGAATCGACCGCACAGAATATCCAATATCGAATAGCGAATGTCGAATTATGAAGTCAAAGTCTTGTTAAAATAGGTAAAATATCCGCAATTTTTCAATCAAAACCGCTGATACCTCAGAGCAAAAATTGAATTTTTTGGAAACTTTTTAAGTCCTTTACGACCGGGCGCTTACGCTTCCGGCTCTGTTTAATAATCAGCCGGATTTCGACTCATTTGTGCAGATAGCTCTAATTATAGGGGGCCGTTGTTTTCGCCCCCTGGCCGAAAGGCCTTGATATTCTTTTTTCTGACTTCTGTCATTTATCGGGGGAGAGAAAATTCAGTTCGTTATTACCATTCCGCGTTGGCTCAGGAAACTCACCGTGTTGCCGCTCCTTTGGTACCGGCGGGCGCGCTACGGGTATGCATTTCGGCGCATTCGCATGGCGCAGCCTCAGTACGCAAAAGTGGCCCCGGCCGATTACGACCGACTGCGAAAATACGAATGGTTTGCACAAAAAGGAAAAAACTGCTTCTACGCGCGAGGACGTCTGGTAGGCAGCAAAACAGGAGAAGAGAAACTCACATACATGCATCAGAAGATTATCGAAGTGCCCAAGGGGATGGTGGTTGACCATATCAACCACGATGGGATGGACAATAGAGAGGCAAACTTACGAGCGGCGACACATTGCGAGAACATGTACAACAGAAAAAAACCTTCGAGGACATCGTACTCGAAATATAAAGGAGTTTCTTGGAAAAAGGTTAATCGCAAATGGGTGGCTCGGATAGGATTTGAGAAAAAGGAAATACATCTGGGCTACTTCCGCAGCGAAATCGAGGCGGCCAAGGCCTACGACCGCGCTGCAATAAAATATCACGGCGAATTCGCCAGCCTCAATTTCCCGCAATCCGGCAGCGGCAGTCATTAGTGAATGCTGTTCAGCCAAACCCAGGGCTTACTTTTCGGTAGAAAAATACTGGTGTACGCGCTTTACGTATAAGCTTTTTTTGACACTACGTCCTATTGAAACTAATATTTGAACCTTTTATTCGAAGACAGCTACCTACTTTCTTGAGATTGCCACGGCCCGACGATTCGGGCCCCCCAATGACATTGTGCAAAGCTTTTTTACAGAGCACTTATTTATATTTTAACGGGTAGTTTTGTGGATTGTTTAAGGAATCGATTTCCAAATCAACATCAAGCTCCGGCCAATAGAGATGATATCCATGCAGCAATCTGACATTTAGAATCTCTTTTACCTTTGCCTCCTTAAACCATGGATAGTCACTGTAGGGCAAAAAATATTCTCTATCTTCTACGCAAAGCCAAAAACCATGAATATCGATATGGGAAACAGTCGGACTCATAAAATAATTATAACAAATTGTTCTGATTTTACAATTTTTATCCGACAGGAAACAGAAGGGTCTATTTTCAACACCCCAAACAAGCCTTCGACTAACTCAGGCCAGGGTTTAAGGGTGCCACCCTGTATTCCATTATTAACGCGAAGTTCAATAAATATCGACAAACCTTTGACTAATTTTCGTCTTTCCGTTAACGTTTCATAATTATGAAAAGACTACTTGCATCGTGTTTTGGTCTTGGCCGTTTGCCGATTGCTCCGGGGACGTGGGGCTCGCTGCCGCCGACGATTATCTTCGGTTTGATGTGCCAGTTTCACGTATCCGGCATCTCAATATCAATTGTAATGGCGGCCCTGGCAATAGCCGGCTCTATTATTTGTGTGAGATTTGCGCCCGCTGCGATTGCAGCAACGGGCAAAAACGACCCCGGGGAAGTTGTTGCCGACGAGTTGGCCGGCCAGGCGGTTACGTTTTTAGTCAGTCCGTTTGTGGCCATAAGCGCGGTGTCATCCAGAGATGTCTGGGTCGCCGCCGTGCTGGGTTTTTTTCTGTTCAGATTGTTCGATATTGCCAAGCCCTGGCCGATACGAAAACTTGAGAAGCTCCCAAAAGGCTGGGGGATACTGGCAGATGATTTATTGGCAGGCGTGTTTGCAGCAATTGTTTTGCAGATTATCATAAGATTGTGGATTGGCGGGTAGATAAGAATTAGGAAGCAAGGATGGCAGTAGAATACTCCGTTGAGGTTTGCAGGGAACTTGAGGAGAGGTTCCATCGTGCGCAACTGCATCGGCCGATGCGAATCAGCCGATACGATGCGGGCACGGAGCTTACTTACCAGGTGAGCAGCCTCGCGGGAGCTGGTACGGCGCGGGTGCATCTGGTCGTCGAGAAATTTGTAGGCGGGGGGTTTGCAGGGCAGGTATATTACGTAAAAATTGCAGGGATTGAGGGTGCAGTAGAGGGGCTTGAGGAGGGTCGGGCCTACGCGATGAAGATTCTTATACCGCCATCAGGTTTTTCTCGGTTGTTTCGTAATTTGTTATATCGGGTTGGTTTTCAGGGGCCTTTTCAGCTTCAGGTCAATCCGGCAGCGGCAAAGGCCGGAGCGCTCTGGCAAAAATTTATCCGGCGGGGGGCAAAGATTCGATTTGGGGATGAAAGTGCAGTTAGAGATATTTATGCAACGTTCGTGGACGACAAGCTCGGTAGCTGCGGGGAATTGAGCGAATGGATTGAGGGACGGACGTGGCTGCTGGAAGTCGACGACCGGATAGATTTATTGAAGCAGTGGAGTCGCGGTAAGGTGCTCGATGAGCAGCAAGTCGGTTCGCCGGAATACCGCGCCAAGCGAGGATTTATGAGTGGCTTTGTCGAGCTTCTGCATGAGATGGGAGGTTATGAGTTTGCCCGTCAGTATGAGTGGTCAACATGCAAGAGTCAGCCAAACGTCCTCAAACGGCAGGGAACTAATGACAGACCGTCAGAAGGACCGGCAACGCCGGCCATGCTCATACCCGCCTTCGGCGGGTTGGTGGCGGTCGATTTCCGAGCGGGGCTTGCTCTGCTGCCGTTTCTGCCGATGAGTCCGGGTGATTTCAAGCTGATAGCCAGAGGGCTTATGCGTGGTTCTATCGTGCAGTTTGACAGGGGTGATATTAGCAAGCTGGAAGCTTATGTGAAGACACACGGCGATGAGTTTGCCGATATGCTCGATATGTTAGAGCAGCTCAAAGCCTCCGAGCAGGTCTATCGGGACTCGGTTCCGGATATTACACATAATCACGCTCGCCTGCTCTATAGTCCAAAGCTGTGGTCAACGATGTTAGGCAGTGCGGTTACAGGCTGGGTCGTGCGAAATCTGGTTGACGAAGAGCACGAGCGGAAGCTGCGAGACAGCAGGATTTTGACGCTGATATATTTTGTGATTGGAGTGATACCGTTTTTGGGTAAGCTGATTCGCCGAATCTGGGGCCGGGCAGACTGGCGAAGGCACTATGTAACAATGCTGAGGAGTTGGGACTATTTTAAGCGGGCGGTGAGAGGCAGGATTGCTGAAAAAGTTGTCGTCTGGCACAGGGCAGGTCGGCTCGATGGCGAGCGAGCGCTTACGGTGGGTGGAGTCTGTGAAGCAGGCCTTGATATAACCCCGCGGTGCGGGGTCTGGCGGTTTCTGTGTCATTTGCCGCTGTCGATTTTGCCCGCCGGGCTGCACAGGTTCCTGATAGATAGTGAATTTAGAAGGAACAAGCTGGTATATATATTTGTTCGTCCAATCAGACTATATTTTAAAGCGGAGCTGCGTGAGCAGTGGCTTCGTGAGATGATGGCCGAGGGACAAAAAAAGCACATGCTCAGTGATGAGGATGCCCAGATTATCCTTTCACAGGTCAACGAGCCATTTATTCAGAAGTATCTAAAGAGCTTAGCGGTGCACGTTTGCACTTTGCCGGTAACGCAGATTGTTTCTGTGTTGTTAGCAGCCATTTTTGTTTTGACGCATCCGGAAATGCCAAGGGCACAGGCGTGGGGAATTGGTTTCGGTATTATCGCGTTGTTTCAAGTGGTGCCGATTTCGCCCGGCTCATTGGTTCGGGGGCTGTACGTAGTGTATCTGGTCATCAGGGAACGGAATTTCAAGGACTACAATATCGCAGTGTTTTTGGGATTTTTCAAGTATGTCGGTTACTTAGCTTTTCCTATCCAGATGACGTATCACTATCCAGCTCTGGCAAGATTTATGGCGGCCCACTGGTCAACGGAGGCGGTGCATATTGTTCCGGTATTCGGCGAGCGAGGTGCGCTGCTGGAGCATTGGGTATTTAATCTTTTCTATAACCAGCCCCTGACGATACGGCGTCGAATGCGAAAGCGGGCAGAGTTGCGTATATCGCTCAAGCCGCGATATTGGCACGTGGGCCTGTGTGCAATCGGCGTTGCGGGATTATTCGCGTTTGCCGAGTTTATATACTTAGAGAATGTTGGAGCCCCGCCGAGTTCGAATATACTCTGGTGGCTTGCAGTGCTTGTGCCGCAGGTCTTAATTTGCGGGGCGGTTGTAACTTTGGGCTGCGGCGGGGCGGCATTAGCCAAACGAATCGGGGCAGCGGCTGTCTGCGGCGTATTGATTGGTGTGCTCTCAACAGCAGTTTCAGCGATACTGAGCTATAACGGCGGGATTGTGGCAAGCTGCGTGTGGCGGGTATTTATTTTTGCGATTCTTTCAACCATCGGAGCGATAGTTACGGAGCTAAAGCTGCCCGATACAGACATGGAGTAATTTCGGCCTATCTCTGTGTTGTGGAACTGTAAATTCTGAATTAAGTACAATAATATTTTCACAGCCTTTTGAAAATGAGATTGCCACAGTCGGCCCGCACCAATTAGGCCTGAGCTTAAGCTAAATTGGTGCGGGCCTCCTTCGCAATGACATTGTTGGTCTATTTTTTCTTTTGCATACTCCCTGAGAATCAGGTCAGGTGCCCGCCATGACGAAAAAGGCGTTTGTTGCACCTGAGAACGTGTATTGGCGGACAACAAATCGATTACCTCAAAATTTGGCCATACCCTGGATAAGAGCTGCAGGTGTGTGAGACTTTTTACTGGCGCGATGTAACTACATATTTTACAATGAGTTACGGCACTAAAGAGCTCGACTGGATAGCTTCTTACTCCGGATTACGCAAAAATGCTGTCTAAATCCATGCTGTTGCGAAACAACGGGTTTTGGGTTGTATTTGAAATGCCGGACAATAGCCGTTTTCAGGCGATTACTCAGTTTAGCTTTCGCAACAAAGCTTTTGGAATGCATGGGAAATTTTTCACTTTGGCCAACATTGAGAGTCAAAAGTAAGACCTTTAAATCCAACAGGTTGTTAAAACAGATAGAGTTATGGCTAATGTCAATCGTGAATTGCTGTTAGCTTGGAAAACCCCCTAAGTTTGAGAGGATTTCCCTTGACGTGAAAGTAGATAATTTGGTATAGATAATATTAGTGAAGCTT
>JAUWIG010000030.1 GCA_030605475.1 Planctomycetota bacterium | reverse complement strand
ATTTCAAAGTTGTCGAGATAAGCTTCATCTGGGCCAAGAACAGCGCTGTCGGAACCACCGCCAATAACCACATCAACCGAAGATGTCCCCGGCAGTGGGTCAGGCGTCGTTTCCCAGATGTAGGCATTTCCGCTTCCATATCCTACATGGCTTAAGTACACATTGTTCAAGCCGGCATCATACGAGATATATAGTGTTCCGTCATTCGAGCCTCTGAGCTCTTTCTCAAATACCACATTGCCATCAACAACCGTTTCATAGTAGAAGTAGGATTCGTTGCTATCAGAACCGGCTGAGACTGAAACATAACTATCGTCATCGCCAACAGTTATTCCGACCCAGCCGTCCCGGTCGCTGATACCGCTATAGTGGAAGTCAACTTTGACTTCGAAGTCTTCATTGACGTCAAAACTCCAGCCGTTGGCTACATAATCAGCAACAAGGTCGTTAACATCGCCGGTAGCTCTTACGTTCAATCGGTTAGCATCTTCAACCACCCAGGCGTTCCCATGGTCGTCCTCAAATAATCTCCACATTGCACCTCGCCTGTTATCATCAAAATTGTCCGAGAGCAACGGTGGACCTGTAGAGACGACAAGGTCTACTGTATCATTACAGGGCGCCGGGCCTGCAGACGGACTTTGACTTATTACATTGCCTGCAGGTACGGTGTCACTGCATTCGGTAGTTATATTGCCGACCGAGAGATATTCAACGGCGTTGATAGCGGCCTCTGCGGCGGCCTGGGCCATACCTACAACGTCAGGTACGGTCGGCTGGCCGGTAGAGACGACAAGGTCAACTGTATCATTACAGGTTGTTGGACCTGCGGATGGACTTTGACTGATTACATTGCCGGCAGGGACGGTGTCACTGCATTCGGTGGTTATATTGCCGACTGAGAGATACGCAACTGCGTTAATAGCAGCCTCTGCGGCGGCCTGGGCCATACCTACAACGTCAGGTACGGTCGGCTGACCTGCGGAGACGACAAGGTTTACTGCTGAACCGATTGGGACCGATGTTCCTGCTATCGGGTCAGTGCTGATTACACTATCGGCGGGAATGGTGTCACTGCAATCCTCAGTTATACTGCCAACTGTAAGACCTGCAGCAATAATGGTGGCCTGAGCAGTAGCATTTGGGTCGCCGACAACGTCCGGCACCGAGACCTGCCCGGCGCCTTGCCCTGTAATCTCGACGTCGTCGATGTAGGCATGCTCTGCAGCGTTGTTGGCGTTGGTTCGGAATCTGACCTTGAAGTCCGGATTGTTATCAGCGCCCGAAGCACAGGTCATATCTTTTGAAACCCAAGATGTATCCTGTGTGACCTCAAGCTCAATCCAGCTGCTGCCGTCGTACCATTCGACATACAGATATTCGTTTGGGTCCGTGTCCAGACCGCTGGTCATACGGGCATACTTAACATGGATAGTAGTGAAACCTACGGTGCTGACGGCTTTTTCTATCCAAGCGGTTGCCTTAAGTAGTGCTCCATAGATGCCGGTATAATTGGCATCAGTTGAAACAGTGGCGTTACCTAATATGGTCCAACCTTTAGCGGGGTCAAAGTCACCGCCACCGGTCTCGAAGTCGTCGCTCCACGGCAGTGCCGGCGGCGCCACTGCTTCGGTAGTGAAGCTCCACTCAACCCCTGTGGTTGTGCCGACAGCATTCTTCTCATCTATACGCCAGTAGTAGGTCGTATCGTTAGCCATAGTGCCGGGGTCATAAGTCGTATCGGTCTGGTTCTGGATGAACGGCGGCGGACTGCCCGTGCCGAAGTGTACATCGTGGCTTGTCGCACCGGAGCCGGCCGTCCAGCTAAGGTCAGCGGTTATACTGACGTCTGTCGCTGTGTCGGCGGGATTCGGATTGGTAGCCTGACCGGGTGCTGCCACTATCGTCGTGAAGCTCCACTCAACACCGGTTGTCGTGCCACCGGCATTGACCTCATCAATCCGCCAGTAGTAGGTCGTATCGCTGTCCATAGTGCCTGGGTCATAGGTCGTATCGGTCTGGTTCTGGATGAACGGCGGCGGACTACCCGTGCCGAAGTGCACATCGTGCGATGTCGCACCGGAGCCAGCAGTCCAGCTAAGGTCAGCAGTTATACTGACGTCTGTCGCTAAGTCGGCGGGATTCGGATTGGTAGCCTGACCTGGTGCTGCCACTATTGTCGTGAAGCTCCAGACATCACCGGTGGTGGTGCCATTTGCATTTACCTCATCAATCCGCCAGTAATAGGTCGTATCATTATTCATTACGCCAGGGTCAAAGGTAATACCGACCTGGTTGCCCTGGAATGTACCTGGACTGCTCGTGCCGAAGTGCACATCGTGGCTTGTCGCACCGGAGCCCGCAGTCCAGCTAAGGTCAGCAGTTATACTGACATCTGTTTCTAAGTCGGCCGGGCTTGGATTGGTGGCCTGACCGGGTGGCTCAGTTGTCGCAGCGGTATAGTCCTGACCCGTCTGGTCCGAGGTAACGTTACTATATTCCCTGTTAGTTGGTGTAAATGTGTAGCCTGTCTTGGTAGGCGTAACTATGCCGCTCCAACCTTCATTAACATCGGCACTGTAAAGGCCGTTTATGTCGGTAACTGGGTCGCCCGGCAGACCGCTCATCACCACATCAGCAAGCCCCGACCCATCGTATGTTACCGTACCGGAAATGGTATACATTGTGGGGCCAGTTTGAGCGTAGATAGTAACGCTGATGTCGTCGACCCGTATCCAGTCGTCGGTATCCTCATCGACCACAAAGACAGTGAGCTGGCCGGTCCCGGGCTCAACGTAGTCCCCTGGATTAGTGATAACGCTGGAGGAGACCACCTGGTCTGCTGTGCCGCTCTGGGAGCCAAGCACCAAGTAGGAGCTTGTGTTGTAGTTCCAGATATATGCCCAGCCAAGGTCGGTGGAGGAAGCGCGGCCGAGTTCTACTGCCACGTCGATTTGCTCTATGTCGGCAGGGCTCTCGGCGATGATGAACTCGAAAATCATTGCGGCGTTGTCACCAAGGCCGGGGTCAGCTCCCTGGTAGCGGCTGTCGTCCGAGCCAAACAGGTTCTGATACTCGGCGGTGGTGGCTTCGGCCCAGTTTGCCCAGCCGGTGATGCTGTCTCGACGAGCCCCAAAGGTTCCATTTTCAATCACTGAATCCGAGCAATCAATCTCTCCATCCTCTGCTTTATGTGTGGAAGACGGCGATGTGATATCATTAAAGTCATAGACTACAGCAGGGGGCAGAGGCGGGGCGATTGTGAAATTGGCGTCGGAGATATCCTCGTAACTGTTAAGGTCTGCATCGTGGACGACAATTTTGATTCGGCACTGGTCGGAATCTGCATCGGGTACGGTCCAGGTAAAGTAGCCGTCATGCGTCTCGCCTGTCGCAATTGTATATGGGAAAGTGCTGCCGCCATCGGTTGAGTAATAAATGTCTATGCTGGTAACTCCGCCATCTATATCGTCGTTAGCAATCCACTTGATATTCGGGTCCTCACCTACCCGCCAGACCTCGCCGCCGTTCGGCACAAGGACCTCACCAAATGGGCTCGCCGGAGCGTAGACATGCTTCATTATGCAGTGAATCGCACCGGCTGAACCGATAATAGGGTCGCAGTCAATCTGGATGATTTCGTGGTCGGGCATAGCTGTTTCAAAGACAGTCAGCGCCTCAGCATTCTGACTGCTGTAGCTGCTGTATAACGGGATGAAGACCTTATTATTTACGATTGCAGCATTCGTATAGGTATAATGTGTGCCGGTGTCCCAGGCGGGCGTACGGTGCACGGTGTAGCCCCTTGATTCGAGGTCGTCTGCGCCGGCATCTGTTATGGTTTTCCCGTCGCCACTCGCAAACTCGGATACGAGAATATCAGTATCTGAGAGAGGCAGCAGCCACATATCGATGTGGCCGGTGGAGTCAATACCGGAAGGCAAACGGGTATAAAACGTTTCCACATTGGTGTTATGATGGTCGAAAATAATATCTTTAATCTGTTGCTCGGTTTTGCCGGGATTTTCATTGACGATGAGGGTGCTCATAAAGGCATCACCCGTGGAGACACAATGGAAGTTTCCCCCGCCGTGAGTAAGGTCCATCTCGTAAATCGGCTGGCTCCAGTAGGTGGCGAGCCATGCCGGGAAGGCATCATCGGCCGGACGGTTACGATTGTAAGTGAAGTCGATGATGGCCAGGTCACCGTCCTCATAAATATAGCGCGGGCCGTAGTCGCGAATCCAAACACTGTACGTGTCGTAGATGATGAACTTAACGCGGTCCATATCAGCGCCTGCACTTTGCAATGTCGAAGTGGCGCTTGAAAGCGAGCCGCTCGGGACTACCACAAATACCACTGAATCCATATGAGGGTCGTTAGTGACACTTGCGACAAATTCCGGCATGACGTTGGTGGTATAGGACTTCCAGCTCACCATTGGGCCGTAAAGCGTCTCGTACTCGCCGGGCGTCCAGATTGTCCCTGATGGTGCGAGTGGGGCAGGAGCGCCGAGAGGCCGCATAGCCCTTTGTTCTGCCAGTTGTTGCACATACAACTTATCTTCTTCTGTTGGGCCGTGTGGGTAGGGGTTATCTTCCGCTGCGTATGCGTCAGCAGGCAGTGCAAATACCACCAGAGCACACAAGGCCAGCAGACCAACCATTGTTTTTACCTTTGCTGTTGTTAATAACCGTTTCATTACTTTCGCCTCCTCAAATTTCAGATAAATAAAATTTCTAAATTTTTCTCGCCGGTCGCACCCAATGCGCAAACCCTGCCTCTACATCCTTGTTTGGGAATACGGACGGACTGATTTTTCTTACAATCTATCCGGTTCTTTTCATCCGTGAATATAAAACAAACAACCAACAGCCGAGGCCGGCTGTGGTTGTACTTGCTTTATTCGATTAAAAAAGAACAGTAGAAATGGGACTCCAGAGCTCCGGGGCCTTTTGCATAAGGCCAAAGCCCCCCTTTTCCCGTTGGTAAGGGAGAAAACTTGAACTAAAACCCTCCAAATCCTTCTCACCGGGCCTCCTGTAAAATTGCATCCTGTGTGTGATAGTTAAAACATGATTTTATCAAATTAAGCACACTAAAGTCAAGAAAATTATTTATTGTAAATGATAAAATTATTGTAAGCGACGGTTTTTTTGAACTCGATTGCTATTTTTTTGAGTTTGAATAAGTGTTGTCAGGCAAAATCTTGTTTTTTCATAAAAACCGGCGTGCCATTCACCTGTGCCTCGACGGCCTCAGGAACGAGGGCAGGGGGTATTCTGCAGCGGCGGCCATACGCTTTTAAGATCAACTTTTGAGCTAAAAAAGGCGGATTTAGCAAGGCAAATGTTTGATAAATGGTAAACTTTGCAAAAAATTTGCAAAAAATGTTACAAAATCCTTGACTTTGTTTTATATTATGTTAAAATGCCGCCTTTGTTAGGTAAATACTGAATAAAATAGAGATGGGAAGAGTTGTTGAGCAAATGGTTGGCAAGAGTCGAAACGGTCCTGGCCAAGGGGCAACGGTTGGCAAGAGTCGAAACGGTCCCGGCCAAGCGGCAATGGTTGACAAGAGTCGAAATGGTCCTGGCCAGGTGGCAATAGAGGTCAGCAAAAAATAGTCCGACCAGCAGCAAAACAGATTTTACAAATACCCGAATAATGGACAAAATAATACCAAGCCAATCCCGGTGTGCCGGGATTAATCCTGAAATGGGGCGGTCAATTAAATCGGTCCAGTACCAATCGTCGGTGCAGGACAAATTATCAAGTAAGGGGGATTAGCGATGAAAACAATCCACACAAACATTTCACCAATGACATCGAAAGTCAAAAACGAGTATCGCGACAGAATCGACCTGCTGCGCAGCAGGGTAAACCTGCTCACCGGCAAGGACAAGCTGTTGATGACGATGTATCTTGAGAATGGCAATAGCTTTCGCCAGATGGCACGGCTGGCCGGTACCAACGAGGCAAGTATCGCTCGGAGAATACACAAAGTTACCAAACGACTCATCGACGGCGAATATATAACCTGCCTTAGAAGTCGTGACAAATTTACGGAAATCGAAATGGCCATCGCAAAAGACTACTTTCTGTTGGGCTTGTCCATAAGAAAAATCGCAGGCAAACGACATCGTACCTACTATCGCGTTCGCGAAACCCTAAAAAAAATTCAACGGCTGGTTAGGACAGTAGAGGCAACAAGGAAAGCATAGACGGACGATGGACGACGGAGGACGATAAGGAATATCGAATATCGAACAAGGAATAACGAACTCCGAAGTGAAAAAACAGACGACGGAGGACAGAGGATGGACGACGGAGGGCAGAAATCACTATGGCAACATACAGCGTTTCAAAAAGCTTCGACCGGGCGGGCAAGATTACCGACAAGGTTGCGAGGGTATGCAGGATGTTCGGCCTAACGGTGGACAGGCTGGGCGAAAGCGGGGTTAGCTGCAATTGTAGTCTTGAAATCAACGATGGTGACATCGTCTATATCACAGGGCCTTCCGGGTCAGGCAAGAGTATCCTATTAGGCGAATTGGAAAAATGCGTTCCGGCCTCTGATAAAATAAACCTCAATGGAGTAAAACTACCCCGTGACAAAGCGGTAATTGACTGCATTGATGGTGATTTTTTAAAGAGCTTGAGGATGCTGAGCACAGCAGGTCTAAATGATGTTTTTTGCGTTCTCAATAAAGCGGCCAAGCTTAGCGACGGCGAAAAATACCGATTCCGCTTGGCTGTGGCATTATCGGCGGGAAAGAAATTTGTTTTTGCCGATGAATTCTGCTCGAACCTCGACCGCATTACGGCTGCGGTGATTGCATACAACATACAAAGGCATGCAAAACGGGCTGGCGTGACATTTGTGTTAGCAGGAAGTCACGATGATATACTGGCCGACCTATCGCCGGACGTTCTGGTCGTCAAGGAATTGTCCGGGCCAACGCAGGTTATTTATAAGACACAAGACACAAGAAGTAAGCTAAAGATCCACACTTCACGCGATAGGGTTTCGGTTTGACAGGAACGGCTCTTTGGGCTATTGTAAAGTGAAATGGCTGAGTCAAAATGTAACATTTTGTATACGATAGGCCACTCAAACCACACGGTAGAGGATTTCATAGGCTTACTCAATCGCTATGTAGTTAATTGTATTGCTGATGTTCGTTCGGCTCCTTACAGCCATCATTCCCCCCAATTCAACAGGGAATCTCTTGCCCTTGTACTTCAGAATGCCAATATTGAATATATGTATTTGGGAAAAGAACTTGGTGCTCGTCGGGTTGACGGTTATTCCTACGACACAGACCGAGTCAGTTTTGAACATATAGCAGAAACAGAAGAATTCAAGGATGGGCTCCGGCGCTTGATTGCAGCCACCTCCAAACATCGGGTCGCCTTGATGTGTGCAGAGAAAGAACCGTTGGAATGTCACAGAACTATTCTTGTATGCAGACACCTCAAAGGAGATGATCTTTGCATTAAGCACATTCTGGAGGATGGTGGTATCGAGGACCATCTCGACGCCGAGCGCAGACTGCTCAGGACGCTCAAAATCGAACCGACGCTTTTTGAAACTGCGAAAACCGAAGCGGACCTCATCGAGCAGGCGTATGACCAACAGGCCCAAAGGATTTCTCATCACTCAGAGCAGATAAGGAAACCGTACGAGCGAGCAAAATAGGGAGACAGAAATGGAAGTCAACATATTTACTATAGGCTTCGCCAAAAAGAGTGCCAGTGAGTTCTTCACAAAGTTGAAGGAAGCCGGAGTAGAAACTGTGATTGATGTGCGTCTAAATAATGTATCCCAGTTGGCAGGTTTCACGAAAGAACAAGATCTACCGTATTTCCTGCAAGAAATTGCAAACATAAGATACATCCATAAACCGGAGTTGGCGCCAACAAAAGATATTCTCGACGCCTACAAGAAAAAAAACATTGACTGGACGGAGTACGAGAGGCGATTTCGTGAATTGATAACCAAACGTCATATTGAAGATTCTATGATGCCGGAACAAATAGACGGCGCTTGCTTCTTATGTAGCGAAGCTAAACCAGAAAACTGTCACCGGAGGCTCGTTGCGGAGTATCTGCGCGAACACTGGGAAAATGTAGTAATTCATCATTTATAAGGGGGTAGGAATATGGGGCGGATTGTATGTTTGGCGAATTCGTATAAGCATAATGAACGCTGTATCGCAGGTATAGATGTTGAAACCGGTAAATGGGTCCGTCCGGTTTCCAGTCGCGAAGACAGAGCAATCACTAAAACAATGAGAGCAATCAACGGCAAAGAACCTCAAATCTTAGATGTGTTGGAAATCCCACTCGAAAATCATGGCCCTGACGAAGGGTGTCAACCTGAAAATAGATTGCTAAAACCTAGCCAATGGAGAATAGTTGACCGAACGAAGCCGGAGAAGCTATTAGAATATTGTGAAGATGATAGTGTCATCCTTCACAATCATAAGGATCGTGTTTCTCCTGATTTTTTTAGCGCAGCGCCAAAGGAGAAATGGAAGTCTTTGCAGCTAATACACAATGGAAACGTTGCTTTCGAGCATGATTGGTTTAACAGAAGAAAATGGCGTGCCTATTTTCAAGACGGGAAAGGAAACCATCTGGGATTAAAAGTGACCGACCCTGTCATTTTGGGAAGACTAAACTTGGGTGACAAAATCAGTAAAGATTGCATACTAACAATTAGTTTAGCTACGGCGTGGAGTCCCAATAGGATAACACCTAAACGATGTTACAAATTGGTTGCTGGTGTGGTTGAACTGTAGACATCCATAACATCTGCACAAGGGGGAAGTGGTTATGGTTACAATTTCCGATTTTTCATTCAGGTGTAAAGACGCGAAGCTGTAGTGTAACTAAAAAATTGCAAATTGTCCCCGGCAAGGTAGGAATCCGCCTGCCGTATTTATGGCGTTGATTAAGAAAGAGTTGGGATACAGGCCGCAAGGAAAGACAGCGTTTAGCGGATAGCAGAGAGCGTATAGTTCCCCGCTCCCCGATGGGAGTCGAGGGCAGGCAGCGACATGCGGGGACAGGGTCAATCAAATCTGCAAGCGAGTTCGTGGTTCGTGAATTGTGAATCGTGAATCGCCAGTTGAGTCCGGCAGGGCCAGCGGTAGTCTTAATAGATCCCTCCGCTCGGCTTCACCTCGGTCGGGATGACCAGAGGTTGGCTTCACCTCGGTCGGGATGACCAGAGGTTGGCTTCGCCTCGGTCGGGATGACCAGAGGTTGGCTTCGCCTCGGTCGGGATGACCAGAGGTTGGCTTCGCCTCGGTCGGGATGACCAGAGGTCGGCTTCGCTGCGGTCGGGATGACACCCGAATGGCGGGAAAATCAATCAAATCTGTAAGCGAGTTCGTGGTTCGTGAATTGTGAATCGTGAATCGCGAAGGAAGCCGCATCCGCGGAATTTCAATTATCTGCGCATATAGTTAAAAGCAAAAAGCGGACTTTTCAAAAATTTCTTTATTCCTTCGTGGGTAAAGGGTTAGGAAAGAAGACAAGGGGGAAAATCGGCGGATTTTCGACTCAAACGTGGAGGTTCGGGCAATTATGGAGGAACGGTGATTGGTAAATAGTTAATCAGTTAATTGGTTAATTGGGGGGTGGATTCGGAATGCTAACAGAAAAATCTAAAGATGCGAAGCTGCAGTATCACTAAACACTTGCAAATTGTTCGCGGCTGTCTCGATGACTATAAGCAGTTAGCACAGTATCACTACCGTGACAGTACTACTCTGCGAAGCACCTCGCTACGCAGCACGAGTCGTCTGGGGCCGTATGCTGCGATTTTTGCTTTAAAGGCCAACGGAGCACTGGGCCTACGGTTAGGTGAAAAAGCTGTCGGCGTTATCGTTTACACAATGCCGAGCCCAGGAGTGGAGCTTCGGAACATCGCTACGGGTAATCTGTTCGCCGGTTTCGATAGGTCGACGCGATTGGCGCTTGTTAATAAGAACATCCGCTGTATCAGCAGAGTCATTATCGAGCCGAGATTTCGCGGGCTGGGTTTAGCGAGCCGATTAGTGCGCGAGACAATGCCTGAAATGGGCGTCCCTATCGTCGAGGCGATGGCGGTGATGGGATTAGTCAATCCGTTCTTTGAAAAAGCGGGGATGACAGCTTTGACGGCGAAGATGCCAGCCCGATGCGTGCAGCTTACCGAAGCTTTTAGTATGGTGGGTATTGAAAAAGAAGAGCTTATCGACGCGCAGAAAACACAGCGGAAACTCGACCGATTGAGGCGAGATGAAGCTGAGCTTATTGAGCTTCAAATTAAACGTTTTCTGCAAAGCTACGGCAAAAGGCGCTATGAGAGAGCCGGCCTGGAGCGAACAGGATTTGTGTTGAGCAAGCTTACCACCAGGCCGGTCTATTACATCCGGTTCAATCCCGAATTGCAATTACTAACAAGTTAAAAGTGGGAAGTTAAGTATGGTAAACTCAATTCAATCTATCGCATTAGACAAACTCGTGCCCCATCCGGACAGTCCCAACAAGATGAGCCGAACTAATTTCAATAAACTGGTTCGTAATATAGAACGAACCGGCCGATATGAGCCATTGGTAGTCAGGCCTTATCCTAAAGAGCGCAGTTATTTTGAAATAATCAACGGGTACCATCGCTGTAAAGCTCTGGAGCAACTCGGCTATGGTGAAGCTGACTGTGTCGTATGGGACATCAATGATGAGGGGACAAACATACTGCTTGCCACGCTTAACCGGCTCGGCGGCTCAGATGAGCTTGGCAAAAAGCTGGCGCTGCTAAACCGGCTAAATAAAAGAATGGAATCGGCAGAGCTTGCAAAACTTTTGCCTCATAAGCAGAAGCAGATTGAGCGGCTTAGCTCGATGCTGGATTCTCGATTCTCGATGCTCGATACTTGTAAAACGGAAATCAAAAATCGAAAATCGAAAATCTTTGCAAATCCGATGGTGTTCTTTGTAAGCGATACGCAGCAGCAAATTATAGAGAATGCGCTATCGCTTGCGGAAGAAAAAGGATTTCCGGATTCCCGCCCGCGCGGTAATGACATAAAAACAAAAGCTGCAAAAAAGGCAGCGGCTTTGACTCACATAGCCAGGTACTTTCTTAACAATTCAACGGCCAAATCGGGGGAGTTTTAATAATGGCTAAAATGAAACAATTGCGCAAAAGACAATTGGCCGTGATAGACGATTTATTCGGCGGTGATTTTTCCGAGCAGGAGGTTCTGGCCAAGCACAAACTAAGCAGGAACGTCTATAACAAATGGTTATCGGATGAACAATTTTGTGCTGAGCTGGCCCGTCGTGTCGCCAACGCCCGTCTTCAAAGCGAGGTTCTAATTGCCCGATACTCTCTGTTAGCAGCGGCGAAGCTGGTGCAACTTACCGAATCGGAGAAGGAAGAGACCGCACGCAAGGCGTGTCTGGACATTATCTCTTTGCCGAAGATTGGGGCTAAAAAAACTGAGCGGCCTGACAAAGCAAAAAAAGACAGCGATAAACAGGCCGAGCTGCTCCCAGGAAAGACCGCGAGAAGATTGTTGGCAGCTTTAGCGGAAGAAAAAAAAGAGAATAACTCTTAATGAAAGGTGGGCAAATATGTGGAAAATCAGCGCAAAAAAAAAGGGAGACGGAAGCCCCCTTTATTCTTTATCCTTGAATTTGTCGCGGCCCGTCTCCCCTGTACGATAATGCTACATTGTATTCCAACACCCACCTCGCAAAGCCAGAACTGCCTGATGTACAACTCCTTTATATAAAGTATAACCCAGTTTTCACGCGGGGCAAAAAAAGACGACTATTTTTAATTTTTCGTGTCCAAATCTATAGCTAAATTACATAGTAAAAAACCAGAACCCGATAAATCGGTATAAACAACACTCAAATTAAGGGCCATACAACGGTGACAAGACCAACTTCGGTGAAATCGGCAGGTAGCGGGGTTGAAAAGGCAGCGCAGGTTTACTCAGCACTTCGGCGAACTCGGCCAAAAGGAAAGCAGGACCTCAGAAATTACGTCAAAGTCTTTCTTGGCATCGATATTCCAGACCAGAAAGTCTGTCCGGAACACAATAGTCCGATGGATTATCTGTGGCACAGCTTCTCCGCTGAGTTCGCCGCGGCCAAAGCCACAAACGCCGATGCAATAGTCTGGGCCAACCGTTCCGGTGGTAAAACGGAACTTGCTGCAATCGCCACACTGCTGGACTGTATCTTTAAGCCGAACTGCCAGGTACGAATTCTGAGCGGCTCAGGTGAGCAGGCGGGCAGGATGTATGAATACCTGCTTGGTTTCCTAAACAACGGCTTTGAAGGATTTCTGGCGGGTCCCGCCCGCAAGAGAAAATGTGGTTTTGCCAACGGCTCGGCGATTGAGGTTCTGACTCAATCGCCGATGAGTGTCCGCGGCCAACACATCCATAAACTTCGCTGCGATGAGGTTGAGCTTTTCGACGAGGATGTCTTTGCGGCGGCCAAGTTCACTACCCAAAGTACCGCAGGGCTTGTGGCAGCTATGGAGATAATCAGCACAATGTACAGGCCTTACGGTCTGATGCAAAAAATCGTCTCATCTGCAAACCAGTTCGGGACGCCGGTCTTCAAATGGTGCTTGTGGGAAGTGATAGAAAAGTGCAGAGACAGAAGCTGCTCGCAGTGCCGGCTATGGGGTGATTGCCAGGGCAAAGCCAAGCGGGTCGATGGCTATTTTAAGATTGACGACTGCATAACGCAGATGCGTCGGGCCAGCAGGGCAGGCTGGGAGGCGGAGATGCTCTGCAAAAGACCTTCGCTGGAGAATGTGGTCTTCGACGAGTTCGACCCGGATGTTCACGTTAAGCCAATTGATTATGATTCGAATTTGCCGGTGTATCGAGCACTGGATTTTGGTTTTGTCAATCCGTTTGTGTGCTTGTGGATTCAGGTTGCTGAGGACGGCACTGTGCGGGTGATAGATGAGTATGTTCGCAGCAGGGCGACGATTGACGTGCACGCTGAGGAGGTGAAGAGTCGAACGCCGGGCGGCGAGGAGCGTGTGGCTGCTACGTTTTGTGACCCAGCAGGTGGCAGCGTAAACGATGTTACGGGCACGAGTGTCGTTCGGGAACTGCGGTCACTGGGGATAGCGGTGCGGTATCGGCGCAGCGGGATTTTGGAAGGTATTGAGCTTATCCGCCGGGCTATCAAGGCCGGCGACGGCAAAAGCCGGCTTATAATCTCGCCGAGGTGTCAACGGCTGATAGAGGCGCTGCGGTGCTATCACTATCCCGACAGGCCGGGCGGCAACAGCGAACTACCGCTCAAAGACGGCGTCTACGACCACCCGATAGACGCCCTGCGGTATTTCTTCGTTAACTACAAATACAGCGGCAAAACCACAAGCAGGCGGTACTAAAAACAAAATTCCGCCTGAATTTAGTGGGATGGTGGCGTCAAGCAAAGCATCTGGCTGTGCGCATAAAAACAGGGCTGGCTCGCGTGGAGGGAGAGGAGGAAGCGAGAGATTCCAGCCCTGTTAACAGCCTCTATAAACCTATACCGTTGTTGCCCAAAAATGTTCGTGCCCCGATTAAATCTATGAAGATTTGGGCGAAAACGGCGGTAATTGCAACAGGACATAGCAAAAGGCTGGTTTGGCTCGGCGCATAAAGAAACAGAGCTGGGATGCGGAGGAAGAGGAGAAAGCGAAATAATCCCATCCCTGTTATAAGCTAATAATAATACAACAAAAAGGCCCTATAATTTTATACCGTTCCTGCCGAAAAATGTTCGTACACCCGGCAAAAATGCGGTGCCTATAGATGTTGATATTAGACCGCGGTAACCTTTTGCTTGTATTTAGCCGATTATTCTACTAAAATATTTACATAAAGACAGGTATAATCCGAAGATAAACGAAACAAAGAAATCTAAGAGTTTACTATGCTTACAGACAACATTCTCGAACTCATCGGCAATACGCCCCTGCTGCAGCTAAAAGGTGAAAGGATTTTCGCCAAGGCCGAGTTTCTCAATCCTGGCGGTAGTATCAAGGACCGTGTGGCATTGGCGATGCTTGAGGCGGCACAGCGTGACGGCAAACTCAAGCCCGACTCTATCATCGTGGAGCCGAGCAGCGGTAACACCGGTATCGGCCTGGCCCTGGTTGGTGGATTGATGGGCTATCGTGTCCAGATTGTGATGCCTGAAGGGATGAGCGAGGAGCGAAAGAAGCTCATTAAGGCCCTGGGTGGAGAATTAGTCCTTATTCCCGACGAGGAAGGTCTGGGCGGTGCGGTTCGGCGAGTTGAGCAAATGGCGGCTGCGGACCCCCATATTTTTGTTCCTCAGCAATTCGAGAACCCTGAAAACCCCCGCGTCCATTATGAGCAGACCGCCCGTGAATTGTGGCGTCAGATAGGCGGTGATATTGAGTGCTTCGTAGCCGGGGTCGGCAGCGGCGGGACCCTGCAGGGGGTAGGAAAGTTCCTCAAAGAACACAAAGCCGACGTAAAAATCGTGGCAGTCGAGCCAAAGGACAAGTCAGCCATTTTAGGACACGAGCCAGGCCTGCACCAAATCCAAGGTATCGGCGACGGCTTTATCCCAGATGTGCTCGATGTCTCAATGGTCGATGACGTAGTAGAGATAACCGACGATGATGCAATAGAGACGACCCGGCAGTTGAGCACAGAGCACGGGTTGCTGGTTGGAATCAGCTCAGGCGCAAACGTTTGGGCGGCACGAGAACTGGCAAAAACCATCAACGGCAATATCACAACGGTACTGCCGGACCGGGCAGAGCGGTATTTCAGCACAGCTTTGCTATAAAGAAAGACAGCGTATAGTGCTCAGTCTTTTCTATCCGCTATATATGCCCTCTACAAAATAAAGAATCCGCTGAAAAGCCAGGTGGGCCGGTTTTGCGCTGAATTTTCAGGCAAAAGAACGCTGGGGTAGCAATTTTGCGGTTATCTCCCATAAGAAATTAAGTGGGTTGGCTGATACGAGGACTACCGCTTCCGCATTTACTTGGCACGTTTGTCGATACCCTTAATCAGTCCACTGAGCATTTTGGCTAAGGTCTCTAAATCTTTCCGAAAGTTGTTGTGTACTTTTTCATCAATCAATTTTCTGCGTCTGGCCAATTCAAGCAGTGGAACGCATTCTTGAACACTGCCTCGCGCAATAGTGAAAAAGTTTTTGCGGTCCGCCTTTGTGAAACGGCCATTGCCTTCGGCGATATTTGCAGAGATGGATAATGATGCTCTGTTGAGCTGGTCTGCGAGGAAATAGTAGCCGCGTGGGAATTTCTCAGTTAATGTTGCAATCTCGTCGGCAAAATCAACGGCTTTCTGGTAAACTTCAAGATTTTCGAACATGAACGCCATTTTTTTAAACCCCTTGGAAAGTTGAACAGTTGAGCAGTGGACCGCAGGTGAGCCGATGTTTTCACCTGTTCAAATGCTCACCTGCTCTATTTTGAGCGATTCTATCGCTCAAAATCGGGGTGACAGGATTCGAACCTGCGACCTCCTGCTCCCAAAGCAGGCGCTCTTGCCAAACTGAGCTACACCCCGATAATTCCGGTGTGGTTACCAGAGGTCTATTGCCCGATGTCGCTTTGGAATAAACAGATAAGATAATACGCATCGGCCAACACATTTTACAGGAAATAGCTCATCGCTGCAATAGAATCATATTTTGGCCTTGGAAAAATTAGTGTTTCGAAACTGTGTTTGAAACATCGTTGTATGGTATTTTCGCTTAAAAAATAGCTTGCATATTTGCAATGGTTAAGATACAATTCTTGTATGAGAGCTGTTTTTTTTGGGGAGAAGAGATAGCATCTTAAATTATGAGATTCGGAACTGAAAAACGGTGGTTACTGCCAGCATTTATTGTTCTGGGTATGCTGTGCTTATTCTTTGTAGGCAGTAAGCTGGGTTCGCCAGTGAGCGCCCAAGCCCCGTTGCAAACCGGCACGGAGGGCAGGATTTTAGTAATTCCGGTTCAGATTGAACGTGACAGCTACGGGCTTGCAATGGTCGATACGGTCGGGCAGACGCTGTGGATATACGAGCTAAAGAGCCGAGGTCCGGCCCGCAATCGGTTGAGATTACTGGCTGCACGAAGCTGGCGATACGACAGATTACTGCAGCAGTACAACACAGATGAGCCAAAACCGGAACAGGTAAAGATGCTCCTGGAAAGTCTGGGCCAACAGCGGAAAAGATGGGATGAAGGAAAACAGCAGGATTCGGATATAAATATTTTGGATGCAGGTGAGGCCAACAGCAGTAATCCGGGAGGCCAGGAGAAGGGTAAGGGTTTTTGAAGTTTTTTGGAAAAGTTAAAAAGATGTGAGAGTGCAAGAAGTTAACTTGCAGGAGAAGTAATTATGGCTGGTATGTTCTATTCATTACAAGAGGTTGCCGGGAAACTCGATAAAACAGAAGAAGAAGTGAAAGAGCTGGTCAAGGATGGCAAGTTGCGTGAATTTCGTGATGGCCCGAATTTGCTATTTAAGGTTGATGAAGTTGAAGCATTGATGTCCGACACAAGTATTATGGCATCGAAAGACATTTCGGCTGAAACAGAACAGAAAGCAGATGCAGACGAGGACGAGATTTTTCTGGCGCCGGAAACACCTGAGGCTCCGGCGGCAGAAGGTGAGTTAGCCGATGCCGATACCATTGTATCGGGTGAAGGAATCAGTGTTCTCGGGGAAACAGACAGCGACTACAAGCTGGCAGGAGATGCGATGGACGAAACCAAAGCGGCATCGGGCGAAACCCCCTCAATTTCATCCGGCGAAGCGTCATTGGAAGAGATTGAAGGAGATGTAAATCTGGATAGTTTCGGCAGCGGCTCAGGGTTATTAGACCTTTCGCTACAAGCTGATGACACCTCATTAGGCGGTATTCTTGATGAAATTTATACACCCGAGGGCGGTGAGGACCAAGAAGCTGCTGCAGATGGCTCAGCTATGGATGTAGCGGCGGAGGCGGAACAAATGCTTTCAGAAGAGGAGTTTGCCCCGGCACAACCCGGTGCAGCGGTAATGGTCCAAGCCTACGCTGAGCCGGACACACTAAGTAACGCATTCGGGATTATGCTGTTTCTGCCCCTGTTGGCCGTTGCTTACACAGCGATAGTGGCGGTGGCAGGTTTCAACGACATTATGCCTGCAATTCTGGAAAAGATACAGGGCATAATCTGGTATATCATGGGCGGAGTCGGCGGAGCAGCGGGCTTGATAGTTATCGCGGCATTTATGCTCGGCAGAAGCGGTAGTAAGGCAGATAAGAAGCCAAAAGCAAAGAAAGAAAAGAAAGCAAAGAAAGCAAAGAAGCCAAAGGGGAAAACTCCAGAGCCAGCTCCAGAAAGTGAGATTCCAGAGAGCGAGATTGAGTAAGAATTCGATAAGTTTTTTTTGAAGAAGTGAAAAAATTCTCAGTGCTGGTTGAGGGGTTATTAGCAGTCTAATCTCGATAAATCCGGATTAGATGCTCTGCGTAGAGTCCCGCTTTAGAACAATGCCGGAAAATCGCCAGATTTTCTCGAACTGCTCATGCGACATTGACTTTTTGCCTACGACGGGGTCAGCAACGGTGATTATATGGTCTGAGACTTCAAGGACAGCGACACAGTGGTCCGACAGAAATGCATCCCTGACCACAGCTAACGTAACGCCTGCACTTTTTAGCTGTGCAAGTGAATCGAAGTGACGGTACTGACATTTCAGGCCGTCGGCACCGTAACGATTTTGAAGAGCTGTGTAAAGGCACCAGGGAAGGGTACCTGCTATGGGGCTTGAGTGAGAAAGCACGGCTATTTCTCCTTCGTGGGCTGGTAGGCCTAATTTTCTCAAAGCGGTTACTGCCGCAGCCGGGCCGCAGGTATAATCTCTGGTTTGAAAGCAGATGCCCTCGGAATCAACTATTGTGCGAAGGTTCGAGAGATGGTCCCTGATAAGAGCGGGAGCAAGAAAAGGCAAAACGGAAAACCAGACTACAACCACAGCCATCAGGATGCAAATTGTGACCTTCTCGAGTTTGTGAGGAAGACGAGAGAGCGGAGTGGTTAAGCCCATTGTAACGGCGAGAGATAAAATGACGAATCTAATCCGTCCTGCTGTTATCCAGGAGAACGGCGGCATAAAGCCAAGAGCATTGCTGCATCTGGCTATTACCAGCATCGCAATTAGCAGAAGAGAGAGAAAATAGCCCAACATCCAACAGGGTTTCCGAAAACCTGAAAACGCCCTCCCAAGAAAAATCCCCAATAAAGCTACTAAAGAAACACCTACAGTCTCAAGCCAAGGGTTCATTTGAGGCCCCCTCCTTTCACCCCCGTAATGTATCATACCAGAATCTAAAAATCAAGGAAATTATTGGAAATTCGGGCTGAAGGGTGGTTTTATCCTTGTTATGTAAATCCAAGTGGGCAAAAGCCAACGCTGAGTACGGCTGCAAACGCTAAGCAGAATCAAAATATACGGTAGGACAGGTTAATTTGCTAATCAAAGCGATTCTGGAAAACAATCAACCTGGGCAAGCATATCTGCCTGATACAAAGGGACTTACCGCATTTGCCCTTCGATAACACGTCTATTCCATTATAAAGAATACTTATAATAGCTATTACATTTATCGTCCGATAATTTTCTTGACTCCAATTTGAAAACTTGGTAGCTTCAAGGTATCTACAGCGAATTGTTGGGTCTTTTAGATTGCCGGGTCTTTAGCGAGGAGTAGTGAGGATGTTTTCCCTTTTATTTCAGTCTTTCCCCCGGGAAAAGACACGCTATCGCACAGACGTACTTCTATCCGCATCCCCAGACACCCTTCAAGCAGCCGAATTCCTGGCGCTGGTTGCGCACACAAAGTGAACAGCGAAAGGATTACTTGCGGCGGTCGTCGCCGCAGGAGAAGTTATAAATGGTAGACATTTTTGTTTCAAAAAAGACTTTGCTTTTTAGGAGGAATTAAAATGAGAGTATTAAAACTAAGATTTGGATGGTTGTTTATAGCACTTGCGGCGCTGGTGTTGACCGGCCTTGCTGTGATAGCAGAGGACCCGCTCGACGGACCGCAACAGAGTAAGACCGGGCCTACACCTCCGGATGCAGTCTTACAAAGAGATGCAGAAAGGGGCTTCATACCTGCTCCACTCGGAGCTACAGTTATAGCTGGGGTACCGGATTATAACTGGAGGCATGGCTGTGGGCCCACGGCGGTAGGTATGGTGGTAGGCTATTACGACGGCCAGAGCTATGATGACCTCGTGCCCGGCGATGTCTCTACACAGAACAACGACGCCAACCAGGCGATGGCCTCTGGAGGAGTTTCCGGTAATCCTGCCGACCCGTGCCAACACTACGAGGACTATTCGTGCCCGGAAGACACTTTCCCTGTCCCCCTTACCGACGCCCACATCACGCAGGGCCGGCCGGCACACCCTGATGACTGCATTGGTGATTATATGAGAACCTCGCAGAGCACCCACCCCTTGGGGCACAATTACTACGGCTGGAGCTGGTCCAGTGACGTCGGGCCGTCGTTCGTTGGCTATGTGAATCAGCAAAATGCCACCTACGCCCCAAGTTACACAGAATACCGATGGTCAACCGGTGCAATGACCTGGGCCGTCCTGACCAATGAAATCGACAACAATCGGCCTATGGTCTTTTTGGTCGATACCAATGGAAATGGTGACAGCGACCACTTTGTAACCGTCATCGGCTATGACGACAGCACTAACGAATACGGTTGCTACGATACGTGGTCATCATCCCCCGGTATAAGATGGGAAATCTTCCAGGGCGTTGGCAATGACTGGGGTATCTGGGGTGGATGGTCCTTCGAGCTGCTACAACTCGGTACCAAGTGGGAGCAATTGCCTGATATGACCTCAAACGGCATGGATATCCGCTGTGACCGAGGTGACGGAAACGATATCCCTCGTGTCCTTGCTGACGACTTCCTGTGTGAAACCAGCGGTCCGATTACAAAGGTCATCTTCTGGGGCTCATGGAAAGACGACATCAAAGGCCAAATCAAAAAGATTCACCTGAGCATCCACAATGACAACCCGAATGGACCTATGGGCTGGTCAGAACCGAATGAGCTGTTATGGGAGAAAGACTTCTTCGGTGGTGACTTTAACGAGACACTTTATTCCGATTACGAACCTGAATGGTTCTGGGACCCGCTGAGCGGCGACCCGCCCATTGAGGTGTGCGATTGGGAGATGTGGCAGTACGAAATTCCCATCGACCCCTGTGATGCATTTATGCAGGAAGGCGACGCCGCGGCCCCGGTCATTTACTGGCTCGATATCTGGGTCACGTTAGAACTTGAACCTTATTCTGAGTTTGGCTGGAAAACGTCAGACGAGCACTGGAATGACGATGCGGTCGACTCCAACGATAACGGCAGCACCTGGTACGAACTGAGGTACCCGCCGGAGCATATCCTCTATCACGACTCTATAGACCTGTCGTTTGTGATTATCACCGGCGAGGTGGAAGAGCCTAACGAGGAAATCAAATGGTCTCAACCGCCGGTGCTATGGCAGGAACCGAACATTTATATCGGCTGGGACGAGGAATCGACCGACTTGTACCCGCCAATGGTACTTGATGACTTCCGCTGCGATACAAATGACCCCCTGACGGCGCTTCGCTGGTGGGGCTCGTTTAAGAATTGGTACTACGATTGGCTGCCGGATGGATTGCCGAAGGGCTTTTATCTGACAATCTGGGATGATATCCCGGCCAGCGAGCCTGAGACAAAGTGGATTCAGAATCCGGATTTGAGCGATACCGGGTTGGACGTGGATGCAACATATTGTGAGGTTGTTGGGGACGATTTCCCGTGCTGGGAGACCGGGCCGATTACGGACATCCATATCTGGGGTTCGTGGTACAACGACCAGCTGCCGTTTGGTGATGCGAACGAAGTGGACTTCACGCTGAGTATTTACAGTAATAACCCGGTTGGGCCTTTTGGGTGGTCGGAACCGGATGAACTGCTGTGGTCGCGGAACTTTTGGGCGGGCGAGTTTGATGTTAGCGTTGCCGGTACCGACTTGGGTGAGGGCTGGTATATGCCTTGTGAGAGCGTCTATGAACCTTTTGCTGATAATATCTGCTGGAAGTACGACTTTTACATCGACCCCTGCGATACCTTCATACAGCAGGGCGACCCCAACGACCCGAACATTTACTGGCTGGTTGTGGAGGCGCACCCAAATGATGTCGATACGTTCTTCGGAGTGAAGACGCGTGATTACTATGACGGCCATTACGAAGATGATGCGGTTTGGTCAGATGATTACGTCAACTGGTACGAACTGCGGTACCCAATTGGCCATCAGTTCGAGCTTGAATCCATCGACCTGGCATTTGAGATTACGACTCAGGAGGAGCCATACAGCCATCCCAATGAGATAATCTGGGAAAACTACTGCTATACCTATGACGTTAATTTCTATGGCTGGGAATATGACCCACGCTCTGGTGTAGTAGAAGTTGCGAAGTTTGAGTTCTATCAGGAACTCCTCGACCCCTGCGATTACTGGTTCCAGCCGGGCGACGATGGAATTTACTGGCTCGGCATACTGGCCCTTTACGAGGGTAACGAACCAAACTACGCGTGGGGCTGGGAGACACGCCCACACTTCTTTATGGATGACGCCGTCCGCTTATGGGAGTGTCCGGAACCCGGGGTACCAGCCCCGGCGGAATACTTCGAGCCTATCGAGTTTGATGGTAATAGCTGGGACCTGAGTTTCGAGCTGATTTCCATGCCGAGCGAGCCGGAGCTCGAGTTCGGCGACGCACCTGAGGGGGCTACTGCCTACCCGACCCTGAGTGTAACAGGAGCGTTTCCAACCTGTATGAATGTCGTAATAGCAGGGTGGATTCAACACAATAATTTCGGGGCACATTTCGGACCCACATTCGATTTCGAGAACGAGGGAAATGCGGGGCTCTGTCCCCTCTTCACCCCGAACGCATACGACAATGACGAATGCTTTATGGACGGTGATGCAGGGCTCATAATTCCCGAACCCTACACCATCCAGGGAGCCGCGGGGTCAGAGGTAGTGGTTCCATGCCCCGCTTCTACAGGTACATCGCTTGGGAACACTTGCCAGACAGCGGTCTGGGGCGTTAACATTGACATTGACGTTACCAACTTTATGCCATCAATGACCGACGGGTACGTAAACGTTCTCGTGGATTGGAACCAGGACGGCCAGTGGTCCAGCTCCTCGATGTGTCCCTCTGGAGCAGTTCCGGAGCACGTTCTGGTTGACTTCCCCGTATTTAATGGATATCTGGGGCCGCTCTCCGCTCTTGGGCCGCCTTCTTTCACAATCGGACCCAACCCCGGATACGTCTGGGTAAGGTTCTCTATCACCGAAGTGCCGGTAGCCACCACGGACTGGAATGGAGAAGGAATTTTCGAGGACGGAGAGACTGAAGACTACCTGCTTCGTGTCGATATAGAGTCGAAGCCGCCGGTACCACATCTGAAGTGGTCTCAGCCGCCTATCGAGCTTGACCCAACGTCGCCGGCGCCCATTTATTGCGGCTGGGACCAACTCTCTTACACCGACGACCCCTGCTGTGAATATGGTGCCGGATGGCAGGTAGTGGCGGATGATTACCGCTGCCTGGGCAGCATGCCGGCAAGCTCAGTTCACTGGTGGGGTTCATATATCGGCTGGGAAGAGCCTGAGCCGCCGGATTTGGGCGGGTATGATGTTGGGGTAGTTGCCTGGCGTATCGGGTTCTGGAGCAATGTCCCCGTCGGCATCGCCGAGTATAGTTACCCGGAAGAGCTGCTGTGGGAGATTGAAGTGGACGCCAGCAGAGTGGAAGTGGTACATGTTGGTAGAGACTGGTTCCCCTCTATTCCCAATGGTGGACCTGCGCCCTTACCGCAGTTATTCCCGGACACCTGCTTCCAGTATCATGTTGATTTGGACCCGACCGAGTACTTCTGGCAGGATGATTATAATGATGTGACGGAGGATAATATCTTCTGGCTCAGCATCGCGGCCATTTACCCCCAGGAATCTATGCCTTACTATCCATGGGGTTGGAAGACCCGCCCGTGGCACTGGATGGACGATGCGGTAACCTTCAGTTGCCCAATTCTTGAGCCGGGTATGATACTTGACCCAGTGGATGTAACGCCGATAGAAGACCCTGTATATTTTGAGAGCTACGATGTGGCCTTTGAACTTGACACCGAGCCCAACTACATCAAGTGGGAGCAGGCTTTTGACAGCATACGCCACTGGGAGCACTACGAAGACGAGCAATCTATAGCCGATGAAGGAGGTATCATCCGTCTCGTAGCTGACGACTGGCACTGTGAGCGAAGAACACCTATTGTGGCTACTGTGTGGTGGGGCTCCTACATTGGCTATCCCTACGAGGCATGCCAGGGCCCACAGCCTCCGCCTGTCAAGCCGGATCACTTCCTGTTGAACATCTGGACGGATGTGCCGGCAGGGGCAGACGCAAATTACCCATACAGCCATCCAGGCGATAAGATATGGGAGTACAAGGCCTATGATTACGACGAGGTGCTGGTCGGCTATGACAAACATCCGTGGCAGGTACCCGGCCCGCCGCGTGAGCCGGTCTTCCGTTACTCGGTGCGGCTGCCTCAGGAAGAGTGGTTCTTACAAGAGGAGGCCAGCAACATCTACTGGTTCAGCGTAGTGGCTGTTTACGATGTGGCGGCGCCCAACTATGATTGGGGCTGGACGAATCATCCACATATGTATAACGACGATGCTGTTGCCGGAACACCTACGGGTCCCGATGAATGGCTTTGGGAGGAGCTTCATGACCAGAACGGGGATAGTGAGGATATGTCGTTTGTCCTGTTCACCGAGCCGAAGTGTCTTAAGAGAACCGCTCCTGAGTACAACGATTGGGTCAGTTGGGGCGAGCCCGATTGCTGGTGCTACAAGAGGCAGTGCCGCGGTGATGCGGACGGCATCAAGACCCTAATATTTTGGGTGGCCGTTCCTGACCTGAACCTGTTGAGAAGTGCGTTCAACAAAACCGACCTGCAGTTGGCAACTATCCCGAATGGCATTTGCGCGGACTTTGACCACATCAAGACCCTAATATTCCGCGTTGCGGTTCCGGACCTGAATATACTCAGGGCCTACTTCAACCAGGGAGAGGCATTGGTGCCGTGTTGTGACAACAACATGGATTGTATTCTTGATGCCACAGACAAGTACAACTTCTGGACAAATTAGGAGTCTCTTTGAAGGTCAGGTTGGATATGTGAATTGAAAAGCTGTGAGTGGTTTGTGCCGCTCACAGCTTTTTCTTTTGTGGCGATAGAGTGCAAATTGGAAATTGATGACGGGGGCCGTTGCACTTATAATTACCAGCCGGATGCAAAAGAACAGAACCAAAATATATACGGTCAGCCAGGTTAATTCGCTAATCAAAGCGATTCTGGAAAATAATCTGCCCGGCCGATTGACAATTACAGGCCAGATAAGCGATTGGCGTCACCATCAAAGCGGGCATTGTTATTTTTCGCTTAAAGATGAGAACGCCGTACTGCCGTGTGTGATGTGGAAAAGCAAGTTCAACAATGTCAGATTCGAGCCGGAAGATGGGTTAGCGGTTTTAGCCACAGGCTATATCGACGTTTACCCACCGCACGGCAGATACCAGTTTATGGTCGATAAGCTTGTCCCTGCTGGTGTGGGAGCGCTACAGCTGGCCTTTGAGCAAATGAGGCGAAGACTCAAAGAGGAAGGCCTTTTTAAAGAAGAACATAAGAAACCACTGCCGGCCTACCCACAGCGAATCGGCATATTGACCAGCGAATCGGGGGCGGCGGTACACGATATAAAAGATAGTATTCATAACCGCTGGCCGTGCGCCAAATTGTTTCTCTATCCCGTACCGGTCCAGGGAGAAGGCGCGGCAGAAGAAATTGCGTCAGCTCTTAGAGATGTAAACAGACGCAATAAAGAACTTCGGCTTGATATTTTGATTGTCGGTAGAGGCGGAGGGTCGCTGGAGGATTTGTGGGCCTTCAATGAAGAAGTCCTAGCCAGAGCAATTTTCGATTCCAAAATACCTGTCATAAGTGCGGTAGGCCACGAGGTTGACACCACAATCGCAGATTTGGTTGCCGATGCCAGGGCATCAACGCCGACAAAAGCGGGTGTGATTACCGTGCCGGATATGCAGGAAGTTTTGATGCAACTGGCGGGTATGCAAAGCAGATTAACGGCTAATCTCAAGGCGGTGCTGAAACTGGCACAGCAGAATTTGAAGACGCTTCTGGCAAGTGCGGTATTCAGGAGTCCGCTTTTGCCTATCCGTTACGCCGAACAACAGCTTGACCAAATAACGATAAGATTGCAGGATTGCTCGAAGAGCTTTTTGGCCCAGCTTCGTGAAAGATTACAGCTTTTTTACGAACGGGTTCTTGAAATTGAGCCGCACCGGCTCCTGGGAAAGAAAACAGTTGATTTGAATGATTTGAGGAACCGGGCGGATGTGGGAGTACGTGCGATTCTTAACGACAGGCAGATACACCTTACGGGTGTGGAGAATAGGACAAACACAGCGCTCAAGGCAATCATCAACGGACGCCGGTTGCTGCTTACAGCCCAGGCCAGTCGGCTGGCACCGCTAAATCCGAAGTCAGTTCTGCAGCGCGGTTATAGTATTACCACCAACCAAAAAACAGGCAGGGTGATTGCGAAACTGGACGATATTGAAATCGGAGATTTGCTAACAACGGAACTCGCAGACGAAAAACTGATTGAAAGTAAGGTAACGAAAAAGTAAAATCCAGTTAAATGCTTTGAGGAAAACAGCCGCGAGATAAAATCGAAGAAGTGTTGTATATTATTATGTTGGGCGTAAACTAAGAATATGGCTCTATGTCTACATCCAGATTGCAAGACTAGGTTGAAGAAAAAGCTGGAAGAGCAACTAGGTACTATTGATGTAACAAATAAATCTTTTCTTGACATGAAATCAACAGTCGGTTTTCTTATTGCTGGTGAGCCGTTACCAAAACATGGGTCTTCTATAGAAAAACTTGAATCTTTTATTGGTGAGCGCCCATTTTACGATTTCCTATTCGGATATCTTTCAAAGGAGCTACAAGAACAGCAAGACTACGACTCAGCTGTACCAGTGTGCAAACTTGTCGAACTGGAACAATACTCTAATGTTTCAGGAACAGCCCACAGGCTTGTGGAATTGTTTGATACTTTGCCTTGGTTGTACAAGTTTAGTATTAAATTCAAATCATTCCTATCCGCAATATTTCCTGAATCAACGAATCGTTTTGAAATATCAGAAACCATGAGTTTGGTAAAACCCGATGATAAGTTTTTTGAAGAATATCCGCTTCAGTCGGGAATAGGAGGTAGAGATAGATATTTATTTGGGGGGATTTACTTGCCATTTTTTGATCCTAAAGAGTGGGATAGAGAATCTGTTTACCTGCAGATATCTACAAGCGGTTTCGTTGGTAAATATGTATCAACACAAACAACTGAAGATGTAATTTCTACATTTAAAGCATTCTGTGGTTTGTCGATTGCTATACGGCTCTTAAAAGTAGAGTATTCTTATCAAATTGCTTCTCCGAAAATGCGATTCATTATTCATCGAAATATAGAGGGAAAGTGGATTATTGATGAAACGGAAGAACTCACAGAGAATCTATCTAGCACGATAAGCGATCTTGTGTTTCATGACTTGGACGGAAAGCTAGACAATGATCCGAAGAAAAAGTTATGGATGCTAACATGCTTATCAAAACTAAAGAAGGTATTCAGAAATAAAGACCAGACTGAGACTGAGAAACTTATACTTGCCGGTCAGTGGTTTTTTGACAGTTATTTGGGCAGGAATGAACTATTATCATTTGTGCAAACTATGGTTGCACTTGAGATTTTGCTTGGTGATAAAGCAGCTTCAGATGTGATGGGGCTAGGTGAGTTGTTACGTAATCGTTGTGCATACCTTATAGGGAAGAATCACACTCAACACGAAAGAATCCTGGGAGACTTCAAAGAAATTTACGATATAAGGTCAAAAATAATTCACAGAGGAAAAAGTAGGTTAACATTTAGAGAGCGAGAATTATTTAATCGTCTTCAATGGATATGCAGGCGTGTAATACAGGAAGAAATTGAATTGATTGCAGAAAATGCACAACAATAGCTTCCAGCGTTTTTTGTCTTTAGTCAATTCGGTGATAATGTTTTGTTGATATTAGGATTATGTTAGCATAAATCCGCTGCAGGTGGGTAAAATCAGTGTTTAACCCGTGAGATGTCGGCTTTACCTATCTCACAGGCTGAATCATGTTGTATATTATTATATTAGATTAGAAATCATGTCAGAGCTTGATGGTAATTCTTATAGTGATCTTCAAAAGTTTTCCGAGTTCAGACGCAAGGAATTAGGTAAGCTTTATAAACCTTACCTTGATGTAACCGATCGTTATGGTCAGCTAATTTGCGAACTTAGCACGTTATTAGGAAAACCCCCCCCTTCAGATGTTCAGGAAAAGGTAATCAGAGATTTAATGGCTGATGTGTTTGATAATTTATATGAATCCAGAAACATTATTCTCACTGGACAGCTAAATGTTGCATATCCGTTAATTCGTCGCGTTTATGAGTCGCTTTCTTTGCTTGTACTTTGTGCCCTAGATGTTCAAACTGCTCAGAAGTGGCAAGGTGGTAAGCAGATATCTAATAGTGAAGTAAGAAAAGGGCTGGGTAAACACCCATTTGGTGAAAAAGAGGAAAATCTTCGTGAATTATACAAGTTTTTTAGCGAAGCTTCCCATCCAAATCGAGAGCTCATTCCTGAGAGATATCTTGGCGAAGGAAATGAATTCGTTTTTGGTGCTATTGGAATGCCCGATCTTGTCATGTTAACAGACTACTGTTTGAAACACTTAGACCTCTGGTTTTGGTTTGCTGCGGTTATATCTACGGTATTAGCACCCAAAACGGACCAAGATTCTACTACTTACCGAACCAAATATTTGGCCATTGCAAAAGATGCGCAAGAGTGTGGTGATTGGCTCCGGATTGAGTTCAATCGGCTTCTCAAAGAGATGCAGAACAAGATTGATTAAAATCTAACATTTGGACTCGGCTTTAAAATCGGCCTGAAAAAGGTTGTAAGTGTGTTTTTGGCCGAAAACCGGTTTCTTTACCATAAAGTCAATTTACTTCGTCATTAAGTAAGCCGACTTTGCCATGATGAAGGCCTGCTCGCCCCGTTAGAAGTTGGCACCTCGCTTCTAACGGGGTTCGCATTTCGAGTTTTTGATTGAATTTCCCCCTTCTCTGCGGCTAATTCTTTGTTCGGTATAATTTTTGAAAAAATTCCCCAAAAAAGCTTGTTTTATAATGATATTAGCAATATAATATAATTATGGATGGAATAAAGTTCAGCTGGGATGCTCGAAAAGCCGAAAGAAATATCAAAAAGCATAAAGTTTCTTTTGAAGAAGCGTCAACGGTATTTTTTGATGACAGAGCTATTGAATTTTTCGACCCCGACCATTCAAAAAAAGAAAACAGATTTTTAATGCTTGGACTTAGCTTGCGTCTTAGAATTTTGGTCGTTTGTTATTGTTTACGAAAGCATGGTTCGGAAATCAGGGTCATTTCCGCCAGAAAAGCAACGAAAAAAGAAAAAAAAGTTTATGCCGGAGCAAAAAGATGAGAAAAGAATATGATTTTTCAAAAATGAAAGGACGTAAGAATCCTTACGCCAAAAAGCTTAAAAAGCAGGTAACTCTTCGTTTGGGAGTTGATGTAATTGAGTATTTTAAGGGTTTGGCAAAGGAAACGGGAGTTCCATATCAAAATTTGATAAATCTTTATCTTAGAGACTGCGCACTGTCGCACAAAAAATTGATTCTTAAGTGGGCCTCCTGACAAAAAGCAGATATAAGAAGCCATATTTTATCTCCCGTTTTTTGTTATCGACTATCTGTCCTCTGTATTCCGACTTCTTTGTGACCATATTTAGCTGCCGCCACTTCGTGTCTCTGCGTAATCCATCGACTCGGTTTTCCGCCGTTAGGTGTCCTCCGTTAATCCGTTTTAATTTGTGAAATCCGTGGTTAGGATTCGTATTTATTTCGTGCCTTCCTGTCCTCGCAAGCCGTAAGCGGGGATTCGTGGCTATTTTTTTAATCATATTGTTAGATTTTCATTGAAAAATTGGCATAATTTGGTATAATACTAATAATTAGGGGAGGCCCCCGATTGTGGGGCGGCGGCGGGCCGCAAGTCTTAACGGCAACTATTTCCTATCGCCTTACTCAGAATGTACCACTATCTACAAAACTTGTTCCCTGAGATACTAAATACTAGATACTAAATACTAGATACTAAATACTAATTAATATGCAAAACAAAGCCAATTTATCAGATGCTTCATTGAACATAAATATTGTTCTAACAGAGGATTATGAAAATGATAACGCCTTCAGCCTCCCAAAGAACAAACCCAATCAAACCCAATTTATCCTGAGCTTGCCTGTGGTGAGCTTGTCGAACCAGTCGAAGGGATCAAATCCAGAGCACTCTCCGCCACGAAAAAAACCCTCAGGGTTTGTAATTCACGAACGATTGATTATAATTACAGGCCTGCTGACGGCCGGCAGGTGCTTAAAAACAAATAAAAAATTATGGGAATTTGAGATATGAGCGCAAAACAAAATAACAGTATAAATAAGCCGAGCTTCGAGCAGGCTATCAAGGAGCTTACCCAAATTGTCAACAAGATAGAGGGCGGCCAAACACCGCTGCAGGACAGTCTCGGCCAGTATGAAAAAGGAATGGCTCTGATTAAACACTGCAGGGGAATTCTGGAAAAAGCTGAAAAGCGGATTGAGAAGATAGCTAAAGAAGAGAAGTCAGAAAATAGATAACCGACGTTGGACGATATACGACATACGCAATACGACATACGATATGCGAGCGTGGCGGAATTGGCAGACGCGCAAGGTTTAGGTCCTTGTCCCCATAAGGGGGTGGAGGTTCGAGTCCTCTCGCTCGCATTTTTTTTATAAAGTGCGAACAGAGCTTTTCTGCACAGTAAATCCGACTGCCGGGCTAATCCAACGCCATTGGGAAATAGTTTTTGGTGTTGTTATAGCTGATGTCCTCGACCATTTTGCCGAGCAGAGCTAAATCATTCGGCAGCAGTCCCGCCTCGACCTCGCTGCCGAGGAAATTGCAGAGCACCCTGCGGAAATATTCATGTCTCGGGAACGACAGGAAGCTTCTCGAATCGGTCAGCATACCAACGAACCGGCTAAGCAGACCCATATTCGAAAGCGTGGTCAGCTGCTTTTCGATGCCGTTCTTCTGGTCGAGGAACCACCACGCAGAACCATATTGCATCTTGCCGGCCGCAGAGCCATCCTGGAAGTTGCCGAGCATAGTTACTATCATTTCGCTGTCACGTGGATTGAGGTTGTAAATAATGGTTTTGGGCAGTCGGCCGTTTTTATCAAGGCGGTCGAAAAATTTGGCCAAAGGGAGTGCTATCTGTAAATCAGCCATTGAATCGCAGCCGGCGTCAGGGCCAAAGGCTTTGAGCATTCGCGTGCTGTTATTCCTAACGACGCCAAGGTGAAACTGCTGTACCCATCCTGATTCGGCGTCCATCAAGGCGTTTTCAAACATCATCGCTGATTTGAATTTGAGAGTTTCCAGGGCGCTCAAATCCTTTGCCAACCTTACCTTGCGGAAAATCTTTTCTATCTCGCTTTCGGTGTAGTCTTCAGCGTAAACAGTTGGAATGCCGCGGTCCGAAAGACGACAGCCGTTTTCGTGGAAATAATCGTGACGTTTCCGGATGGCTTCAATATATGAGGCGAAGCTGTTTATTTCCGAGTCGGAAACCTTCTCAAGCTCATCTATCCAGCGGTTCAGAACCGAGACATTATTAAAGATAAAAGTTTTGTCAGTCAAAAAGGCAGTGTAAACTTTGATTTCAAAGCCATCTTCCCGAATTTTCTTGTACTGCTCCAGAGAACTTAACGGCTGCTCAATACCGCAAACTAACCTGACGTTCATTTTTCGCATTATGCTGCGGACGCTGAACTGGGGCGTTCTTATAATCTCGTTACAAGTATCGTAAATGTCCTTAGCGGTATTAGAATTTAGTAATGTGTTTATGCCGAAGAAGCTTTTAAGCTCCAGATGCGTCCAGTGATAAAGTGGATTGCATAGACAATATGGCACGGTCTGGGCCCACTTTTCGAATTTCTCGTAATCGCCCGCGTTGCCGGTAACGTATTTTTCCGGTATGCCGTTGGCTCTCATCGCCCGCCATTTGTAATGGTCCTCGGCCAGCCACATCTGCGTGATATTGTCAAATTGATGGTCAGTAGCGATTTGCTCAGCGGACAGATGACAGTGATAGTCATAAATCGGCATTTTTTTGGCGTATTCGTGATAGAGAATTTTTGCAGTTTTTGTCTGTAAGAAAAAGTCTTCCGACAAAAATTCAACGGCCATTCTTCAAATCCTCAAGTTAAGTTTACTGCCGAAATTTTTAATCGCCGCTCAGGTCCTGGATGCGGAAATTTCTAAAGCGTATCCGCATCGGTTTGGGTATTGGTTTTTTCAGTCTGTGTACCTGCAGGGCGATGAAGCCGGAAGGTGTCATAGAATCTTTGAGGTCCGCCGCAGGTACACCATTGACCCAGGTCTTAATAGAGTCGCCGATGGCCTCGATGCGAAGATGGTTCCACTGACCCTGTTTGAAGGCTGAGCGGGCTTTGGGATTTTTATGCAGGGAATAAAGCCATCCTCTTCGGCCTTCATCATAGATTCCGCCGGTCCAGAGTCTGGGCTGGCCTTGCGGGACGGGGTTACCGTTTTTATCGAGATTGGCCGGTCTTTTCTTTTCGGGGTTTGGCTCGAAGGGTTTTTCAGAGGCATCAATTTCGACCTGGTAGCCGAAGACAACTTCTTTGCCCCTTTTGTTTAGCTTGGTATCGCTTCTTAGCTGAACGCCGGAATTCAGCTCCGGGTCGACCTTGAATTCCAGTTCGAGGATAAAGTCGGAGTAATGCTTCTCGGTGCAGAGGAAACTGCTGGGAGTTTTGGGGACGGTCTGGCCTACGAGGATGCCGTCCTCGACGAAAAAGCGTGCCTTGCCTCCTCGCCGAATCCACCCTTTGAGGTCTTTGCCGTTAAAAAGGGCCTGCCATTTTGCTTTTTTACCACTGTCGGAACTTTGTACAGCGGCACAGCCGGAAATTACAGCAATCAGCAGTATCGTGGCAATAAATTTTGTTTTGCTTCTCATATCTGTCCTTTCTATGTAAAAGTTTAATAATGGCTTCCAATCGTTTGGCAAAATATACCAGAATCAGCCGCCCAATTCCACCCTATTTTGCGCCCGCCCTTACGTTTTTCACACATCTGATTCTCCTGCCTATGAGGACAAAAACCTAATAAAATGCCTTTCTTATACCATTCACTACCAAGGATAATATTGAATGCACCAGTTTATTTGGGAAATATCGGCTGGAATACTATTGCTACTGTCGAGGCCACACAACCACTTCGTCGCCCTCAAGCGTGAGCACCAGCGTGCCATCCGGCGTGGAGTTGTCCTGCATCTGCGCCGGATAGATTATTCGCATCTCCAAATCCGGTCGGTTCCACAGGTGTGGGATGCGCAAGGCGGAAATCAATACACTGAATCCCCGCACGTGGAAAACCGAGTATTCCACAGCCTCGACCGGTGGATTGAGGAGCCACAGGCGCCCGTTGGGCGGCGCATTATCAACGAACGGCCTGACCTGCTCCAGCAGTGCCGCGGTTCTGCGGCCATTGTCGTCCATCAGCCGAGCTTTGCTGCGCACTGCTACTACGTGACTCGCCACCACCAGGCAGACTGCCAGCATCAGAAAAACACGTCCGATACGCTCCGGCTCCACTACCATCCACAACTGCCCCAGACCAATACCAACCAGCACCGCCACAAACGGCATTGAGTTATAGACATATAGCTCGCCCATGTGATTCAGCAAAACCACCGGAAACAGACCCAGCAGCGCAAAACACACCATCAAAACTATTACAGTTCGTTGATTCGCACGCCATAACCCCAGGGCCACCAAAACAGAGAAGACGAGGGTGAGTATACCGACCGCGCCAAAAACTACCAACAATCTGTACTTGAGCATGGAAAACGCTGCAACAGTGGATACCGGCACAAGCAGCGCAAAGGCACACATCGCCAGGTTGCGGATGACATTAACGCCGATGTGGAAATTGTACAGGTCGGGCCCAAAGGCGGGTCGTGTTTCGACAACAGCCGACCGCACGACCAGGTACAGCCCGGTTGCCAGCGCGTAGGGCAACAGGTCAACGACGGCCCTGGTGACAGCCGATGCTGAGCGTGTGATTCGCAGGTTGGCCAACAAAACAACAACCACCGCCATCAGCGGAAATGATACGCTTGTCTCCTTGGAAAACAGCGATAACAGCAGCATCACGACGCCGGCAATGTAGCACTTATGGTTGATACGCTTCTGCCAGCCTGAGGGGCCCGCGCCATCGTTAGTACCCCCATAGGAACGGTATAAAAACCACAGGCTCAGGCATCCAAACAACGTCCCACCAACCTGCGAAAGTGTATCGTTGCTCAACACGGAATGGACGCTTGCCTGCGAGAGGAGCATGAATACGGCACCGATGCCAGCCTGCAGTCTGGAAAAGCCGAAGCTCATTATCACCACATACACGAGCCGGGCCAGCACGACGTGCAAACCGATTTGCGTCAGGTGGATGGGCCAAGTCTGCATTCCCTTGTACATCTGCACGACGGCGAGGAAAGAGGCCTGAATCGGCCGGTAAAAGCCGTTCTGGGGGTTACGGTGCGCGAAATAATAAAGTATTTTCGAGGCGGGTTTGTCAAAGACAAACTGATAGTCGTCACCAAAGTAAGGTGCGTTCAGGTACGGCCAGTAGACAGCCAGGGCGATGACGCCCATTCCCACCAGCCAAAGGACGGAGTTTAGCTTTCCCGTTTTATAGCTCATATATCAGTCCATACGTAACCGGATTCGTCCTAACTGAGACAAGAGTATGTTCGCGAACCAGAACGCGCCAGCCAGCCGATGCGTTGGTGCAGCCGGCCCTGACCGCGGCCTTTTTGGGTTCCTCAAGCGGAATCTATACGGTATTAGCTAAAATATATCCGAATCAGCTGACTTCGTCAACCAACTAAAGAGACAAGACCAAAGACAAATTCAGCTACAGAGAACACGAGAAATCTTCAATTAAAAATTCAAAATTGAGGGGCAAAAATTTAAGAGTAAAAATTGAAATTTGGGGGAAATTTGTGATTGATTCTTGAGGGTTGCACGGGTTTTTGGGCTAAAAATGGGGGTCGAGAGGTGAGCTTGTATGGGTTAGGCAGAATAGGCAAGATAAAAAGTGAGAAAAAGTGAGAAAAAATGCAAGAAATTGCGAGAAAATGAGTAAAAAATGCAAGAAAATGCAGGAAAATGCAAGAAAGTGCAAAAAAATGCGAAAAAGTGTGCTTTTTTGCACTGGTTTTTCCGCCACGGAGACACGAAGACACAAAGGAAGATTAGCCACGAATAAACACGAATTTTTAGCCACGGATTACACAGATTGCGCAGATGTCGTGTTGCGGGTTACGGGTTGCGGGTTCCGGGTTGCGGGTTACGGGTTGCGGGTTGCGGGTTGCGGGTTACGAGTTACGGGTTACGGGTTACGGGTTGCGGGTTACGGGTTGCGGGTTACGGGTTGCGGGTTGCGGATTGCGAGTTCCGGGTTGCGAGTTACGGGTTGCGAGTTACGGGTTGCGGGTTACGAGTTACGGGTTACGGGTTACGGGTTGCGGGTTACGGGTTGCGGGTTAC
>JAUWIG010000042.1 GCA_030605475.1 Planctomycetota bacterium | reverse complement strand
TTCGGTCGGGATGACGGAGTGTGTAGTATGCTTCGGTCGGGATGACGGAGTGTGTAGTATGCTTCGGTCGGGATGACGGAGTGTGTAGTATGCTCCGGTCGGGATGACGGAGTGTGTAGTATGCTCCGGTCGGGATGACGGAGTGTGTAGTATGCTCCGGTCGGGATGACATGCTAATTTACTATTTACTATTGACGATTGACTATTTACAATTGAGAAAGAATACTGGGTCCCCGCCTGCGCGGATTATGAAGAAATATTTAGGAAATGGAGACTGGGTCCCCGCCTGCGCGAATTATGAAGAAATATTTAGGAAACGGAGACTGGGTCCCCGCCTGCGCGGGGATGGGAGAGATTTTAGCGTGGTGTGCCGAGGATTTCGAGGGTGTCCCTGAAAAGCGGTAAGGTCCTGGTTGTAATCTTTGGGTCGTAAACGCTGCCGGTAACCTCCATTCGGACAACGGCGGGGCTAAGGCCTTCAGTTAAAGACTGCAGTAATGAAGGCTCAGCGGTGGCGAGGCGGCGGCCACGAGCAGTAAGAAGCAAATCGATATCCTCGGTCTGTAAATCCATCCAGCCTGAGCCGTTAAAGGCAACGCTGTCGCCAGACAAATCGAACCGCTCAAAAAACAGTCTGTTGTGCCTAATGTATGAATCAACGAGCATCCGCTCGAAAGCGAAGTCCTTCGGCTCTGTCAGGTTTAATACGTTGAGCAGCTTTGCCAGCGGCGAGAGCTTGCCGACCTTCATATCAGTTATCTGCAGGCGGCATCGGCCGATATGCGGTAAACTTTCGCCGACGGCGGCGGCGAAGCTTAATGAGCCGTCCATTCTTCCGGTCGTATAGCCATCAGGAAAAGCCCGCTGCCGTTCTGTGTCCGAAAGGAATTGCTTTAAGTCGATATTGTCGAAGCCTGTTTGCAGCAGATACTCAAAAGTACCTTCTGCTGATTGTTTTAATTCGAGTTTGCCTGTTAATCTGCCATCGTAACTATCGGCGACCAAGTTTTTCGAGAGCCAGGTTTTCCGGCGTGGGTCGTAATAAACGTCCGTTTTCAGGTTGGTTAAGGATTTGCCTTTGATTCTGAGGTTGTCCGCAGTAAAAGTAATGTCGCCGTCTGTGATTTGAAGCTGGTCCCGGCCGGCGGGACTATCGGCCATTGCAATTCGGCCGTTTACTTTTATGGTTGAGGCGTCTGGCGTTGTCCAGGCGCTATCGGCTATGGTTGCGGTAATGTCCCGGAGCTTTAGACTATTTTTTGTTATTGTTAGCCTGCCGGCGATGTCTTCTATAGGGTGTGTAAGCGGCTCAAGCTTTATGCTGTCGCCGAGGCAGCTCACAGTTATCCTGTAGTCGGGTGATTCGGCACCGGCGGGTTTTTTCAAATCGGCGTGGTAATTTATGTTTCCTTCCGGCTGGAGTTTGGAGACGGCTTTTTTTAGTGAGGCCGGCAACAGATTAAACAAGTCATCATTAAGCTGGGCCTGCTCGGCACATAATACCAAGTGATAGCGTGGCTGTTGGGTTTCGGTGGCGGTCCAAATCAGGCCGATTAAGGAAACCAAACTCTGGTTATGTCGGCCAATCAAATTTTCAACACTTATCAAATCAGGCGTGATGACGGTCTTAGCTGATATGTTGGAAATGGGCAGCGGGAAATCATCAGCTTTCAAAAAAGCTTCTTTTAGAGATACGTTTGCTACAAAATCCACCGGGCCGAAATCGTCTTTTGGTGTAAAAACCTTTATATCGGCGTCGGCCAGGCCGGTCATATTAAGTCGATTGTATAGCTGTCTTTGTTTGTCAGACAGGCAGGCGGCCAGTGTCGAGTCCAGAGGGACGTTATTTGCTTTGATTGAGATATCACATATCGGGCGGTCGGTGCTGGTGGCTGTTACCTTGCCGCTTATGTATATTTTGCGCTCGTTTGACTGCGAAAGCACATTCAAAAAATCAATACTATCGCGGTCGAACATCAGCTTACCTGTAAGATTCTTTAACGGATAAGGAAAATGCCGGTATTTAGCTTCGGTGCCGAGCAGCTCGACCGCGAGGGCCCATTGTTTATCGGTTTTCGACTGCCTGCTCCGAGAGTAGTTTATTGCGACAAGGCCTGTCGGAGAGAAATCCGACCAAAACTTCTGCTGCTTCGCGCTTAAGGCGTTGTACAGGTCGCTGTCCAAAGCCATATTGTCACTTGTAAACTGGAATTGGTACTTCCAATTTGGTCCGAAGTCTCTGGACCAGCCGTTGAGGGAAAGCTTGACGTCGTTGTGGCAGCCGCTCAGATTGTTCAGTGTGGCACCTTTTGCAGTAAAATCTACCTCGCCGGTGAGGTGCTCTATGAGGTAAGGGAACTTGCGGTCGCAAATCGAAATATCCTTACAATAGACTTTTCCGAATAAGGCACTTTCGCTTATCCGGTCTAAATCGCCCAGTGCATCAATGTCAATAGAACAAAGTCCTTCTGGGCGGTACCGGTTGAAGAATTTTTGCAGGGCGGTAAACGGGCCGAGCTTCTCCAGAGACGACGGTCTGTCGAAAGCAGATGCGCGATAAGCGGGCTTATGAGTGCTGAGCAAATCTTTTATTCTGAGCTTCAGTGAGTAAAGATTGTCTCTGTCATAGGTCAACTCAGCAGCTAAAATATATATCGTCCAGGTTCTCCGGAGGGCAGGTATATCCGCTGATGAGATTCCGCCTGCGATTGTAATATTGCCGGCCTGCCGAGGCCGCGAAGGCTGCCAAAATCCGGTCAGGGTGCTTTTGTCGCGGCCGGCCCCGGCAGCTGTTGTTATATTGAAGCTGTAACCATGCCGTGGTTCTTCTGCGAGCTCAAATTTTGCGTCAAGTGGTACTGCAGCGATGACTTTGACCCGTCCGTTTGAGACCTTGGTGTATTTCAATGTACCCCTTTTGAGATGAACGACGGGCATTTTCCCGGAACCGGCTTTGGGGGCACTGATTTTAATGGCAGCTACATTCCACCGGTTTGTGTCCAAATCATACTGGGCATTGAAAATAAAATCCTTAACGTTTATTTTTTTCAGGCGCGGCCGTAACAGCAGTAAACTACCTATACCAAATCGTGCGTATACCTTTTTTGCTTTTAGTATTGCATCGTCGTATCTTGGCACCCGGTCAGGCCTGATTATAAGGTGCTCGATAATAACTGAGCCGTTAATGTTAAAATCGACCGATTCGGCTTTGATTTTCGTATTGGTCAGTTCAGCAATCTGGTTGAGTGCGATTGGGCGCAGGACCCGGCCTATCAGGGTAAAGAGAAGCCATAAAGCAGCAACCAAAAGCAACCCTATGCGAAGCCAACGAGTTTTTGGTTTTGCGTTTTGAGCTTTGAGCTTGGCCATAAAGGACACAGGGATTTTTTAGTCTGTAATTTTTAGCTCATTCTTTGTAGTCTATGAATTCGTAACCGCCAAGTACGAACTCTATCAATAATTAACTTTTTTTATTGCTTTATCCGCAATATCCCGACGGCAATAAGCGCCGTCAAATTTTATTTTATCCACCGCTTCGTACGCCCTTGCCTTTGCCTCTGCGATAGTCCGGCCCAGTGCGGTCACGCCCAGCACTCTGCCGCCAGCGGTAACAATATCGCTGTTTTTGGCAGCGGTGCCTGCGTGGAATACGACGATGTCTTTAATTTGTTCAGCTTCGTCCAAGCCGGTTATTCTCTTTCCCTTTTCATAATTACCCGGATAACCGCCCGAAGCCATCACCACACAAACGGCCGGCCTTTGGTCCCACTGGAGGGTAACCGTGTCCAACGTGCCGTCACAAACCGCCAGCAAAACCGGCAATAAATCACTTTTCAGGCGTGTTAGAATCGGCTGTGTTTCCGGGTCGCCGAAGCGTACGTTAAATTCGAGGACTCTGGGCCCTCCGGCAGTAATCATAAGGCCTGCGTAAAGTACGCCCTTATACGGCGTGCCGTTGCGATTCATCCCATCGACCACCGGCACTAAAATCTCGCGTGTAATCTGGTCTATTAACGCCTCGGTGACCACCGGCGCGGGACTATAGGCACCCATTCCGCCAGTGTTGGGGCCAATGTCGCCATCGCCGATTGGCTTGTGGTCCTGGGACGATTCCATAATGTAAATGTTCCGACCGTCCACAAAAGCGAGTATTGAGGTCTCTTCGCCGATAAGTTTATCTTCGACGACAATTTTGTCACCCGCTGGGCCGAATATCTTATCGCACATTATTTTTTCAGCGGCTAAAATGCCGTCGGCGGGGTCGTTACAGACAAAGACGCCTTTGCCCTTTGCCAGGCCTGCCGCCTTTATCACGACCGGCTCGTCCCTGCTGGCGATATATGTTTTTGCATCTTTGAATCTATCAAAGATTTGGCCCTCGGCGGTGGAGATAGCAGCCGAGCGCATCAGTTGCTTTGCGAATGCCTTATCCGCTTCAAGCTTTGCGGCGCCTGCGCTTGGGCCGAAGGCCTTTATACCAGCAGCTTCGAACGCATCGACGATTCCTGCTGCAAGCGGGTCTTCCGGCCCGACTACCACAAGGCCGATATCATTTTGTTTTGCAAAGCCCAGCAGCTTGTCAGTATCGTTGACGGCAATAGAGACATTTTCGCCGCACACCGCTGTTCCGGGATTGCCCGGAGCGATATAGAGCTTGCTTAGGTTTTTCGATTGAGCCAGTTTCCAGGCGATTGCGTGCTCGCGTCCGCCGCTACCGATTAAGAGTACATTCATCCGGCAACCCCATTAAAATTGACTATTTACTATTTACTATTTACTATTGATTATTGAAAGTCTCATCAAACCTAAAACCCTGTGGTCTTGCGTTATCTGTCTGGTATACACAATCTACCAGAGGCGGCGGTTTTGCTCAAGCTTTTTCGGCCACTAAGACGTGAAGGCACGAAGAGTAAAGTATTTAACCACTGTGGTCGCAGAAAAGTCAAAAGGTAAAGGAAGGCTGTGAGCGGTTGGCTTGTCGAGTTTTAGGACGCTGGGCTGCGGTATGCTTATAGGTTCTTGGCTGATAAAATGAATTGTGAGTTTATGGGCTGTGTTTTTTTGAGAATGCCACGCCATTTATGGACCGGCACCTTCAAGCCAATGGTCGCAGAATACGTCGAGGTCCCAAGAATCCACTATACCATCGCCTCCACAAGGAGCGATGTCTGCGCAGGGTAGAGCCGGGGCCTTGAGCCATTGGTCGGCAAGAACGGCGAAGTCCGCCAGGTCCACATCGCCGTCTATATCAAGGTCACCAAGTTGCGCAGCGAAGACGTAGGCCGAGCCGTTGTTCGAGTCGTCGTAGTTCGCCCCAATGACGGCGGCGTGTCCTGAGATTGCTACAGCGTGGCCGAACCAGTCAGACGCAGCGCCGTCGGAGGCCAGGAGTTTGTCCTGCTGGTCCCAGTTGTTCGTGTCGATGTCGTTAGGCGTGAATATATATGCCGAGCCGGATTCGGAGCCTTTGTCGTCGTCGCCGTATGCCCCGATGACGGCGGTGTCGCCTGAAATTGCCACGGAGAATCCGAACCAGTCACTGGTCTGGGTGTCTAAGGCCAGCAGTTTGGGTTGCTCTGTCCAGCTGCAGCCATCGAAGTGAAAAACGTACGCTGAGCCTTTGCTGTCGTTGTTCCATGCCCCGACGATGGCGTTGTCGCCGGAGATTGCGACGGAGTAGCCGAACTTGTCCGCCGCTGCGCCGTCGGATGCCAGGAGTTTGGCCTGCTGGTCCCAGTTGTTTGGGTCAATGTCGTTAGGCGTGAATATATACGCTGAGCCGGAGTCGGAGCCTTTGTCGTCGTCGCCGTATGCCCCGATGACGGCGGTGTCATCGGAGATGGCGACAGAGATGCCGAACCAGTCACCAGCCTGGCCATCGGAGGCCAGCAGTTTGGCCTGCTGGTCCCATCTGTTTTGGTCGATGTCGTTAGGCGTGAATATATACGCCGAGCCAGAGTCTGTGCCTTTGTCGTCGTCCCATTTTGCGCCGACGACGATGGTGTCACCGGAGATGGCCACTGAGACGCCGAAGTATTCAGATGCTGCGCCATCGGAGGCGGTCAGCTTGTCCTGCTGGACCCAGTTGTTGGGGTCGATGTCGTTAGGCGTGAATATATATGCCGAGCCCCTGTTGTTGTCGTCTGCGGATGCTCCGATTACGACAGTGTCGCCGGCGATGGCCACTGCCCAGCCGAAGTAGTCACCTGCTGCGCCGTCTGAGGCCAGCAGTTTGTCTTGCTCTATCCAGCTTGAGCCATTGAAGCGAAAGACGTACGCCGAACCAGTGCCGGAGTCGTCATAGAATGCCCCGATGACGGCGGTATCACCGGAGATTGCCACTGACCAGCCGAACCAGTCAAACATCGCGCCGTCCGAGGCTGTAAGCTTGTCGAACTCACACTGGGCCAGAGCCGGCGTCAGGCCGAAAGCGATATTTAGCCCAATAACGGCTGCCAAGACAACAAACGCCGAAGCGTGGGTTCGATTAAACATCAGAGGGCTGTCCTTTCTGTAGTAATGCACACCCTTGCAAGTGAGGTGTTTAGATTTTGTTTTCTTACTCATTTTCACCTTTCTTTTGTCAGCCTGGTTTCTACCCAGCATAGAAAGCAACCGGCTTTTTTGTTGGGGAAAGTGCAGCAGGAAACACAAAGTGAACCCTCTCCCCACTGGTTTCTAAACATAACGTAATTTATCTGCTTGAGAGCGAGATGTCAAGGAAATTATAGGAGATAGCTTTTTTACCGCAGAGGTCGCCGAGTTCGCAGAGAAGTCAAAAGGTAAAAGTAAAAAAGCAAAAAGAGGAAAAAGGATTAACTGCGGAGAATGTGGAGAGCGCAGGGAAGTAGAAAGCTAAAAGGAGAAAGAATTGACTATTGATAATTGATTATTTAGATGATAGTCTATCAGCATCAGCGGCTTAATTAAGTGAGGTAAGTTGTGGAATTATCGTGGCTGACGAAATTGAGAATTGGTGCTGCGGTGGCCACAGGTGTCATCCTGATAGGTATTCTGGGCTGGCCGATAGCGGCGCCGACTGAGCCGTTCGGTGCTGTGCTTGGAGGGGCTATGAGTTTCGGCGGCGCAATAAGTCTGGCAGGTCTGGCATTTTTGGCTGGTTTTATGGCCTATTTTCTTTCCTGGCCATACGGGCGAGAGATAGGCATTCTGGCGGCGCCATCCGGGTTAGGCATCTGGGCTGTACGCAGCGGCAATATGGCTGGTCTAATACAGCTAAACGCAACGCTGGCCCAGCGTCAAGCACTATTTGCAATGCTTAAATGGGAGCCAATTTTCTGGTTAGCCATCGTGGCTGCGGGATTTTTTGGCGTATTGTTAGGTGAGAAGATATCGCAGCCGAAACATAAGTGGGGCGAAACCCAGAAAAAAGCTAACTCCAAAGCAAATATATACTTAAGTGCGGCAATTGCGCTGGTCGTGTCGGTTCTGATAGCTCAATTTTGTGTCGGTATATTCGCTCAGGACGTGAGGATATTCGACAACAAATTAGGTTCGGTCGTGGCTCAGCCGGCTATCGGACAAATCGTTTTTGCTGTATTAGTTTCGTTCGGGATAGCTGGTTTCGTGGTCAAAAAGTTCCTCAATGCCGGTTATATCTGGCCGATAATCGCGTCCTCTTTCGTAACAGCTTTTGTCAGCAGTACTTACGTCAAGCAAGATACATTACAGCATCTCTGGCATCGCTGGCCGACAGTCTTTTTCTCCAATGCAGTTACCTCCATTTTGCCTGTACAAATAGTCGCTTTTGGCACATTAGGCTCAATTGCCGGCTATTGGCTGGCGGTGCGCTATAATTATTGGCGAAAACATGAGAGCAAATAGCAAAATCGGTGGGGCGGCAAATTTAACACATCTTTTTTTGAGGCTTTTGGTTTAGATAAGTGCATACGTTTTAAGTAGTTATGCACATAAAGTCCCATAATCAATCTTCGCCGGCTAAACAAAAACAAAAATGGTTATTTTCGGCCTCAAAATTAGCCGAAAATATAGTTGCGCCTAAGGTTTTGTAGGTTAGAGGCTGTTTTTAGGCTAAGGCGTTGCGGCATAAGGACATAAAAGGAACGTTTGACGAGCAAGCAAACGAACAGTCAGCCGGTTCTCTTCGTAAAATATTTAGGTAAGACCAACCAGCAAAAGGAGTTGAAAATGTTGGTTTTAAGCAGACAAAAAGATGAGTCGATTATGATAGGCGACGATGTCGAGATTACCATCGTCGATGTCCGTGGAGATAAGGTTCGTCTCGGTATAGCGGCCCCGAGGACTATACCAGTCCATCGCAGAGAAGTGTACGACGCGATTCAACGCGAAAAGAGCGAAAAAGGCAAAAAGAGCGAAGAGAAGGCAAAGCAACAGTAAAATCATCAAGCCGGCAAGACTGCTATTATCTAATTTCACACGCCGTCCTATTTGAAAATCAACTCAAACAGGACGGTTTTTTTATGCGCCAAGCTGAAGTCACCGCTGCGGATTCATTATGATGACGACTACGTCATTTAATCTTTCTATGTCGCAGGCAGGCTCGACCGTTATGTCCCAAAGCAAGGGATTTTCCTCGTCCCTTTTGCAGTGGGCCACTTTTCCCACGATCACCGGGGTATCGAGGAACCCCGGTTTTTTGTCGGCATAAACGACGCTGCCGTTCCTTACTTTGTGCTTTATCATACGTACCCTGGCTGAATTGTTGGCGCTGCCCTGCATTACCCAGCTTGTGTTTAATCCTTCTACCTTTACCGCTATTTTGGATGCCGAATCGGTAATCAACCTAACCTGGGCTGTTCGTGAGGAGACATCAGATATGGTTCCGATGATACTGTTATCTCCGAGGACGAACTGACCTTTAGCCATGCCATCGTTTTTGCCGCGGTTGATAATAAACCTGCTGCGCGACCCGTTGATGAAAGCTGTAATGACATCAGCTAACACAAACCTGGCGCCTTCCAAAACAAATCTATCGCGCAGTCCTGATAACTTTTCGAACTTTTGACGTCTTTGATTCAACTGCTCTGTAACGTTCGCAAGATAATTTTGGAGCTGGTTGTATTTTCTACGACTAACAACGTTTGTAAGCTGTTGATGTGCATTGGCCGAAAGCAAAACGCTTCTGCCAATACTTAAAGGCCCACGAAAAATGCGTGCAAAAGCGAACTGGAATTTACTTGTGAACTTCTGCGGGGCAAAGAGGAAAATAAAGCCGGCTAACATAAACCAGGTAATTAACATTCGTCTGGAGACTCTGATTTGTTTCCTTGCCATAATCGTATTGCATATATCGTATGTTGTATTGCGTATTACGCACGACGAATCATTCCCATCCATTTGCGCTATGGTTCATCGTGTCTTTCCACAATTCCAGATTTTCCAGATATATGTTTGTGCCTCTGGCCACAGAGCTCAGTGGGTCCTCGATTCTTTCGACCTTCAGGCCTGTGGCGTTTGTCAATACCGTGTCCATTCCTCGCAGCAGTGAGCCGCCGCCACAAATGTGTACTCCGTTGTCAATCAAATCGGCAGCCAATTCCGGCTCGGCCTTTTCCAGCGTTGCCGTAACCGTATCTATGATTGCAGCGATTGGTTCTCGCAGGGCCTCACGGATTTCCTCGCTTGTTATAACGATTTTTCTCGGCAGGCCCGAGATGGTGTCTCTGCCAGCTATTTCCATTGTCAATTCCTCTTCCAGCGGGGCGGCAGAGCCGATTTGTATCTTGACTTTT
>JAUWIG010000018.1 GCA_030605475.1 Planctomycetota bacterium | reverse complement strand
CAGGTTTTTTGTTTTCGGTTTGACAATTGCAACAACATTATATTAGTATATGCGTACATACTAATATACTACCGTTTGGCGGTGGTATCAGGTTGACAATTGCAACAACACTATATTAGTATATGCGTACATACTAATATATTACCGTTTGGCGGTGGTACCAGGTTGACAATTGCAACAACACTATATTAGTATATGCGTACATACTAATATACTACCGTTTGGCGGTGGTACCAGGTTGTGTTAAAGTTGTTGTGTGAAATATGGAGGTGAATTGTTATGGTTGACGCAGAAAAGCTGGCAGGGACATTTAAGCTGCTTTCGGTAGAGGCGAGGATACGCATTGTGAAGGCCCTTAAGCGGCGAGCGATGTGTGTTACTGAGCTGACATCGCAACTGGGTATAACACATTCGGCAACTTCTCAGCATCTTCGAGTTCTGAGAGATGCACGTCTTGTAAAATTTCAGAAGAGAGGATTCCATGTTTATTATCATCTTGATGTACAAAACATAGCTCGCATTCACAAGACCATCAGCGGGCTATTTGAGTAGTGCATGGATTAGAAAGAAGGTTTGTAAGGAAACATAAGTATATAAGTATATGCATATATACTAATGTAGTATTCCACCGATTCGCATGTTGGAGGCTGGGGGATAGGAGCCACAGTCCTAAGAACTGCTTGCGAAGGACACCTTGCGGGGCTAACGGTATCTCTTTCATTATTCTGTCTCGGCTCTGAAAATTTCAAACAAAAGTCAAGAAAAAACGGCAAAAAAAGCACTTTTTTTGGTCATCCAGATAAGGTCAACACTTTCCTTCTCTAAAGTAGCCAATACTTCTAAATTGTCATTGCAGTATAAACGGTTTTTTGTCATACATTATCTCCGCTCAAGCCCCGATTCCAAAGAGGACTCTTTCAAGCCAGCCAACAGCATCTTCATCATCCCTAACGCTATCGAGAAATGCATTTAACCATTCACTTGGGCGCATAACAGTAACGCCCAGTTCCGCGAGTTGCTTTTTGTGCACCAGGATATCATTATCCGACGTGAGCAAAACATCAGCACTCTTACGAGCAAACTCGCGGACAATTACTCTATCGTCAGGATCATCTATGAAATCAAGACTGAGCCGGTCACAAATGGGCGACTCACGCAAGAATGCACCCTCGTGCAGAACCTGACCATCCTTAAGCCCCTCCGCAAAGAGCCTCCAAGCGTCTTGCGTAGCTCGTGCTCGCTCATCATTTCTGAGACTTAGCTCAGCAAATGAAGCATCACTTGCTAAGAAATCCAGATCCCACTCGTACTGCAAGGCAACGATGTAGCAAAGTGCTCGAATGTCCTGCACAAGGTTTGGATCGTTCGGGAAAAAGTGGTAAGCCCACTCGTAGCTCCCATAATCCCATCCCCCAGATTCGTCGGCGATTCTGCGAATGTAGTACATCTGGTTCGTATCAAAGTAAATCTTTCTCATCAATCTTTGTGTTCAGGCCATTTCCTAATGGTATCTCTTTCATTATTCTGCCCTACCTCTGCCCAGCGATATTTCGCGCCACTTTCGTATTCCCACACGATTGGTGCAATTCATCGCACCCTACCTAAGTTGGTGGGGGTGCCTCTCCGGTCCCTTGCAAGCGTATCGTGATCTCGACCCTTATTGCCTCGGCTGCGCACCACAGAAGTCCGTACTCGAATTGGTGAAACTGATAGGGACTATCCTCAGGATGGGTGAACTCGAATATATATCTCCAAGACTGGAATAGGTCTCTTGATCTTGCCAGCACATCCGGAAGAGCCAGTGATACTTTGGTGTAATCGTCCCATGGTGGTTCCTTTAGCGGGCCCTTGGCGATCGTAACGCTCACGCGGCCATACAGTTGGCGCACTTGGTCAGGCAACGCCGTGTCATAAACGCTTTCGATAAGCTCCCTGACTGGTTGGGGTATTGCGTCATATAGAGTGCGGAGATCGTGCGTTAGTGGCACTGGCAAGTCCAGTTGCGTTAGGAGGGCCTTTAAGTAAAGTTCGATGGCAAACCCTATATTTGTCGCGCAGGCCACCAGATCGCCCAATTCGTTTGACATAGCTTGAGATGACTTTTCCTTTATTGTGCCTATCTTAGGAATGAATTCCTGTGCCAACCTCTGGAAAACCTCGCCACACACGAGGGCTGCCTGGGAGGAACGTTCCTTCTTGGCTGCGGACCTCTTCGTCATGTATGAATCCTCCCGTCTCGTGAAAACCCGCACTTGGGTTTAGTCGGAACTGATTCAGAAGCACCTAATAATAATTATACAGTCTGTATAACCCGACAAACAGTTTCGTATCTCCCTTCGACTTTGCTCAGGGTAAACTTATCTCGTGAAGCGTATCTCGCACTAAAGACCAATTTATCCGACAATCACCAAAGCTATGTAGGGAATAAGATTGAACACAAAGACCAATATTTTGTATAGTCCGATGAACGAGTATATCGCCACGTTGAAGGTTTCTCTCGAAATGGAAAACCATTTGTTGTGTATTCGGTAGACCCAGTCTCCGGCACAGACACATATCAGCGACGAGAGAACCAGCAATGCTACGTTTAGAATCGTACACCACATAAAAATTGCTCTGATACTGTCGATATCCATGATATTTCTCCTTTATCTTTCTGCATCCAACAATGATTATACAGTCTGTATAAAACGCCAAACAGTTTCGTATCTCCCTTCGACCCATTCGACTGGCGCTCAGGGCAGGCCCCGTTAGAAATGCTCGATTTTCGCTGCATTTTCTCTCCGCCTGCGGAATTTCTAACGGGGCTTGCGGAGTAACTCGACTATATCCTTGTGGTCCTCGCTGGTCGCCACATCCAAAGGGGTCCTGCCCCACTTATCTTTGGCGTTCACATTCGCTCCTCTGGCAAGCAGCAGCTCGGCTATCTTCTTGCGTCCCCTGGCGGCCGCCCTGTGCAGAGGAGTATGGCCTTTATTACTTTCGGCATCCACCTCAGCGCCGTTGGCAAGTAGAACCTCGACAACTTCCTTGTGCTCCCCAGCCGCCCTGTGCAGGGGAGTATGGCCCTTATCATTTCGGGCGTTCACATCCGCTCGGCGGGCGATTAGAAGCTCAACCACTGCCCTGTGCCCATTTTGGGCTGCCCAGTGCAGAGCAGTGGCGCCGTCATTAGCTTTGGCCATTATCTCCGCTCCACTTGCAAGCAGAAGCTCGACTATCTCCCCGTACCCCTCACTGGCCGCCACATGCAGAGCAGTCTCGCCGTTACCTGCTTTAGCGTTTACCTCCGCTCCTCTGGCAAGCAAAAGCTCGCCCACTTCCCTGCGGCCCTCACTGGCTATCACATGCAGAAGAGTCCTGCCGCATTTATCTTTGGCGTTCGCCTTCGCTCCTCTGTCAATCAGCAGCTCAGCTATCCCCTTGCGGCCCCTGGCGGCCGCTCTGTGCAGAGGAGTATGGCCTTTATTACTTTCGGCGTCCACCTCCGCGCCATTGGCAAGCAGAAGCTCAACTATCTTCTTATGCACTCCAGCGGCCCTGTGCAGGGGAGTATGGCCCTTATTACTTTTGGAGCTCACATCCGCTTCCTTAGCAAGTAGAAGTTCGACTATTTCCTCACAGCCGCTATCGGCCGCCTTGTGCAGGGCAGTCTCGCCGTCATTAGCTTTGACGTTCACCAACCCCGGCCTTTTGGCCAATATGAATTTGACTTTGCCGAAGTTACCTTTTCGTGCCGCATCGTGAATATTCAGACTCCATCCGTACCTTATCCAGGCAAATAAATCCATCAATCCAGTAATCGGTCTTTTACTATTGTTCATAGCTCGAAACTATTTATCCGGTTAAAACAGCAATTAAACTAAAACAGCAGTCCAAGCTGCTATTGTATTACTTACGAAATGAACTGACAACGCTTTTGGATTTTGCTGCCGTTAGTATTTCGCGTCCCGCGTCTTGTTCGGGTCATGAGTCATGAATTCGCGTTGATTTTTTTTATCAGGCTCGGCAGCTCGGAAAGCTGATTTATCTTCCGAACACCTTCCGGAATTTCCTTCCCGGCATTGGTGTAAGCAGCTTTTAAGACAGCGGTCATACCGGTTTTTATTGCGGGCTTAATATCTTTACCGATGCGGTCGCCTACGAATAATATACTCTCCCGCGTCTCACCAATCCTCTCGGCGGCCGCTTTGAAGATTCGGGCATCGGGCTTTCGAAAATCAAATTCGTATGAATAAACTCTGACCGAAAAGAAGTCCAATATACCCAATTGTTCCAGATGCTTATCCAGAGAACTGCCGTTCACAAAAGTGTTGGAAACTATACCGAGCTTAAGGCCCAGTTTTTTAAGTGCAGCTAAAGTCTCAGCCGTTCCAGATTCAACTTTAGCAACTCTGCTCAAAGGTTCGTACCAAAGCCACTCCAAATGTCGCCATTGTTCTTCATTGAGCTTGATACCCATTTTTGTGCCGATTTTTTTTAACAACACGAGCGCATCAAAATCCTTTCCTGTTATACCGGAGAGCCAGTAATGTATGCGCAGCGAGAGCAGATTTCGCCAACAGTAGTATTTGAAGTTGTCGACCGGCTGGCCTGCAGCTTTGAGAAACTTGTACGACATCTTAGCGCCCTGCCGGAAAAGCCGGACCGTACTGACTTTGCCGAAGCTCACCAAAGTTTCGCCAAGGTCGAACAGTACCGCTTTTATCTTTTTATCCGGCATAATTAGCGCATAGCGTATCCGCTATCTCTACCTCAATGGTGGCAAATCACCACCAAACGTTTCCCTGACCCAGATGAACATTTCCTCATCCGATATCGCCGAGACCCTGTTTTCTGAATACTCAGCGTCGATTCTATCTTTTATTTTGGTTATACGCCAGTCATGCTTGGGTATTTCAATCTGGTACCTGGCCTCTATCCAGTGTTTAATGCCCGCCGCCCCGGCCTTGTCGGTAATTGCTACGCTGACAGAGCGGTTGAGCAGCTTCTTTGTATCAAAGCAGTTATATATTTCCTCGTTTTTCAGCAGGCCGTCGGCGTGAATACCAGCCCGAGTAACGTTAAAATCCTTTCCAACCAGCGGATAGTTGTGCGCAATTTCAAAGCCCAAATCCTTTCTGACGTACTGGGCCAGTTCGGTTATCGCCGCATAATTGACACCTTCGGTCAGGCCCTTCAATTGAGCGTGCTCGACCACCATCGCCTCAAGAGGCGGATTGCCTGTTCGCTCACCGACACCGAATATGGCACCATTCGCGGCACAACAGCCGTAGAGCCAGGCTGTAGCAGCGTTCACCTGGACTTTATGCAGGTCGTTATGCCCGTGCCATTCCAGCCATTCGGACGGCACACCAATCTGTCGAAGCCCGTGAATAAGTTTAGGGACACCGCGCGGCAGTGCCGCACCGGACCACGGCAGACCGAACCCGAGCGTATCACAAAGACGAATCTTGACCGGCTTATCATATTCCTCAGCCAGCTTCATCAACTCCGCGGCAAAGGGCAATATGAAACCATCATAATCAGCTCGTGTTATATCCTCAAAGTGACATCGCGGGATAACCCCGTTATCAAGTGCCGCTTTTGCAATATAAAGATAGGCATCCATCGCCTGGGCACGTGTCTTTCGCAGTTTAAGAAATATATGATAATCACTTGCCGAGGTTAAAATACCGGTCTCGCCAAGCCCCATTTCCGAGACCAACTTAAAATCAACCGGCACAGCCCGAATCCAGCCGGTTATCTCAGGAAACTTGTAACCGCGTTCTTTGCACAGTTCTACCGCTTTTCTATCGCGCTTTGAATATAAAAAGAATTCACTCTGTCGAATCAAACCCGTCCCGCCGTCTATCTCGTGCAATAAATCATATACCCGCAGGATTTGTTCCGGCATATAAGGCGGCCGGGCCTGCTGACCATCACGAAAGGTCGTATCGGTTATCCAAACCTCGTCCGGAATATCGTACTCAACCTTCTGGTTATCGAACGCTACTCTGGGAAACTCGGTATAGGGAAATATCTGGCGATACAAATTGGGTTTGTCTACATCCACAAGTTTAGGGTTTTTTTTAGCCATATTTATCTCCGGTATCTCATATTGCGTATATTGTACTGCGTTGGACGCACGACGAATAATGGCCAAGGTGGGAGTCGAACCCACACGCCCATTAAGGGCAGGGGATTTTAAGTCCCCAGCGTCTGCCATTCCGCCACTCGGCCCGGCATAATAGGTTAAGGCAATTTGCGAAATTTTGCAACTTGTTTCCCAAAAGACATGGGGCAACAGACGCCCGGCAAAACCACCGGAGTTGTCCTAACTTCTTGTCGTTGCCGCCCTTGACGAAAACGCCCGATAAAATCAGGATTTTAAAAGGCAAGTCGAGATGATTTTTGATGGTGAATGATTAAAAAGTGAACGTAGAAGAATCAGCGAAGCGATTTCCTAAGGGTAAATCGAGGCCGCAAGCGGCAAAGAGATTCGGCAATTCGCTCCGTCACCTGAGCCAGCCGAACTCTGCGGTCAACCGCTTCTAACTGCGAATTGTTCGGCTCCAGACCCACGGCCTTGTCAATTCTCTCAGCAGCATCGGCTATCCTGCCCACCGCCAAACAAACAACAGCAGAATCCCTTAAAGCCAAAATGTACTCAGGCCTGATGTCGAGCGCATGGCCGAAAAACTCCATAGCATCCTCGAGCCGGCCTCTTATAGCACTAACAAGACCGAGATAATAATAAGCATCTGCATTAGCACAATCAAAATCAATAGCCTTCAGCAGACAATGTGTCACATAATCCGTGTCACCAATTGCCAAAAACATCGACCCCATAGAAACCAGTGCATCCGTATCCTCCGGAGCCAGATTCAACTCCGAAACCAGATAGTCCCTCGCCTCCTGCTTTTGGCCCCTCATTAACGCACATTGAGCCAGCCTGTATCGTGGCCCTGTGAACGTATCGTTCTTTTCCAACGCCTGATTAAACAGTTGTACCGCCCGCTCGTAATCACCACTGTTAAAAGCAATCTCTCCCAGGTAAAACAATGCGGCTGCAAAATCCGGCGTAAGTTCAAGTATCCTGTTAAACTTTTCCTTCGCCGATTCGATATCGCCGACCTCAAGCAAAAACAAACCAAAATCGAGAATAACATCAATATCAGCCGGGTTGACACGAAGCTCGGCCAGGAAGCACTCACGCGCATTATCACCATCACCGCTGGACCAGTAGGCTTGAGCGATTCGATAGTTGATTTGCGGGTGAGTCGGCTCAAGTTTGGCGGTCCTCAGCCAACAGCCAATAGCTTTTTTGTACCGGCCACGAATAAAAAGACTGTTACCGATATTATAGTAGCACAGCGCGCAATCCGGATTTATCTGCTGAGCAAGGTAAAACATCTGCTCAGCCAAATCGTGCTGACCCATTTCGGTATAAGTAATTATTCGATTGCAATAGCATGGTTCAAACGCAGGGTCAAGCTCCTGGATATGCTCGAAAGTGTCGATGGCCAAATCATATTGGCCTGTGCGGGTATAATCGACCGCTAATGAATTTAATATCTCCAGGTCGAGAGGGTTTAGCCGCAGGGCAATTTCATATTCGCTTATTGCATCATCAAACCGATTAATCGCGTCCAGAGTAAGGGCCTTGTTGAAATGCCAGGAACTGTTGGAAGGATTTATCTCAAGAACTGCTTCCAGTTCCGAAAGGGCTTGTGACATTCTGCCGTCCTCGTAAAGCTCAAAAGCCCTGCGCACTTTACGCTCGGCCTTATCATAAGGGCCAAATGCCATATCTTCGAAAAGCATAATCGCACATTACCTCTGCTTTAGCTCAACAAGTAAGGGATTACCAAAGGCCGTTTCGGCAAGAAACCCCCGCCGAGTTAGCGGTTTTTTGCAGGATTAGCGGTTTTTTGCCCACAGTAAAATTTCGCTGGCAATCTTGATTATAACCTCTTACAATTGCGCAGGTTAGCTTCCAGCACCAAAGCGACATGAAACGAAGCTCTCCTGGTGCCGGGCTGTTTTTCTGGAAAGCAGCCAGTGATAGTCTTATAATGTGCGACAGGCATGGTTCGTGGATAACCAACCGCAAATAGAGAATCGAATCACGAACCACGAAACACTAATTGGAGAAATGAAACTATGATTAAAGAAATAAAGGGCCAGGTAACAGCCGGTAAGGGCAGTTACGCTATTGTGGTCAGCAGGTTCAACGAATTCATAACCGCCAAGCTGCTTACCGGCGCGATAGATTGTCTCCAGCGTCACGGTGTCACCGACGAACAGATAACCGTAGTCTGGGTGCCGGGAGCCTGCGAAATTACCATCGCTGCAAAAAAACTCGCACAAAGTGGCAAATACGCCGCAGTCCTCTGCCTCGGCACAGTCATACGCGGCCAAACAAGTCATTACGATTATGTCTGCCAGCAGGTAGCCCGGGGTATCGGACAAATCAACTACGATTCAGCGACCCCGGCAATATTTGCCGTCTTAACCTGCGAGACACTCGAGCAGGCAGTCGATAGGGCCGGTACAAAAATGGGCAATGCCGGCGCAGAAGCAGCGCTGACAGCTATGGAAACTGCCAACATGATGGAACAAATCTCGTGAACCACGAATCGAGATACGAGACACGAAATTTGAGGCTGGCAGGTGGATAAGAGAACAAGGGCCAGAGAGCTGGCAATGCAGGGACTATATCAACTCAATGTCCAGGGCCAGGACTTGCTCGAGTTTTTAGATGAGTTTTTCATAGAAAACGAGCCCGATGATTTTGTCCGCAAACTCGCCCTGGATTGGAGCAAAGGCACGTGGGAAAATCTGGCACAGTGTGATGAATTGATAGCTGCTTCGACAATGAAATGGAAATTATCCCGGCTTTCACCTGTTGACAAAAGCATCTTAAGATTGGCGGTTTACCAGTTGAAATTCTGCCCCGATATTCCGCCCAGAGTCGTAATAAACGAGGCCATTGAGCTTGCCAAAAAGTTTAGCACTGAGAAGTCTCCACCGTTTGTTAACGGCGTGCTTGATGCTATCTTAAAAAAGCGCATCTCGAGCAACAAGACACGAACATGAAAGTAATCGCAGTATTAAACCAAAAAGGCGGCGTGGGCAAAACCACGACAGTGGCCAATACTGCAGCAGCCCTTGCCGCCATGGGCCTAAAGGTGGTCGCTGTTGACCTGGACCCTCAATCGCATCTGACGATACATCTCGGCCTCGACGCCGAAACCATCGAATCCGGCTCATATAAAGTCCTCACTCAGTCAGCTAAATTCCAAGAAGAAATTCTGCTTGTGCGTCCAAATCTCTGGCTGCTGCCTGCAAATATCAATCTTGTTGGTGCCGAAAGTGAACTGGTAAGCGTGGTCGGCAGGGAAACCATTTTGCGAGAGGCTATTCAAAAGGTCGAAGACAAATTCGATTATTCTTTTATCGACTGTCCCCCTTCGCTCGGATTATTGGCCCTGAACGCCCTCGCTGCCGCCGACGAGGTTTTAATCCCGCTTCAACCCCATTTCCTGGCACTGCAGGGATTCGTAAAACTGCTGCAAACCATTGAACTGGTCAATAAAAGAATCAATCCAAACCTAAAAGTTAAAGGGATTTTGCTGTGTATGTTCGACAGCAGAGCATCACTTCCAAATGAGGTCAAGGTCGATATCGAGCAATTCCTCAATAATGCACGCGGAACTAACTGTGCCTGGTCCCAGGCCCGGATTTTACCGGTCCATGTCCGAAGAAATATCAGACTTGCCGAGGCACCGAGCTACGGCAAGACAATTTTTGAATACGAGCAGAACTGTCATGGTGCCGAAGATTACAAAAAAGTAGCCGAGTTTATACATTCTCAATCGCAGCCGGCACCACCGCCCGATACACAACCTGCCGACGGCGAAAATGCAGACCAGCCCTCCGCCACCACCGACTCACTCTCACAACCTGACCCGCAAACACTGCAGTCACAGATAACAACCGGCCGGAGCTGGCCCGAGTCCCAACAACCAAAATAAAAAAAGGCTGCTTCCAGCAAGAAATGGCGGAAGCGGCCTTTTAAAAACCTATTGTTTATTCAGCCGGCGAAAACAACAGTTCTATCTTCGCTTACCTTCTGTCGGATTCACCACCGGCAGGCTTGTCCTCCTGAATTATTCGAGGTGATTTTACTATTCTATCAGCCGAGGCCTGCTTGAGTGACTCCAGTAGGGACCCAAACGCATTCTCTCTTTCTGTCCGCCACAGGCGTGACCTTATTTGCTCTTTTGCTTTCTCAAACGGCAGGATTCTCGGCTCAGTTTTATCTTCCAGGCGAGCGACTTCATAAGAATCCTTCTTAGACTTGACAGGCCCGATTAATTCACCTGCCTTCGCAGCTGTAATCACCTCAAAAAATTCGTCTCCAAATCTCCTTTTAACTACATTGTACCTATATTTCCTGACTGCCCCGCCCCTTTTAGCATCACGATAAATAGATAATTCCTTGGCAAGTTCGTTGATATCCTCACCTGCTTTCATTCTCTCAAGCGCTGCCTGGGCCTCTTCAAGCGTGTTGGTTCTAATATGCGAAAAACTTAAATGGCCCGGCTCCTCTAATCTTGAATCAGTCTGCCTATTTTCCTCATAGTAAGCCAAAATCTTTTCGTCACTGATTTTGACAGCATCCCGCACATGCGCCCCCAACTCCGCCACAAACGTCTTCTTTTTCATCAGTTCGGCGATAAACTTCGCTTTTGGCTCCCTGGTGATGCCGCGCCTTTCGGCCTCTTCATACAGCAGTTCATTTTCAACCCACCAGTCGGCAAGCCTGGTCATCATATTATCATCTTTACCTGCGCCCGGCTGCATCCACTCAGCTCGTTGCCTTGTCAATTTCTTGTCGCCAAGACTGACGATTACTTCAGCGTCGCCGACGACCTCTTCGCCCTCGGGGACAGGTCCCGCCAGAGCGGTTTCGACTTCACCTACCCCTGCCGCGCTTTTCGGAGCTGTAGTTTCAGGCTCCAAACAGGACGCAATAGTCAATAAAAGTACACACAAGCTAATTCTAAAGATAGTTTTATAAAACATTGCCATTCTCCTTCATATAAAGCTAAACACTCGCACCATGTTACGCAAAACACAAGTGTAACTTTGCTCTTATTAAAAGGCAAGAAATTTTATTCCGCCATAAAATATCTCGTATCCCATATCTCGTGGTCAGAGATTCGATTCATGATATATGCGTTAAGCCGGTGCCGTCAAACAGGAGCTTCCCCAACTTTTTTGTCAAACCAACTGTCGCGGATTTTGCAATCGCTCTGTAATGCAGCCCAGAAACTGGGCCGCATAGGCACCGTTTATGATTCTATGGTCAACCGCCAGAGACAGACTGACCATTTTACGCACTGTTGTTTTGCCATTCCCAGGGACGGCCTCTTTGATTACATTGCCAACCGCTAAGATAGTACTGGCTGGTGGCGGTACGATTCCAATGAAAGAATCGATACCATAGGCACCAAGGTTGCTTAATGCTATCGTTTCCCCCTCCATTTCCTCGAGAGTTAACTTATCACTGCGTCCCTTTTCTGTCAGTATCCTTTCCAAGCTGGCAATTTCAGCTAACGTTTTTTTATCCGCATCCCTTATCACCGGCACAACAACGCCCTGGGGAGCATTGACCGCAAAGCCGACATTAACGCAATCGGCAATCCTGATATTGTCGCCGGCGACCCCACTGTCAAGCAAACCTACCATAAGGGGATACTCTTTGACCGCCAGTGCCAGTGCACGAATATAAAAAGCGTTTGTCGTTATCTTAATGCCCAACGATTTCTTTAATTTGGGCCGCAGGTCCATCAGTTCAGCTACGTCAGCCTTTGACTCAATGTAAAAACAGGGCTTGCTCGCCTTGGATTCTAACATCCTCTCGCCGATGAGCTTCTGAATTCTGGTCAGCGGGATATGATTTTCTGCTGGATTTTCCAAAGACACCTCTGTTAATTTCGTATCGCGTTTGTGCAAACGACTGGGCGATACAGGACTCGAACCTGTGACCTCACGGGTGTGATCCGTGCGCTCTAACCAACTGAGCTAATCGCCCCAAGCTTATTATATTAGAACCCTCAGCCCCGTTGCTTGTCAAGCGTCAATCTCAGTTCGTGATTAAGCCGATTCTGCCGCTACAAGGTTAATCCGTCCGAGCTTAACGCCCTTTTGGCTCACTATATTTTCCGCCACCTCATTTATTTCGCCCACGCGTCCCCGCAGCACCACCACCTCCATGCAATCGTGAGCGTCCAGGTGGATGTGCATAGAGCAGATTGTTTGCAAGAGATGGGAATGCTGCAGGTCGGTCAGCTTTTCCATCAGCCTTGTCGAATGATGGTCGTAAACCAGGCATACCGCAGCGACCGCTTTGGCTCTTGGATTTCTCAGCCGCTCGCTACTTAACTGCTGGCGTATCAAATCGCGTATGGCCTCAGACCGGTTCTGGTAACCTTGTTTCGCAATCAGCTTATCGAACATCGAAAGCAGCTTCTTCTCCAGCGATACCCCTATACGCTCAACTTTCTCCATTTTTCTTCTCCTGACAGCATCAACAATGCCAATATGGCTGTTTCTTGCCAACGAAACTAAAAAGCTATTTTACCCGATAAAAAATTTTTTGAAAGAGCTAAATTTTGTGTTGACATAGTAGCACGATTTCTGTATTCTTATGTTTGGTAGCACGATTATCATATTTTTATGCGCAATGTCAAATACCAAATTGTTAAGAAAAGTACATGGTATGAGGATAACAAAGTGGCAAACTGAATATTCAGGCAACATCTCTGGTGGGTTTTCCCTTCCTGAATTGCTGGTAGTTATGACAACCATATCAACGCTAATGGCCATTATGCTTCCATCACTCGGAAGGGCCAAGGAATATTCCCGCAGGGTTGTTTGTGCAAGCAACCTACGGCAATTAGGTTTCGCCTTGAAAATGCATGCTATGGTTAATGACGGACAGTATCCGGTTGAAGAGCTCTGTGGTAATCCGCAATCAGTTTTGACCCAGAGCCTTTTCCCTCGCTATGTCCCCAATCGCGACATATTCTACTGTCCCAGCGCAGGAGAACTTGAGCCGTACGCACAAAGTGACGAATACGGCGGGCCGGGCGATGATTCAATCATTAATACGGACAAAAACTGGGCACGCTCTTACATCACCTACAAATACTTCTCTATAACCCGCCGGGATACGCGTATGCCGCTGCCGTTACGCCTTTCGGAGTATCCGCACCTTTTGAGAGATGTTTCGTCCTCAAAGCGGTGGCTTATGAGCGATTGGGTTCGCAAGCACGTGCCGGTCTTCCCGCACTGGGAGAAAGGCGGCTGGGGCGGTGGCAGGAACGTTCTTTTTGCAGATACAAGCGTACAGTTTGTCCGGCACAGGACGCCGGGCGCGTTTAAATGATACGATATGAATAGGAGACAAACAATGTTACGAACAACCTTATTAAATTCACAGGGGCCAGCACTGGCAGGTATCAGAGCAAAGACCGGTTTCCTAACCTGGCGAGAGTTGGCATTCGCGGTTGCCGGTGGTATAGCTCTGGCGGGAGTCGGGCAGCTTTTGGGACGAACGTTCCATCTGGCCTGGCCGGTCCCAATGTCAGGCTCGATAGCCGCGGCGCTGCCACGTGCATTTATCCTGCTGGTGATTTTGCTTCGAATCAACCGCTTCGGTATATTAACCGTTGCCGGCATTGCCGAAGTGAGCACAAAGCTGGCGGCAGGATTTATCGGCTGGTGGCCAATGTCACTGGTTGTGCCACTATTAGCCGGTGTCGCAGGAGACCTGATCTGGTGGTACTTACGACAACTGCCATCACGAAGATTAAGCCTGATATTAACCGGTGGCAGCCTTTGCGGGGCACGGGTCCTATTTGCTTTATCTTTCTGGACCCTTCTAATGCGGCCAATTTCGGGAGGTGGTGAGCATTTGGCTCTGACAGTGGGAAGTATTGTTGTAATCAACATAGTTTTGGGAATGGTTGCTGGATTACTAGTTGGCAAATCAACCACAATCGCGAAGAGCAACAAATGAAAAGGCCAAATAACAATCCAGATGTAGCAACTTTAGATTCGTTCTCTATTCGTCCGATAGGGTACGTACAATCGGCTTATGCCCAAACGGAAGATGTGCCCCACACGCACACAAGATGGACGGCGGACGTCTCGCACATTCGCCTTTTGCCCAAGTACGCTAAGGGATTAGGCGGCTTGACCGGTTATTCGCACATCATTGTCTTGTTCCGGGTACATCGGTCAAAAGAATGGAAAATGCCAAAGGACCATCACAAACCACCCCACGTGAAGGTATTCGCTACAAGGATGCCGGTGCGGCCTAATTCCATTGGAATGTCTGTTGTCGAGCTGCTACATTTCTCCACTGACACGGGCGAGGTTATCGTAACGGGCCTTGATGCGCTGGATAGTACACCTGTACTCGATATCAAGCCGTACATTCCTAATTTCGACAGTTATCCTGAGGCCTGCGTGCCAGACTGGGTGAAGCACCATCTCAACAGTCACCTCCATTCTGGTCACGCGCGTCACGACGAAAAAGTAGATAAGAACACCAGTCAAGACCCGTATGAACGGGGGTATTAGAGCACAATAAGTAACTATTTTTTTAGGAGAAGCGGTTATGAAAACAACAAATCTGGTACCTATTATTTTGCTGACAATGTTGCTGGTGGCGGATGTCCCGGCAGGCTCCATAGAGTTTGAACTGCTCACGCACACAGACAACATACAACTGTTGCCTCAGCCAAAGGGGCTTCCCGGTGTTTCAGGTGACCACCTTTTGCAAACGGCTGATGATATTACCGGAGGTACGTTCAATCCTGATGGTTGCTTTAGCTTCAATTTCATGAATCCGGTAGGCATATCAGAACCCTGTTATCCACCGGGCTATGCTGAAGGAATCCATTCGATGAGTGATTCGCTTGTGCTTGACATCGATTTGCTAAATGGCGGTTCGTTGAGTATCGAGTCGCTAACATTCAACGGATACATCGCTCCTGATAAATCCAGCGTCCAGCGGTTGGTCCATGTTGGTGACCCCGCAACCAGTTATAATACCGACGGAATGCCCAATGGCGGGACGTACATAGCATCAGCCGATGCAAACTGGGCTTTCCAGATAAGCTTCGACTGGTACTACGACGTGCCCGCTATGGTCCCGACCACCATTGATATGACATTCGACAACTACCAGTGGAGTGGATTCATCATTCCGGTTAGCGAACTGACCACGGCTGGCATGGACGCAACCATACTTGATGACCCTTTAGGCTACTTTGGCGGCACATCAGCGGATTTTGAGTCGTGGCTATTGAATGAGGTGGCCCCGCGGCTGCCGGAGGAAGCCACTTATCTCCTTTTTGTCCAGGGCGAAGCGCACCCGGCCTGGACGCATCCCGAGATTGGCATGACCACCGACGGCATTATCGGAGAAACTATCATAGCCTACGCGGTACCACAATGTGGTGACCCGGAGCATCCGTATCCGGTTGGCGATCTAAACCAAGACTGCCGTGTTGACCTGCTGGATTTGGCGATTCTCGCCTTACACTGGCTGGAATGCACTGCACCAGAATGAGGAATTTAAGTTTCAAATAAAATAATTCTCTTTACGGATTGTGGTTACAAAGCAGCACAACTGCCGTGTTTTTGTGCCAAAAAAGGAGTGAATATGAGCAGAACAAGGATTGTTGTGAGTATTATGCTTTTGTTAAGTGTTGTAAACCTTTCAAGAGCAGAGAGCACAAAACCAGAAGAGTTAGCCAACCATAGTAATATCTGGCAGCGTCAGACTTTGACAGATGGTTTTTTCGGGCTAAATGACGAACTGGCCGACAACGGCATAGAGATAGGTCTCGGTGTTACAAACATTTATCAGCAGAATGTTCGCGGCGGCATCAGCAAACACCGCCGGGCTGGACGAATTACCGGCAGCTATGACCTGGAGCTCTCAGCCGACCTTCGAAAATTATTGGGTTTTGAAAGCGGGTCGCTTTTCCTGCACCTTGAGGGAGGCTGGCCGGATACCGAAGGTATCGACGGGGTTTCAGTAGGCAGTGCGTTCGGGGTAAACGCCGATGCAATTGGAAATGATAACATAGTCGTCAAACAGCTCTTCTATGAGGGACCAATATTCGGCGATAACCTCACCTTGATGATTGGTAAGATAGACTTTACCGGCGTATTTGATTGCAGCGCTTACGCCGATGACGAATGCACTCAGTTCTTAAATGCTGCCTTCGTTGACAACCCAACGATTCCCTTTCCGCAATACAGTCTTGGCGTGGTACTTACCTATGCCCTGACCAGCTCGTGGTACATTTCTGGTGGTATAGCAGACGCACAGGCCGATGGAAGAGAGACCGGCTTTAGGACGACTTTCCACGATGAAGACTATTTTCTATATATTTTTGAAACTGGGGTGACGCCGCAGTTTGATTCAACGAACGGTTCTCTGCAAGGGACCTATCGGGTAGGTCTTTGGAATGACCCACAGCCAAAAGCTGATTCGGACGGCAGTAAAAACTACCGCGACGATGTCGGCTTTTATCTTAGCTTCGACCAGATGCTGGCCAAGGAAAACGCCGACCCTGAGGACGGTCAGGGCCTTGGTGCGTTCTTCAGATATGGCTATGCAAGCAGTAAGAGAAACGATATTACAGACTTCTGGAGCTTCGGTTTTCAATATCAGGGCCTTATAGAAGGCCGTGACGACGATGTGCTCGGCGTAGGTTTCGCCCAGGGCATCTTCAGCGATGGGGCATCTACAACCTATACCGATGATTATGAAAATGCTCTTGAGCTTTACTACAGCGCCCGGGTGACGCCTTGGCTGAATATCAGTCCGAGCATTCAGTACATCGCCAACCCCGGCGGCAGCCAAGCAGTCAGTGACGCTGTGGTACTGGGCGTGCGAGCACAAATGACTTTTTAAGTGCCAAAGTTTTATATGGTGAGAACAAAAAGTAAAGAGATTGAGTAAGGAAAAACAGTAGGAGGATTTTATTATGCATATGGCGAATGAATTACTATCGGTTCCGGTTGCCACCGGTACACTGGCAATATCTGCTGCCGGCCTGGGACTTGTCTGCAGAAAGGCCAGGCAAATTATCACCCCAGATAAACTCGCTCTGATGGGTATCTTGGGAGCATTTGTCTTTGCCGCACAAATGGTCAATTTCCAGTTGCCGGCAATGCCCGGCACAAGCGGGCATATGGTCGGAGCAGTATTGTTGGCAATCATATTAGGCCCCCACGCTGGAGCAATAGTCATATCCTCGGTGGTGATTATTCAGTGCCTCATTTTCCAGGACGGCGGCCTATTGGCTCTCGGATGTAACATTATCAATATGGCGCTTGTGCCCAGCTACCTCGGCTACTTTTTGTACAGGACCGTTACAGCAGGGCCATTCAGCAGTTTGCGGGCATACATCGGAGCGATGCTGGCTTGTATGCTTGGAATTGAAGCAGGGGCGATTCTTGTTCCGATACAGGCTGCTATCTCCGGGGTGTTGGTGGTTCCGTTCTCAACTTTTTTGATAACAATGCTCGGCGTTCATTTTTTAGTTGGGTTTGTTGAAGGCTCGATTACTGTAGCGGTATTAGCATATCTCCAGCAGGTCAGGCCCAATGTGGTTATGGATTCTCTGCCGGGTAAAATTAGATTAAGTAGAAAAGCGGTGCTGATAACGCTGGTGATTTTCGCTATTATTATCAGTGCGGGACTTTCCTTACTGGCCTCCGGTATGCCCGACGGCCTGGAGTGGAGTTACGCCGAAAGACCGGACCAGCCAGATTTTGAAGCGGCCGTATCAAATGAAGATTCCACAATTGCCGCCGTAGATGATTTCCAATCAAAGTATTCCCTGCTGCCTGATTATTCTGTCAGAACATCAGAACTAGGAAAAGCTGCCTCACAAGAGGTGGAAACTTCAGCAGGCTGGACCAGCTTTGCCGGAGTGCTCGGCTCTTGCCTGACGATGGCGCTCATCTGGTTGATAGCCCGGCTCCTGAGAAAAAAACAGCCAGCAAAGGCGTAATTTGCTATAATATAATTGCTGTTAAAAGCCCGCAGTGTCGGCATCCTGCCGCTGCGGGTTTTGGTTTGCTCGGTTCAGGTGGGCTTACAAAATGCATCACGCACATATAGATAAATTCGCTTATCAGGATTCACCCGTACATCGGCTTGACAGCAGGGTAAAGTTTATAGTCGTGCTTATCTTTACCGCTATGGTTATTTCGCTGCCTCGCACCTCGCTTAGCATTTTGACCTGTTATGCCGTTGGGCCGTTTACTATCCTCGTATTGGGAAAAATTCCGCTAAGATTTGCCTTCAAGCAGATACTATTGGTCAGCCCATTCGTTTTGGTTTTGGCCCTGAGCTGTCCACTGTATGATAAAACCCCTGTTACAGTCGCCTTTGGGCCGTTTTTCTGGCAGACTTCGCTCGGCTGGATGCGCTGTTTCGCCATTTTAGGGAAATTCGCTGTTACAATGTTAGCTCTAATAGCCCTGGTTTCTACCACACGATTCAGCGACTTACTCGCCGGCCTGCAGAAGCTGGGCCTGCCGAAGCTGCTGGTTATTCAGCTCGGCTTTTTATACCGCTACATATTTGTGCTTATCGACAGGGCACATCACATATTGCGGGCAAGGGCCGGTAGAAAGCTGCGGAATCTCGGGTTCAAAACAGAACTAAAAATCGCAGCCTCTATGCTCGGCTCCTTGCTCACACGCAGTATTGACACCTCTGAGCGCATAAACATTGCGATGCAGGGTCGTGGCTTTGATGGGAAGTGGCGTACGCTCTCGAAGTTACAAATTCGCCGCGCCGACCTGCTCTTTGCCCTCACCGCCGCATCATTTATGCTGGGGCTGTATTTCTTTGTAAGGCCGGTTTTACAGTAGAGGTCTCTGATGCCAAAAGCGATTGAAATAGAAAATTTTTCATACAAATATCCCGATGGCACAGTCGCCCTTAGCGACATAGCCCTGAGTGTCGAACACGGCCAGAGACTCGCCCTGATAGGCCCAAATGGAGCGGGTAAATCAACGCTGCTTCTCGCAATGGCCGGCTTTGTAAAGGGCACCGGAAAAGTCCTTATTAACGGATTGCAAATCAACAGAAAAAATCTAAAAAAGATTCGCACTTCGCTCGGCTCCTGCCTGGAAAACCCCGACGACCAATTATTTATGCCCACTTTATTTGACGACGTAGCATTTGGCCCCCTTAATATGGGCCTCGAACCCGAGCAGGTAAGGATACGCGTCGCCGATGCGCTGCAGACAGTCGGCCTGGCAGAAATGGCCGACAAAGCCCCTCATCATCTCTCCGCAGGACAAAAAAGAGCCGCCGCAATAGCAACTATACTCTCTATGGCACCGCAAATAATCACCCTCGATGAACCCGATGGCAGCTTGGACCCAAAAAACCGTAACAATCTTATAAAGCTGCTCGCCAGCTTACATCAGACCCTGGTAATAGCGACCTCCAATATGAATTTTGCAGCCGCACTTGCCGACAGAGCCGTCCTGCTCGACAAGGGCCGCATTATCGCCGACGGTGACGCCAAGAAAATAATGTCGGATTCAAAACTAATGACCGAGCATGGCCTGGAAACGCCAAACAAAGAAATGTCCTTCCTGCGAAACCTGTCCTGAGCGGAGTCGAAGGAGCAGGAATCCATATCGTAAGATAAAATGCCTGAAATTTTATCCCCTGCTCGTTACGTAGATTACCTGCTCAGCAAACAGGTTAGGTGCGAATCTTACCGGGCTAAGCCGCGTCTTAATCAACGGTATCTTCTTTTCCACCTTAACCCCAAGTCTCTTACAGAACTCATCGAAATCTTTCAGCGACAGGAAGTGTATGTTCGGCGAATTATGCCAGCCGAAAGGCAGCTGACTGGTTATCGGAGCTTTGCCAACGAGCAATAGTTGCGCTCTGCACCGCCAGTGCGCGAAGTTAGGAAAGCTCACAATCACTTTCTTGCCGACCCGCAGCAACTCGGTAAAAACCTTTTCAGGGTCTTTCAATGTCTGCACCGTTTGCGATAGTACCACCACATCGAAGCTTTTATCAGCGTAACTTTCCAGGCCCCGTTCGACATCGCGCTGGATAATGGACAGCCCACGATTCACACAAGCCAGCACAAGCTCCTGGTCAAGTTCAATGCCTTTGCCATTTATGTTCTTGTCTGCCGTAAGGTTTGCCAATAACTCTCCGTCCCCGCAGCCAACGTCCAGAACCCTGCTGTTCGGCTCTACCAGCGACTCTATCAACTCGCAGTCAGCACGTGTCCGTCGGGCCTGTTCAAAATCTCGTCTCTCGGATTTCGTACCCCGCTCGATACCTCTCACCCCCGGCCGATGCGTCGCCTCCAAAAAGCCGGAAATAAATGAGCCAAGTGTTTCCGGCTCCAGTAGAAACGCATCGTGTCCGTATGACGAGACAATATTACAAAAGCTAACGTCTTTGCCGTCGGCAACCAGTGCGTCCACTATTGCCTCGGATTGTGCAGGCGTAAACAACCAGTCGCTTGTGAAACTAACTATGAGGAATCTGCACTTGACATTCGCAAAGGCCTTGGTCAACGACCCGTAGTCTTTTTCCAGGTCGAAATAGTCTGCCGCCTTGGTTATATAAAGGTAACTATTGGCGTCGAACCTTTCCACAAAGGCCTGTCCCTGATAGTCCAGGTACGTCTCAACGGCAAATTCAGAATCAAAATCGTACCTGTACTGCTCGGCACCTCGCAGCTTCCGCCCGAATTTCTCACGCATACCCTCTTCCGACAGGTACGTTATATGCCCAATCATTCGCGCAATGCCCAACCCTCTATCCGGCCCCTCTTTGCCCTTGTACTGTCCATCGGCGAAATTCGAATCCGCCAATATCGCATTTCGCCCTACTGCATCAAATGCAATCGACTGAGCCCCCAGATGAGTAGTAGTGGCAGCCGGTATCACCGCCTCGACAAAGTCCGGATATTCAATCGCCCACTGCAAAACCTGCATCCCACCTATCGAACCACCAATTACCGCCAAAAGCTTCTTTATTCCCAGCTTATCCATCAGCAGCTTCTGCACCTTAACCATATCGGCTATTGTTATAATCGGAAAGTCCAGACCGTACGGCCTGCCTGTCGCCGGGTTAGTCGAACATGGCCCCGTAGTCCCGCTGCAGCCGCCCAAAAAATTTGAGCAAATCACAAAATATTTATTTGTGTCTATTCCCTTGCCGGGACCAACCATAACATCCCACCAGCCGGGCTTCCTGTCCTCGGGACTGTTTACACCGGCAACGTGGGCGTTACCGCTAAGAGCATGGCAAATCAAAACACCATTATCCCCCGTCTCGTTAAGCTGCCCGTACGTCTCATAGGCCACATCAACCGGAGCCAACGCCTTGCCGCACTCCAGCTCCAAAGGCTTATCCTGCCCGATTAGCCGCACCGTTTCTGTCTTGACGATACCAACCGAATTTTTCCCAGTCTCTGCCATATATCGTTTCCCCGTCTAACCGCACAACGAAATTATATCCAAACACTCCTCCATTGTAAAGCACAATGGCAACTCAAGCTCCCGGTGCCAAACCGCCGGCCCGGCCGGGAACTAATTGGCGATATTTTTTTTATCTTAAAACCATAAAAAACCTTGACACCGCAAAACACCACTCATAGATTATACGTTTAGTTGTGGTGGCAAAACCAAAGGGACAAATTTAACCGAACACCTTTTAATGAAAGGAAGCATGAAATGGCAAAGAAGAAAAGGGCTGCAAAGAAGAAAAGAGTTGTAAAGAAAAAGAAGAAAAAAGCTGTAAAGAAGAAAAAACCTGCAAAGAAAAGAAGAGCCAGGAAGAAAGGTCTCTGGACGGCGAGTGAGGCCGCGCTGCTCAGAAAACTTTTTGCAAACAACCCCACCGCCCGGATAGCCGCCGAGCTCGGCCGACCAACCGACGCCGTAAAAAAGAAAGCAGCAAGAATGAGACTTCGCAAGTCGAAGAGATACATGAGGTCCCTCGGCAGGTAGCAAGTTACAAAACCGGTCCCTCACAGGGGACCAAAGGACATTTTGTGGGGCCCCTAAACACAATAAAAGGCAGGGGCCCCATTTTGCGGGGTCCACTGCAACACATCATAAAATGGGAACCCGTTTGGGGTCCAGGCTGAGCTGTTTGGACAAGCAGGTGACTTTGAGTACGCCCGATTCCATAGAAGGCCCAATGCGCGGATTTTTCACGCGATACGCATCCCCGGCCTCGAGCCTTGTCCTGAGCGAAGCCTGTCCTGAGCGTAGTCGAAGGGTCGAAGGGAAAGCGAAAGCACACTCAATACAATGCTAATATCCCTCCTGCCATCCCGGCAGCTAAAAGCTGAAAGTCCCTGCACGCTGAAACTCAGCTCGCCCTTACCGGCCTTGTTCGCTACGATAATGCGATATTGCAACCCCACTTAAGAAAAACAGGTTGACATTCAGATTTTTTTGTTGTAATATTGTCAGATAGTATGCTACAGGCGGACTATTGAACCACAGGAGCGAGATTTTTGAAAAGTGAATACGGGGGCGAATGGCTTCGACCGGATGGCGGAGAGCCAAGTTGCATGTCCAGGACGCCGGTTGGCCTGGTTAATCATCCGGCAATAAATTTTAATTGGCAACTACCAGTTGCAAATGGCTGCTTAATTAGCAGCCCGTCCTGCCTGACTTCGCCCGCGGGTTTGGCAAGGGCGTCAAAAAGTGGGCTGGCCGAGCCGGTTGTTCGGGCCGGCAAGGCAAGATTTAATCCCGAAATAGCCGACTTAAGAGCCTGTCGTTTGGCGCTTAATGAGGCGAAAAAACAATCAAACGACTAAGCATGTAGACGCTTGGTTTGAAACATCACGGGACGGGGGTTCGAATCCCCCCGCCTCCATTCGACTCGCTGCGCTCGCTCATGGCAGGCCGGTTAAAAGCAAAATTGGAACAAAAACCAATATGGGATTTATGATTCATTAGCGAGTCGAATGTCCTGAGTAAGTGAGCGAAGCGAACGCATCGAAGGGCCTGTCCCGAGCTTGTCGAGGGGCTTTATTCGAATAGTTTGTATGTAACATCTATTAAGTATATATAGGCAATATGTGGTTTACCTATATACTCCGATGTGCAGACAATAGCTACTACATTGGCCATACCAATGCTCTCGCGGCGAGGCTTACTCAACATAATTCCCGTAGAGCGTCAAGATGGACAGCAACTAGACTTCCAATAGAATTAGTCTATAAAGAAGCACACCTAACAGAAAGGCAAGCTATCAAACGTGAAAAGCAAATAAAGAAGTGGTCTCGCAAGAAAAAACAATCCTTAATCAACGGCGATTTAACACTCCTCAAATGTCTTAGCAAAACAAAACACTAAAAAATACTTGAAATCCGGTTCCGGCCACGCCTGCCCTGAGCATGTCGAAGGGCCTTTGCCAATCGGCATTTCTGGTGACACACAGCCGCAACCATAACAACCCCTTTGTCCTTCCTATCCTCCCTCCAACCAGCTGCCAACAAGCTCTCCTAAGTCATAATAATCCACTGTCCTGTCAGGAACATCATTTCGCCCAGATATATCTGCTATGCTTCTTTCTTCTTTTCTCCATCTTTTGGCTATAATGGCATAGTCCTTAAGATTAACTACATTATCATTATCCAAGTCACCGAGTGGTTTATCAAAATCTACTCTAAGATGAATAAAAGGAGTATCAGGGGTATAGGTTCCTGCTGGTAGTTCTCCAAAGTCAATGCTTGCAAAGTCTGGCCCTGAGTAATCCATTTCAGCCCTTATATCTCCCCTATAGCCACCATTTTCAATATTATTTCCATTAGAGTCTTCTTTTGTTGCGATTAAAGGCATATCTCCGAATCTACCTACATCAGGCTCTGCATATTGCCAGCTTAGTTCTACTATTATGTTAGGTTCGCTTCCTGGTGCGATAGTTCCATTGTGAAAGCCTTTGACATGAGCTGCTGTTCTGCTTGCATTTGCTCTGGTATCCGTACGAAGTTTTTTGTTTTCAACATCTGAAAAAGCCCCTGACCTATCTTGAAGAAATAATGTTTGTTCAGTATCCCAACTATCAATGCCGTCTGAAGCACCAGGTTTATATAAATCATCTTTAACAATATATAAAGAATGATTAAGCTGTTTACCCTCTAACCTAATATCTATCTTTAGGGCACCCCAATTATTTGCATCATTTGCTTGAGCAACTCCTCCACCAAAAAATGATGCAACGAGTAGGACTAAAAGAAAGAAACTTGTTTTTCCTCTCCGCATTCTCACCCTACCATTCTCACCTCTATCTCTCAAATATCACTATTTCCCTTCAAAAGAGCAGAAAATCCCCTCAAATTTACAGGCAGTGAAAACAAGGAATTATAGCAGAAACAGGGGTAAATAGCAAGGAGTTGTTTTAGCAGAGTTGTAATCACGGCACAGGCTAAGTATTGCTTTTTTGTCGGGGGTAGTATATAAGTAAGGCGAGATTGGTTTTAGGAGGAATACTATATGATTCGCAAATTTTGGGTTAGTGTGGTGTTGATAGTGTTTGTGGTGTCGGCTGTCGCGCTGATGGCCAGCTGCGATAAGCAAACAAGTGACGCCTCAGACAAAAAAACTGAAGAAAGAATAGTCAGTGAGAAGCCAAAGGAAACAGCTATGAGACCAAAGAAGGTAAAATTGGAAACAACTATGGGTGACATCGTCATTGAGCTCAACGAAAAGGCCGCGCCGATTACAGTAAAGAATTTCCTTCAGTACGTGAAGGAAGGCTTTTACAACGGCACGATATTTCACAGGGTTATACCGAACTTTATGATACAGGGCGGCGGATTCACGGCGGAGATGAAGCAAAAAATACCGCGCCCGCCGATTACTAACGAAGCCAGCAACGGCCTGAAAAATGACCTCGGCACTATTGCAATGGCCCGCACAAATAATCCTAATAGCGCCACAGCTCAGTTTTTTATCAATCTTAAAAACAATGACTTTCTAAATCACACCGGGCCAAGCAACCCGGGGTACGCTGTATTTGGCAAAGTAGTCAAAGGTATGGATGTTGTGGATGCTGTCGCCGCTGTTAAGACAACGCGGAAAGGTCCCCATGCTAACGTTCCCGTTGAAGCTGTAGTGATAAAATCCGCCAAGATTGTCTCAGATAAGCAGGGTTAACACCGTGCCGCTAATTAACCCGAATATTCATAAAGCTCTTAATCTATACTTTTCCCCAATTGGCGGATGACCTCGACAAGGGCCTGGGTGCCGTCCCGGCCTCGGCCCCGGGCCTGAAGGACGCTCAGCAATTGTTTAGCCAAAGCCACACCCGGTAAAGGCTGCTTTAGCTGCTCGGCATACTCAAGAACCAGACGCAAATCCTTCTGCTGCAAATCGACCATAAAAGCAGGCGCAAAATCACCGGCAATTATCTTTGGGCCGAGCGCCTTCAACGAGTGACTTGCTGCAGCACCTGCGGAGGTTACTTTTAGAGTAGTATGCAAATCCAGTCCCGCTTTCTCAGCGAAAGCAAGACCTTCAGCGATACTCATTATTGTGTGAATGACCATTATCTGGTTGGCCAGTTTGGTCATTTGTCCTGAGCCGAGCGGGCCGCACCAGGTAACGGTTCGGCCCATCACTTCCATAATAGAACGGGCCTTTTCGACCGTCTCTTTGGGTCCACCCATCATTATCGAAAGTTTGCCTTCGATAGCCCCTATTTCGCCGCCGCTTATGGGTGCGTCGATTAGTATCACACCCTTGGCCCCAAGAATCTCACCCATCTCTTTTGTCGCCGATGGTGAAATTGTGCTCATATCAATGCATATAAGTCCCGGCCTTGCAGCTTCAATTACACCGTGTTCGCCGAGAAGGACTTTCCTGACGTCAGGCGTATCGGTAACACAGGTTATTACAACATCACTATTGTTAGCGACCTCAGCGGGATTAGCCGCCCAGGCCGCCCCATCCAAGAGAAGCTGCTCAGCTTTCGCCTTTGTACGATTGTGGATGGTTACCGAGTATCCTGCCTTTAGCAGGTTTTGGGCCATCGGCCTACCCATAATACCGGTGCCGATAAAACCAACCCTCTCTTTGGCCATCCTTTACATCACCTCCAGCCGACGAAGGATAGCCTTTGCCCAGCGAGCGCTGCGGACCTGCGAGAAAATAAGCAATAGCACAACCAACAGCCAGTAGCCGGTGAAACGCAAATAGTGAAGGACTGCGCCAAATATCCCACCCCTCTCAGCAGCGGCACAGCAGCTTGACAACTCCTGCGGCGTGTACATCGCCCCGGAAACTACGCCGGCAAAGAACCTCTGCCACGGCAACAGCAAAACAACAAAGGCCAGCGAGAGGAAAAATGCTCGACAGATATGGTTTATTCCGCCGAGCCTGCCCACCATTGAGACCTTCAAGCCAAACAGCATTGTCAGACAGTAAAGTATGGCTGTCAGGACAAGCACAAAGTCTAAGAACCGGACAAGCCAGGCCAGATGCTCGAATTTTATACCAAAGCGAGGGCTGGTCTTTTGTGGTTTCGGCTGCTGCGGTTCTTGCGAGACGGCTTCGGTCAGCTGGTTTGGCTCTGCAGCTACTTGCTTTGCAGCCTCGCTAATTTGGTCTGGCTCTTCGGCCACAACAGCAGGTGACTCACTCTTGGCTGCATCTTCAGTTTTAACGTAACCGGTATTTACGAGCCAAAAGGACGCCTGCAGCAGCAAAAGACAGCAAATCATAATTACAAACAAAAAGTTTTTCCATCCCCTAAACACCCCCACAGCTTCGAGACAATCAGTAGTGTCGATTAAACTGCTTTGTTTTTCCTGCTCTTCATTCATTTCTTAATCTCCTAAATTTAGCATTCAGCATTTAGTATATAGCGTTTAGTTTTTTTATCCGCTATCGACTATCCGCTACTATTATGTTTCGCCTCTGCTACAAGTGCAAGGAATTTGCTTCTTTTAGAGCACTATTTTTCGCCCTCTGCTTTGCGGAAACTCTCCTTAGCTGCTTCGATGGTCTTTTCAATGTCCTGTTGCGTATGGGCCAATGAAACGAACATTGCTTCGTAAGCGCTTGGAGCAAGGTAAATGCCCCGCCTAAGCATTTCCGCGAAGAATCTCTTAAATTGTTTTATATTGGTTGACTGAACATCGGCAAAATTTCTTACCCCAGCACCAATTGCCCCGCAGAGAAAACCGGCCTTTTCAACGGATTCGAGCGTCCGGCTCGGTCTCAATTGGTGCGGGGTAAAGAAGCAGCTCATAATCGAGCCGACACGATTGATTGTAACAGCAACTCCAGCATCTTTGGCAGCATTAGCCAGTCCGGCTTCTAATCCCGCTGAGATAGATTCGAGCTTTTGGTAGCAATTTCCTTTCGCCAGCATATTTAGTGTGGCATTAGCCGCTGCGGTTGCGATTGGATTACCGCTCAGGGTGCCCGCCTGATAGACCGCTCCGACGGGGGCGAGCATATCCATAATATCAGCTCTGCCGCCAAAAGCCGCCGCCGGCAGCCCCCCACCTACGATTTTGCCAAGACAGGTAATATCAGCTTTCACGCCGAAAAGCTCCTGCGCTCCGCCGGGTGCCAAGCGAAAGCCTGTTATCACCTCGTCGAATATCAAGAGTGCATCTTCAGCGTCGCATAAACTGCGAAGCGCCCCCAGGTAGCCGTCGATTGGCGGTACCACCCCCATATTTGCGGCCACCGGCTCAACTATAACCGCTGCGATTTTCCCTTTGTGTTTTTGAAAGGCAGTTTCCGCAGCATCGATATCATTATACGGTATCACAATGGTCAGTTCAGCAATCGAATCGGGAACGCCGGCACTTGAAGGTCTGCCGGCCTCGGCAAGGCCGGAACCTACCGCTACCAGCAGTGAATCGCTATGGCCGTGATAACAGCCGGCCATTTTGATTATTAAGTCCTTTTTGGTATACGCACGGGCCAACCGTACAGCAGCCATTACCGCTTCGGTCCCACTGCTTACAAGGCGTACTTTTTCAATAGAACTAAAAGCAGCGATTATCTTTTGGGCCAGGGACGTCTCAGCTAAAGTGGGGGCTCCGAAGGAGGTGCCTCTCGATACTGCAGCGCCAATGGCTTCTATTACCTTCGGATGGGCGTGTCCCAATATCATAGGGCCCCAGGAACCAACGTAGTCGATGTACTCATTGCCGTCGATATCGTAAACTTTCGAGCCGACTGCACGCTCGATGAAAAGCGGGTCCGTATCTACACCGCCAAAGGCCCTTACCGGTGAATTGACGCCGCCAGGCAGAATTTTTTCGGCCTCCGTAAACGCCTCGGCTGACTTCGGGTAATTATCCTTTTGTCCATTCATCAGCTTAATATCTTAATAGTTCAACGGCCAAGTGCAATTTATTTGTATTACTCAAACCGACTGCTTGTTTGTCATTGCCGCTTCTCAATACCCTCATTCTATCCGCCATACGCTATCCACTATCCGTTAATTTCGCTATTTTTCTTGCAAAGACAGGGCAGTTGCATATACTCATAGGGTTTCAAGAACCGATAGAAACAACAGTCTCAAGGTAAACTCGGAGCACAAATATGAGTTTAGTAAAGTGGTTTCGCAAAAATAACAAGAAGCTGATGGCTATCGTGGTCGTCATTCTAATGTTCGGCTTTATAGGAGGCGAGTTTATCCGGCAGCTTGGTCGAAGAGGAAGAGCAGGGCTGCATACACCCGTCGCTTACTTCGCAGATGACAGGAAAATAACAAACAACGACTTGGCTTTGGCCAGACGAGAACTGGAAATTCTAAAAATGCTGCGGGCAAATGTTATGCTCACCTCGCAAGATTTACAAATGATTCTACTGGGCGAACTGTTATTTTCAGAGCGGGGAACTTCAGCAGCATTAATCAACCATATAAAACAAGTGATAAGAGCAAACAGGTACAGGATTAGCGATAAACAAATCAACGATATTTACAGACGCTCGATGCCAAATCATACATACTGGCTGCTGCTGAAAAGCGAAGCACAGTTCGCAGGCACCAAAGTATCAAACAAGAATTCAGGCACACTGTTAGCAAGCATAATACCACAACTTTTTAACGGCGCAACATATTCACAGCTAATCGGCTCACTAATAAATCAGCGAGGGATTCCGGAGGAGGAGACACTGACAACGTTCAGCAAATTACTGGCGACATTGGAATACGCCATGATAATCTGCTCAAACGAAAACGCTACTATACGGCAGATAATGCACAACACAAGCTTGGAGAGCGAAACAATTGACGTCGAATTTGTAAGATTTGATTCGGCTCTGTTTGCCGAAATTCAAGATGGGCCAGCCCCGCAGAAAATGGCCGAGCATTTTGACAAATACAAGAAATTTTCTGCCGGCACCGTAAGCAAGGAAAACCCCTATGGCTTCGGGTATAAACTTGCCGATAGGGTTAAGTTTGAATACCTCGCGGTTAAACTCGATGATATTTCGACGATAGTAACGCCACCTACACATCAAGAGGCAGAAGAATATTACGAAAAACATAGAGAACAATACACTGAACAAGTGTCATCAGACCCAAACGACCCGGATTCGCCGCCAATCGAACGAACTAAAAGCTACGCCGAGGCGGCAAATGACATCTTAAAAAGCCTGCTGCAAAACAAAATAAACTCAAAGGCAGAGAGCATACTGCAGGATGCAAAGACACTCACTGAGGCCGGTTTGCAAGATATAGATACAGAGCCTGCGAGTCTCAGCGCCGAGCAGTTTACGCAGATAGCTGGTGATTATGAAGCCGCCGCCGAGCAGCTAACTAAAAAACACAAAATCAAGGTATATACGGGACAGACAGGGATGCTTAGCGCAGACGATATTCGGATGGACAAGCATCTTGGAATGCTATACCTGCAAGGCCACGGATACAACACAGTGAGCTTACCTCAGGTTGTGTTTGCTATCGATGAGCTGAAGGTTAGCGAACTTGGCCCCTTCGACGCGCCACGGCCGAGATTGTATGAAAATATCGGGCCGGTAACGGATATACTCGGACGAATAACTGCAGTTATGCGGGTGATAGAGGCTGAAAAGGCCTCTGAGCCGGAAAGCATAAATCAGACCTACAGCACAAAGACCCTCACACTTGAGCGGGCGACGGAGCAGGCCAGCGAAGATGTTTACTCAGTAAAAGAAAAAGTGGTAGAAGACTTAAAGAAACTTGCGGCAATGGATACCGCCAAAAGCAAAACCCAAGAGTTTATTGCCTTGGCGGCAAAGGACGGCTGGGAGAACGCGATTGATAAATTTAACGAGCTTTATGGAAAACAAGCCGGCCAGGGCGAAGCCGCCACTGATGCATTCAAGCTGCAAAATTTGACAAATCTAAAGAGAATGTCAAGAGAGAGAATAGGGACATTGACCGTGCAAAACGCAGGTGACCCGACGGCACAGTTCTTGGTCGATGCGAGCAAAAAAGAGGCCCTGTTCACGGCTCAGCTTTATTCGCTCGTGCCGCAGGACAGGGACACTGTCGAGGCCCTGCCTCTAATTGTGGAATTTAAACCGGATATGAATTACTACGTTATTAAGAACATCTCAGTCAAACGCCTCGACCAGCAACAATACGAAAACATCAAGACGCTGCAGGTCTATAAGGAAGGCGTGGCTCAATCCCAATCTCTGGCAGCGGTGCACTTTCGTCCTGAAAACATACTAAAACGTATGAACTTTAGATGGGTCAGGAAGGAAGAAGAAACAGATGTTAACGCACCGGCGGTTCCTAAGGGAGCATCGTAATGGGACAGCTTTCGAAAAAAACCCCCGCGTTATCTTTGCTGATTGTGGGACTGCTGGCCTGGCTTCTGCCGGGCGCCGGACATCTTCTGCTGAAGGAAAAGAAACGCTCGATAATCATATTCGTAACCATTGTTCTAACTTTCTGCACAGGGTTATATATCGGTTCAATCGGAGTAATTGACCCGGTTGGAGCAAAACCCTGGTATGTGGCACAAATTATGAATTCGCCGATGGTAGCTGCCCTGGGTCATTTGACCGCCGGCGGCGGTTTCCCCGCCTACGGCAGGCCAAATGAAATCGGGCAAATATACACCAGCATCGCCGGTTTGCTTAATCTTTTGTGCATTGTCAATGCCGTTTACTTAGCTCATCTAAACAGAGCAAAGATGGCTGGAGGCTAAAATGTCGGTGGAAACTCTTTTCGTAATGGCGACCTTTAGAGCACCAGAAAATATCGGCACAAATCCACAGTCGATGCTCTGGCTGCTGCCACTGACAGCGGCGATAGCTGTCGTCTATAAAGCAACGAAGCTGCCGAAAATTACTGCAATCAATTTTATCAAAGAGGTGGCGGTCTTATTCGGCTCTATTATCGTTTTCATAGCCATAACCGCATTGGCCTTACACGCTTTGGCGTGGCTAACTACCGAGTGACTATCGCATGAAACATTAAGCGAAATACAAGATTAGTCAGGATTTAACTCTGCCAAAGAACCTTCAAGAATACCTAATTCTATAAGGGCATTGAGAGCGGCTTTTTGCTCCGCTTCTTTTTTGTTTGTCCCCCACGCACCTGGAAAACGACGCTCTGCAACAATCGCCTCGGCCTCAAAACATTTGCTGTGGTCGGGCCCTTTTTCATCAATCAGCTCATAGATGGGTGTGACATTAAACTGCTGTTGGGCGTACTGCTGCAGCAATGATTTAAAATTGCCCTGAGCTTGTTCCGCATCGGCCTGGTCAATTAACGGAGCAAAAATTCTCAACAGAAAGGTGCGGGCTGCTTCAAAACCGCCGTCAATGTAAATCGCAGCAACAACGGCCTCCAACAAACCGGCTGCAAGAGAACCTGACAACGCCCTGCTGCTGGTCATACCTTTACCGACTTTTAGAAACTTTTGCAGTCCCAGCTGCTTGACAACCCGAGCGCAGGTCCTGCGGGAAACAAGCATACTTTTTACCTTCGTTAAGTCCCCCTCCAGATAGCTTGGAAACTGCTTGAAGAGGGTTTGACAAATAACCACACCTAAAACCGAGTCACCAAGGAACTCCAGCCTTTCATTACTCAAAAAACGATTATCAACAACGGAGGAATGGGTGAATGCTTTGCATAAGAGATTACGATCGGAAAACTTGTAACCTATTATCTGCTCAATTTCTTGCAGAGCTTCTTCGTCCATTTAATTGTGTCCTGCCTTTTGCAAGGGACCCCACTTTGCGATGTACTGTAGGAACCCCAAATGCAAAAAAGAGCGTTTGGGAGCCCGCAAAATAGGAACCCAGGAAACCTGCGAGCAGATTACGAACACCGCTATCATTAGCGATCTTCGTAGCCGGCTCAACAATCATAAAAATACATTATACAAAAGATAAACCATCTGTCAAGCCCTTCAGCGGCACCCCATTTTGCGAGGTCCTTTGAAATAACTCGGATTCTCATTTAGCAATACATCACAAAATGGGAGCCTGTCGGGCTTACCGGTTAGACAATCTGCAGACCTGCCAAGGCAACGAACTTGTCATCAACCATCTCGAAAACCCCATCAAGGCCGGTTACCATAAAGATACCTCTGGTTGCGGGCGCAACACTGCAGAAAATGCACTTATGCCCACAATCAACCAATAACTTGCGCAGCTTCAGCATCTTTGACAGGCTTGAAGAGGTTACAATATCGACCTCGGAAAAATCAATTACCACATCACAGTCACCTCTGTCCCGAGCAATTTCGGTAACAGTTTTCAACTCATCTCCTATCTGCGGCTCTTGTGGCAGGTCCACGAGAATAATATCCTCTGACCAATTCTGGATGCCCATTTTAAATCTCCTTCTTCTTAACTCAGTACAGCTTTAATGAGTTTCAAATGCTGTATCGACACAAGTTTGGACCAGGTTAAGCAAAAAACAAACCGGATTTAATCTGCCCCCCAATAGTGGCCTATAAAAACCGGTCTTTCACATCTTTAGGCCTATGCTTAACAAAAGCCTGTGGCCGGGGAGCAAAAGTTTTTATTCGTTATCGGCGGCAGTCAGCAGGAATTTGCATTCCATACTGCAACCCGCAAAGGCATCACGATTATGCAACTGCAAGGTTAAGTGTTATCTTGAAGCTCCTGCTGATTCAGCCTGTTTCTAAGCAGGCCGACACGAAACTTTATAGACCTTCCTCCTCTGGTCCACACGAAAGTCAACATCGACAAATTCCCTTATTATTTCCATATTTGTTACAAGGTGCGTGGAAAGTTCATTGGTCGTGTAGCAGCCGGCCCTCAATATCGCCATATAGACTAAAAGTTGGTCAGCTAAAAAACGGTCGATAGCAGCCCCGCTGGCCAAAAAGTCTTCAGCTAAATGAACAACCCCGCTGATTACATCCTGCGATGGTTTCCCCCGCATTCCAAATGCGGTAAATACTGTTGTCCGCTCACCACCACAAAGCCGAATCATCACACAATTCCCCGGCCCATCGGAATCTGTCACTTCGATGTGTTCGACATTTTGGATATTCAGTCCGCTTTGGAGCAATAGTTTCTGTTGGCGTTGGGCGATATGTGCGGCAAGTTTGGCCGTGTATATCCGGGCGTGAATTCGAAACTGGCTGCCCGGCTCACAAAGGTTAATTATCCGATGCGATTGCTTTTGCCGGGGCTGGATATCAAAAGTTATTCTACCGCCGCCGGCGGGAAAAAAACCATGCTTTAATAGTCTGCAATTACCGCGAAAACCGACGGTCGCGATAGCAGGCAGAAACGTCTCGCAAAGAAAGTCAAACGGCGGGGCCAGGGGATTATGAGTCCCACCGACAACGGTAACCCTCGAAGGCCTGTCGGCCAAGAATAAAGCAGGCAGCACAGTTTGAATTACCAAAGATGCAGAGCCCGCCGAACCTATATCAAAATGAAAATCGCCACCCTGCACAGACCCTGGCTGAAAATCCAATACTCTTGAGCCACGCGCAGCTCCTTGGCTTTGGCCGTTACAAATCTGACAGGCAGCTTCAACACAGCTCAGGTGCTGCTTGGCCAGGCCCGGATTGCGGCGAGCAGCACGGATATTCTCAATATGCAAGCTCCTGCCGGTTATGCACGATAAAGCCAGGCTCGTTCGTAGTATCTGTCCCCCTCCTTCGCCCGTACTGCCATCGATTACCACAGTATCCATAATTATCCTCAGGGAATCTCTATCGATACCTTGCCAATAACAAGACAGCGAATTTGTTGTATATCAAGCTGATGGGCCCTGACTACCACAATGTCCCTGTCCCCCTGCCAATCCGCTATTAGACCAACGGCCATATCCACACCTCTGTCATCCCTAAGTGCCACCAGGCGATTGACGAGGCTCTCGCCGCTCAAATTCCGACTCGTCTGGATTGCTATGTCACCCAAGCTGATATTATAAAGACGAGAGTCCTGAAAGTACCTGCCAAATTGGCTTTGTCGATACCTCCGCCTTTTTTGCGGCGATTTTGGTGGTATTTGTGGCGGAGATTTAATCAGCTCAAGCTGGCAGTCAAGAGACCGCAGGCCGGTAAGGATATCCCTCAACTCCTCACCACGCTGCACTGCCAAAATCAACTTCGGCTGTAATATTCGCTGCACCGTCCACCACAAAGCGGCCGCTGACGGGCCGCTGATAAAACCGGGGGTATCGATTATGATTAGCTCAGCAGCTTCGGATACTTGACGAACACATTGTACGATAGCCCCAGTCAGCTGCAGCAGATGACCCACCGGCGTTACATCGCCTACAAAGCTAATACCACCAACAGCAAGCTGTGACAAATCAATCTGCGGATTATTGACGACAGCCCAACCAACCGTTGCAGGCGGTCCAATGTGAGATTGGCCAATATCTGCATCGACAATTCCAACACTCCGGCTCGAAGCTGCACACCTTGCCAGAGCCGCCGCGAGAGTAGTTTTGCCGGTATCGGAGGCGCCAAGAATCAAGCAAATTCCTTTTTGTATTAGGCCTTTGCTTAAGAGCTGTTGAGCAGTATTGTCAGCCCAGTCTAGTGACATTGAAGGTTGTACCTGAAATTATTTGCGGCAATAGCCCACTGCGACCATATACAGTGGCTCGAGATAGTCCGGCAGTGACAGAACTTTGCTAACAGAGGAGTCATCGAAAGCACCGACAGCGACAGAACCAAGCCCCAGAGCCTCAGCTTGAAGATGAACATTTTGAGCGGCGTGACCTGCTTCCATATATACATAACGGATACCTCGTTTGCCATAGTGATTTGTTGTTCTGCTGAACCGGGCTGCAAAGACCAGTGTCAGCGGTGCCGCCTCAACAAATCCCTGTCCCAAGGCAGCCGAGGCAAGTGCGGCACGCAGGTCCTGGCCTGTCAGCTTCTCAATCGCGTGTTTGGCAGGCAAATAGCAAAACAAACCATCACTGCTCACAACAAAAAGCTCCAGCGGATACGTTGCTCCCGCTGAAGGCGCTGTGCGATAGCTACTGTGGGCATCTTGACCCTGGGCCGCCCACGCTAACTGGCCGATTTGCTCAAACGTAAGAGGCTGCGGCAAAAAATCCCGCCAGGACCGCCGTATGACGATTGCCTTTTCCAATGACATAGGGCCATCTTGATTCGGCTTAGAAAGTGTTATTATCTCGCCCATCGTTAATCCCAATTTTTATCATCTCAATTTGCTCTATAGTATCTGCGCAACCTTACTTTGTCCAGCACCTATTGAGCTTAGGCTTACGCCTAATTGGGTGCTGGGCAGAGGATTTCGATACGAGAACGACTGCCATCTGAAACCAATTGTGATTATTTACTGCGCCGGTACATTTCATTGCGTGCGAAGCGAAGCAATCTCTGGCCTTCGAATGGGTTGAGATTGCCACGGCCCTGCAGGCCTCGCAATGACAAGCCTGCTTCTATCGGTAATGCCGTTGTGGCGCCGTTGTGGGGCGTCCCGTGGAGGCATCCTGTGGATGGAAACTCTGGAGCCCGTTAGAAATGGGACGCCAGAGGTGTCTGCCTTGTGTTCGGCGGGCCCCGTTAGAAGTAAAGTCTTGCAGACTTCTAACCGGGCGGGGATTTCTAACGGGCTGGAGAAAATCCGAAGCGATTCAACGTGAAAAGAGCAGGGAAAAAAGAAAAAGTACCGGACACCTTTAATTACAACGGCTTTTTCAACAGCCCCGTCGTCCCTAGTTTTCCCACTTAAATATGTATGGTGTCCCCAGATCTTCAACAAATTGTTCCGTCACGCAATTTTTTGTCCCACTCACGAATTTCCACAGCTTTGGCCTGAGGAACTTGAGGATTTGCCTTAAGTGATTCAATTATCTTGTCTTTCTGAGCCTGTGATATTTTGACTTTTGAGCATTTAATTAAAAGCTCCATGATATTGGCCATAAGAGGACTTTTGTGTTGCACTGGCGGCGCAATAATTCCGTCTCCTGGCTGCACCAACGTATTTTCCCAAACATCATTCTTACCTTTTCGTATTACAGTGAAGATTAGAACTCCTGCCAGATTTGCAAAGACGTAAAATCCATCCAAACCAGGTACAAAGAAGGTATAGCCAAAAGCGCTTGTCCGGAAAAGAAAATTGGGTTCTATATTCTTAAGTTCTGGGCTTGCACCAGTTATTTCAAACAAAGGCAGTATGTGATTCTCCATATCACCAATATCAGGTTTTTTCCCCAATAGAAAATCGGCAAGCATCGTTTCAGCATCATCAAGAACACAAAGCACATCGTCCGACCATTCTTTCTTGGAATGAAAACCAATATTGTCAAGATGAAGTGTGCGCCAATTAACAGAACTGATAAAATAGCTCAGCCAAGAGCCATAAGAAAAAGAAGTTTTTCCCAATTCATGATACGGCTTGAAAACATTTTCAGCAAACTCTTTTTCAGCTTGTGAAAATTTCTGCTCACAGACTTCACACAACATCTTGATCTTATCACCGTCTTGCTTTCGCTGATTTGGATTCAAAAAACCTCCACGAAGGAAACCTGTCGGAGAATTTTCTTTTATTCTGTCAAAAACAAATTTAGGGATGGTGTGACTTTCTTTCAGTAATTTATCAGATTTGCAAAGTGCACAAGTTGCCATAAGTTCTTCTACTTTTATTTATTTGCAGCTTCGGCCTCCTTTTTCGTCGCGCGTCCTGTTGGTCATGAACAAAAACTAAAATAGTAAACGGCCTTGCTTGTTTCTAATATTGCCCACGAGCTACTCAGTTTTGCGGAATATTCGACCCAACCAAGTTTTCACCGTCGTCGTCTTGTGTTTCGTCTTTGACGATCCACCCTCGCTCTCGGTGTACTTATTGCCTAATAGAGACGTCTTCTCAGTCGAGCGTGACTTCAGCGAGCCATCAGGCCGCCTAGTTTCGTTATATGGAGTCCCAAATACTGTTTTTTCTTTGCGAGTAAAGCCTGTCGTTTTACCTGTCTGACTCGTATGGTGTCGACGTTCATTTCCGAAAACGGTTGTCTCATCCCGAGATTCTGATATTAGCTGACCGCGGCTGTTGTAGGTGCGGCAGACGGTGTTACCGAAAAAAGTTTTTTCTCTCACGGTCTTGAAAGGCTTGTGCCTGAAGAGTTCGCGGCAGTCTTGGCACTTTCTCGGTAGCTCCCAGCCGTTCTGGTTGCACTTGATCTGCGTGCCCGTAGGAATGGTGAAGCTCTTGCCGCAGTGCCCGCACGTGGCATCTTTCGGAGCGTAGGCGGCCTTGCACGACCGACAGAACTTCGGGGGGTGTTCCCAACTATGGCGAGCGACTATTTGCGTACCGCACTTGGCACACGAGACGTGGTATATATCGGCGGCGTTAGCGGCCTTACACGACTGACACAACTTCGGGGGGTGTTCC
>JAUWIG010000019.1 GCA_030605475.1 Planctomycetota bacterium | reverse complement strand
GGCTCCCTCGCTTATACTCGGGACAAGTTTGCTCGGGACAGTAAGACGCTGGTTCGTAGTTGGTAGTTCATAGTTCATAGTTTTTTAATCGCGGAGAGCGCGGATTTCACAGAGAAACTTGGCCACGAATTAACACGAATTGATACGAATTTTAACCACAGATTACACAGATTGCGCAGATGGTGAATGGTGAGTAGTCAAATGGTGAGTGGGGCAAAGAGGATAGAATAAATCCTAAATTCTAAATCCTAAACTCTAAACAAATTCGAATAACCAAAATACAAAATTCAAAACCCATTCGGGACCCATGGCCCGTGACCGGTGGCTGGTATTGTGGATGGGAGAGGGAAAGAATATCGAATCCTTCGACACTTCGGCACTGCTCAGGACAAGCTCAGGATAAACGAGCGACGAAAATTGGCTTGTGTTTGGCGAGAATTCGGCGCGGGGAGGAGTATGCGGGATGGAGGTGTTTAGTAGGTGGTGAATGCTGCTTAACGTCAGAAACAATGTAAGTATTTAAGCAAATACTTAAATACTATTTTGATGCTTGCGGTGTTTTGGGGTGTGAGTGGCGAGTGGATAAATTTCATTGCGATGGGCTGATGGAGGGCAGCCGCCGGAGGCGGGTAGAAAACAGGGAATTTGCGGCTTGTGTTTGGCGAGAATTCGGCGCGGGGAGGAGTATGCGGGATGGAGGTGTTTAGTAGGTGGTGAATGCTGCTTAACGCCAGAAACAATTTAAGTATTTAAGCAAATACTTAAGTCATTTAAAAACGCTTGTCATTATTTGCTTGTAACATCTTGTAACGTGTCGTTTGTAAGAGCGTGGTTGTTTATCCGATACTGAGTAACTCGCTGGCGGCTTTTTTCAAGAGCGACAAATTTTTCTTGTCGAGATGGTAATAAACAAAGAAGCCCCGCTTCTGGGTTTTTAGAATGCCAGCATTACGCAGTAGCCTGAGATGCTGAGATGTGGCTGGGAGCGTCATGCCCAGCTGGGACGTTAGTTCGGTGACGCATAAAGATCTTTGCTTGAGAAGCTGCAGAATGCGTACCCTTGCATCAACTGACAATAGCTTGAATATTTCTGCTAAAGTTTCTGACTTAGTCATGATAATTTACCCTGAAAAGACATTGTATTGATTAAGTAATTGCGTATGTACTTAAGTCATATATCAACAAATGTCAAGTATTTCGTGAGTTCGGTTGTATTTCATAAGGTTGGCTGTATTTCATAAGGTTGGCAGTATTTCATAAGGTTGGCTGTATTTCGTGAGGTTGGCAGTACTTCGTGAGGTTGGCTGGTGGAGGAGAGGCGATAGAGGATGCTCGATGCTGGATGCGCTTCAGGATATCAGGAAATCAGAGGAACAGGGTGCCCGCTACGTCGAGCGCAGCGCGACGAACAGGTTATTAGTAGATCAGAGTATCAGGGGATTAGAGGATTAGCGGCCTCGATGCTGGATGCCCTTCGACAGGCTCCCCCGACTACGGCCCGCCACACAGAAGGCGGGTAAACATTCGAGGGCAGGCAGGGTAAACTCGTTGCGGAAGCGAAAAACGTAAAATGAAAAACGCAAAACCATAGCGTAAAATTCAAAAGGGAAAAGGAGACTGGGTCCCCGCCCCCCGACTACGACGTGCGAGGGCAGGCTTCGCGGGGATGACAGATTTTAGGATTTTTATTGACCACAAAGACCACAAAGAGTTTTTAGCTCCAGATTGCACTGATTAAAAGTATTAGCCACAAAAAAGCACAAGGGAAATTAGACGCAGATTTCGCAGAAAACCAATAACCAACTCAAAACTCAGTATGCTCTGTAGAAAACATCGAACCATAAGGTTAGGTCATGACGATATATAATAACAACCTTAAATCCAATTATACACAGTGGAAAGGATTCCACCATGGGCAAACACGGTTCAATGACCAAGTCGCCCCTGGCTTTGGCAAAACAAGCCATGAAAATCGCACAAAGAGCTCTGCCAAAGTACTCAACCAATCGTTCTCGTCACGATTTCACCCAGGCACAGTTATTCGCTATTCTGGTTCTGCGACACTTCTTCCAAGTCGATTACAGAGGTATCGTCCAATTGTTGGAAGACCTCACGGACTTACAAAAAGCTTTGGGGCTGAGCAAAGTACCGCATTACACTACGCTTCAGGAAGCTCAGCAAAGACTTTTAAAAAAAGGGCTTGGCACAATCTGCTCGCCGCGATTTTCGATAGCGCCAGGGCCTATGACCTGATCGATGAATCAGCCGAAGCATCCATAGATTCGACCGGCCTGGAAAGCTATTTTGTCAGTCGTCACTTTCTGATGTGTCAAAGCAAACGCACAAAGCGGTATCGAAAATGGACAAAACTGACTGTTGTCTGTCATAATGCCAGCCATTTAATCGCCGGTTCAGTAGTCAGTATTGGTCCCAGCACGGACGCTGCCTACTTACCAGAAGCAGTTGAGCAGGCAATAAAGAATTTACCTATTAAACGACTTCTTGCCGATGCCGGATATGACTCTGAGCCAAACCACAAGCTTTGCCATGAAGAACTTGGCATTCGTTCGACGGTGACCCCTGTTAACAACCGCCGACGTAATGGCGGTGAACCAACGGGACGCTATCGCAGACAGATGAAAAACAACTTTCCCAAGCGCAAGTATTGTCAGCGATGGCAGGTTGAGAGTGTTTTCTCAAGGATGAAACGTCGGCTTGGCTATGCTCTTCGTTCTCGTGATGAGCAGGCCCGCAAGGCCGAATGTCTGTTCCGGGTTTTGACCTACAACCTGATGATTCTCTATTTACTTTTTAAAATGAGCTTATCAATCAATAAAAGAACATTAACAAATTAAAGGTTTCTACAGAGCACTTTGAAAACTGAAATAATAACAATGGGATATATTATTTCCGGTTCTATGGTGTGGGGTCAGCTATTGCATTAAGCGATGCCAGTGGCAATGCTGTTGAAACTTCTTCTTATGATGTCTTTGGCGAGTCGAATACTACGAGCAGTATTGGCAACCCATACATGTTCACCGGCAAAAGGCGTCTTGCCCTTGCAATCAGCCCGTGTTGTTATCTCTCATTTAATATAGAATTGGAATTGAGGAGTAAGCTATGAAAAGGATTGTATTCGGAGTCATTTGGTGTTTGTTGTTGATGTCAATCTTGTCTTTTGGCGGTTTCAAAGGCAAAGAATCTGTCCACGAAGTTGTAATTTATACATCTCTCGACAAGGTTTTCAGCCAGCCGGTATTCAAAGCCTTTTGTACCTTCTGTAATCCCTCTTTGCGCTGATATGCCGAATCAACTTCAAATAACTTATCCGAGCTTTTCTCAGGCGAACCAAAGATGGCCTCTTCCTTTTCAGCTATAGCCGTATCGACGGTATCATCCTGATGCCCTAGAATCGTCCGGAAATCGTTGTGTATTGCTTAATTGTCGTCGATTACGAGAACCCGTTTGTTTTCATTAACCTTTTCGTTATGCATTTTTCACAACTCCTGCCGGCTTAAACGTCAACTCAAGTGTTAATGAAATTGTTATCCTATCGGTTCCAATATGTATTTGATGATATCCTTTCTGCTAATGATGCCCACCAGCTTCCCGTCTGACACTATTGGAACCCTTCGAAAATTGTTTTGTACAAGACACTCACAAATCGCAATCAAGTCTTCGTCCTGCGTAAAAGGCTTATGTAGATAATCTTTTACACCTTCAGCTAAAAGTTCCTTGATCCGTGCTGTTTTGGATTCGGTAGAGATAACAACGACCGGGATTGACTTTGTGGCCCCACGGCTTCTCATTTGATGTACCATTTCAGCGCCGCCCATTTCGGGCATATTCAAATCCGAGAGCACCAAATCCACGTTTGATTTTTCGAGAATTTTCAAAGCCTCTTCGCCGTTCTCGGCGTCCAGGAACTGTCCAACATCTATATTGGCCATTTCGATGATGCGTTTTATTCTTTTGCGAGTTAAAGATGAATCATCCACTATTAGTATATTCCAAGGCATGATATATCTCCTATACAAGCGATTGGTTTCAAATTATTGTTCTCATAGGTTTTTCTCGAGTCCATTGGACCTGACCGTTACAGCACCATCGGCAATATTCATATACATATTTCGAGGTGAGAAGCCGCCAACATCCTCGGCATCAATAAACATTCCATTTTTCCACAGGATTTTTCTTATGGCCAGATGATTGCGTTTGCCGATATCAAATCCTTTCGGCCCTGTATCCATTGCCGCACCTCCTGCGATTTTTATCTGCATTCGTTTTTTGTTCGCTCCTATTGACACTAATTTTTCAACCAGAATCCTCATTCCGGTATTAGCAAACATAAAGGGTTTTTCTTTTGCCCGCCCCGGGTCCATTTTTGAGTCCGGAAGCTGGTAATGCAGCATACCGCCGGTGTGTGTAGCAGAGTCATACAGGCACACGGCGATACACGAGCCTAACGAATATGTTGTCAGAGTATCGTCCGGGTCGTTGGAAACTTTCGCATCTGATACATGTACTATTGTCTTTGTTTTTAACATATATGAATCCTGATATTATGGTTTCATATAGATTGTCGGCTGGATGTAATTAAATTTGTGCTTAATGCCGGTCAATGACTCCGAGTGCCCGGTGAATAAAACACCTCCTGAATCCAGCAAATCCCAGAAACGGTTTATCAAGCGCGACTGTGTCTGCTTATCAAAGTATATCATTACATTTCGGCAGAAGATAAAGTCCAGTGCCCCCTTAATCGGCCAATCACACATCAGGTTCAAATAGCTAAAGATTACGGCATCTTTCAAGTGTTTGCTTACTTCGAAAAGTTTTTGGCCGTTTACACGATGCTGCACCAGATACTTTTGTTTCTGAAGCGATGGAACGGGCTTAACCCTTTCGGTGTCATAGATACCGGTTTTGGCAATATCAAGCATGCTTGTGGAAATATCCGTAGCAAGGACCTTTATATCCCATCGGCCTTGGCCCTGGACCGCTTCGAGCAAAGCTATAGTCATCGAATACGGTTCTTCTCCGGACGAGCAGCTGGCACTCCAGGCTCGTATTTTAAAGTTGCGTTTTTTACTCTTTTGCTCCAGCAAGGCCGGCAAGAATCGGTTTTGTAAGAATTCAAAATGCTTCGGCTCACGGAAAAAACTTGTCAGATTCGTACTGAGTGAGTCGATGAGTATCGAAAATTCCATTCCGGTTTTATCTTCAAGTATATGCTTCATATATTCCGGAAATGTTTTAAAGTTCCCCAGGCGCAATCTTTTAGCCAGCCGGGCACGAACCAGTTCCTTTTTACCGTCATGCAGGTTAATCCCGCAGTGCTTGTAGACCAAGTCGCTGATCTTGCGGAAGTCTCTTTCAGTTAACACAATGTTTTGTACTGTTAATGTTTCCACGTGTATTGTTCCAAGAAAAAATTAGTCCCAAGCCAATTCCATCAGGCCAGGGATATCAAGAATTAAGCTGACCTTTCCATCGCCCATAATTGCTCCGCCGGAGATACCTTTTGCTTTGCCTAACCCTTCTCCCAGGCTCTTTATCACTACCTGCTGCTGGCCCAGCAACTCGTCCACAAGCAGGCAGCATTTTTTACCGTTTTCTTCGACTATAACCAACAGCGACTCGGTCGTGTCTTCTGTGGCTGGGACAGTACCGAATAACTTGTACAGGCGAACCAGAGGCAAAAGCCGGCCTCGCACCGTTACCATTTCGCCGCGATTCTGAACGGATGAAAGCTGGTCAGCTTGCGGTCTAAATGTATGGACGATTGAGTTTATCGGGATAATGTAACGGTCATCGCCTACCTTCACGATTTGGCCGTCGATTATCGCCAGTGTTAACGGCAGTCGAATGGTAAAAGTGGTTCCTTTACCGTGTATCGAACTGATATCAATCTTACCCCGCAGTGATTCGATGTTCTTTCTGACAACATCCATTCCTACGCCTCGGCCTGAAACACTTGTTACTTTCTGAGCGGTCGAGAGGCCTGCGTGAAAAATCAGTTTGTAAATTTGTTCATCGCTCAACTCCTGTCCGGCCTCGACAATACCATTATCAATTGCTTTTTTCAGGATTCGTTCCTTGTCAAGACCTTTACCATCGTCTTCGATTTCAATGACGATGTTGCCAGCCTGGTGGAACGCACGCAGTTCTATTTGGCCTGTTGGCTTCTTTCCTGCTTCTGCACGCTGCTGCGGCGATTCGATGCCGTGGTCGATGGAGTTGCGTACCATATGCACGAGTGGATCGGCGATTTTGTCGACTATGCTGCGGTCGAGTTCCGTTTCCTCACCCTGGGTACTAAAATTTATTTTTTTGTCTGCTTTGTGTGAGAGGTCTCGAACGAGTCTGGCCATTTTTTGAAATACGCCGGCAATCGGAACCATCCGCATTGACATTGACAATTCCTGCAGCTCACGAACGATCTTGCCCTGATGGACAACTTTGTGATTTAGCTCATATTCTGATGTCAACTTTGTATTTGCTTCTTCGGCGACCATCAATTGAGCTATTACTAACTCACCGGCCATGTTTATCAAATTATCGAGACGAGCAGTGCTTACTTTTATTTTCTCATCGCTGGTGTGTGTTTTGATTTTTACATTTTCCTGCGAAGCGGTATACTTAGGTTTGGACTCATCTTTAGCTGTCAAGATTTCATCAAGCTTTTTATCGTTTTTTTGCCCCTGCGGTGTATTGAAAGAAGCGGCAAGACTTTGGCCTTGTGCCGATGATTTTAATTTTGCCAGTAACTGCGGCAGGTGTTTCTGCAGAGGTGCAGCTTTTGCGTTCTCTACCGACTCCTTCAGTCCGGCAATCATTTTTTTTAACATATCAACTGATTCAAAAACAACATCCATGTTTTCGTCGGCCAGCACCAGCTCACCCTTACGAGCAAGATCAAGCAGATTTTCGGCTGAATGTGCGAGGGAACCTATGTCGGTCAGGTTCAAAAATCCAGCCATACCCTTTATGGTATGAAATGCTCGAAATATCTGGTTGAGCACCTCATTGTCATCCAGTTTTGTTTCCAGTTCGAGCAGTCCCGCTTCGGCGGACTCGATATGCTCGTTGGACTCAGTGATAAAGTCCAGCACCAGCGGGACATCCTCTTCAGAAACAGTGGGCTGTTGTGATTCAGTTTCAGCGTTTTCGGCAGCAGTGGTTTCTGTTTCTTCGGGCTCAGCGGCTTCGGATGCCTGTTCGATTTGTTCGATAAAACTTTGAAGAGTTGAGACTGCCTGTGATACTGACTCAATTGACTTGTTGGTATCTTCTACCTGGTTTTGAAGTATTTTCTGCAAAAGTTCGGCTGCCTCGGAAGTTGAGTCTTTAGCTTGTTCAAGTAACTGGGCCGGGCCGTCACTTATTTCAGCGATATTCTCGTTGATTTCATCGAGGATTTTCTGCAGCTTGTCAAGTTCCGAAAAGTCCGTAGGACTTAGCATATTTGTGCTGCAGGCTGCTTGCTCTATAAGTTCTATGAGTTTATCGCTGTTTTGCATCTTGGGCCTCCTTACCAGTTGATAAATCTAATTGTGCCAATGGAGGCGCTTGGCGTGTTTTGCCAACACAATAGTTATTTGGGCTACTGCTCAAAAGTGCCTGATAGATGTCAAATATCGTCACCAAGCCCTGCACTTTGCCCTGCTCGTCCGCCACAGGCAGACATCGCCCACCAAACTGAATTATATTATTTATTATGACTGCAAGTGGTGTCTCTGGCACTATGGTGCGAACCAGCCTGGTCATTATCCATTTGATTTTAATTTGAAGCGTAGCATCATCCATAGGTCTGCGCCACTTTGCAAATATCGGCCGCAGATAGATACTCACTGCTCCTGTTATGTCGGATTTTGATACAATACCCTCCAACACTCCATCAGAACCTACCATCATATAGCCAGTACCAGCCTGCTGCATATTTGTGATGGCCTGCTGGATGCTGTCATCGCCGCTGCCCCAGACAACGTCTTTTTGCATAATGTCTTTTGCGGATATCGCTAAAGATATGTGGGCGTACTGTCCCGGAAGAGTAGCAGGGGACTGGGCCATTCTTTGAATAGTTTCGGAGACCTGTTGCCCTTGAGCCTCAGTTGTTTCGTCCGTCGTTGTTACTTTTTCTTCAGTCTCGGCCTTGGCTTTTTCTTCAGTCTCGGCCTTGGCTTTTTCCTCAGCCTCAACCCTGGCCCTTTCTTCAGCTTCAGCCTTGGCTCTTATTTCAGTTCCGACCTTGGCCTTTGCTTCAGCTTCAATTTCGGCTTTTCTTCCAACTTTAGCCTTGGCCTTTTCCTCAGCTTCAATTTCGGTTTTTCTTTCAGCCTCGGCCTTGAGCTTCTCTTCAGCTTCGGCTCTGGCTTTTGCCTCAGCTTCGGCTCTGATTTTTGCTTCAGCTTTAGCCTTGTCAAAGACTGTCTTTGGGAAAATGACGCCGCATTTGAAAGGCGGATAGGGGGCGATTGTCATTTCGTAGTGGACAAACACAGATTCTTCATCGCCTTCCAGACCTATATTTTCCTCTGGATTGTCCCACGGGCTACCGATAAAGGTATTGGTCTGCACAAAGTGGCCGTGACCATCTAATCCTTTGCGGAAGACCCTGTCCCAAGCTCCGACCAGCATATTGCCGGTTTCTGCTATCGTATCTCTGGCCGCCTCAGCTTCTTTTAGTGAGCCGCTCTTTATGTTTTTCTGAATATTTGTCGGCCCAACGCATTTTTCTAACAAAGAGGTCATCTGTTCTGGCATAGCTATTATACCGTCCAGAATAAATAATCCTTCTCTGCTAAAGATTATTTCGAAAGTTCCCTCCAAGGCACCTTTAGCTTTGATACAGTTGACAGCTACCAGCTTCTCAAAATGTTTTTTAAGGCCCTCAACAGTCTCGGTGCAACTCTCCTGCTGAACACATTTCATACTTACGCCGAACATACCGGAAATATCTTCACAAAAGGCCTCAAACGACTCCTTTGATAATTCTATGGCCTGTGATTCGACTTTTGTTTTTGATGTTGCCATTTACCAAGCCCAACTATTTAATTTGAATGCTGTTCAGGATTTTCTCTGTATAAAAGCGAAAGCTCAGCAGCAAATTCGTCTTCGATGTTGACCTTGACCAAGACCTTGTTTGCTCCGTCGCCTAAGCTGTTTTCGAGCTTTCGACCTCTGACCACCGTAGGGATAGAAACCTCAAGATTGCCTACGCTATCGGCCAAGCGTGATTTTACACTGCCCATAACCAGATTGGTTACTTCACCGATGGCATCGTTAATATCCTCCCCGTTAATTTCCTCAGTCGAATCCATACCGAGCATATTTAGTGCAATAGTTTTGGCACAAGAGCTACTGCAGCAAATAGTCAGGCAGCCTTCAAGAGTTCCTGTGAAAGTAATTGAACCTAACAGAGTATCCTCCTCCATTTTCTGTTCCGGATCGGTTGATTCTTCCAGGTCCATAAAAATCATTGTTTCAAAGATTTCCTTTGCCCCCGCCAACAGCGCATCGTTAAGACACAGTTCGTCAATCATTCTTAAATCCTTCTTTTACCTTAGAACAGCCCCCAACCATCAACAATTATCATATTAATTCATAAACGGAGACAGTTTTTCCTGGAACTTTTCAGGTGTAAACGGCTTGGTTATGAAACCGTTAGCTCCGTCGGCGATCACACCGTTGATAAGCTCCTGAGAGCTTTCGGTCGATACCATTACGATTTTTGTGTTTTTGCAACTGTCCATTTCGCGGATTTTTTTGACCAGTTCGGTACCGTTCATCTCCGGCATATTGATATCACACAGCATGATATCGACGGGGTTGGCGCCCAGTTTCTCAAGTGCTTCGTTGCCGTTTCCGGCCTCTTCCGTTCGGTCGAATTGCAAACCCGACATTCGCACGGTTCGCATTATGATTTTTCTCATCGTTGCCGAATCATCCACAATCATAAGTGTCTTAGCCATGGTACTTTCTCCACTTCTTTTTGCTTGTTATTCAGTTTTAATAATCCATTCTCTTCATACTGCTCCGTACAGGCCTTAACGGCCCCACAGCAGCAGAATTTCAGCTCAAAAATCGGCTGTCGAACTCTTTGAAGTCATTTTTGTTTCCGGTTTCTTCCAGATATAATTCCCATTACCATCTGTATCGAATTCCATTTTTTCCCAAAACCCAACGGCTGTATGTCGAACCCTGTCCGCAATAATAGTGTCGAATGATTTCTTGAACATCCTTATTGTCTTTCGGGCAAAACCCCGGCCTTCAAACTCGGGAAATATGTTTATCGAATGAATGGTTAGAGTTCTGCCATTCATTAAGCCTCTGGCTTTTCCAACACGCTTGCCACAGTGTTCAATATTCATCCAGTCATAGTCAGAATGTTGTTCATCATGAGTTGTCAGTTTAAGAGTTAGTTGTTCCGGCATAGTTTACCTCTGATTAGTCGAAGCCCTGGCAAAAAGCGGCGGCATTTTTTCCTAAATCCGGTAGATAGTATCCGCCTTCCAATATGGCAAAACGACGTTTGCGGCAGAGTCTTTTGGCAAGCTGCTTCATAAGTCTTCCGATAAGATAAAAGTCTATAGTTTTCAATTTTTTCCCTAAGTCTTTTTCATAGTTATCGAATCCAGCTGATACGCCTACTATGTCAACATGTCGAATATCAGAAATATAATTCTCTATCACTTCAATGTAGTCTTTACTGTTATGTGCCATAGGATTGAAAACTTCAGCTTCAGGCCACTCTGATAGTACGTCGATATTTCCGTCTCCGGTATGTGCATCGAAATCCAAAACAAATGCGCTTTTTATAAACTCTTCCTCCTTCAACTTCAGCAGGGCAATACCCATATTGCAAAATGCACAATAGTCCCAGGTTTCATTTTTCGATGCGTGATGGCCTGGCGGGCGAATACAGGCGAAACGATAATATATCCATCCGCTTTTAACACTGTCATAATACTTTCCATTCGACCTGGTGCCGATGCACCGTTTGAGGCATAGTCTGAACGTTTAAATTTTTCATGAAAAACGACTTTCACTTCATTGCCTCTGTTTACTAACTATCCACTGTTCTTAAGCCTTCTTTCACCATTTTTAAAGAGGAACGTATCCTGGCATTACAATCATTAAGTAGCGGGTCTCCATGGCCAAAATATATTGCCTTTATATCTTTACGTGCCAAACGTATTAGCGCATCAATAAAGGCATCCTCGTATGTGCCCTCGTCCGATTGAAGTATGACTGGCGAATCGCCTGCAAATAAAACTCCTTCACTCTGGCAATAAATGCATATTGAATCGCTGCTGTGTCCCGGCGTATAAATAACCTCGAATGCCTCGTCACCCATTTTCAGCGTCTCGCCGTCCCTTAGCAAACGGTCCACGCCTTCTAAAGATGTTGAATAAGCACATACCCTTGGGTTGTACATTTTACGGATATGTGGTAAAAGACCCGCGTGGTCATAGTGGCTGTGGGTTAAAACGACCTGCTCAACCCTTTGTTTTCCCACACCAGTTGAGGCTTTTTCTATTTTTGCAATTATTGAGTGGTCTCTGCCAACATCCACAAGCGTGTTGACATCATCTATGGCATTAGAATTGCCCAAAACAAAATAAACATTGGATGTATAGACATTACTGTCTTTTGTAAGGTTCAAAATCTTCATCAAAAGTCGCCCACAATTATTTAACCGCAATTAGCCATCTTACCGGCAGTTCCTCGACTGCTTGTTTGTTTTCTACCTTAAAGCCGACCTGTCTGAGTTTCTTTTCGTACTTTGCACATCTTTCGCTGTAGCTGTCCGGTGTGTCGGTGCCTAAAAACGTAGGGATTATTGCAAAATTATGTCCTTCAATCTTGCACCAGTTTGATATGATGTATTCCACTTCGAGGGTGTTTTTCTTGTAGCTTGCCGGTTTTTCTGCGATTAACATCTGGCCGTTCTGTAATTTTGGTCTGTCTTTGAAAACATCTGCGCAGCGAATCTCGAAATCACAGCCAACCCTTTCTTTTATTGCCTTGGCCTTGGCAACAACTTTAGAATCTATGTCAATTGCCAATACGTCAGAACACCCTGATTTTGCAATGGTCAATGATGGAATTGCCAGACCGCAGCCAATCTCAACATATCCATTTGTTTGATACTTCGATAATTTTTCGCCGAACCGAACACCTATCTCAAGCAAAATAGCTGGAAGTTTTTCATTTACAGGCTTGCTTCCCGGAGGGCAGATGAATTTGTGGTAAACTTCCAGGATATACTGCCAATTGTCTTGGAATATGGCTTTTAACCTTGACATAACCAGTTTACCCCACTTTGCGAAACAATTTAGCATTGCCCACAACCTGTTGGAAAAGAGGCTCCAATTCGGTCGGCATTTTCTGAGTTTGTTCTGTAACAAAAAAACCGCCAGGCACCAGAACATCATGGTACATTTTTATAACATCACCCCGTTCCTTTGGCTTAAGATGCAGAAGCACATTTTTACAAACGATAAGATTAAAATCCGTTGCCACGGGTTTCAACGACAATAAATCATGTTGAATGAACGTAAGACGTGATTTAATTTCATCGGAGATTTTGTAATAACCCGGCTGACCATTCTCGCTGAAATACTTTTTACGAATTTCGGATGGAATTCTTTTAATTTCGCCTTGCGGATAAACTCCATCAGCAATAATTTTGTCAAATCGGCTTGAAGTGTCAATATCTGAGGCGTAAATCTTTACATTCCTGATTAAAACAAACGTGCAAACGCTGTTGTTTGCAAACATTTAAAAGTTTCAAGAATAATTCTGCTTAGGGCGGGTCCGAAGACCCGCCCTGATAGCAGAATATATGAAACTTGTGACAATTAGCTATTGAACTCTCTTAAATCATCAACATCGTTGCTTTCATCTTTCAATGGAATCGCCTTTTCAGCTTTGGCCTTAGTGGCAGCCGCTTTAGCTTTCTTATCTGAGCCGTCAGCTATGTTGTGAAACACATGGTCAGACTTGGAAAGTTCCTTGCCATGGTGTTTCGCTACCAGTTCATGAGTCTTCTGGGCAGCGCTATTGCCAGCCTTAATGCCGGCAGAACGACGACTGGAGTTAGTCAAGGTAAATTCTTGCACCATATTTTGCAATGCCTCAGCCTGAGCATTTAGTTGCTCAGAAGCAGACGCTGATTCCTCGGCGTTGGCGGCATTTTGCTGCGTAACCTTATCCATCTGGGCCATCGCGGTATTGACCTGGTCAATGCCTTGTGACTGTTCCTGTGAAGCAGCGGCAATTTCGCTGACAAGATCGCTGGTTTTGCTAATACCCTGGACAATATCTTCCAGTTTCTTGGCAACTTCACCTGCGATGTCAACCCCATTTTTGCAATTCTTGACAGATTCTTCTATCATCGAGGTGGTGTTCTTTGCAGCTTCTGCCGACCGCATAGCAAGGTTGCGTACTTCTTCAGCTACAACTGCAAAGCCCTTGCCGGCCTCGGCCTGCACGAGCAGCTTCGACAGCAGCATTCAAGGCGAGCAGGTTAGTCTGGAACGCAATCTCATCGATAACCTTGATAATCTTGGCTGTCTCATCAGAGCTCTTTTGTATGTCATTGACTGCGTTATTCATCCTGCCCATAGCTTCATTGCCGTCACCGGCTGCCTTTTGTGACTCGCCGGACAACGTATTGGCCTGCTGGGCATTATCGGCATTCTGCTTGGTCATAGAAGCCATCTCTTCGAGACTTGATGATGTCTCTTCCAGACCGGCTGCCTGCTCTGTTGCACCTTCTGCAAGTGACTGCGAGGAAGAAGATATCTGACCACTTGCCGCAGTTACCTGCTCGACAGCTTCGTTAACCTGATTAAGTGCCTCATCGATTGCAACAGCGGTCTCGTTGATGTTATTCTTAAAATCTTCAAGCTGGCCCTTATAGTTGCCCTTTGCTCTCTTGGTAAGGTCTTTTTGAACCATAGCTCTGAGCACCTCCGCCGAACAGCAGAGAGTCTGGGGCCGTGTGTTGTTTGCGAAATAAATTCGTATCTCCCTTCGGCTCCGCCCTTCGACACGGCTCAGGACTTCGCTCAGGGTAAACTTATTTCGTACCTGTGGCAGAGCTATCTCGTTGGTTGAGGTTTGTTGGTTGTAATGCTCATAGTCCTTTTGACTAATCGAAAAGACTACGAGCCTTTTTTATCTGATGTTGTTTTTGCGTTTGACGGATTCTTAAATCAGAAAGCAGGAGTCAGAAGTCAGGAGTCAGAATTTGGTTTGACGGATTGGGAAATTTTGGGTATTTTGGGCTTGAGAATTGAGAGTTTTTAGTGGGGTTTTTCAGAGAATGAGTGCGGAGAAGATATTTGTCGGCAGAAATGATGAGCTGAAGCAATTTAAGAAAGTGCTTGAGAGGCCGAGAGGAGAGGCTGTTCTGGTCGTCGGGCAGGCGGGGATGGGGAAGACGTGGCTGGTCAATGAGATGGCCGGTATCGCGGAAAGTCACCCGGAACTAAAGTGCGGATGGGTGCGGTATGAGGTGACAAAAGAAGACAGTGTTGACTCGCGGCTTGCGCTTATGATGGCCGATGCGTTTGAAGCCGCAAGCAATCCGGGGAAATTCTGGGGAGGTGATGATAGGGGTAAGAGACAATGGTTGGCACTTTTCAAGGCTTCCAAGGCGATACCGGGTGTTGGGAATGCTATCGATGCTATACGTGAGCTTGCAAGCAGTCTTAAATTTGAGCCCTCGAAAGATACACGACAACAATTTATTGAGAAGATGAAACTTATCAGCGGAAAGATGCCGGAGAATGGCAGGGTGATATTTATAGTGGACCCGGAAAAGTATATGCAGGAAAAGAGCGACCAGTCGTGGGCGATTATAGTTAGAAGTTTGCCGGAGAAGATAAAATTGGTTTTTGCACAACGGCCGGAAGATGTGCTGGTTGAAAGTGAGACTTTTGATGAATTGAATAATGTAGAGCGTATTCCAGAGAAGAGATTAAGCGTTCTTGAGAAAAAAGCAGTTGAGGAATTGCTTGGATTGCGCGCGGGGGAAGTTGGTCATACGGTAAAACAGTTGGACAAGGTATTGGGCCGGTATAAGGGACATCCTTACGCTCTTGGAGCAGCGCTGGATTTGGTAGCAGCGGGGACAAAGTTAGAGGAGCTGCCGAGAAAGCCGGAGCCGACAAAGTTTGCGGAGGTACAGTGGAAGAAAGTTTGTAAAAGTGGTGATGATGCTATTAAGTTGTTTAAGGCTTATGCGGTATTGGAGGTTGGTGTGCCTGATGGGGTCGTTGAAGTGGTAAGTGGGTTGGACTCGGATGCACGGCAACACTTGTTGGCGGACAAATATCTTGGCGGGCTGCTGCGGGAGGAGGGGGAAGGGAGGCGGATATATCACGCGATATTAGCTGACCATATATTGGGGCAGATTGGGGAAGATGAGAATAAGGAATATCATAAGCGGGCGGTGGAGGTGTATCGTGAGAAACTTTCCGCCGCTAAGAAAGCGCAGAGTAAGCCGGACGCTTTGGCGGCGATGAGGTTGGCGGAGCACGTTCTGGCGTCTGAGGGGCCGGAGGCGTTTGTCTATGCGGTTTTGAATGAGTCCGGCAAATTACTTAAGAACCTTGGTTTGCTGGATGCTGTTGAAAGTTCGCTCTTGCGGGCATTAAGGATCGTCAAGGCAGATTCCAGAGAAGAGGCGGCCGTATTAGGCAATCTCGGGCTGATTTATGGAACGCGTGGTGATTTAGATAAGGCCGAGGAGATGCATAAAAAATCGCTGGAAATTAGTGAAAAGCTCGGTCGGTTAGAAGGGACGGCAAATCAGTGCGGCAATTTAGGGCTGATTTATATGGCGCGGGGTGAATTGGATAAGGCTGAAGAGATGCATAAAAAGGCGCTTGAGATTGCAGAAGAAATTGGTCATCAGGAGATAATGGCAAGTGAATACGGCAATTTAGGGCTGATTTATAGAAAAAGGGGTGAATTGGATAAGGCCGAGGAGATGTTTCGTAGCGGCTTGAAAATTGATGAGAAGCTCGGCAGGCTTGAGGGAATGGCTGCAAAGTACGGCAATTTAGGGCTGATTTATGGAACGCGGGGTGAATTGGACAAGGCCGAGGAGATGTTTTATAAAATCTTGGAAATCCACAAACAGATTGGAAGCAAAGAAGGGATGGCAAATGATTACGGCAATTTAGGGATTGTTTATAGGTCACGAGGCGATTTGGATAAGGCAGAAAAGATGTTCAATAAGATTTTAAAGATTCATGAAGATCTTGGACACAAAGAAGGAATAGCCAATGACTATTACAATTTAGGCCTCGTTTATGAGAAGCGGGGGGATGTTAGGAAGGCCAGGGATTATTGGGATAATGCGCTTGAGCTTTACAAAAAGATAGGTATGCCGCATATGATAGAGAAGGTGGCGGGTTTGATTGAGGGGATAGACACGGAGTGACACGGACTTTTAGAACATTGACTGACACGGACTTATTTCGTATTGCGTATTGCGTAGAGCGGC
>JAUWIG010000058.1 GCA_030605475.1 Planctomycetota bacterium | reverse complement strand
TATTGCGATATTTGAGCGAATCGGATATGAGGTTGAGCGTGAGCTTTTGATTGTGAATGGAGGTGTGGCGTCGGGTTCATCCGGCGTTGGTGGCGGCCGTTTGAGACGGAGTGCTGCGGATTATAGCCGACAAGGGTATGGTGGGTCAGGTCGTAGATGGCCGCCAAGGCGAAGATGGCCTCCGCCTGAGCCACCTGAAGAAGAGGAGGATTTTCCGGTCCCAGAGGATGGGAATGATTTTCCGGTTCCATCGTCGCCTGAGCCGGCAACGGGGATATTGTTGGCCCTGGGCAGTTTGTTTACCCTTACCAGGCGCAGTACAAAGAAAGACACAGATTGAGAGGCTGTGGTACAGAGGGCCGAGATGCTACAATAATCAACTGACGTTTTGGCCGGCGACGGCTAAAACCAAGGCAAAGACTTTCGAAGCACCCGCCTGTTTTAGTGTTTTTGCACACTCATTTAACGTTGCGCCAGTTGTTTTGATGTCATCGACAAGACAAAGTGCCCGGCCGGTAAATTGGTGTCGCCGGCGGACGGCAAAAGCACCAGCGACATTTTTAGCACGGGCGGCGGGGGTAGGCATTGCCGGCTGTGATTTAGTGTAGCGAATTCGAACCAGGTCAGTGTTGATTCTGGCTGTCGGGTGGTTTAATTTCTTAGCTAAAACCAGCGATTGATTGTAGCCGCGAGCTAACCGCCTTCGCCAGTGCAGGGGGACAGGGACGAAAAATTCTATATCGTTTACAAAGGGGCCGGCCTGCAGAGCGGAATTGGCTAAAAAGCCGAGGGTGCTGTCCAACTCTGTCCGGCCTTTCTTGAAGGCCAATATCATTTCGCTTAAAGCATTTGTGTAGACGCCGCTTCGAGCTATCTGGTCAAAATGAATTTTCCTGCCCTGGCAATCGGGGCAGGCGCCTTTAAGGATGGCGTATTTGCTTGCATCTTTTCCGCAGCGTGTGCAGTAATCGGCGCCCGTGCAGGTAAGAAGCTGGTCCCAGCAATCTTTGCACAGATTTGCATCGGTTTCACAAATACTCTGTTTACAGTTGATGCAGACGGCGGGCCAAAGGAGCTGGTTTAAGCTTTGCCAGCCAAAGGCAGCGGTTCGTTTTAGTTTTACCGTATCCACACTGGCAATTATACAAAGTTTGGCATATGGAAACTATTTCATTCCAAATCGTATGAACTGTTATCCGGCGAAAGAAAACCTGTTTTGGTTTTTTTGGTGTTATTGTGTTGCTCGATCTTTTCTTTCTCGGCTGACACGGTCTCAGTGTAATACTTTTTTTGCGAGCTTGCATGCCCGTCGCACCAGACCACATTTGTTTTTCCGTCATGGCGATAGCCCTGGGTGCCGGCTGCTTTGAGACTGTTATCAGTATCTCCGTCCCATTGCCATGGAGCACGCATAAACTTGTGCGCTCCGTCGTAATATCCTCCGTCGCCAAAAAGTGCACACCTGGCGGGGTGTCTAACCCTGTAAATTTTCACAGGCATTACTATTTTATACCATTCCGGCGTCCCTCCAATAGTTCCAATTTCGCCGAAGTAGCTCTCGCTGAAGCTTTCCTCTCCACCGTGGCCGATATAGCTGGTGTTGTAATTGTAGCCGGTGTATGGGTCGCCTGGCGTATTGGATTTACCTTTGAAAGAAGGGCACTGCTGGATTTTTTCGATTGTTTGTCCCTGCCACAGCAGACCGGGAACAACTTTTAGTTCGTCTGTAGTTTGGTCTTCAACTGTGGTAAAATCCCAGCAATACTTGAACTTCGCAGAACCTGTTTTCTGCCTGTATTGGGCGATGGGATAATAATCGTCGTTATTATTCGCATACAGCTGAGCGGCAATCGCCAATTGACGAAGATTACTGAGGCACATTACAGTCCTGCCGTGCCGCCTGGCTCCGGCCAATACCGGCATCAATATCGCCATAAGCAGCGATACCACCGATATCACAACAACCAGCTCTATGAGTGTGAAAGCTCTTTTTCGCATCAAGCTTGTAAATTTGAATCTAAATTTACGGATTACTCACATTCCCAGGTACACTGAAGCCAGCTATCGGCTATCAGTGCCCAATCACAAAAGTTTACAATGTCATCTTCATAAATATCAGCGATTCCAGCAGGGTCATTCGGCTCGCTTATTTCGGCCAGCCAGTAGTAGGATAATAGCGACAAATCCTCATAGCTAATTCTGCAGTCTGCGTTGAGGTCACCAACAGGATATGGATGTTTGTAATCGCCACAGCCTGCGACATCAGCGAAGCCGTCAATTTCACCTACGTAGGAGCTGCCAGGCAGAAATTCCACTTTGATATACTGAATCCACTTTCGGCCAGTATTGGGGTCAACAGCCAAAGCTGCATAGTCATTCGGGTCAAGGTCTTTAAGGTCAAAGCCCGTACCACCGGCAGAGCCATTATAAAGGTCGATGGCATCAGCGGCGGATAAGCCACCAAAATCGCTAACTGTTAAATTCGAGTCAACTGGTTGTAGCCAGTCAAGTTCCTCACCCCAGTCATTAGCATCGCGGTCCCAACTAAAAGCGTTCGTCGGAAAAGCTGTGTCACCGTAGGGGCCATTTGTGAAAGTAAACCACGGCCCGTTGGGCTCCTGAGCTACGCTTACCATAACCGGCTCAGCATTAACGGAGGCTGGGTTTGAAAGAAAATGTGTCTCCATATCAGTATCAGGAAATACCCAGTCATGTCCCACAAAAAAGCTGTTACCAAACACGATAAAATCTATCCCATACGGATTGCCGGGGTCGTCTGCGACCTTATGGTTAAATTTAACAACTACTTCAGTACCATCGTTGATAGTGGTGATTAGCTTATTGCCATTAGGGTCGGTCTGGTAAGCTGCCAGAACCAGAGAACAAGCGTAAGTCAGTTCATCCCAGTCATCATATATCCACGTAGTTGGCTTGCCAAGAACAGCATTTGGATCATTGTAGAGGCCGTCTCCGAATAGCCCTTTGGAACTGACTACTTCTACAGCGAAATTGTTTGGGTCGTAATCGTAAGCGTTTGCAACTGCAGTGAAGGAAAGACAAGCGATGAAAAAAGCTACTTGTATTCTTGTGCCGAGCATCATTTTCCTTTTCATATTGTGGGTGGGGCAATAGCGTCAGCCCCACCCACTTATTGAGGTGGCATATATTTATGTCAAGAAACCAATATTATTTATGCTCTGCGTTTTCTCAGAAGCAATCCACCAAGACCGAGTAGTGCTATCATAGAGGGCTCCGGAACCGGTCCAGCCCGGCCGTAAATCCAGCCATCGGAATCGCCACTGGAAACTATGCGGTCGACAGCGCCATAAGCCGGAGCTGTCCACTCTTGTTCACCAGCGTTTTTAATCCAGTAGTGCCACCAATCCTCACCGCCGCCGAATCCGATGTTGCTGTGGCTGTCGTATGTTATGCCGTCGATAAAAATTCCCCAGCCGTAGTCTTCTCGAACTGTAGTCAATGTAGTCTCGGCCTCGACAATGTCGAACATCCCCAGGCCGGTAATGGTTTCATCTTCAAAATTGACGGTAAATTCGGCGATATAGCCGTCCGACCACTCAATGTATAAGCCAGCGCTATTATCACCGGTGCCAACATCAATAGGTATTGCAATTGCTAAAGAACTTGTTATTGCCACAACAGCAATAACACAAACCAAATTCATCAATCTCCTCAAAGCCATAATTCCCTCTCTCTCTTCAATTATTACAAGTCTCTCATGTCTCTCTGTTTCTGTTTTTTTGTTACATACGAAAAACTTTGAGTGTAACCAGAACACTCGTATCGGCTATGTACTTTTATTTACCTCCTTTCGTTTTATCCGGCCCTTATCGCGAGGGCACTAACAATAAAAAAGCCGCCGCTCCCACGAGAGGAACGGCGGCTTTGAAATTCAAAAAATTAAAAAGAACTGCACCGCGTTCCACATCGCGAGAACACGCAAAATATGCAACTAACCACAGGCAGGTTTTCTGACTTGCGTCTTACCTCAAGACTCCTTCCCATCCGCCTATTGCGAACAGTGGATAGGGGCCCCAAACGCTCTTTTTTGCGTTTGGGAACCCACAAAAATGTCTCTCGGATTTCCGATTTGGCAATCGGAACAGGCGCTTACAGCGGCGCGACCGTCGCGGATTTTAACCGCGTTCCCGTTTGACTATCCCGCACTAATCTTCAACACCGACCAGAGGACAAAAGTATCTCCTGGGGTACCAAAGATTAGTGCGAGACCTACAGTTAGACTATATCCTTTTCAAAGAGCAATCCGGCAATCTTTTAGCATGGTGCCCAGCGGTATTCAAGCAAAAAATGAAAAATTTTACCCGGTTAGAGATTTTTTCCTTCGTCCCGTTAGAAGGGCGTTCGACTGAGCTCAGCCGAAGTATAGGTCGTTGACTTCTAACGGGATTGGTGTCTCTAATGTGGTTTACTGCCTTATATAAATAATGATGCCAGTCAGGAGCAAAATGGCCAGCACAGATACACCTATAGCAATTACAAATATCCACATAAAGCGTTTGTTTTGCCTGGAAATGATGTATTTGAGGTATCTGTCACTGGTGGCAAAAGTTTTGCTCATCTGCATAATACCATCGGTCTGGCCGAGAGTGCTCTGATTCAGTTTGTCCAACGTCTCATTGAACTTGTTAAAACTTTCCGCCATTTGCACATCGGCATCGGCTGCGGCAGCGAGCTGATGGTCGATATCTGTCAAAGCGTCGGTTTGCTTAGCAGTTTCAGTTGGTATCTTTTCAACAGCATCTACAAACTGCTGGTCCTTAACGGTTGTTGCCTTTAGCTGTTCGAAGAGTTGCTCTGTTAGCTGCTTTTGATTTTCCACAACAGCGGGAAAGCTTTCCAGCAGTTTAGGCAGCTTGTCCATTCGGCCCATCAAATCCTCGTGCTGAGTGATTTGCCGGTCCAAATGCTCGTTGATGCTCTGCAGTCGCTCAATAAGTCTATCGAAGCCGGCCTGCAGTTTTTCAAGCGATTGGGGTTTAGTCGCCGGCTGAGGCGTTTTGACCACAAGCTGACTGCTTTTGGTAGCCTGTTCGTCAGCAGCGGTCTCTGTAGATTCAGCGTTGTGGTTGATTAGGCCTTCGTCATCTACCTGCGGCTGGTAGTTTGTGGCCCCGGGTAGTTTGTGAGCCCGCAGCCAGCTACTCGTTCTCGACCAAAAATCCTTTAAACCCATTTTTCAAAATCCCTCTCATTAACCACGGATTCCACAGATAAACATTAGAAAGTTTTTCTGCTGTAAATTCAAGTTATTTTTGCTACGATTGCCGGCACAAATTGGGGCACTAAAGATAAGGTGAGGCAATGAAACTAATTACATATTCCAAAAATCGGTCAACGCCGTTAGAAAGCTCCGAAACCCCCTTTCTAACGTGGTCAATTTCCTGCGGAATACTGATTGATGGTGGAATAATCGATATTCCATCGGCCTGGGCGTGGCCCGATGCGCCCCGCAGCGTAAAAGAAATCCTGGAAAAAGGCCCATCCTGTCTTGCGAAACTGGCCGAACTGGCTGACAGGGCTGATATTTTGGCGCCGCTCGATTCGGTCAGACTTCTTGCACCTATCCTAAAGCCGGGCAAGGTAATCGCGCTTGCGGGCAACTATAGCGAACATATTAAAGAGGCCGGCCTTGCACTCGGCCTTTCGGATTCTCCTCGTAAGACGACCGTGCCGAGGCCATTTCTTATGCCGCCGACAGTCGTAATAGGCTCCGCCGAACAGATACCCTGGCCTTCCTATAGTGAGCAGATTGATTACGAGGTAGAACTTGCAGTAGTTATAGGTAAAAGAGCAAAGAGTGTAAGCGTTGATGAGTCGCTTGATTATGTGGCCGGCTACACTATTTGCAACGATGTATCAGCCCGAAGTGTAACTTTCAAAAAAGGCAGGGCAGAACGGCCATGGGACGAATTTTATGACTGGTTGAACGGCAAATGGGCTGATGGCTTTTTGCCGATTGGGCCATATCTTTTTACCCGTGATGAAATCGCGGATGTGCAGAATTTGGAGATGGAGCTTAAGGTAAATAACGAGGTTCGCCAGAAGGCCAATACCTCGCAGATGATTTATCCGGTGGCCGATGTTGTATCTTTTTTAAGCCATACAATGGCGCTTGAGCCGGGCGACGTTATAGCTACCGGCACACCGGCTGGCGTAGCTGCGGCCACGGGCAAATTTTTGCAGCCAGGCGACCGTATCGAATGTACTATTGAAAAATTAGGCACGCTGACAAACACGCTGGGCCAAAGGCCGGAAAAATTCTATGAACCGCTGGTAGAATAACAGATAGCGTGTAGCGTATACCTGTGGCAGAGTTAGCGGATAGGAAAAGAAAAAGTAGGCGCTGGTTATACTGTTTTGTGGTCTAAGAATCCTGCGAGCTTGCGGGCGCGTACGGGATGCTGCATTTTCCTTATAGCTTTTGCCTCGACCTGCCTGACCCGCTCACGAGTGACTTTGAAGATTCTGCCTACCTCCTCGAGGGTATAAGTGTAGCCATCGCCGATTCCATACCGCAGCTTGATAATCTCGCGCTCGCGATATGAAAGCGTCTTTAAGACCGAATCGATTCTTTCCTTTAGCATTTCCTGAGCAGCTGAGACCACCGGTGAGTCGACCTCGTCATCTTCAATAAAATCGCCAAAATAGCTGTCTTCGCTTTCTCCTATTGGCCTGTCGAGACTGATTGGATGCTTGGAAATCTTGAGAACCCTGCGTGTCTCCTCCATACTCATTCCGGCTTCGCTGGCGATTTCTTCAACTGTAGGCTGCCTGCCGAGCTTCTGAAGCAGAATTTTGCTGGTAGCTCTCAGCCGGCTCATTGTCTCTATCATATGCACTGGAATGCGAATCGTTCGAGCGTGGTCGGCAATGGCCCTGGTAATAGCCTGTCGAATCCACCAGGTGGCATAAGTGCTGAATTTATACCCCCTTCGGTACTCGTATTTGTCGACGGCCCTCATAAGTCCGGTATTGCCTTCCTGGATTATATCGAGAAAGCTCAAGCCGCGATTACGATATTTCTTCGCAATCGAAACCACCAATCTAAGATTTGCACTTGAGAGTGTGCGTTTGGTTTCCTCGTATTTGCTAAAAACTCTATCAATGGTCCGCAGTCTTTTATCGAGCTGCTTCGGAGTTTCCATCACCAGTTCCTGCAGCCCCTGCAATTCCTGCTTCACTGCTTCAATATCTTCGGCGGAATAATCGCGGTTTGGCCCTTCGGCGATAGTCTTCTCCAATTGGTGCATCTTCTGGCTGATACCATAGAGTTTGTTTTTCATAGGTTGAATTCTGCTGGTTCGCAGGCTAAGCTCTTCCAGCAGCGTTGCGATTTTGCGTTTGTTTCTGTGCATCCGCTTTGACATACTCTTGTACTCGTCGGGGCTATGTACCTGCAGATATTTTTTAAAGAGCGTCTCTATGTTTTTTAGCAGTTTGTTTACGGTTTGAATGTTTCGCGGCAGTCTTTTCTTTATTACGGCTCTGACGAGATTTTCAGCGGTACTAATCTTCATAGTCCTATCGAATGAGAGTGTTCCATCCTGTACCTGCAGCAATATATTTACAGCGTTTTTTGAGCAATAATGCGATTCGAGCATTTTCCTTCTGAAAGCCATTCTCGCCAGCTCAATCTTTTTTGCGAGAGCGATTTCTAATTTTCTGTTCAGTAGTGGAATCTCGCCCATCTGAGTAAGATACATTCTTATGGGGTCATCAATCCGTGGGGCAATTTCGTAGCCAGCCAGTCGTTTTTCCAGCAGTTTATCTTCCCTGAGCTGCTTTTCACTGTCGATTTTCTCCTCTCCTAAAGACTCTTTTGGTGTTTCAAATTCCTCCTCTTCCTGCTTTTGCACATCAGCTTCATCAAGCAGGTTGATTCCCATTTCATCCAGTGTTGCTAATAGGCTGTCCAGTCGAGCAGGCGTAGCGGCCTCTTCGGGCAGCTCTTTGTTCATTTCCTCATAAGTGAGGAATCCCTTTTTCCTGCCCTTTTCAATAATCGCTTTTATCTGCTGCTCAGCGATTTTGCTTTGTTCGAGAGGCGCATCTTTGTCGGGACTTTCAAGAGCCGGTTTCGTTGATTCGTCCTTGGTCCCGCCTTTATCAGGGCTGGTGTCTGATTTGCCTGTTTTTACTCTTTTTTTTGCCACGCCTGGCACCTTTATATATTGATTACCGGTTATTGATTATTGATTATTCAACAAACAATAATTAAACCATTCCCACGTTATGCCGATTTTCTTTTCCGGTGTTTTCATGGACACGCTGCAGAAACTGCGTTTGGTCTTCTATCGCTTTGATTTCGCTTTTTTTTCTCTGTCCATGTACTCGCTGTATTGCCTCCAGGGCCCCGGTTAAGCGAGACCGAAAATTTCCTTTTTCCTCTCCGGTCTGTGCTAATTCCACAATAGCATTTCCAACTTCTACAGATTCGGCTTTGGCTAAAACTGCTGTTAGAGGGGCTTTCGGCTCGGTGCTTAGTATTTCAAACAGTATGGTCGCTATTTGCCTCAATATCGGTACATCGAAGATATCGGCTGTAATTTTTTGCTTTATGTTCTCAAACAGATTTGGTTCATTCAGCAATACTTCCAAAATCTCCCGTTGAGCTATGGCAAAAAGACCGTCGCCCAAGTCTATACTTCGTACTTTTTGGTTTTCCACATTATAGCTTGCAGTCTTTGCCGCTCTTCTGAGCCTTTTTCTTAGTTCGGCATTTATCTCTTTGCTTCCAAGACCTATAATCTTCGAAAGCCGGTTAACTATCAACCCTCTATCTATAGCTGTCAGATTGCCTGCCCGTAAGCTCGTGGCTATTGTCTGCAAAAACTCTTCAATCGCCGCTTTGTTGTCAACAAGTGTCTCATCGCCGCCGAAATTCTCTGTTAACCTGTTCCATTTGAACTGAAAAACATCAACAGCGTCATCCACCAATCGCTCGAATTGCTCTCCGCCGGCGGATAAAAGAAAATCACATGGGTCTTTTCCTTGCGGCACTGAAGCAAGTTTGATGTCTATGCGCTGCGACAGGCAGACCTCCAGAGCCCTGTTTGCAGCTTCGATGCCTGCAGTGTCACTATCGAAAATCAAGACCACTTTCTTCGCATACCGCCGCAGGATTCGCCCATGCCCAGTCGTAAGACTGGTTCCCAATGTTGCAACGACGTTGTCACAGCCTTTACTGTGCGCCATTATGCAATCGGTGTAACCTTCCACAACAACTGCTGTTTCTGTCGAGACAATCCGGTGGCGAGCCTGCTCCAAGCCATACAGTGAATTGCTTTTGTCAAATAGAGGGGTTGTTGGCGAGTTTATGTATTTGGCGCCGGCTTCGTCCAGCGTTCGCCCACCAAAGCCAATTACCCTGCCCGTTACATCAGTGATTGGAAACATCAGGCGATTTACAAATTTGTCGTGATTTTGACCTGTAACCAAACCCGCCTTTACCAGCAGGTCCATTGGAAGACTTTGGGCCTTTGCCTTCTTAACTAAATCGTCATCTGAAATAGCCAGACCAAGCTGCCATTTTTTCGCGCTTTCCGGTGTTATTTGTCTCTCGGCAATATAATTACGGGCGGATTTGCCCTTTTGTTCGTCAGCGAGGTTCTCCCGGAAGTGTTTGGCCGCCCACGCATTGACCTTTGCCAGCTTGTTCGGGTCGATGTCTGCTGATTGCCCACGGGCCTGTCCCTTTGCAGATTTGAGGGGCCTTAGCTTTATGCCGACGCGCTCGGCTAATCTCTCTATCGCCTGCGGAAAATCCAAGTTTTCACGCATCTGAACAAATTTGAACACGTCACCACCGGCACCGCAGGCAAAACATTTGAATATCTGCTTGGCACCATTGACACACAGGCTCGGCCGATGGTCGTCGTGGAAAGGACATAAGCCGACCATCTCCCTGCCTTTTCTGGTCAGATTCACATGCTCACTTATCACGTCAACGATGTCGTTGGCCTGCTGAACCTGATTAACTATACTATTATCAAACACCCCTGACATGGCTACAACCGCAAATCCCTTTCTTATAATATGTCAGGGCGTAATTTTCTACGCCCTGGACCGCTAAACCATAACTTGAAATTGCAATCCACCCGCCTCACACGTTTTATGAAGGTCGGCTACTTAAATATAGTCCCGATTTGCCAAAAAGTCAAATCGTACCATAAAAACCCCATTTGTAGCACTGTTAAAGGCCATACCTTACCTGTTTGGACACCTGGTCGGATAAGAGCAAAAGAGCACAAGTTATAAGCACACAAGCTATTTCTGCCCGGTTTCTTATGCTCTGGTATGCCTTTGTGGCAAGGCGAAAAAGATCCTGCTCGCAAGCGTTACGGCTTGTGCGAAGTCAGCCAAATCCATTCCCTTTAACTCGGCCAGACATCTTACAGTGTGGAGCATAAGTGCCGGCTCATTTACCTTTTGCTTTCGCATCGGCTCAGGTGACATATAGGGACAATCGGTCTCAACCATCAACCTGTCCAGCGGCACGATTTTAGCAGCCTGGCGGACGGTCTCGGCGTTCTTGAAAGTAACGACGCCGGTAAAAGAGATGTAAAAGCCTTTGTCCAGAACAATCTTTGCCTGCTGGGCGGTGCCGCCGAAACAGTGAAAGACCACTTTTTTAACACCTGAGCCGAACTGCTCTAAAATACCAATGGTTTCATCAAAGGCCTCTCTCGAATGCACAATCACCGGAAGATTCAACTGGCGGGCGATTTTTAGCTGGGCAGCGAAGGCTCTCCTTTGGTCCGGCGGTTTTGAAAAATCATAATGAAAATCCAGGCCTGTTTCGCCGATTGCAACGACTTTTACATCTCGTGCAAGCTTTTTCAATTCTGTTAGTGTCTTAGTGGTTATATCTTTGGCGTTATGTGGATGAATTCCGACAGCCGCATACATATTTTCAAACTTATCAGCAAGCTCGATGGCTTTGTTGTTCTGCTGGGTGTCGGTGCCTACGGTTATCCACTCGGTAACCCTCGCGGCTCTGCTGCGCTGCAAGACAGCCTGGATGTCACCGGCCAACTGCTCAAAGGTCAAATGACAATGTGTATCAATCAGTTCCATTGTCTCCAACTGGCATATCTCACGGTGTTCTGGAAATTGTCGTAGATAAGTCTATTAACAATAAGGTTTCAGGCCAATCCCGTCAAAAACAAAACCCGTGAAATATTCGGGTTGGACTTTTACTGAAGCGTGTTTGATGGTAACATGACCACATGGGCGAGACGCGCCAAAGACCTGAGAACAAAATGAGACAGAATATTAACCGCTCAGCACAAAAGGTTGTCAGCCAATGGGGCAAAAACCTATCGGAGCGGTCGGCATCGAAAAACGGATTACTGGCGGTTTTGGTTATCGTCGTTTGTGTTGTGGTTCTTATGGCACATTGGCCGGTATTGTCGGCCCAGGCGCTGCTGTTTGACGACGACCAATACCTCATCAATAACTTATCGGTGCAAAATCCCGGTTGGGCATCAGCCCGGCGGTTCCTCACCGAGGTGTTAGAACCATCAACCGTGGGAGGGTACTATCAGCCACTGACGATGCTCTCACTGATGGCCGATTATGCCTTAGGTGGACGAGAAGATAACCTGCGGTCGTTCCACCGCACTTCTCTTGGTTTGCACGTGGCCAACACTGCGTTGATAATTGTGCTGCTCTACTTGTTGTTCGGTCAGGCGCCGATAGCAGCAGGGGTGGGTCTGCTCTTTGGGCTTCATCCTATGACAGTAGAGCCTATTTCCTGGATAAGTGACCGTAAGACACTGCTGTCGGCATTTTTTGCGCTGTGGTGCCTGATTTTCTACGTCCGTTTGGCCAGTAAGAGCGATTGGCGATTTTACGCCGGCTGCCTG
>JAUWIG010000036.1 GCA_030605475.1 Planctomycetota bacterium | reverse complement strand
GAAATATTTGTCGGTTGTAACAAATTCATGCCTAAGCATGCCTGACCATTCGAAAAACAGAAGTCTTTCGCTGCGAAATCACCAACCGCAAACGAAGTGCCGAACAGAATTGGCTTTTTTGCGCACTTTTAGTTCATAGTTGGTAGTTCGTAGTTGGTAGTTGCCCTTCGACAACAGGCTCCCCCGACTACGGCCCCTGCCTACAACATGCTGGGGCAGGCATTCGCGGGCAGGCAGGGTAAACTCGTTACGGGTTGCGTGATTCTGGATTCCGCCTACGGCGGACAATGCTCGATGTGAGGACTGGGTATTGCGGATATGATTTGTCGAAATCTTTGCCACAGTCATGGGGACTCCTTACGGAGAGAACACGCTCGCCGCCGCGAAGCCACGCTTTGGCGAAGCAGGAGAGGACGCAGAGAGCGTGACGGAAATCGGGATATCAGGTTATCAGGTAGCAGGTCATCAGTAGATCAGGGGATCGGGGGATTAGCGGCCTCGATGTCGGATGCTCGATGCTCGGATGGTTAATGGTGAGTGGTTAAATGGTGAGTGGGTGGACGAGGGGCGAGGGACGATGGACGAGAGACGATGGATGATGGAAAAGAGTTTCGAGTTTTGAGTTGGCAGGTCGCAAAAGATAATAGAATTGTACGCCCTTCGCAGCTATCAATCAAGGAAAAATAGAGCAAAATCTTGCCTTTTAATCCCCTATCGGATAAACTGTGTGGGTATGGAAAAAGCTGAAGTCAAGCGTATTGTGGATTTGATTTAGGAAGGGAAAATTATGAACAGAAAACAAGTTGCTTTAGTTCTGATGATTTGCAGTTCTTTAATTCATCTGCAAGGATGCGCAGTTGCTCTGGTTGGGGCAGGGGCAGGAAGCGTTGCCTATCTTAAGGGCAATCTTGAAGCTGTGCTGAAAGAGGATGTTAGTCAGGTTTATGAAGCCACGTTAAAGGCCTTTGATGAGCTTGAAATCTCCACAACCAAAAAGGAAAAAGATGCCCTGGCAGCAGTCATTGTGGGCAGGACAGCAGCAGACAAGAAGATAACTATAAAGCTCAAAGCAGCAGAGAATAATCTAACAAAGCTCTCTATAAGGGTCGGCGTGTTCGGCAATCAGGCACAATCCCGGCGTATTTATGACGAAATCAAGAAGAACTTATAAATCGCTTTCCTGCTTATACTGAATCAAAAGCGCTTGGCGACTCTGACTGCAAAATCCGCAGTGTTGTAATAATGAAAGGGTAATGGATGTACAAAGAACTGAAAGATTTGCTGTATTAAAAAAAGGCTGGTATACTTTGAGGTAATCTGCGATTTGTGCAGGGGGCGTATCGGCAAATAAAAAGGGGTTGTTTTTTACGGAAGTGATAACTGTATGTAGAAGGAGGTCCTAAATGAATCTTAAAGGTACACAAACCGAAAAGAACCTGCTGGCTGCGTTCGCAGGCGAATCCCAGGCACGTAACAGGTATTCGTATTTTGCCAGCCAAGCCCGGAAAGAAGGTTATGAACAAATAGCCGCTATATTCGCCGAAACAGCAGAGCAGGAAAAAGAGCACGCCAAGCGAGAGTTCAAGTTTCTTCAGGGCAGTGAAGTTGAAGTCACCGGTACTTTTCCCGCAGGTGTTATCGGTAATACGCTCGAGAATTTGAAAGCTGCAGCCGCTGGTGAACATTATGAGACTACTGAGATGTATCCGGCGTTCGCGGATGTAGCAGAAAAGGAAGGGTTTACCGAAATCGCCGAGGTATTTAGAAATATAGCAGTTGCTGAAAAGCGTCACGAGGATAGATATGTCGCTTTAGCCAAGAATATAACCAATGGTGCTGTCTTCAAGCGTACCGAGTCAGTCAGATGGGTATGCAGGAACTGCGGTTACGTGCACGAAGGTCCGGAGGCTCCTGAGCAATGTCCTGCTTGCGCACATCCACAAAGTTATTACGAGTTGGAAGCGACCAATTACTGATTATGTGTTAATAATAATCAGGACCAAGTGTGCTGCGACAGGCGCAGCTTAGTGGTTTTTACTATAAACAAAATAGGTTCTTTTCTGATTTTATGAGTAGGATTTGCGTGGTACTGTAAAGGAATTCCGATTCAAGAAGGAAAGAAACATGAGACAATTAAAACCTAACGTGTATGCTGTTGGAGCAATCGATTTCGATACCAGGCTGTTTGACAGGCTTATCCCTCTGCCAGATGGTACAAGTTACAATTCTTACCTGATAAGGGGGAGCGAGAAGACGGCTTTGCTCGACACGGTCGATCCAACCAAGGTAGAGGTTCTGTTAAGTAATCTTGCCGAATTTGGGGTTGAGAGGATTGACTATGTTATTGCGCATCATGCAGAGCAGGACCATTCCGGGTCTCTACCCGATGTTCTTCTGCAGTTTGCCGATGCAAAAGTGGTAGCGAATCCAAAGTGCAAAGGTATGTTGATGGATTTGCTCGGCATAGAAGAGGACAGATTTATCACTGTAAAGGATGGCCAGACGCTTTCATTAGGTGATAAAACCTTACAGTTTATTTATCTGCCATGGGTGCATTGGCCGGAGACTATGGGGACATATCTGCAGGAAGACAAGATATTGTTTCCGTGTGATTTTTTTGGTGCTCATCTTGCAACGAGCAGTCTGTTTGTCGATGACCAGTCAGGAGTTTATGAGTCAGCCAAACGCTATTATGCCGAGATTATGATGCCGTTTCGGCGGCAGATAAACAATAATCTGGCAAAGCTTGAGCCCCTGGAGATTGAGATAATAGCCCCTAGTCATGGCCCGGTACATAACCGGCCAGCGTTTATTGTTAATGCTTATAAGGATTGGGCGTCTGACGTTGTTAAGAATGAAGTTGTGGTACCTTATGTTTCGATGCATGGCAGCACTGCTAAGATGGCCTCGTATTTTGTCGATGCTCTGATTAAAAGAGGTATTACGGTAAAGCAGTTCGAGCTTTCGACAGTTGATATTGGCAAACTTGCTATGTCGCTGGTAGATGCTGCAACGATAGTAATCGGTTCGCCTACAGTGCTGGTGGGCCCACATCCATGTGCGGGCTATGCGGCATTTTTAGCTAATGCACTTCGACCTAAAACGAAATTCGTTTCTATCATAGGTTCCTTTGGCTGGGGCAGCAAAATGGTAGAGCAGTTGACTTCAATGTTGCCAAATCTCAAAGCTGAAATTTTAGAGCCCGTAATAACGAAAGGTTATCCAAAAGATAATGACTTTATAGCTCTGGACAAACTGGCTGACGAAATTTTAGCCAAACATAAAGGCCTTGGAATTACAAACTGACAACCTTAAATTATGGAAGGGGATAACTATGGCTGAGAAGCTGGAAATTTACAAATGTATGGTTTGCGGCAATATCGTGGAAGTACTTCACGGCGGTGTCGGCGAGCTGGTTTGCTGTGGTGAGCCGATGAAAGAGCTTGTTGCAAAAACGGCTGACGAAGGGAAGGAAAAACACGTGCCGGTGATAGAAAAAATCAATGGCGGTTACAAGGTTACAGTCGGCAGTACTTTGCACCCGATGGAAGAAAAACACTATATCGAGTGGATTGAACTGCTTGCTGATGGCAAGGCATATCGTCAGTTCCTCAACGCCGGCGATGCACCAGAGGCGGAATTCGGCGTAGAAGCTGATTCGGTAACCGCAAGAGAACATTGCAATGTTCACGGACTGTGGAAAGGAGACTGACAATGCCAACTACATTTAATGCAAATGAAATTTTCGAAATGGCCGAGGAGATGGAAAGAAATGGTGCTAAGTTCTATCGCAAAGCAGCTGAAAATGCTTCAGATGACCAAACAAAGCAAATGCTGCTCGATATGGCTGATATGGAGGATGGGCACCTCAAAACTTTCGAGGAAATGAGAGGACAACTTAGTGGCCAGGAAAAGGGATGGACAATTTTCGACCCTGATAATCAATCGGCTTTGTATTTGCAGGCAATGGCAGATGCTCGAGGCTATGAGGGCAAAATAACTCCGACAAAAGAGCTGACCGGCAACGAAGCAACAAAGGAAATTCTTGAAATAGCCTTGAACTCTGAGAAGGAGTCGGTTGTTTTCTACTTTGGCTTGAAGGGCTTAGTGCCCATCAGGGCTGGCAGAGACAAAGTCGAAGCGATTATCATCGAAGAACTGAGTCACATTACCACTCTATTGAACAAGTTGAAGTCTTTATGATCTTTGATTAAAGTCAATTATCGGCAACAACGGTTTATTCGGGGAAGCAGATGTTGGATTTGGAGTCATTGTTTAATCTAAGTTACGGGATGTGTATCATCAGTTCAAAAAAGGGCAATGATTTCAACGGTTGTACTGCTAATACTGCGTTCCAGATTACGCCAGAACCGCCTATGATAGCAGTTAGTGTTAATAGGCAGAATTTAACTCATGAATATATTGTTGAGAGTAAAATATTTGTTGTATCGATTCTCGCTGAGGAAACGCCGCTTGAATTTATAGGAAGATTCGGTTTTAGAGGCGGCAGAGATGTAGATAAATTCCAGGGTGTTAACTACAAGCTCGGTATAGTCGGGGCCCCGATCGTGTTGGATAATACGGTGGGATTTATCGAGGCCGAAGTTACCAACGCGATTGATGTCGAAACACATACGCTTTTTATTGGTAGAATTACAGCCTGTGAGACAATCGATGAGAGTAAAGTGCCAATGACATACAATTATTACCGAGATGTTAAAGGCGGTAGAACGCCGCGAACAGCAGCAACTTATATAAAACAGAAATCAGGAACGAAATCGAAGCAAGGAGTTAAAGGGATGAAAAAGTACAAATGTCTTATGTGCGGCTATATTTACGACCCTGCTGCAGGTGATACTGACAACGGCATTACAGCGGGCACTGCTTTTGAAGATTTACCTGATGACTGGACATGCCCAGAATGTGGAGTTGGCAAAGAAGAATTTGAACCGGTTAAAGATTAAACGTACCATCAAGAAGGAGATAGGCAATGTTACAGGACGGTGAAAAAGGGGTAATTATCCAACGGGACAAACAGACATATGCGGTTGCACCGCATATTCCGTGTGGAGTTGTGCAGCCGGAAACTTTGCGCAAAATATCCGATGTGGCTGAAAAATACAATGCGGCGGCGCTTAAAATAACCAGTGCGGCAAGAATTGCGATAGTAGGCCTGAAAGAAGAAGATGTTGATGACGTTTGGTCAGAGCTTGGGATGTCGCCGGGGTTTGCAGTCGGACTTTGCGTCCGCAGTGTCAAGGCCTGTCCTGGAACGACCTTTTGCAAACGCGGCATGCAGGACAGCCTCTCTGCAGGGTTAAAGCTGGATGAGAAATACAGCGGATTGGAATTGCCGAGCAAGTTAAAAATGGGCGTTAGCGGCTGTCCGAACCAGTGTGCAGAGACGTGCATAAAGGATATTGGGCTTGTCGGAATGAAAAATGGCTGGAGGTTGCTTGTAGGCGGCAATGGAGGTGGCAGGCCGAGACTTTCACAGGAGATGGCAAGAGACCTTTCAACCGAACAGGCACTTGAGCTAATCGATAAGATTATTGAGTTTTACAAGTCAAACGGCAAGCCTCATCAAAGGCTCGGGGCGATGATAGAGAAGATGGGCTTTGACGAGTTCAAATCAGCGATGCATAATGGTTGATTTTGCCAAATCGATAATCATTGATTTCTGGGGTACCGTAGCTGAGATGTCCCCCTATCTGCTGTTTGGCTTCTTCGTGGCAGGGATTCTTTCGGTGGTTATATCACAACGTTCTGTAGAAAGGCATCTGGGCGGCAGAGGAATATGGCCATTGTTAAAGGCGTCACTTTTTGGTGTTCCACTGCCTTTGTGCTCTTGCGGTGTTATTCCGGTCTCAATGTCGCTGCACAAGCACGGCGCGAGCAAAGGTTCGGTCATATCGTTTTTGTTATCTACACCTCAGACCGGCGTGGACAGTATCCTTGTAACCTTAAGCCTTCTCGGCCCAATTTTTGCCATTTTTAGGCCGCTGGCGGCGCTCGTAACCGGCATCATCGGTGGTATCCTGGTTAATGTGTTTGGCCAAAGCGCAGAAGATAAAGGCCGGGTGCCTCCAAAATGTTCGGATGAGTGCTGCGGAGATGCGAAAAACAATCATAAACTTGCCAGAGGATTAAAATACGGCTTTGTTACACTGCCACGAGACATTGGCAGGGCAATGCTAATAGGGCTGATTATTGCGGCGGTTATCTCCGCACTGGTGCCTGATGGTTACTTCGCGGAAAAATTAGGGACCGGGATTTTCGCAATGGTGGTGATGATGTTTTTGGGTATACCTGTCTATGTGTGCGCAACAGCGTCTGTACCGGTGGCAGCAGCGCTCATATTGAAAGGGTTAACGCCTGGCGCAGCACTGGTTTTTCTTATGACCGGCCCGGCCACCAACGCAGCATCATTTGTAACTATCTGGAAAGTTTTAGGCAAGTCAACGGCGATTACCTATTTGGCCACCGTGGCAGGATGTGCTATCTCAAGTGGTGTTCTGCTCGATTACATCGCTGTCGGCGTTGATTTTGAAATAGCTGCTCGGCCCGGCTGGATGCTGCCGGCGACCGTTAAATATTTATCGGCTGTGGCTTTGCTGGCAGTACTGGGCCTTGCGGTCTTCGGCAGGGCTAAACGGGCGTGACCCACAAATAAATTTGGGGGCTAAACGATTTTTGAGATTGCTTCGCTCCCTCGACAAGCTCAGTCCTGTGGACCCCTGCGCAGCATCCCTTACGGGATTACGGAGGACAAGTTTCGCTCGCAATCGTGAAAAAGGCGGGAATGATATAAAGAATTAGCCGAATCGAAGTGCAAATCGGCCTCAAAAAACGCCTTGTTATAAGAAAAAGTAATTACATATTCAATTGTTATGATGTACGGAGGAATTTTACAGAGATAAGGCTGTAAGGTTGGTTTTTTTGTAACCTCTTCATTAACAAGCTGTTATGTCCTATAATTGGGGGTAGTCCTGTGCGTCTTATGCCGCTTTTAGCGCCTTAGCGTTGACCTGAGAGCTTTTAGCCGTTATAATTAATTGTTTATGGCAAAATCAGCAAAAACAACTAAAAAGAAACGGACAAAAAAAAGCACTTCCAAAGTCGCTAAGGTCAAGAGCAAAAAGGCCTTTAGGAGCTATAAAGAGGCTATTAAGTACCTTTTTGAGAAGACTAACTACGAGAATGAAACACGCCTGCGGTATAATGTTACGACGTTCAACCTCAAGAGGATGGAAAATCTGCTGTCTTTGCTGGGCAACCCCCACAAAAAAACCCCTACAGCTCATATAGCCGGCACGAAAGGGAAAGGCTCCACTGCCGCGATGCTGGCCAAGATGCTTGAATCGAACGATTATAACGTTGGGTTATATACCTCACCACACGTGGCACACCTGCACGAGCGGATTACAGTCAACTCAAAAATGATTAGTGAGTCGGAAATGCTCGGCCTGCTGAACCGTATTTACGCTCCGGTCGAGAAAATGGCCAAGGTCGACTCCCCTACCTTCTTCGAGATTATGACGGCCTTAGCATTTATGCATTTTGCGGATGCCAAAACTGACATTTCTGTAATCGAAACAGGTCTGGGCGGCAGGTTAGACAGCACCAACGTTATTCGCCCCGAAGTCATTGGGATAACCAGTTTGAGTATTGACCATCAGCATCAGCTCGGGGAGACAATCGACAAGATTGCCAGGGAGAAAGCAGGCATTTTCAAGAGCGGTGTTCCGGTTGTTACCGTCCAGCAGGAAGCGGCGGCAATGCATGTTCTAAGGTCGCACGCTACGGCTGTCAAAGCACCGTTTAGCGTTACCGGCCACGATATTGACTTCTCATATCGATTTGAAACGTCACGAGAGGACGGGCCGCATAATAGAATCTGCCTTACAACACCAACGAGTAAATTCGAACATCTGCGTGTGCCGCTGCACGGTGAACATCAAGCCATTAACTGCGGCCTGGCCATTGCTATGCTGGATAAACTCAAATCAAGCGGCTACAAAATAGATAATGGAAAGGCGGCTGAGGGACTGAACAGTGTCTCGTTAGCCGGCCGAATGGAAATGATTTGCGACGACCCGAGAATTATGATAGACGCTGCCCACAACGCCGCAAGCATCCGAGCTTTGATACATGCCATAGGTCAAAATATTCCTTATGATTCTATGGTGATAATCTTCGGCTGCAACAACGACAAGGATATTAAAGGGATGCTGCATCAGTTACAATACGGGGCTGATAAGGTGATATTTACACGCAGCAACTCTGCGAAAGCGATGTCCCCACAAGATTTGGCTGATGTATACACCGAAATATGCGGCAAGATGTGCCAGACAGCTATAAGTTTGGGCGAAGCGTTGCAACTCGCGAAAAGCGCCGTCGACAAAGAAGATTTGATTTGTATTACCGGCAGTTTTTATCTCATAGGTCAAGCCAAAACGCGCTTGCAGCCAAACTAATCACTTCAGAGCAGAGACGCGCCAGCTGTCGCTGGTGACAAAAGAAACGACGCGGGTAAATTCTTTTCCCGCACCCTTTGAGGTTCGAGTCCTGCCGAAACACGCCCGGCAGGACTCGAACCTGCGACCTACGGATTAGAAATCCGTTGCTCTGTCCAGCTGAGCTACGGGCGCAAGGCGTTATAATACAGCGAGAAGAAAAACATATTTTGACAAATTCGGAACTTACTTTACACGCGATTGGTCAATATTGCAAGAATATTTAAGGTAAGCTGCAGTACTCTGGGACTGAGAAGCAAAAACCATTACAGCACAATAAAAATAAGCGTAACGGCTTTTAAGACCGCCACGCTTAAAAATCCTAAATGACCTTCCTAATTTTTATATCTCAATAAATATATACTTCTTGCGTTATCAAATCCAATTCCACGTTTATTACTTGAGCACCATCGTCAATGGTCAAATAAAGTACGAAATCTACAAACGATGAAGATACAATCGAACTGGCTGGGTCAGAAAACATTCTCGGATGCAAAACGGCTGCGAGCAGGTCTGAACCGGTGCTATCAAAATCAGCTTTCAAAAATTCATCTCCATCCTCGGTCACAGTACTGGTTGTAAAACCCTCAAGCTGCGGATGAATAAAATGAACATCCATACGCACATCCCCATTGCTTACCAGGTAATAGTCATTGCTGCCTCCGATGGAACCAGCAGTTCGCATTCTCCATTGGTAATAACTTGAAGTGGTAACGGAAGCTTCAAGCTCGTCGGCAATCACAATGATGTCCGGCTTGATATAAACAAAGTGCCGCAGGAATTTGGTTACATCCGGGTCACGATAGATATTTTCAGCGTCTCCGATGATATAATCATAATCTGTCGTGCTATCTGCTTTGGTTATGGTACTGGTTGCCTTTGCATCAAAAACCTCGTTTCTGTCAAACCAGCTTGAGCCGCTGGTGTAAGCATCGCCAAGCTGGCCGGATGCACTATTACTGCCAAGGCCTATAAGCATAGTACTATGATAATATGTCCATTTTGGTCTCGAGTAAGCATCATCTTTAGCCAGCCACTGGCCATAAGCATAAACGTTAAAATGGCTCACATCAGGATGGCCGTGGCCTCCGTTAAGTTGTTGAAATTCTGTCATCTCATCATATAGTGCTTGAACGGCGTGACCATGAAACGGCCCGCACTTATAGCCAACCATAACCGCATCGCTTCCCCAATCGCTGCGTGAAGTAATCCAGCCGGTACTCTCAAAATGTCGAAATGTCGGTAAAGTATCAAGTGGTGTTGAAGCTATTGTCTCGTCATACCATAGCAGATTTGACCAACCCATCCTATGAGTTGTCCCAACGCCCCTATCAAACATTTCGAGGGCCAACCACTGGAAATAGGGGTTGTGATACTCACTGGCGACATTAAACATCTGATAAACCGGGCCATGGCTGCCATAGTTGTTGTACGATGTATCCCCATACCGCATAACATTGGTACTGGATGTAAAATCAGGCAGATTAGAATAAAGAATAAAATTCCCAATATTTTTCAGCCATTCACTTTCATCATAAAAATCTCTGCCCAGAAGCTCTTTTGCCATTTTATCAAAGTGCATCTGGAATTCCGTCTTTAAGCCATAATATTGATGTCCCTCGGTACAGCCGCCATCATTGTCGGAGATTCTAAAAGCGGCGTCGAAAATACTATAAGCCTTTCTTAACCAACCCTCAGCAGACCCCACTTCATTATAGAGGGCAAATCCAACAGCAGCCAAACCGCCATACTCCACCTGGCAGTGATTTGTAAGGTAGCGTTCTTTATGTGTCGGACTTCCGTTTGCCATCTGACCGGCAAAATAAGTCAACCCCCTGGTGCCTGATGTTCCATTTAGTATCGTATCTCGCTGGCCGGAAGTCATATCGTTGTACAGCCAATCATAGGCGAGTGAAACTCCCATAAGACAGTGACCGGCCCCCAGGCTGCCGTTACCATCCCACTCCGCATAGTTACACACTGTCGTCATCCAGCTTATCGCTTTGCTCAAATATGCTGTATCGTCCGTCATTAAATAAGCCATAGCCAGCCATGGAGGGACGTCACCATCCCAGCGAGTATCACTTTCACTGCCTGGATTGTTTCTGGGATTAGAACTTAGATAACCATCCGCCTTGTTTTCGATGACATTCCAGATATCCTGATATATTCCACTGGTGATTTTGGTCTTTAAGTCATCCACCTTTGCCTGTGTAAGTAAAAGCCTGGGGTGCGCGCCGTTAGTGGCAATAAAGTTATCAAAATGATTCAATCTGTCAGGACTGTCCCAAGGCAAATCTTTTACAACATCCCATTTCAAATCATCTACATCCGGGAAAACCGACGTGGTAAAGCTCCACACCTCACCGGCTGTTGTGCCGCCGGCATTTTTCTCATCGATGCGCCAGTAATAGGTGACCCCCTCGGCCATAGTGCCGGGCTCAAAAGTGATACTCGTCTGGTTGCCCTGGAGCTCACCTGCATCCGGCGATGAATCCGTGCCGAAGTACACATCGTGTGAAGTCGCACCAGAACCTGCCCTCCAGCTAAAATAAGCGGTTGTGGTTCTTATATCTGTTGCCCCATCCGAGGGATATGGCATATCGGCCGGGCCGGGTCCCTCAGCCTCCTGCACAGTAGTAAAACTCCAGACAAAACCGGTTGTCGTACCGCCGGCGTTGACCTCATCGATACGCCAGTAGTAGATGGTATTGACATCCATAACTCCGGGGTCAAAAGTGGTACCGGTCTGGTTGCCCTGGAACTCGGTTCCATCAGGCGAGGAATCTGTGCCGAAGTAGACATCATGCGAAGTGGCACCGGAACCGGCAGTCCAGCTCAAATCCGCGAAAATACTAACATCGGTCACCAAATCAACCGGATTGGGGCTGGTGGCCTGGGCCGGCGGCGGTGGTATCGCTTCTGTCGTGAAGCTCCAGACATTACCGGTTGTTGTGCCATAGTCATTCTTCTCATCGATACGCCAGTAGTAGATGGTGCTGAAATTCATAGTGCCGGGGTCAAAAGTAGTACCGGTCTGGTTACCCTGGGACTCGGTTTCATCCGGCGAGGAATCCGTGCCGA
>JAUWIG010000010.1 GCA_030605475.1 Planctomycetota bacterium | reverse complement strand
GGCCATACCCAGCGCACACGAAAGCACCGATACACCATACCACCAATAACGACGCTCAGAATTGATGGCGCGGATTGCGCAGTACAGCGTGAGCAGATAAAACAGCCCCATTATCGATTCGGTGCGCTGCGTGATGTAGTTAACGCACTCGCTCTGCACCGGGTGTACCATCCATATCAGCGCGCAGGCCAGCGCAGCGCCGCCGGAAACCCGACCGAATCGCCGCCGAAGCGCTTCGCAAAGCAGTGTCCGTCGAATGATGCCGAACAGAACAAGGCCGCAGAGAATATGCACACCGATATTCAACACATGGTAGCCACGGACATCCAGCTCACCAAAGGCATAGTTAACAGCCAGTGAAAGACTGACCACAGGCCGGCCGGCAACCGGCGATTGCGCCGGCGCAGACATCGCCTTACTCAGAGGCCACAGAGACCGGATGTGGGGGTTCTCCACAATGTTCGATGTGTCGTCGTAAATGAATGGACCGCTGAGACTGTTGGCATACGCCACTACCCCCGCCGCAGCAATAAGAACAAGACACGCCGACAATCCAATTTTCGAAGATGGCCGGCTAATTTTCTGTTGCACAATGTCTCCGGGCTTTCGGCACGTTTCGCTCATGTAAGTATCTTATCATCAAAGGTGTTTCGATACAAGAGAATGGCCCCCTGCCGGAGAAACGTGGCGAAAATAGAGCTTACAGCTTTCCCCAGCCTCCCGCCACGCCGCCATCGGTGTCGGACCAAACAAAACTCCCCACTTAGAACAAAGAAGTTAAATAGTTAAAGCATAGGCCACAATCGGAAACCTTAAATCCAAGTATTTTAGAGTCTTTTAGTTTTGAGTTTGTAGTTCGTTGTTCTTAGCTGCCGATGAAGAGTTTGAAGTCACAGAGGAGTTTCTCAGCCGAAGGCCTCCAAAGTTACAAAGAAAAGCAAATATCATCCTTACTTAGTTGACCCCTGGAAGAAACTTGTTGACAAAATCTAACGAGATAGATAAAATTTGCGTTTAGATAATTCGGCGCGCGGTTTACAGCTCATAATGCGAAATTGTGGAAAAAACTAAGAAAAAAGAGAAAAAAGGAGGAGGCAGCCACTAAGTCCGAAATCCCCGTGGTACGCTTGGAAAGTTACAGTTACTACATGAATTTCTACAATCGGGTGCGAAAACATACACTTGTCTTGGGACAGGCACAAGAACATGAAAAAGATGTGTGACGACAGCGATAGGCTTCGGATAACCACCGACCACAATGTGGTGATGTGGGCTCTTGTTTTTCTGTGGATTTTGACTCCCGGAGCTGGTGATGCACAAGCATCAGTACCTATGCCTTCGCTGTGGATGGACCCGGTGAATGCTCGGCGCCCTCAAACGGCACCGTTTCCAGAACCATTAATAAGCAGTGTTGAAGTCAAGCAGAAAGGAATCATAGGGGCCGAGTGGACTCCTCTCACCCAGCAGCAAGGACGCATCGCCATTATGGTCGAGAGCGGGATATACGATGCCATCTCAGTTTCCCTGTCTACATATACGGACGACCTATCTGAAATGGGATTCTCAAACACGGTTATTGCGATTTCTGGTGACGCGGAGTACCTTCGCAACGCACTCGCAACACTCTACAACGAGCCTGAGTCGCTCGTTGGAGCAGTCCTGATAGGGGAACTTCCGTATGTCATATACGAGATGAACCAAAATTGGGGCTGGGGCTGGGAATACGAAGATTTCGCCTGCGACCTTTATTTCATGGACTTGGATGGTGAATGGCTGGACCAATTAAACGACGGCCAGGTCCAGCCAGACAACGGTAAGTTGGACACATGGTTGGACGACAATGGTCTGGAAATCTGGGCTTCGAGAATGAGGACTGACAATCTTACATCTTTAGGTTCTGAAACGGACCTGCTTAACAGCTACTTCACTCGCAACCATACATTACGTTGGAACTTGCTCAACAGCTCTCTCGTGGGCTTAGTGTATAACGACGATGATTGGGAATACCTTGCTGCTACGGATACGAGCAACTTAAAATTGCTGTTTGGGTCCGGCAACGTTGCGGAAGTAAGCGCTCCAGAGGCTACTACAGCTGAGGACTACATCAATCAGAGACTTACGGCTGACTACCACCTCAATCTGATTCGCTCACATGGCTCACCTGGTGGACACGGCTTTTACAAAAACGGCGGCGTTGATTTTGATTGGGTCCTTACAAACGACTATGTATCGGCCGACCCCGTAGCGGTGTTTTTCTCCCTCTATGTATGTTCTGGGTGCGACTACACAACGTCAGATTACCTTGGTGGTATCGCTGCTTTCAATTCGGATGCTAATGGGCTGTTAGCCTGGGGCAGTACAAAGACTGGAGGTATGTTCCTCGACGAATATCTCTATGAGCGCATTGCGGGAGGTGAATGCGTTGGCGAAGCATTTAAATATTGGTTCAACCAGGTCAAGCATATCGAGTATGCTCCCAGATGGTGGTATGGCATGGTACTCATTGGTGACGCTTCTCTTGCTGCAAGCATTACTTACCCGGGCGACTTTCAGCCGAATGGCCGTGTCGACCTGTACGATTTTGCCGTCTTGGCCTCGGCCTGGCAAAGCAGGCCGGGTGGTGACAACTGGAATCCAGTTTGTGACATCTCAGACCCGAACAATAGTGTTATCGACCAACTGGATCTCGCTGTTTTCGTCGAAAACTGGCTCCGAGGGGTGGGACAATAATCCCCAACTATCAAAAGCTATTATTGAAGTACTCGGGCTTGCCGTCGTCACTATCGTAATTTACCGAATCTTGCGACTCCGCGTCCATACTGATGCGTTCGATACGCTCAGCCTGTTTGTTGTTGCTGTCGACAGTAACCAGAATCGCATCCATTTTCACATCGCCGGTTGCTATTTCAAACGGGACCGGCATCCGGGTTCTAAACGACTTTAAGACGCTCTCAGTCCCTCGGCCGAGCACCGAATCGTGAGAGCCGGTCATGCCGATATCAGTGATATATGCGGTGCCTTTAGGCAGAATTTTTTCATCAGCGGTCGGAATATGCGTATGAGTGCCGAAACAGCAGCTAACCTTGCCGTCGAGATGGTAACCCATTGCGACCTTCTCACTGGTGGCTTCAGCGTGGAAGTCAACGATTACTAAATCGCACTTTTGCTTGAGTTGAGGCAGGATTCTGTCAATAGCATTATATGGGCAGTCGGCCGGCCTCATAAAAAGGCGACCTATCAAAGAAACCACCGCTACGACTGGTCCTTTATTGGTCTTATAAACTGCAAAACCTTTGCCGGCGGCGTGTTCGGAGAAATTCGCAGGTCGGACGATATTTTCTTCTGTCTCCAGGGTTTGGATTATATCTCTTTTGCGGTAAGTATGGTCACCTAATGTAATCAGGTTTACGCCGTATCGCAATAACTTGGTGTAGATTTGGCCTGTCAGCCCGGAGCCGCCGGCAGCGTTCTCAGCATTGGCTATTACGCAATCGATACTCAGTTCTTTGACTAACGGCTTTAGTCTATCGGCCAGAATCCGCCTGCCGGGCCGACCCACTATGTCACCAATACAAAGAATATTCAGCTTCATAATTCGTATTTCGTATGTGGTATATCGTATATTGTTAAAGTTTTTTTAGCAAATTTGTAATCATTCGGCCAATACGGTCAAGCTTTTCAAGTAATGTTATTTCTTTGTCTTCTTGTATATATTTCAGCTCCTTTGCTATTGTTATCTGCGTTTCCAGTTCTGCACAACTGCCTAATGTCACATATAAAAATCGTCCGTGCTCTTTATTATGATATCTTTTAAAGCCTTCTGCAACATTTGAAGGTATAGAAATTGCTGACCGTCTCATTTGACTTACTATACCATACATTTCTTGTCTTGGAAACTTATCTGTCAGTCTGTATATATCTTTAACCAATTCAATTCCGGCTTTCCAGATATCCAGGTCTCTGTATGTTTTTATCTTCTTGTCCATACTTTGCTCTCCTTATATACAACACACGATATTTAACACACTAAGCCGCTTTAAAGGTTATTTTCTCTTCTTATGATTCTTATTTGACTTTGATTCTATCGGCCACAGGATGCAATTAAGATCAACCCTAGATTTTAACATTACGCCTTCCTCTTTTAACGTCTCTTTAAAACAACTTTCCAGACCGTCCAACTTTTTCTGGATTTCATAATAATCATCACTATTGATTGTAAAAGCCTTGTTCTTGTACTTATTTACCAGACCTCTTAGTCCACACATTTGAGGTTTTTCTTCGATTTCATTAAGTTTTACCGCTAAGTTAAAAAAAGCTTGATTATCGAGGGGAAGATGTAGCTCTTTATAAAGATAGCGAAACTTTTCATATTTCATTAGCTGATGCATAAAGGTATCTAACAATTTGGCACTAATTGCAAAGTATGTGTTATTGCTATTACTTTTTTCGAATTCTTTGATTACCTTAGAAAGAGATTCAACCTGTTGTTTGTGCCACCTTTCATATCCATCGCCTTTTGCTTTTTCATCTCCACCCCACAAGATTTCGATTGGAAATTTGGATACGAAAAAATCCTCGATTGCATCTTTGACTTTATTTCTCTTTTTGTTTCTCAAGATGCTACCACTTGTTCGCCCAGGGTATGACATGCGGGCAGTTTCTCTTGCAATTGCTTTTAGGTACTCTGATTTATTTAGGCTTAAGAGAGATTTGTCTCTATTCGCCATCCCCTATCACCTCCCAAATCTTTTTATGGTCCGCCCTGAATTTTGCGTGTGTATTTCTTTACGCAATACGATATACGACATACTACATACGATATACGACATGCGATATACGATATTATTTGGCGTACTCGATGCAGCGGACCTCACGCAGCAGCGTTACCTGAATTTCACCGGGATAGGCCATTTCACTTTCGATTTTGTTGGCGATATCACGTGCGATTTTCATTGCCGAATTATCGTCAACTCTTTCCGCATCTACAATAACACGGATTTCTCGTCCAGCCTGGATTGCATAAGCATTTTCGACACCCTTAAAATCGCTGGCGATTTCTTCGAGTTTTTCCAATCGCTTGATATATCTTTCGAGCGTCTCTCTTCTGGCACCGGGGCGGGAAGCGCTAATCGCATCGGCAGCAGCAACCAGCGGGGTATAAGGGTTATCCGCCGGGACGTCGCCGTGATGTCCGGCAACGGCATTCAGCACAATGGGTGATTCATTGAAGCGCTTGAGGAAATTCGCTCCTATCTCAGGGTGGCTTCCTTCAACCTCATGGTCAATGGCCTTGCCGATGTCGTGCAACAGCCCCGCACGTCTTGCTACTGAGCCGTCCAGCCCAAGCTCATCAGCCATAACCTGCGTCAAAAAGGCAACTTCAACGCTGTGGCGAAGCACATTTTGACCATAACTTGTTCTAAAGTTCAAAGCACCAATCAAACTCAGTACCCTATTGCTCAAACCTCTGATGTTGGTCTCGACGGCAGTGTCTTTGCCGAGTTGCAGAATCTTATGGTTGACATCCTTTTTGGTTTGCGTGACAATCTCCTCGATTCGAGACGGATGTATTCGTCCATCCTGTATGAGCCGTTCCATCGACAGACGGGCAACTTCACGCCTGACGGGATTGAAGCCGCTCACAATAATCATCCCTGGAGTGTCATCGACAATGACATCTACGCCGCTGGCTTTTTCAAAGGCTCGAATATTGCGCCCTTCTCTACCGATAATTCGCCCTTTCATATCGTCATTTGGGATGTCAACGGTTGAGACAGACACCTCGCAGGTCTGTTCAGCGGCGTAACGCTGAACAGCGGTGCTGATTACCTCGCGGCTTTTTTCGTTGGCAGTTTCGACGCTTTCTTCGAGCTTACGCTGAATCAAAGCTGACATCTCATGCTCACACTCATCCTCAAGGCGTTTTAAAAGCAACTCCTTTGCTTCCTCGACACCCATTGCGGTGATTTTAAGCAGTTGATTCTTCTGCTGTGCCATTAGAACAGAAAGCTGTTTCTCCTTGTTGGCGATATTGCCCAATCTCCTCTCAGCTTCTTTTTCCTGCTGTTTTAATGCCTTTTCCCGCTGCTGAAGCATCTCAGCCTGCCGATTAAGAATATCATCGCGTTTGCTCAATCTCATCTCGGTTTCGCGCAGCTCAACACGAATCTGATTGGCCTCGTTTGTGAATTGCTCTTTTTTCTTGATGGTCTCTGCAGCAGCATCAATCTGAGCGGACTTAATTATGTTCTCAGCTTCCCTCTTGGCACCTTCAATCTGTCGCTGCAGATTCTGCTCGAAGGTCTTGGCCTTTGCTCTGGCAACAATCTGGTAGACCATCGCAGCCAGGCAAATCCCCAAAATAAAGCCAATAACTGTAATCGCCCAAACCGGTTGCCCTATTTGAATCATTATGGCATCCATAATTTCTACCTTTCCCTTACAGTCACAATAAAGTTAAAAAACATCACTCAATGAAGACCGACCCCATTTTGCAAGGGTTCCAAAACGCAAAAAGTGCGTTTAGGGTCCCTGCGACAAGTCGCAAAATGGGAACCCGGATGGATTGGGGGATTTGGCGGCAGAAAAGCTACAAAGAAATGGCTGTGAATTACGAAATCCCTTTCGCCAAAAGCGCAGAGTCAACTACCCCGTGCCAAAACCGCCTTTAATTACGGTATTTTCAGCATCGACAGGTCCATTTTTATCACGAAATTGGCTGATTTTATGCTCAATAGTAGCACCGCCTCGCTGGTAAACAAGCGCTCTTTTCACACAGATTTCGTTTTCACTCTAAATTCACTTTCATTCCGTTGCTTCAAGATGCCGCATTCCAGCTCAGCCACGCTGCCTACAACGGACACTAAAAGTGGCTTTGCAACTTAACTACCATTAGGAAAAGGCCTTGCAAGCCTTTCCTATCCAATCCGTCCCTCTACAAAGCAATAATAAACCACCAAAGAAGATACGGGACAATCCACAATCCTGTTCGTCATCAGGAAGCTAATACTTTATGTTAAAGTATCTTTGATAGCCGGTCAAGAAAAAAATGACGCGAATCAGCTGATTTGTGGTTCCTCAAACCTTGTGAAAAACAACAGGGAGAAAAAGAACAGTTACTTTTTCGGGCTTTTAGGTAAAATTTTTATAACCCCTTTATGTAAAAGACATTAGCTGTTTTTAGCAGCCCTCTCAAAAATTGGCAAAAATTCGAAAAAAATGCACAAAAATGTGCTTTTTGAGCACTTTCCTATATCCCATTGCGCAAATGATTGATTTTAGAAAGACAGGGGGTCAGAAGACAGGTGTCAGGAGTAAGCAGGGATAATTTGGATGGCTGTATGGTGAAACAAATGGCGTAGCGGATAGCGCAGTTCATGAATCGAAACGCGAAACACGAAACACCAACGACTAATCTGGTTTGACGAAAACCACGGTTTTGGGTAATACGTTTAGCGCTTAGCGTGTAACGTATGGCGCATAGTGGATAGGAGAAAGCGAAAAATGAAAACCTCGTTAGAAGCGCCGCTTCCAACAGGGCAAAAAAGCCAAATTCCTAATGGGGTAAAATTCAAAATGGGATTCCAAAACGACATCTGGAAAAGAACGACGCTGTTGCTTCGCTGCGCTCCCAGGGACGCCGGCGCACCGGGACTATTTCTTAGCGGAGCTATTCGGCTCACGCGAGCTTGCTTCCGCCTCATCCCCACTGTCCTTAGCCTGATTCAAATCCCGCAGAATGTCCTTCAACTCCTTGCCTAAACGGTCCAGCCTCTTTGCCTCCTCAGCACCTATACGCGTAGCTGCAAAGTCGGAAATAATCTTTTCAATCAACGCCTCGCTTTCTTCAGAGCTGCGTTCCGAATCGGTTTTGTCAGAACCCGACTGCACAGCTTTCAACTTGCTGATAAGCTCGTCAAACACTGCGCTTTCTTCAAAGCTGCGTTCCGAATCGGTTTTGTCAGAACCCGAATGCATAGCTTCCAGCCGCTTGATGAGTCCTTCAAACGCTGCATCTTCTTCAGCGCTGTACTCCGAACCGGCTTTGTCGGAGCCCGACTGCATAGCTTCCAACTCAGCAAAGATTTTTTCCGCACGCGCCATCTCCTCCGCCAACACCGCCTTTTCTTCCTCGCTGTATTCCACATCGGTCTTGTCAAAGCCAGGCTGCACAGCTTCCGGCTCAGCGGAGATTTTTTTCGCCCTCGCTACCTCTTTCTCTTTTTCAGCGCTCACTTGCGGAGCTTTACTTCTTGCAATCTTGGCACCAGGTTTAACTAAACTCATTGGAGTGGATTTGGCTTTGGAACCGGTTTCGCCGGACCGCGAGCCTCTACGCAACCTTCTTCTCGCCGAAGCCGCTTCTTCTTCAACATCCCTCCGTGCAGGTGCGGACTCACCTCCTGTAATCCTGGCACCAGTTTTATCCAGAGCCGTCAGAGTGGACTTGGAACCGGTTTCGCCGGATGGCGGGCTTTTAACAAGGCTTCTTTTTTCCGGCCTCTTAGCCACAAGCTCGAAAGTCCTTTGCCCGTCTCGAACAACTACAACGCCATCTTTTACCTCTTCGATAACTAAATGGCCCACCTTACTGGATTGGCTGACCCAGCGTAAATCCTTGCCCGGCTCGTCAATCAATGCCAGCGAAAGTTCCGGATGTGACGCATAATAACTCGTGCCAACAAGTGTGAATTTGGGTGAAACGGTCCGCGGTTTAGGAGATACACTCGGTTTACGAGGCTTTGCTGTCCTTTTCGGCTTCGGTGCCGGCGGCGGATTCAAATACAACGCAAAATCCTTTGCCTGCTCCACAAGCGGCGAAATTTGCCTCTCGCTCTTTGCGCTCTTTTCTCCCCTGTCCGACTTAAACTCCTCTATCGCACCGGCAGAATCCAAAAATCCCTCGACCTGCTCATCGCTGCGAACGCCAAAAACCGCAGGAAAAACAAAGAAAACAGCCGCCAAAATCGCCGCCATAACGCTTGTTATTCGCAATGTCTTTATCATTTTGCTCTTCCCAATCTCCTTATTCTTTGACATCGCCAGGGATATTTGGTTCCCCCAAATAAATGATTTCTTTCAAATAAAGCTGCTCGCTGGAACAGCCGCAGGATTGAAAAACGCCAACCATCTTGCCGGTCAAAAAAACAGTAAGCACATCAGCTTTGTGGACCAATTTCGCTGACGACTTCGTTGACATCACCTATACTCACCAACACCCTGTCGTCAACACACAAATTCAGCTCACTAATCGCATCACAGCAGGGTTAGCTTTTATCGGCCTGACGTCTCTTTTTGCTATTTGATTTTACCCTTTGCGTAAAATCCGTTACAGTTAATTTTCAGCTTCTCGCCGCCTTTTATATTTACAAAAAACACATCCTTAAAAACCCTTTGTTTACCACTGACCGCCGGCGGCGTTATCTCCAGCTCAAACTTATAACGATTGCCAATCCTTTCCTGATTCAGAACCTTTACAATACCTTTTTCCGATGACGCCGACTCAACCTCGAAATCTTCATCGTAGTTGCTAAGTACCCACACTTCCTTTGTTATCGGCTCTTGTGACTTAACATTGTAAACAACAATTGTTGGGGGCTTAACCCCAAATCTCGGCAGCGTACTAAAGAAGATAAGTACATTATCGCATTCTGGATGAGTTAGGCCGATACTGATACGGCCGTTCAACCTCTTTCGCAGTTTCTCAGTATCAACCTTTGGCCGAAGAACAAACTTCGTCGCTTCCACCGAAGAATCATAATCGGCAGCTATGCTGTTCCCGGTCGACCTAAAACCCTTTATCGAAAATGGCTTACCGTCGGTACTGTTAAGCGTAATCTCCGGACAGCCCGCGTTCTCCTCCTTAAACGAAAGAGACAGCTTCTTCGGCTCGTGGTCGATTTTCAGCACAATCTTGGCCTTTATGGTCAGCGTAACCTTGGGCCTTTCCTTATCGTTGCTGTATACAAACAGACGTCTATTTACCGGCCCCCCAAATCCGCCTGTATTATACTTCACTTTCAATGTACCGCTTTCGCCGGGCGCGTACTCATTCTTCTCAAGTGTAAATGGCGTACAACCGCAGGTCTTGCTGACCTTTGTTATTTCCAACAGACTGTCCCCCGCATTTGTAAATTCAAACTCGCAGACGTTTTGCGTCCTTGGACCGACTTCGCCGAAATCGTGAACCACCTTTTCAAGTGTAATCTTTGGCGCAGGTTCCTTGGCAGGGGGGAGAGTTTCAGCTTTTGACGGCTCCTGCTTCTGCGGACCTGCGATTCCTGCTGAAGCGGAAATCACCGGCTTGGACGGCTTCACCGCTGTCTCAGATTCCGATGCCAAAACAGCCTCCTCTTGACAGACACTTTGCAGAAGCAAAGCATAAACTAAAACAGCAACGGTTAAAATCAAGCAATTACGTTTCATCTTCTCATCTCCAGATAAAGCCTTAATGTAATTTTTTCAGCTAATTCACAAGATTACATAGTTTAACAAAAAGTGCATTTTTAAGCAAGGAATTTTTTACTGAGATTTACTACGACCCGCAATAATCTAAGTTCTTCACCTTGTCCAAATTCACAGCAATTTTAGGACTAAAAGCGACAAAGCCCGCCAGCAGGGAAAAATCAATCACACCTTTTGTCATTTTAACTGACCGGATATTGCTTTACAGCCGATATTTCAACTATTATTATAGTATAGTAATCTAATTTGTACGGAGTAAACTATGGACAGACAAAGCCCCGAAGTATCAGTAGTAGTGCCGCTGCTGGATGAGCAGGATAATATAGGCCCACTTTATGAGCAAATTACAAAAACACTCTCCGACAAATACGACTACGAAACAATATTCGTTGACGACGGCAGCACCGACAATAGCTTCACTGTACTAACTCGGCTGCAAAAGGCCGACTCCAAACTGCGGGTCATTCGCCTTCGCAAAAACTTCGGTCAAACTGCTGCACTTAGTGCCGGCTTCGCCTATGCACGAGGCGAAATTATCATTGCAATTGACGCCGATTTACAAAACGACCCCGCCGACATACCAAAAATGATTACAAAACTAAACGAAGGATTTGATGTCGTAAGCGGATGGAGAAAAAAAAGACACGATAACGCCGTCACAAGACTGTTGCCTTCAACAATCGCAAATTGGCTAACCGCAAAAATTACAGGCGTCAAACTCCACGATTTCGGCTGCACGCTTAAAGCATACCGCAGGGAAGTCCTGGCACAAACAAAACTGTACGGCGAAATGCACCGGTTCATACCTGCCCTGGCAAGCTGGAGCGGCGCCAGAATCACCGAAATGGTAGTCAACCACAGACCAAGAACCGCAGGAACCGCCAAATACGGACTCGGACGAACATTGAAAGTGATATTAGACCTCATCACCGTCAAGTTCCTCGGCTCATTCTCCACAAAGCCAATCTACATCTTTGGCGGTATGGGCCTGGCAAGTGCGCTCGGAGCAATTGTCTCAGGATTGGCCGTGATTTATCAAAAATTCATCTCTGCTTCACATCTGGCTATGAACCGAAACCCGCTATTGGTCCTAACGGCGATGCTGATTACTGCTACCATTCAGTTCATTTTGATGGGCCTGCTCGCAGAGCTTCTTGTCCGCACATATCACGAATCACAAAATCGCCCAACTTACGTCATCAAAGACATCCTCGAATCGCCTGGCGACAGCGGAGATGAAAAATGACTAAATCCGCCAGAAAGAACAGGCTCTCAAAAAAACAAACAAAACCACGCAAACAAAAAATACTATCTCCCGCCAAACAACAAATAAAAAAAAAGTTCGTGGTTTTTGCCATAGTAGCAATTCTGGCGGCAATACCTTTCGGCCTCGGAAAATACATTGAATTCAACTCGCCCGGAGCTTTTGACAGCGGTTCCTATGTCTATTCAGCAAAACACATACTTGACGGTGCCGGAATGGGCACCGAGGAAAAACCAGGCGCCGAACTGGGAACACTGGTGGTCAATATTGTCGGCGTCTGGCTTTCGGGATATAATGAAATTGGGCCGAAGTCTATGCAAATGATTCTTCAGGCAGCCGCACTCGTCCTGATGTTCATTGCTATGCGAAAACTCTTTGGCACGCTGCCTGCCGCCGTGGCGGTTATCGTCGCCTCAATTTACCTTTCAGCACCGCTCATCGCAAAGTTCGGCAACGTCAAAGAACAATATATGATTGCCCTTGCGGTGATGGCAATAAGCTCTCTTGTATTGCGGCAGTTGGGCGGCGGATGGTGGTACGCCGTCCTGGCTGGCGCCCTTGCCGCCTGGACACCTTTGTTTAAGCAGACAGGGGTCTCCATCATAGGCGCGATAGGCCTGTTTGTGCTGACCCAGCTCATACTCAGGCACAGAACCTGGAAACAAACTGCCGCAGACATCGGCCTGCTGTTGACCGGCGCTGCGGTGTCATTGGCGCCACTACTTATATGGCTGGCAGCCGAACGGGCACCGATAATTTATTGGCCATATGCCACACTAATACGGTTATTTGTACCCATCGAAGGAGTAAAAGTCAGCACATATATTAGCAAAGCTCGCCAGCTTCATGGATTCTCTACGCAGTGGCCAAGAGTAATCCGCTATTACAGCCTGCTGATACTGCCGATAGCTTTAGCGACAGGTTCGATAATCACCCGCATTAGCAGAATAATCCTCAGCTCGCTGGGTAAACTAAAAGAGGAACAAAAGAAAAATTATGACCGATTCGTTCTGCTCTTTGCCTTGTGGTGGCTTCTGGATATGGCCCTTGTCTGGGTCAGCCCGCGTTCATACGAGCAATATTATCTGCCGTTAAACGCCTCCGCCGCAATGCTGGGAGGATACCTAATTGCCGTCTATGCCGACAAGCTCAGAAGCATTCCCGATAACTGTCATCGCGATAAGACCAAATGGAGACTCATCGGCCTCGCAGCTTTCATCTGTATGATAGCAATGTCATGGCACATATTCTTCGGCATAGAAAAAAGCCCTCATTCAGGCAAAGATTACGGCAGAAAACGTAGAGGTTATGCACAAAAACTAAATGAAATCTCACGGCGACGCTGCGATAATCTTAAAGGCCCGTGGGAAACCGTAGGTGAATATATCCGTCTGCATTCTGAACCAACAGACAAAATTTACATCTGGGGCTGGTATCCGGGAATATATGTTAAGGCCCAGAGACTAAGTCCGGCCACTCATGCCTTTATGAGTGAGATGCACACGAAAACACTCGAGGCTCTTAATGAGCTGATAGCCACCCTGCTGGCCGAATTTGAGCAGGACCCGCCAAAGTTTATTGTTGATAGTCGTAAAATCCATTTCCCCTGGAACAGACCTCCTCTGGAACTGTGGCCTCAAACACCAAAAGGATTTCTACCACCGGATAAAGCTGCAATCGCAGTGTATGATAAGTGGTGGACACAAGTGCTGCGCACCAACAAACGCTTTAAGGAATTCGGCGAAGACGAGGCACAAAGGTACGAGGCAATGCAGCCGTTTAGAGAATTCGTTATGAAAAATTACAAAATCGTTCAGCCGTTCGGTCAGCATGTTTTATTCCAGCTTAAAGACCCAGCGGCAAACAAGGGGTTGCAATAGCGGTGTCAAAATTAAAAATACTTACCCTCAATCACGAGTTCCCGCCCGTAGGAGGCGGAGCGGCGCCGGTTACTTTTGAACTATGCAAACACCTGGTACACCGGGGACATCGCGTTGATGTGGTGACGATGCACTACGGTAACCTTCCTCGATTTGAAACCCTCGAAGGCATGAACATATACAGAACACCTGCACTTCGTAAAAGGCCCAATATTTGCTATACCCACGAATTGGCAACATATCTGCCGGGTGCAATCAGAAAGACCCTGCGTCTGGCAAAAAAGGTAAAATATGACATCATTCACTGTCATTTTATTGTCCCTGGCGGACCATTAGCCTGGATGGTCAGTAAAATTACAGGCATACCATTTTTGATTACCTGTCACGGAACTGATGTCCCCGGCCACAATCCTGACAGATTTGCTTTAGTTCACAGGCTCGTTACGCCGGCGTGGCGTTTCCTGGCGCGAAACAGTCCTGCTTTGACCTCGCCGAGCGAATTCCTGAAAACATCGATTATAAAAAACTGCCCTGATGCGCGGGTCTCTGTCGTCCCGAATGGCATTTATACCGACCAATTTAAGCCGGCGGAGAAAACAAACAGCATATTAATGTGCAGCCGAATTTTCAACTTCAAGGGTTTTCAATATGTAATCAAAGCTATAAAGACTATGGACCTGGATTGGCAGGTAAATGTTATTGGCCAGGGGCCGTACCTCACGGAGCTGAAACTGCTTGCCGAAGACGCGAAAACCCCCATTAAATTCTGGGGCTGGCTCGATAAAAGTGACCGCAGATTCTACGAGTTATTTAACAAAAGCTCGATATTTGTCTTCCCTTCGGAAGCGGAGAATTTCCCCACCGTCTTGCTGGAGGCAATGTCAGCGGGAATGGCAATAATTACCAGCACGGCTGGCGGATGCCCGGAAGTAGTCGGTGATGCCGCTTTGTTGGTTCAACCGCAAGATGTAGAAGGAATTCGCAGCAATCTGGAAAAATTGATTTCATCAGACCAGCTGCGTCAACAATTGGCAGCGGCAGCTCTCGAACGCGTGCAGCGGTTTAGCTGGGATAATGTCGTAAATCAGTATGTCGAAATCTACCACAAGGTCATCAAAAAATGTTGAAAAGGCCTTTAGAATGAAGAGATGGTTTTGTGTTACAATTGATGTTGAGCCCGATTGCAGCGTAAAATGGCAACGCTCGGACCCGCTGGCTTTCGTAAATATCGAGATGGGTATCGCCAAAATTCTACATCCGCTTTTTGAAGAATGTGGCGTAAGACCGACGTATCTTATTTCGCCGGAGGTCTTGAAGCACCACCAAAGCGTCGAAATCTTAAAAGCACTGAAAAACTGTGAGCTGGGAACACATCTGCATTCAGAATATATTGGGCCTGAATTAAAATATGAAAATCCCGCCGGGACACAAAGTTCCCAGTTCCCCTGTAATTTGCCTGACGAATCGGAGTTTGCAAAAATCAAATCTATAACAGAGCTTTTTAACGAATGCTTTGGATATCATCCGAAAAGTTACAGGGCAGCCAGGTTCGGCGCCGACAGTGACACGTTAAAATGGTTGGTTAAGTTGGATTACAAAGTCGATACGAGTGTTACACCGCACATAAACTGGCAGTCTAAAGGTGGACCGGATTTCAGAGACTATCCTGTTCAGCCCTACTGGATTGAAAACGGAAAACTGCTGGAGGTCCCGGTTACTATCGAAAAAAAACGACTTTGGCTGCTGCCGGACAAATGGTTTTGTTACAAATGGCTAAGGCCTTCGATAATGACTTGCTTCGAAATGAAAAGGCTAATCGATAAATTCACTCCCAAAAACCAGACCCCTGTCGTGCTGAATATGATGTTTCACAGTATGGAGACAATCCCAAAGGCCAGTCCCTACGTCAGAACTAAAATGGGCCGGAAAAGATTTTTGAAAAAGCTAAAGAACATTTTCGAATATCTGCAAAACCTAAACTTCGAAAGCAAAACACTACTGGAGGTTTATAATGGTAGGATATGAGAGATATAAAGCAATGACGGCAAAGCGGTATGATAAGAAAACAATAATGCATTATCTATGCCGTATCCCGGCGGACAGAAAATTGATACCCGCTGTCTCTCAGATAGAAAATAAAAAAGTTTTGGATGTCGGCCTTGGCACAGGTTCTTATACCAAATTGCTGCTGGACAAAAATACTGTGGTCGGCGTCGACCAGAATCCGCACTTATGCCAACTGCCCATTACCGTTCACAAGGGCGATGCTGCTAAATTGAGTGCGCTGGTCGAAGGAGAAAAATTCGATATCGTCCTGTCAACCTGGATGACAGATTATTTAAATACCGACCAGCTGCAGGGCTTCTTCACCGAAGCCAAAGCTGTCCTCAACAACGGCGGAAAGTTGATGACAACCGTTATTGCCACTTATGGATTCGGCTCTTTCTACGTAACGATTGCCAGGCTGATAAGAGGAGTAAACAAGTACACATACAGCAAAAAACAGATTATTGAAAAGCTAAAAGATGCCGGATTTACCGATATCAAAACTGTCAGCCTCAACTCCTGGTGTTTCCCCTGGGCCTACCTGGCAATTGCGCAATGATTTGGGTTAAAATGTATAGAATTTCTTGTCAGAAATTCTTTAAATACCCGATAATATCGTATTAGTGTTATCGAAGGGTAAAATTACAATGTCGAACAGGCCCAAAAGAACTATAGAGCTCAAAGCGCTGCTTAGTCTTATTAAAACAGAATTCACAAGACCGCTCCCCCTATTTCTCATCGACTGGCTAATCCCGAAGAACAAAAACATATTCATCTACGGCGCTTTTGCCGGTGAGCTTTACGGCGAAAACAGCAGGTTCCTGTTTGAATACGCTATGAAACACGAGCCTCAAATCAAACACTACTGGGTGACTGCAAATAAAGAACTCTATCTCAAACTAAAATCACAATTCCCGGACAACGTAATATACGCCAGGTCTTTAAAGGGATTTTTTACAATTTTAAGAGCCAAAGTCGTCTTCACCTCCATCCATCTCACCGACGTATATTATTTTCTGACGAAAAGGCACTTGAACATTAACCTCTACCACGGGGTAACACTAAAAAGAATCGAATACTGCAGCAACGCCAGAAGACACCCGGCATTTCATCTTGCTGAGCTCCTGTACAAAAATAAGTACAGCTATATTACAGCATCGTCAACAGTCGAAAAGTTTATGCTGTCCAAAGAATTCAATATATCTCACGAAAAAGTAATCGTAACCGGAATGCCGAGAAATGATATCTTAAACTATAATTATCTGAACGAAAGCTTTTCATACCTTAATGATTATAAATCAGTTGTGCTTTACGCTCCCACCTTTAGAAATAATGAGCCACCCAAATTTTTCCCTTTCGACGACTTCAACGTAACCGAGTTGGAGAAATTTCTTACCGAGAACAACATTCTGCTTATCCTAAGAGGCCATAGTGCAAGTACCGTTTCAAAAGCCAGTAAAATATATAAAAGGACCTGGGATTCGAACGAATTCAATAACTTGAAAAATATCAGGGTCTTAAATCACGACCGGTTAGCGGATATCAATACCATTTTCAGCAGGGTTGACCTTGTAATAACCGACTACTCAGGCGTGTACTACGACTTCTTACTAACAGACAAACCGGTTATGTTTATCCCTTATGACCTCCAAAAATACGAATCTGAGGTTGGGCTTCTATACGAATACGACAGCGTCACTCCAGGTCCAAAGGTTGCAAATTTCCTGGATTTCAAAAAAGAAGTCCTTAATCTGCTTAACAACAAGGAATATTTTGCAAAAGAAAGATTGTTTGTGAAAAATCTGTTTTTCAAATATCAGGACGACCTGGCCGGCAAAAGAATAATCGATTTTGTAAAAGGCATTATAAAACAAAAGTAACAATAGCCGGCCGGATAAGGCATATAAAGTGAGCCTTCGCGACAAAAACAAAAAGATTGCTAAACTTCTTATCAGAATTCTCATCACAACGGCATTGCTGGTATGGGTCTTCAGCCGGATTGACCTTCAGCAGTTCTGGCAGACCATAAAAACGGCAAGGTGGGGATTTTTGATAGCTGTTTGGGTACTGACCGTAATAACTTTCTGGCTCAGCTCAATAAAAATGCAGCTCATTTTGAAAAAACAGGAATGTGAGATCGGCACCGGCAAAGTATTCGGTGCAAGTGCAGTTACCTCACTTTACAGTATGACTCTGCCAGGCATATTGGACACGTCCATCAAATGGTACATTCTAAAACAGCATACCGGAAAGGGAAGCAACGTTCTCAGCAGCATGGTATACAATCAACTGTCAACAATGGTTGTTATAATGGCACTCGGGCTCGCTGCGCTAATGGTCACAAATCCCACATCACTCTTACTGCCCGACACAAAGAATCGGTGGATATTGCCTGCCGTTTGCGCAGTATTGCTAATAACAATAATTCTCACGTCCCTGCTGCTGTTGAACAGTCGAACAGGCGGCAAAGTTATTAAAGCTCTCGGGTTTCTGCTAAGGCCTTTTCCATCAACAGTTCGCCGAACGGGCCAAAAAATCCTCGAACAGCTCTCTACATTCCAGACTGCAGGGTGGTTATTTCACTGGAAAATGTTCCTTTTAGCCCTCGCGGGCTCAATAACCTACGGAATAATCACCTACATCTTTGCCGCCAAGGCAGCTGGTATAACCATCTCTCCGGTTGTACTTCTCTGGCAATGTGCAATGATTCTCTTTCTCGGCAGATTGCCCATATCACTCGCCAATCTGGGCGTCAGAGAGGTCGCGCTCGTTGAAGCACTGGCACTCTATGGCGTCAGCGCTCCATCAGCATTACTAATGTCGTTGATAATCTTTTCCGGTAAAATCTTCCTGGGCATCATAGGAGCCGTTTATCAAGTCTCTTGGACCATCCGTTCACAACAGCACGCTCCCCTTGCAAAGTGAACGAAAGGATTGATTAGATAATACCCCTGACGCCACCCGAAACCGGACGGCAGGCAAAAATTACACCTTCTGCGAAAGCATAATCAATTCTTTATTATGGGCCTTCCTTGAACCGTCCAAATAACCTCTCAGTCCTATCCAGGGAGATTCAGCCTCAAATATAATCTGAAATCTGCCCTCTAACAACGAGCAAACGTCATTTTTAGTAAAGGCATAAGGATGGGCAGGGTCCCTCTTTATTTTTGCCTCGAAAAGCTCTACAGTCAAAACAAAATGCCCCTCTGCCTTCAATACCCTATGGATTTCAGCAACCGTATTCTCTGGGGCTTCAACGTGGTCTAAAGCATTAGAGCAAAAAACAACATCGAAATACTTGTCTGGAAAAGGTATATTCTCGCCAAAGCCCTTTCCAATACTTATGTCTTTGGGGTACTCATATATATTCCAAAATTCATCAGCTAATGGGTCAATTCCAAACCTCTCGCCCTTTACATAAGGCAACACCGTACTTATTCCACATCCAACATCTAAAACTTTACTGTCTTCGGTAATATTGCAACGTAGCTGTATCTCATCTAAATAACGATATTTTTTCCAGTATTCTAATACCTTGTGCTCATTCCGTTTTAATTTCCTGACAAAAACCTCATTAAAGATTAATTCTTCTTCTGCCTTGTTAAGAAAAAGGCCAGCCAATTTATAAAGCCGACACTTCCTGACTATTGGCGCTGGGATTAGCTGGGCTGCCTTACTAACAAACGCATAGAACATCTCTTATTATCTCCTTAGCTCCTCTTGCTCAAATATGTTTCAGCTTCTTATCTAAATCGGGACATTCTGCCTTGAGTTCCACTACCGTTACCACACAGGTCATCGGTAATATCAGGAAAATTTCGCACGTTCGTTTTTAAGTTGTTGTTACCCACTGCATAGTTCCTTTACTTCGTTTCTTTTCTCTTCCTTGAAGGACTCGTCTATCTTGTATTCCCTCTCGCTTATGATTTCCACGGCCTTCAATATCGCGTCTATCAGCACAGATATCTCGTCCATCTCTTTCACCCCCATCCCGTTTTTCGTAACGATAGGCGTGCCCAATCTGATACCGCTGGCAACCGACGCACTTTTCTTATCGTAAGGCAGCTTATTCACATCGACGACTATACCGCACTCTTCAAGGCACTTTTGCGCTATCACACCCGTCAAACCCTCTCGAAAATTACTCACGTTTACCAGAACCATATGGTTATCCGTCCCGCCCGTTAAAACGTCTAATCCCAAATCCAGCAAACTGCTTGCAAGTCTTTTGGCATTTTCTATGATTTTGAATTGTCTGGCTTTGTATTCGTCGGAAAGTGTTTCCTTGAAGAAAACCGCTTTGGCTGCTATATGGTTCAAATAAGGCGTCCCCTGCACCCCGGGAAATGTCGCTCTTTGGATATGTTCCCACAATGCCAAATCCCTTCCCCTGATTTTTGTTTTCCGGTTATAGTCTCCACCCATCACTATCAGACCGCCCCTCGGCCCTCCCGGCTTATACGTACTTGTCGTCGTAAAATGAGCATAATTTACAGGCGAAGGATGGGCACCCGCCATCACCAAACCCGATATGTGCGAAATATCCGCCAAAAGATATGCCCCCACCTTGTCCGCAATTTCTCTAAACTTCTCAAAATCTATTGTCCTGGTGTAGGCAGAGGCACCACATATAATGAGTTTGGGTTTTACTTCGACCGCCTTGTCCCTGATAACATTATAATCCAGAAGAAAACTTCTATTATCGACGTAGTAATTTTCTACATCAAAGAACTCGCCGGTCAAGGAAAGCGTAGCTCCGTGCGAAAAATGTCCCCCCTGCCCAAGGCCCAGACTCAATATCTTATCACCTCTTTCCAATAACGCAGTAAGGACAATTTGGTTGGCGCCGGTGCCGCAATGCGGCTGTACATTTGCATATTGTGCGCCAAACGCCTCTTTGGCTCTGCCGACAGCAAGCCTCTCTATATCGTCAACAACCTCGCATCCCCCGTGATACCTGGCCCCCGGAAAGCCCTCGGCTGTCTTGTTCTGAACAACCGAGCCAAGGGCCGCCAAAACCGCCCGAGAGCATTGATTCTCCGCCGCGACAAGCTGCAGCGTGTTTCGCTGCCTTTCGTACTCTCTCGTTATTAACTCATAAACTTCTCTGTCCGCCTCCTTCAGAACGCCGAATTCCCCCTCGTGATAGTCTTCAAAGCTCCGCTTTTCCAACGACATCTCACACCTTCTAATCACTTAGCGAAAAAAACTTCTAACAATATCGTTAAACGTTACGTAAAGAAAAAACGAACCTATAATCACCCAGCCGGCATAAGCTATAATCCCCTGCACCCGCTCACTCAATGCCGAACCCTTGACCTTCTCAACCAACAAAAGCGCCATCAACCCTCCGTCAAGCGGCGGCAAAGGCAAAAAGTTAAACACAGCTATGCACGCGCTTATCAGACCGAGAAAGTAAACGTAGTAAACCAACGGCTGCTCAGCAACAATACGATAACTAAACGTAACGATACCGACAGGTCCCATTAGCTCCTTCACGCTGACAAGCCCTCCAATCAAATGCTTCAACGTTACGTACGTTTGAGCAATAAACATAATGGTCTTTTTATATCCCATCACAATCGCATCAATCGGCCCGCTGGCCTTATAAAGCCTCTTCAAATCTTCGAACGGAACAAAATCAGCAAAACCGGCTTCAACAGTGATAAACTCTTTGCTGCCGCTCAAATCAAGAGCAACACCCCCCGTTATTTCCCCATCGAGACGATAATCAATCATAATACGACGGCCGAAATTCCTCTTGATTTCCCTTAAACAATCATAAAAGCTTGATACGCGAACACCGTCAACAGCCGTTATCACAGCACCGCGGGGAATCGCCAACCTCGCCGGCCCATCCTCTGCCGAAATAGTCTTGGCAACTACCGGATGCTCCGCATCAAGCGCAACACCAATACCAATCATCACCCTCTCGCTGTCCCGCGACCGCTTGGGTACAACCACAACTTCAAGGGTCTCTTCAACACCGTTAGCATCCACACGCAATACCTTGACCGGCAGCTCCTTTTTCTCGTATTCTTCGGTAACATCGCGAAGCTCTTTATAGGTGGGATTCTCAATATCAGCTGCTGCAAGAATAATGTCACCACTCTGAAGTTTGGGCCCGGCATCAACGTCCCCCTTCTTCATACCTATTGACAGCCGCTTATCCCTGGTAGAGGCTGGCTCGCCCGAAACAACGGTTATCCGCAAACGCGGAACCATAGAACAAATATGGTTAAGGTCAGACTCGTCCTCAACCTCCTTGCTGGCCGGACTCAAATCCAGGCCAAGTTCCGATTCAACCAATTCACTTTCGCCGGATTCATCGACACGCTCAGCCAAAACTGTCACCATCGGCACAAAAGCGTTTCGGACTATCTCCTCCAGCTCCCAGTATGTTTGCACATCCCTGCTTTTGGCGCCCTCAACTTTGACGGCCTTAATGCGGTCGCCGCCAAGCAGCCCTGTCCCTTCAAGTAACACGTTAGCGTCGGAAACCTCCGCAATAGTCAAACTCCTCGGCCTCTCAACGCCAAAAATTCTCATCTTTGCCCACGGCATCCACTCAGACGCAATCGCAAAGTCTTCTATAGAGCCGTCCTCGTGCCTTACCTTTAATGCGACCTCTTCGTCCTTATCCGACAAAGCCGCCGCTATGATGATATTGCTAAAGTCAAGATTATCCCTCTTGCCGCCTATCTCGATTACCTCGTCACCCGACCTCAGTCCCGCACGCGCCGCCGGTGAATCCGGAACCACACCACCTACAACCGCAGGCATCAAGTTTATACCGATAAGAAAAACAATCATAAAAACAACAACCGCGCTGATAACGTTAAAGAAAACCCCCGCTGCTATAACGGCCATACGAGAAGTGACCGGCTTATTGGCAAACGAACGCGGGTCGTCGCTGCCCTTAACCGACCCGATGTCCTCCTGCCCAAGCATCTTGACATAGCCCCCGAACGGCACAAGCCCAACACGATATTCGGTCTCGCCGGCCTTGGCCTCTTTGCCAACGGTAAAACTCAGTCCCGCCTCACCCCCATCACCGCACTCTTCTTCTTTGCCGAAAAACCTCGGCAATATCCGAATACGCCACCCTCGCTCAGTCCTTAAAATCCCTGCCAAAGTTGGAGGAAAACCGATTGAAAAGGCTTCAACCTTTATCCCCGACAGCTTAGCGACAATGAAATGCCCGAACTCGTGGACCAGAACCACCGCACCAAACCCAAGTACTACCAGCAGCACATTACCGAAAGCACCGATGTTTCTAACGATTAAATAAATAATCGCAGCAATGACAGCAGCCCACAAAAACGCTCGAAAATTCTTACCGAGCACCCGCTTTGCGCGCCCTTTGAAAAATGGAACCCTGTTCGATAGACCTTTTTGTTCAGACATTAAAAAACCTCCAATTTTAGTAAATGCTCGATAGCAGATAGCTAATGCACTATACGCTAAACGCTATACGCTAATTCTAACACCTCTTTTCTCGCCCACGCATCCGCTTCAAGTAGTTCCTCAAGTGTAACGCTTATTTTAACATTATGTTTATTCAGGCAATGCTCGATTAGTTCGACTATCCTGACAAATTTAATTTTGCCCGCCAGAAACTCCTGCACCGCCGCTTCGTTCGCAGCGTTAAAGACAACCGCCGCCGTTCCTCCCGTTCGCGCAACCTCAAAGCCCAACGACAGCGCACGAAAAGTCTCGAAATTCGGTTTCTCAAACGTAAGTTTACCTATTTCCTCCAATCGAAGACGCTCACCAATGCCGGCCACACGCTCAGGATACGTCAAAGCATACTGAATCGGCAGACACATATCAGGCCTGCCCAATTGCGCTATTACTGAACCATCGACAAATTCGACGAGAGAATGAACTATTGATTCTGGATGAATCAAAACTTCGATTTTATCGACCGCCATATCAAAAAGCCAGTGCGCCTCGATAATTTCAAGTGCCTTATTCATCATCGTCGCCGAGTCAACGGTGATTTTCGTCCCCATATCCCACACAGGATGCGAAAGGGCCTGCTCCAGCGTAACATTTTGAATCTCTTCTATACTCATCTTCCTAAACGGCCCGCCCGAAGAGGTCAGTATAATTTTATTAACTTCCTCTCGTCTGCCCGACTGCATCGCCTGAAAAATCGCCGAATGCTCACTATCTACCGGCAGCAATTGCGCACTATTTTCCTTCGCCGTTTTCGTAAGCAATTCACCTGCGATAACGAACGGCTCCTTGTTTGCAATCGCAAGTGTTTTGCCCTTTTTGGCAGCCGCGAGGACCGCACCTAATCCCGCCGCACCAACAACCGCAGTAAGAACAACGTCAACTCCTTCCAGTTCCGCAATCTCTATTAAACTCCCCGGCCCACCCAAAATCTCAACATCCAGACCACCTGTCAATTTGCGAAGCTGCTCTACATAATCAGCGTCCGTTACAGCGACAAATCTCGGCTTATACCGCCTCGCCTGCTCAGCCAACAGTTCAACATTACTATGAGCGGTAAGCGCAACAATCTCGTATCGCGTTTTCTCCCTTTCGAGCGACGAGTCACGAGTCACGAGCAACGAATTGAGCGAGTCGATAACTCGCAGCGCATTTTTACCAATTGACCCTGTCGAACCCAGAATTGCGATACGTTTTAGCATAACGCAATAGTATCGCAGAAAATACGCTTATGTCAAGAAATGCCTCAGCCCTCCTCCTGTCATTCTGAACGTAGTGAAGAATCTCAACTATACAATTATCAATAGTCAATCGTAAATAGAAAATAGTCAATTAGATAGCCACCCCAATAATCAATCATCGATAATCAATTAATCGAGTCACGAGCGACGAGCCACGAATTTGTCGTCCCGAGCGTAGGAGTTTACCCTGAGTGTAATCGAAGGAATAAATTGATCCCGCCCGCCGCATATTCAACCACCAGTCTCTAACCGTTTTTAGTCGTGTGCGAAACTTTCCATCGTTGCAACCATCGCTCGCCAGCTATAACTCCGCTTGCAGAAGAATTGCACAATATCCAGCTTCCTGCATTCCTCTTCCCTTTCCGGAAACTTCGATAGTATGATAACCGGTGTTTGGTTGTGCCGCTCGTGCAGATAAGGCAAACCAAGCTTCTCAAGGATATCCTGCCCTTCCCCACAACCACGCATTGCTTCAAGAAGCCGAATACCGGCCGTTTCCTCAGAATAATTCTCTATAATCCAGTCAGTCGCTTCCTTTCCCCATGGTAGCATCAGGTCAATCACAACAATGTCAAATTTATTCGTCTCATCCGCAAGCATCTTTACCGCATCACAGAAATTATCTACAATATCTTTCTGCCAGCCCCTTGCTTCGCACTGGGCCTCCATACCATAAATATCAACCCTGTAATCTTCAATCCAGAGAATATGCATAACTACTTCTCCTTCCTTAACAAAGGCAGTGCAATCTGCACTTTCGTGTAAAAACCTTCACCGGGCTTGTAATTAATCGCACCGCCAAAGTGACTCTCTATACCTACTTGACCACCGTAATACCCAACAACCTTCTTAATTATGAACATACCAAGCCCGCTCCCGGACACTTGTTTTTTCCTCGTTGTAGAGCAAATTCCCCTGTAAAGACGCTCCCACACCTTATCAATCTCGTTCTCCAGGATACCATTGCCGAAATTGCCAATGCTAAGCATACAATAACCCTGCCCCTTAATTTCTTTAATATATATCTTAAGGTCAATCTCGGTGTCATCATAGGCGTATTTTACAGCATTATCCACCATGTTATCGAGCACAATCTGCAAAGTGTTCTCATTGATTTTTATATGCTTGTTGTCCAAACCCTGCCTGCTCGCAACTTGCTCTAACGTTATGTTTCGTATGGACATATCACGACCATACATATCAAAAGACCATAAGGCCTTGTTCCATAATCCCGAAGGTCCCTCTCCGGGAGCAGATGTGGCGTCGAAAATCGCAATTTTTTTTCCACCTTTTTTTAATTGCTTCTCAATATCGATACCTACCTCGAACTTTCGCACTTCAAAAGCTATCCTTCTCCTTGACCGTTCAATATCCGTATAAAGTGCATTAATCGCCTGCTTAAGAAACCTGTAATCTTCTGAAAGTGCGGTCATCTTACCTAGGTGTTCTCCTGCTCCATAAACTGAAGCATCAAAAGCTGCCAGTGTACTACTAAGTGCCGCCCCTGGCCCGCCAAGATTATGAACAATATGTTGGATATTTTCAATCTGCTGATGTGTCGAAAGCAGTGACAATATCTCCTGGTGGAAGGTAAGAGTGATTTCCCGAACTAGGTGCTGAGAGAACCGATTGAGTTTTGCCCTTGGTTTGTCTTTCTTCTCGAATCTTCTGACCATAAACAAATACCATGTGTCCCTGTCCCCTCGCACCCAGTAGTAGTAACTTTTGTGTCTAATATCTGGCCAAAGTTTTGTCCCAACTCTTACTGTTATAGCTGGACTTGGCATTCCTCCCATATCAGATACAAGGTCTGCTTCCACGGCCATAGGAAGGTCATCTCTAATTTGTTGATTGCTTTCCCAGCACGCAGCACCCTTCCACTCACCCCCGTCTCTGATTATCATAGTGGCACGTTGAAAAGAAAAGAATATACCAATTTCTTTCAAGGCCTCATAGCCCACTTTAGAAAGTATCTTCGACTTTGTCCTGGACAACATCGGTGTAGCTCTCACATGATTTCGCAGCTTTCCGGCCAGCAGACTTTCTCGTACCGCTCCCATCTGTCCGTAACGACTGGCGCATATCATTTGCAGTTGATGTGCCGAATCTCTCAACTCCCTCCACACCTTCTTCGCTTCCGTTATAGATATCTCCGGCATCTCTTCAATCTTGCCGACGATATCCTCTTCAGATAACCCCAGCTCACTTAGTATCCCGCGCCGGCGTTCCTTTTCCTCTTCAGGAAGACTTGCTCCTTTCAACCGCAGCTGACCTGTGAAAACAACCCCTACAATAATATCAGCCACCATAATCGGAAACGTCATATCCAAAAGCCCAAGCCAGCATATATGGCGCAGTTTATCAAACAACTGCTTGGATTTGTGCTCCGGGTCACCAACTGCAAGACGCAATTCCTCCTGGCTCATCCCCTCTTTCTTGAAAAGCGAAGCGGCAAGCTTGCAGTTGCATTCCAGACATGGGTCGATAAATCCAGTGTCGGCTTTCTTTCGCTCGACACATTTTTCTCTTATGAGCTTACATGCAGTACAATATTGGGTGGTAATAGGGGATAATGAATTCTCATAATATCGTGAGACAGGAATAAGCTTGGGATTATTATCCTTATATGTCATCACTTGACCGGAGTCCTTATCGTACTGAATCATAAACGTGGTAAATGGCCGCTTTGGCCGAGTTTGAGTTGCAACACCAAGTTCCCAGTTCGCAACAAAGTTCTCTGATACAAGTCTTTCTAATGGCCGACCATGCAGCAGGCGAAATCGATCTATTGGCTCACTACAATAGAAATAGCCCCAGTATTTTACTGGGTCATCGGATATATTAAGAAACCTCTCAATTTCTCCAATCAAAAAAGTATTACTTTCCTTCTCTCGGGCCTCTTTCGCCTCCTGCCGACTGGCAAATACCTTCACGCGAACTTTAAGCGAGCTTAAAGGACAGGTGGGATTTATGCACTTATGCTCACCCACCTCCTGATTCGTTGGAATCTCAATAGGAATCCAGCAACAGGGACATTGTATCCAAGGTCTTTGTTGTGATTTCATTATTCATTACTCCTATTTCGAGTTTATTGCAAAAGTTATACTTTCACCTTTGGCTGAAGAGACTGCGTATTCCTCCCTGTTTTTATGTTACACCTGCAGCTGCCTTAAACTCCTCATTATCCGCTAAGCGCTCAAAAGCTCCGCCATTTTTAGACTCTTCAATAGCTTTTGTTTTCAGTGACGCGTTTTGTTGTATTGCTGCCTCAAGTGCCTCGATTGCGCTAGTATTAGCTTCATCATCACCACTACTACTCGCTCCATATCTGGCATACGCTCTGGCTAGTTCAAACCTTGCTTCAGCATCATGGGGATGTGACTTAAGATACTGCAAATAGTATTTAATAGCTTTCTTATACTCGTCTGCAGCGTAGGAAATTTGTGCATAAATCTTTAGGTAACCTGGATCAAGTTCCTGAGATTTCAGCGACTCTGCGGTACGTATATGTTCATAGGCTTTTTGTATATTACCAAAATCAAGATATGCTGAAGCGAGGACCGTAAAAACACGATAATCGGTAGGATTGACTTTACTTGCTCTTTCGAGTAAGTCCATCGCTGCTTTTAAATTTCCTTTTAGTTTCAAAGCTATTCCCTGTGCCAACAATCCTTCATATTTTTCAAAAGGCTTCTTACTTATATCAGATACCAACCGTTCTGTAGCTTCATAAAACTCATCAGGAATTTTATCAGGGGTTTTTCCTAAAGTTCTACCTGCCCAACTGATCACTGTATTAATGTCTTTAACTATCATCTCAAGTTCTTGTTGTGCGCTTGCTATAATTATGTTCAACCGGATTCGACGCGTGAAATACATAAGCAGAAATCCCAGAATTGCAAATAGAATGACAACCAGCAATACAACTGCCTCACTCTGATTCAATTTCCCTGCAAGCCATGTCAGAAAATTCTTACCTTCAAGAACGACCGCTGTCAAAGAACCACCGGCTATTGCTGAACTTATCCACTTTCCAGTTTCAGAAACCATTCCCCCCTCAAGTTCTATCTTCCTATCTCCCTGCTTTATTGGAGATGGAATTGAAGCAACAAAACCTACAAGCACCCCGATAGCACCTGCCGTAAATGCCAAAAGCCATAACTTGTACAATTCAGGAGACTCCAACGACCATACAATACCACAAACTAATCCCAGCCCCACAATCCACACCAAACCGCATATTGAAGCAAAAATAATGAGAATCTTATTATTCCCGCCTCCATAATTAACTTCTCTCAAAATTGTCATATCTTATAATTCTCCTAATCTATAGCAGCGCACAACATAATAACACCGCCATTCCAGCAGGCCCCGCACCAGGGGCGGATCCCTAAATCGGAAGACGAGTCTCTTGCCCTCCTGTTTCTTACCCGAAGCGTCACCACCCCGATTACCCCGCCACTGACAGAGTAACCCACTGTCAGCGGCCTCATATGTTCAGGTGTAAAGATACGCCGCAGTTCCTCTTCTCTTAATTTCCCTGCCGTTCCCACGTCTTTACACTCAGCACTCCCAAATCGTTGCATGATTCAAGCCTCACTAAATTTCATCATAGATTAAAGCTCTAATTGTTCCCTTGTTCTTGTCAACCCCTGTGACAAATTATTCTCTCCACAAAACTAATGAAACTTGGGACTCCCACCTCCCTGTGGCCCACCCATCCTCAACACCTCCTCTCTATTATTCGATATGATACTATATTTACAAATGATATAATAGCTAAAGTCCCACACCCGTCAAGCAAAAAAAATATTTTATTTACCAAATAATCAGAAAACATCACCATCAAACCAAAAAATAGCATTTTATTTACCAAAAAATTAAAACTCGTCCCGAGTGCAACCGAGGGATTTCCCTTCCCCATCCACCAGCCCCAGCATTAACTCAAAACTAAACACTCAAAATTCAAAACTATTTTTCCCTCTGTGTTCTCTGTGGCTAATTTTCTTCGTGCCTTTTTGTGGCCCAACTCAAAACTAAAAACTCAAAATTAAAAACTCTTTTCCACCCTCCGCGTGCTATGTGGCAAAGATTTCGACAAATCATATCCGCAATACCCAGTCCTCACATCCAGCCTTGTCCGCCGCAGGCGGAATCCAGCACCGAGCAACTACCTACCACCCACACCACCCAAAACCGCAAGCATCAAAACAATACTTAAGTATATACGCAATTACTTAAGTAACCACCATTTAACCAATTCACCACTCACCATTTTACGAGCATCCGTCTTCCGTCCTCTGCCTTCTGTCTTCTGCCCACGGGGCACGAGCCACGGGCCTCCGGCGCGCATTTTTTCGCACTTTTTCGCACTTTCTTGCACTTTTTTGCATTTTTTTGCATTTTCTTGCACTTTTTGCTCATTTTTTTGCGTTTTCTTGCACTTTCTTGCAATTTTTTACCAATTTTCTCTCACCTATTTTACTCAAACCCTACAAACTAACCCTGCCGACCACATTTTTCGCCCTCGAATTTTCAGTAAAACCTCCTCCATTAATCCGGGAAAGTTCCGGCCTCGTTTCCGGACATCTGCTTCCCCGCGTCTTCTGTGAAATCTGTGGCCAAAATTCTCTTGCAAAAACCTTATTACTTTGTATAATTAGTCTTATGGCTGGAAAACGCACAATTTGTTCTCCGCACAAGGCCATTCTCGGCCTTAATACTCTGCTATTGCGCCGCCTGCCCCCGTGTCTTCCGACGCGAGTCGGGGCGGCGGGCAAGGCGCAATAATCCATTTACACCCACAAAAATCCTTTAATAAGTTCCTTTTTTTTCGTAAACTTGTGCCTGCGAAAGCAGGTATTCATAGCAATTTAGCCTTTGTTAAGGCATAATAATTAGCCTTAACTACCTATAGACCAAGAATTTGGAGAAAGACAGATGTCAGCAGAAAAAATCATAATTTTCGATACCACTTTAAGGGACGGTGAGCAGTCGCCGGGCGCTTCTCTTTCGATTACTGAAAAGCTTGAAATCGCCCAGCAGCTTGCGACTTTAGGTGTTGACATAATCGAAGCCGGCTTCCCCGTCTCCTCACCGACTCAGTTCGAGGCCACCCGCCTCGTTGCCGAGCAGATTACCGGCCCGGTCATAGCCGGCCTGGCCCGTGCAAACCAAAAGGACATTGAAGCAGCCGGAAAGGCACTTGCATCGGCGAGAAAGAGGCGCATCCACACCTTCATCGCAACTTCGCCGATTCATATGAAATACAAACTAAAGAAAAACAGTGACGAAGTCCTGAAAATGGCTGTTGAGGCGGTCAAATACGCAAAGACCTTCACCGACGATGTCGAATTCTCGCCGGAAGATGCTACCAGAAGCGAAATGCCGTTTCTCATCAAAATTTTAACCGACGTCATCAAAGCCGGTGCGACAACTTTAAACATCCCTGACACTGTCGGCTACATCCTGCCGTACGAGTATGGCCGAATGATTGCCCAGCTTAAAGCCGAAGTTAGCGGCATAGACAATTGTGTAATAAGCACTCACTGCCATAATGACCTCGGTATGGCAGTGGCAAATTCAATCGCCGGCGTGCGAAATGGCGCTCGTCAGGTCGAGTGCACTATCAATGGGCTCGGTGAACGCGCGGGAAACGCCGCGCTCGAAGAAATCGTTATGGCAATACATACAAGACCAAAATTTCTTGTCCACGAAGACTATACTAAGGTACTTGCTACGAACATTAACACAAAGGAAATTCATCGCACCAGCCAGTTGGTCTCGCAACTGACTGGCTTTGTCATCCAACCCAACAAAGCCATCGTTGGCGCCAACGCCTTTGCGCACGAAGCCGGTGTCCACGTCGATGGAATGTTAAAAGAACGCTCTACTTACGAGATTATGACCCCTGAAATCATCGGCCTGAGCGGCTCGCGCATGGTACTCGGTCGGCACACCGGCCGACACGGCTTCGTAGATAGATGTAAGCACCTCGGCTTTAAGTTAACAGAGAACGAACTCGAAAACACATACCAAAGATTCCTCGAAATCGCCGACAAGAAAAAGGAAGTCTTCGACGAAGACCTTATGGCAATAATCAATGACGAGATTCACGTTGTGGAGCAAATCTACGAACTGCAATATCTCCACGTAGTCAGTGGGACCGGCACATTGCCAACCGCAAGCATAAAAATAAAAACCAAAGATAAAATCGAACAAGCTGCCGCCTGCGGTGACGGCCCGGTTGACGCTGCTTATGAAGCCATCAGAGAGGCCACCGGTCAGTCACCCAAACTCGAAGACTACTCAATCAGAGCCGTTACCAGCGGCAAAGAGGCCCTCGGCGAAGCAACCGTCAAAATCACCGAAACCTGTCCTGAGCCAGGTCGAAGGAAAGGCCGAATTTACATCGGCAGAGGCATCTCAACAGATATCATAGAGGCGAGTGCAAAGGCCTACATCGATGCCATCAACCGAATGGTCGCAACAACAGACAGCGGTCAAGAACCCGAAATAAAAGCACAACTGTAACTAAAAACTACAAAGGCAATAACTTATGGCGATGACAATTACCGAAAAAATGCTGGCAAAGGCAGCGGGCAAGGAAAAAGTTGCTCCCGGCCAACTCATCGACGCAAAGATTGACATCGTTATGTGCGTCGATGTCACTACCCCTCCGGCTATTTCGATGCTGGCCGAGAGGGGGATAGACAGAGTATTCGACAAAGAGAAAATTGTTGTAACGCCCGACCACTTTCAGCCGGCCAAGGACATAAAAAGCGCCGAGCTTCACAAACGCCTCGATGAATGGGCAAGGCGTCACAAGATAAAACATTACTATAAAATCGGCAGAGCCGGTGTCTGCCACGCACTATTGCCGGAACAGGGACATATTCGCCCCGGTGAAGTTATCGTCGGACCTGACTCGCACACCTGCACCTATGGAGCATTCGCTGCATTTAGCACCGGCATCGGCTCGACCGATGCGGCAGCAGCAATCGCGACAGGACAATTATGGTTCAAAGTCCCGGCCTCGATGAAAATCGTCCTCAACGGCTCGCTCGGACCCGGCGTCTATAGCAAGGACATCATCCTCGCCATAATTGCGAGAATCGGCGTTGACGGCGCGCTCTACAAGGCGATGGAATTTGTCGGCCCGGCACTGGCGAAAATGTCAATGGAAGCGAGAATGACAATAACCAATATGGCCATCGAAGCCGGCGCAAAAAACGGCATAATCGGCTTCGACAAGGAAACAAAGCAGTATCTTGATGAGCATCTAAGGGACAAAACAAACTACACTATTTTCGAGTCCGACAAAGACGCTAAATACGACTCGGTCGAGGAATTTGACTGTTCGGCAATTGAGCCGATGGTTGCCCTACCGCATTTGCCAAGCGGCGGCGTTCCAATCGGTGATTGTGCCGGCAAAGCAATGGACCAGGCTTATATCGGAAGCTGCACGAACGGCCGAATCGAGGACCTGCGAATCGCCGCGAAAATCTTAAAGGGCAAACAGGTTGCCATCCGTACAATAATCGTGCCGGCCACTCCGACAATCTGGAAACAGGCCAAGGATGAGGGTCTGTTCGATATATTCTACGACGCCGGCTGTGTAATCGCAGCCCCAACCTGCGGAGCTTGCCTGGGCGGATTTATGGGCGTCCTGGCAGCAGGAGAAAAGTGTGTCAGCACAACAAACAGAAATTTCGTCGGAAGAATGGGACATCCGAAGAGCGAAGTTTACCTTGCCAGCCCGGCCACCACCGCCGCAAGCGCCATCGAAGGGAAACTGGCCGACCCAAGGAAATACTTATAAGGAAACTCGAAGCACGAAATCCTAAATTCCAAACAAACTTGTCTGACGACAGTCAAGATTCAAATGACCGAAAATTTGAAATTCAAAACAAAATTGAATAGCGTTTTGAACATTTGAGCTTAGAATTTTGATATTGTTTAGGATTTAGATATTAGAATTTAGAATTTGCGAGCGAACGAGGTGAGCGATGAGTAAGGCACACGTTTATAAGAGAGACCACATAAACACCGATGAGATTATACCGGCGAGGTATCTGAACACTGATGACGAAGCTGAGCTGGTAAAACATTGTCTCGAAGATTTAGATACCGATTTTGTAAATAAGGTCCAATCAGGCGACATAATCGTTTCCGGTGAGGACTTCGGCTGTGGCTCGTCCAGAGAGCATGCCGTCTGGGCTATTCGCGGCGCAGGCGTCCAAACCGTTATTGCCAAATCTTTCGCTCGAATTTTTTATCGCAACGCTATCAACAACGGCTTTTATATAATTGAACTGCCTGAAGCACCTGAAAAAATCAACGATGGTGATGAGCTGGAAATTGATTACAAAGCTGGCTTGATTAAAAATAAAACAGCCGGTATTGACATTAAGTTCGCCCCGCTGCCGGACTTCGCCCTGGAAATTATTGAGGCCGGCGGCCTATTAAACAAACTGGCCAAGAAAAACTGTTAAACATATTCGTGGGAGACTATAAAAAATGAGTCCTAACGAGTACATTACACCAAATCAGCTCGAAGGTATTCAGAGGAGCATCACTAACCGGCTAAAACAGCTTCAAAAGAGAGTCCGCCAAAGTGACAAGGAGACCGTCCTTGAGCTGATACAACTAACGCGCGAGAATTTATACAGAAAGGCCCAGGCCCTTTGCGAAGAAAGGGATTTGTACAAAAATAAATTCCAGGCTATATGCAAGATTCTGGGTAAATAGAACATTACGTAGTGTTCTGAATTCGTAATTCAATTACTTGACAAGTTGTTATGAGCGACTGAATTATATAACAAAAAAATAAATCCGTGTAATCCGTGATTAAAAAAGAAAGGAAGGCAAAAGTGTATAAGATTGCAGTAATCCCCGGAGATGGGACCGGGCCGGAAGTAACCGCTGAAGCGGTAAAAGTATTAAAAGCCGCTGCGGGTAAATTCAATTTCAAAATCGATTTGACCGAATTCGATTTCGGCGGTGAAAGATACAAGAGAACCGGTGAGACTCTGCCAGACAGTGCAATAGAAGAACTGCGCAAATTCGATACCATTTTACTCGGCGCAATCGGCCATCCAGACGTTGCGCCGGGCATCCTGGAAAAAGGAATACTACTTAAGGCGCGTTTCGCACTGGACCAATACATCAACCTGCGTCCGGTTAAGCTGTATCCCGGTGTGGAGACACCTTTGAAGAATAAAGGGCCTGAAGATATAGACTTTGTAGTAGTTCGCGAAAACACCGGCGACCTTTACACCGGCACCGGCGGCTTCACAATGCAAGGGACACCAAACGAAGTAGCCGTGCAATCAGCAGTTTATACTCGCTTCCTGGTTGACCGCTGTCTCAAATACGCATTTGAATACGCACGCAAATACGGCAAGAAAGCCCGCGGCAAAAGCAACGTAAACACCCTCGCTCTGTGCGGCAAAACCAACGTGTTGACGTACATCTACGACCTCTGGGAACGCGCCTTTAATGAAATGGGCGATGCCGAATATCCCGATATCGAAAGAGAATACTACCACGTTGACGCCACCTGTATGTGGATGGTCAAGAACCCCGAATGGTTCGATGTTATTGTTACCGGCAATATGTTCGGCGACATCATAACCGACCTTGGGGCGATGGTGCAGGGTGGTATGGGCATCGCAGCCGGCGGAAACATCAATCCCGAAGGCGTCAGTATGTTTGAGCCGATTGGCGGAAGCGCACCAAAATATACCGGCAAAGGCGTTATCAATCCATTAGCTGCTATTTGCGCGGTACAAATGATGCTCGAAACGCTCGGCGAAGAAAAAGCCGCGGAAAAGGTGGAATATACAGTCAAGTTCGTAACCGCCAATAAGATAAAATCGCTCCAAGCCGGAAAAATGGGCTACTCTACCAGCGAGGCCGGAGACCTCGTCGCCGAAAAAGTCGCTGAGTAAAAAATAGATGAAATTCGAAGCACTAAATCCGAAATCCGAAACAAATCCAAATGACAGAAATACAAAGCTCGAAACAAATTGTTCTGAACATCTGAAAATTCGGATTTTAATATTTGTTTCGAATTTCGATATTCGAATTTAGGATTTAAGTAAAGTTGCCTGCTAATCTGACACCGGAATACCTCAAGGCCGAGAAGTGGTTTCGCGAGGCGGCGACCACTGAGGAGAAAATTCTGGCCCTTGAGCGTATGCTCAGCGTAATGCCCAAGCACAAGGGCACCGACCACCTGAAGGCAGACCTGCGAAGAAAGCTAAGCAAACTAAAAGAAACGCCGGCAAAGAAGGCTGGCGCCAAACATGTTGACATTTTCCACGTCCCGCGAAGCGGCGTGGGCCAGATTGTTCTTCTTGGCACACCGAACTGTGGCAAGAGCTCCATCGTTGCCGCCCTTACCAACGCAAAGGTCAACGTCGCCGATTTTCCCTTCGCCACCGGCGCCCCCGTCCCCGGAATGGTAAAGTTTGAGGACATCCAAATCCAGCTTATAGATATGCCGCCCATTACCGCTGACTACAGTGCACCGGGCCAGGTCGGGACATACCGCAACTGTGATTTGATTGCCATCGTCATTGACCTTTCCACTGACATCCAGGAGCAATTGCGCATCTGCCTGGATTTCCTGGAGTCAAGAAATCTGCTCATCGATGCCGAAACCGCCGCCTTGGATGAACGCGGCAACATTCTTGGCAAAAGAGCATTTTGCATCTGCACCAAATCCGACATTGCCAAACCCGGCGCCCTTGGAGTCCTGAAACAAAAGTGCAAATATCCATTTGAGTTCGTGGAAATTTCTAACAAAACCGGCGCCGGCCTCGAAAAACTCTCTGCGGCCTTTTTTAGTTTATTAAATATCATACGCATTTACGCCAAACCGCCCGGCAAGCCAGCCGATATGACCGACCCGTTTACGCTGCCGGCAGGGGCAACCGTTATGGACCTGGCTACATCCATCCACAGAGAATTGGCTGAAAAACTCAAATTCGCAAGAATATGGGGCACCGGCGTCTATGACGGACAAAACGCTCAGAGAAACCATATCCTAAACGACAAGGACATCATTGAATTGCACTTCGCGTAATCTTTCACTAAAATATCTTCCCAAAAAATAAAAAAGTTTTCCAAGAGAGGACATCGCTGAATATGGAATGTAAAAAAGAGCAAAACCTGAAAAAATGCAATTGCACATATCCCGGCTGTGACAAAAAGGGAGTATGTTGTGAATGCTTAAGCTACCACCTGGCCATAAAGGAACTGCCCGGCTGCTGTTTCCCCGACGAGGTCGAGAAAACTTTCGACCGAAGCTTTCGCGCTTTTGCCAAAGCTTGGGGATTGTAAAGTACCCCTTATCTTATCAACTAAGTGCCGTGAGTATCACTGCGGTAACTTGCCGGCAGGTTTTTCTATTAGGGTTTTTTCTGCCTCGCCAGCGCAGCTTCCAGCCCCTTGCGGGCCTGCTTATGGTCTGGCTTTATCCGCAACGCCTCACGGAACTCACTTATTGCCTCATCAATCAGACCCACACCCATCAAAGCAACGGCGAGGTTATGATGTACATCAGCATCGACGGGCCTAAACTGCAGTACCTTTCTAAAGTGCGGAATTGCTTCACCGCCTTTGCCCTGGGAAGTCAGGGCAATACCGAGATTCTTGTGTGCTCCGACATAATCAGGGTCCAGGCGGATTGCGTGGCGAAAATGTGGAATTGCTTCATCGATTCTGCCCCGGCGGTAGAGGACAATGGCAAGATTGTTGTGTGCTCCGAAATGGTTGGGGTCGGACTGGACAGCGGCAATGTAGTGCTCCATGGCCTGCTCTGCTTTGCCTTGCTGCTCCAGAAGAACACCAATATTACAGTGCATCTCGGCATCATCAGGCCGCTCGGTCAGCACAAAACGAAACTCCTCTATCGCTTCATCGACCCTGCCCTGACTGCTCAGCGCCAGCCCAAACCGACCATGGGTAACTACATTGGTCGGCTCTAATTCAATCGCTTTGCGATAATGTTCAACAGCCTCATCAAAACTGCCCTGCTGAGCCAATGCAAACCCCAAATCGCTCAGTGCATCTGCATTATCCGGCTCAAGCCGCAACGACTCACGAAATTCCCTGATAGCTTCATCGAGCTTGCCTTGTTTGGCCAGTGATGACCCCAGGTTATAGTGTGCTTGTGAAAAGTTCGGCTCCAGTTTCAGGGCCTTGTTGTAATGCTCAATCGCCTCATCGATTTTGCCAAGCTTATCAAGAGCATTGCCCAGGTTGTTATGAACCTTAGCGTGGTTGGGTCTGATTCGAAGTGCCTTATAAAAATGGTCAATCGCCTCATCGGCTTTCCCCATCTCTGCAAGAACGTTGGCATAATTATTATGCATAAGCCAGTTTTCGCTGGTGACATCGAGCGTATGCTCAAACAATGTAAAACTGTTTTGCCAATACCTTAGCTGCAGCCGGGTACACATCACTGCTGCCAGCAGCACAGCAACAGCCGACAAAGCCGCAGCAACCCTTAACACAGGCCGTTTTGCCACAAGCTCACTCACACCCCAGGCAATGATGACGAACAGACCCGTCAGAGGTATATACGTGTACCTGTCCGCCATCGCCTGTGAACCAACCTGCACCAGACCGATTACAGGAACAAGTGTCCCCACATACCACAGCCACCCGACCGCCAGATACCTGTGACGGCGAGCACGCCAAAGTAAACAGACCGTCATCAATGCAAGCAGCAACCCACAAACCACCACCCTGATAAGCGACAGGCTGCCGAGGGGATGTGGGTAAAGCACGGCCAGTCGACTGGGCCACACCATCTTCAAAATGTACGTCAGGTAAGAAACAAATGCGTTAGCTATGCGAATACCTACAGACAACTTCTCCTCTGATATCATCGCCCCAACCCTCTGCTGAACAATAAAGGTAATTACACCCAAAACCACCACAAGCACAAACAAAGGAATCTTTTCCACAATCAAACGCCACGCTGACCGTCCCAATTGAAATCGTTCCAAAGGCCAATAGTCCAGCAAAAGCAGTACAAACGGCAAACTTACAACCATCGGCTTGGCCATCAACCCTAAACAAAGCCCCACCAATACCAGCACATACCGCCAAACACCGGGACGCTCAGCGTACAGAACGTAAGCCGCCATCGTCAGCATCCAGAAAAAACCGCTCAACACATCCTTACGCTCAGCCACCCACGCAACAGACTCAACGTGAAGAGGATGCAAGGAAAAAACCACCGCCACAAACCCGCTGGCCCAAACCGCTCCCGTCATCCGTTTCAAAACCCAAAACAACAGTAAAGTATTCGATATATGAAACAACAAACTGGTGAAATGGTGCCAGCGAGCGTTCAGTTCATAAAGCTGGCAATCCAGCATATGGCTCAGCCAGGTCAAAGGGTGCCAGTAACTCGTCCCTCCATGGGGCGTCGTAAAGGCCCAGATAACAGACTCACGTGTCATCCCCACATTGACGTGCCGGTTCTCCGTCACATATTGGTCATCGTCATACTTGACAAACTCGTGATTGACGACCGGCCAATATGCCACAAGAGTCGCCAATCCCAAAACCACATAAACGCAAAGAGCCAGATATTTGTTTGATGTTCTATACATTCATCCAGGGGACAACTTTATTTGTTATCGGCTGTGCTGTCAAGACAATAAGCGAAAGGCCTTTCCCCAAGGCACACTCGGCTTTGGCCGCCAACCGGCATGAATTTACTTCTTCACTCCGCGACGTTATTTTGAGTTCTCAAGCAGGGCCCGCAGAGCGCGGCGAGCTTTGGCATAGTCGGGATTGATTTGCAGCGCCTGGCGATATTCCTCTATCGATTCGGCGATTTTGCCCTGCCGTTCCAAAAGAACACCCATATTGCAGTGCATTTCAAAATCCTCAGGCCGCTCCCTCAACACAATCCGAAACTCCTCTATCGCCTCATCTGTCCTGCCCTGGCCGGCCAGCGCCAAACCCAACCGGCCGTGGGCGACTACGTTGTGCGGCTCAAGTTCAAGGGCTTTTTTATAATACTCAACAGCCTCATCGAAATTGCCCCGCTGAGCCAATTCAAACCCCAAATCGACCAATTCATTTACATTTTCTCCACCAAGCCGCAACGCCTCACGATAACCACTGATAGCTTCATCGGTCTTTCCCTGCTGGCGTTTGCCATTCGAAATAGGTTTCCATTTTCAATCCTCCGCTTGGACTTACGCTTTGAACTTTTTGCCCGTCAGCCGCTCGTAGGCCTCGATGTATTTGCCGCTGGTCTTTGTCACTATATCTTCAGGCAATTCGGCGCCCGGGCCAGACTTATCGAAATTTATACTCTCTAAATAATTGCGGACAAACTGCTTATCAAAGCTCTCCTGGTCTCTGCCGGCCTCATAAATATCAGCAGGCCAAAACCGCGAAGAGTCCGGAGTCAAAACCTCATCAATCAAAATAATCCTGTCGTCGATAACACCCCACTCAAACTTAGTATCAGCTAAAATTATCCCTCTGCTCTCGGCGTACTCGCCGGCCTTTTTGAAAATCTGAATACTCTTATCCCTCACATAGCTGGCCGGCTCTTGGCCGATAATCTCCACGCACCGTTCAAAGCTGATATTTTCATCGTGCTGGCCTCTTTCGGCCTTGGTTGCCGGCGTAAAAACAGGTCCCGGCAGCTTTTCACACTGCTTCAATCCAGCCGGAAGCTTCCGCCCGCAAACCGCTCCTTTGTCTTTGTATTCCGCCCAGCCGGAGCCCGCCAAATACCCACGAACCACACACTCTATCGGCAAAACATCAACTTTTTTAACCAGCATACTACGCCCGGACAACTGCTCGCCGCGTCCGCAAAACGGCTCAGGAAAAATGCTCACATCATCACTAATTAAATGATGCTCAACTTCCGTTCCAAGAAAATCAAACCAGAACCGTGAAATCTGAGTTAGAATAATCCCCTTATAAGGTATGCCGTTTGCCATAACCACGTCGAAAGCGCTTATCCTGTCGGTCGCTACTATGAGCAGCTTATCCCCCAAATCATATATGTCACGAACCTTACCTCGCTTTGGTTTTTGCCCCCCTATGCTTGTCTGCAGAACCGGCTCCATAATATCCATTCCTTTTTACAAATTGACCGACCCGGTACGCTAAAAGCGCCTCACGTCTCGTCATCAGCGTCTATTCGGGAATCAACATACTCAAATATCTTTTCTTTGACCATTTCGATATCGCGGGTTTCCGGCAGAAAATCAATCAGCATCTCCAAAAACTTGCATTTTTTTATCCGTTTCAGCGTTGCTGTAAAATTCACATCATAGACCCACCCAAGCTGCAGCAGCTTCATATCGTTCAGCGTCCGCAACCTGTCGTAATTTATCCGTCGCCCACACAAAATCTCCTCCACCACTTCTTGCGAATATCCCGGCTCGTCCGGCAACTCCACCTCCAGCCTAAATGCTTCCGGATTTTCCCTGTATTGCCTATAGCAATCCGTCACCACATAGAAAACACCTAGCTTATCCGCATCACGTATCAATTTCGAAAACAGCAAACACTCGCCGTCCAAATCGCTCGGCAGTTCTCTTCGCCCGTGATATTCAATCGCTTTTTCTATCAATTGCCTTTCCGAGCCATCAACTCCTTCAAGCACCTTAGTCTGCCGCAGAACTTCTATGCCCAGCAGGCAGTGGTTCACACTTCTGGGGTCATTATATGTCCGGTATTTGACAAACTGTTCGAACCGCCCGATGTCGTGAAAAAGCGCTGTAACCTCAGCTATTCGACTTTGATTGCCTGTCAGACCAAGCTCGTCAGCCAAATATACCATCTCCTCGCAGGTCTGCCGACTGTGCTCTTCCTTGAGTTTCAGATTGGCATTTACAAACTCATCGTCCCCATAAAAACCGGCCACATAATCACCAAACCACGCCCTGAATTTCTCTAACTGCTCCTGCTCCATAACTTCACAGCTTTCAAACAAAATAGTTTCGCTGCCAATTTATACCAGCTTTTAAGAAAAATTCCAATTGCATATTTAAAAACAGCTTCTCGTGAGGTATAATCCTGCCCAACGGCTAAAACAGTAAAAAACCGGTTAAATCGATAATAACCAAGGAAGGAAAAACAAAATGCCTACGGTCAAAGATGTCATTGTCAAAAAGCCGTCCGATGAGGAAACAGAAGCCTGCAAGGTCTGGCCAATCTGGAAGTGTGAACTCAGCACTTTCGACTGGACATACACAGAAAAGGAAACCTGCCTTCTGCTTGAAGGCAAGGTAACAGTTACAGATAATAAAGATTCGGTAAGTTTCGGCGCCGGCGACCTTGTGATTTTCCCAACGGATTTGGAATGTACTTGGCACGTTACCGAAGCCGTAACAAAGCACTACAACTTCGGCTAACAACCAAATCTATTTAGCCCTGGGTCCCACGCGAGGTTGTTTAGCTGTCGTCGCCGCGGGTTCGCTTACTGAATTCGCGAATCGCCCCTGTAACTACATTCAAAATCTATTCTCCGAGATGTCGGATAACTCCGTATTTACGAGGTACAACCAAATCCGCCTTTCTAAGCGGCCCCTCTTCTCTCACCTTGTAATTAACGTCCATTATTTCAACAAACTCCGCTGTATACTCCTTTAACACGCCGCAATATTCAAACATCTTATCACCTTTTATCAGCTCAAGCACAACCCTATGGCCGATATATTTTTCCAATAAAGGCTCGAAAGAAGTCCCCACCGAACCCATCAGCTCCTGCTTCATTTGAGAAACATATTTATCCTGAGAGGTTAGCACCGCCCCGGCCGGCGCAGCTTTTTTGGCCTGACTGACTAACATATTTACTACTTCCATCACCGAATCTCTTACCGTCTTGAAAACATTTTGTATTTTTCTTTTAAGCCTTCGCAGCAGTGTAGGATGATAGGTCCTTTTTAATTCGTTCTCTCTTTCTTTTTTACCACGTTCACTTAACTGGTCGTGGTAGCGAATCAGGGCGGCAATATTGGGATACTCGTATTTATACAGAATGAAGCTGGTCTCATCGTGACCGTTCGTGTCTTTGTGCTTTTCCGGATAGATAAATTCCAGCCCGGTATTTTCCACGTTCAATTTACCACCGACTATCTTAGCGTCTGTTTTTTCTAAGGTTACCATATCATCCGAAAAATCCTTCAGACATTTATCTCTGCTCTTTCTTCTGATAAAAGCTGCCACAACGGTAGAGAGGACAATAAAAATTACAGTTATAGCAAATGTATCCGGCATAATAATCTCCAGCTATACGACAAAGTTACAAAAATAACCAAAGTTTTAACATTCGTTAAACCAAAACCCCGTCCTATACTACGCAATACACATCACGCTTGGCGCGGCACTATCTTTATAACCGCTATTTCATCGCAATTTTGCTGCTTGGGACACCTGGCACAGTCGCTCCAGACCTTCATCGGCAGTGTATCTTTATCGATTATCTCAAAGCCCATTTTTTCAAAAAAGTCCGGGTTTAACGTAAGTGCGAAAACCCGCGACAGGCCAAGCTGGCCGGCCTGCTCGATGGCCGCAGCCACTAACATTTTGCCGACTCCGGCGCCTTTATTTGCTTCGTCAACCGCCAACGATTTTATTTCCGCTAAGTCCGACCAGATAATCTGCAACGCGCAGCAGCCAACCACATTGCCACCGACTTCAGCCACGGTAAAGACCTGTAGGTTCTCGTAAATATCAGCCATCGAACGAAACAGCATCTTGTCCTGTTCGGCATAGAAATTGATTAGAGAATAAATGGCCTCAGCGTCCGGGATTTTTGCACTCCGTACTTTCATAGGTAAAAAGTATAGCCAATCGAATGAGATTTTCCAATACCAAACCTGATTTGGTCGCGATTAGGAGCGAGAAGTATATCAAAAAAGCTAAAAAAGGCTGGAAAAACTGCTGAGTATCACTACAATGGCATCTCATATCGTGTATTGCTATGAACTACGAACCACGAACTACGAACTAAACTATGCGATTTATACTTATTGACAAGATTATTTCGCTGGAGTCGGGCAAGGAGATAAAAGCGGTTAAGAACGTTTCCTTGGCTGAGGAATACTTAGCCGACCATTTTCCGGCATTTCCGGTGCTGCCCGGCGTACTGCTATTGGAAGGACTGATTGAATCGGCATCGTGGCTGGTGCGGGAGAAAGAAAATTTTGCCCACAGTATGCTCTTGCTTGAACAAGTAAGAAATGTAAAATATAAAAGTTTTCTGCCGCCTGGCGGCCGGATAGAATATACTGTTCAGGCAAAAACAATTGAAGAAAACGTCAGCAGCTTTACCGGCTTTGGTTTGGCAAACGGAGAGCGAATCGTGGAAGGCAAATTCGGATTAAGGCACTTTAACTTGGCTGATGAAGATTCAGCAATGGCAAAAGTAGATGCCGAGATAATTGAAAATATGAAACAGCGATGGAAACTTTTGAATAGCGGATAGATTCCTGCCCCTGCCTTCGCAGGGGTGACAACCTTGTGCAGGAATGACAACACCATACGCTAAATGCTAACAGAATACAGGAGGTAAAAAAATATGGCAATGAGTCAGGATGAGATTTTACAGCAGGTTCAGGAAGTTATGGTCGATGCGCTGGGAGTCGATGATGATGAGGTTACGGCCCAGGCGACCTTGATGGGAGATTTGGGAGCTGAAAGTATTGACTTTCTGGACATAGTATTTCGATTAGAGAAGGCGTTCGCAATAAAAATTCCGCGAGAAGAGTTATTTCCAGCTGAGAGCCTGATGAATAATCCTGAGTTTGTCAATAACGGAAAATTGACCGAAACAGGACTGGCTGAATTGAAAAACGCAATGCCGCACACCGACCTTGCCGAATTTGAGAACGACCCTGATATCAACAAACTGGGTGATTTGTTCACTGTCGGCACAATTGTAAATTACGTTCAGATTAAACTAAACGCCGCGTAATTCGTCGTGCGTGAAGCGCGATGCGTATCGCGCAAGACAATACGCATACGCAATACGATAAAATGCGCTGGATATGGATAGATAAATTTGTTGAGTTTCACAGCGGCGAGCGTGCCGTGGCGGTTAAAAACGTAACGCTTGCCGAAGAGCATCTGCACGACCACTTCCCCGGCTTTCCCGTTATGCCGGAGACCCTGTGTATTGAAGCAATGGCACAGACATCAGGGATACTTGTAGGAGAGGCAAAAAACTTCCAGGAAAAGGTTGTTCTTGCAAAAATCAAAAAGGCCGTATTCTTTGACTACGTAAAGCCCGGCGACACAATAAAACTGGATGCAAAAATCGAATCCATCGCCCACGAAGCGGCAACTACAAGCGGTAAGATTACCTGCTCAGACAAGCTAATTGCCGAGATAGACTTGATGTTCAGTCATATAGACCAGAACCTCGCAGGCAAAGAATTCCCGGAAGAAAACTTCGTCTTCACCGACACGTTCAAATCACTTATGCGAGGCGCGGCTTTTGACAATTGACAATTGACGATTGATTATTGATAATTGGGAAAAACCCAGGAAGGTAACCAATAGAAAATAGTCAATGTCAAATATGAGTTCGGCTCGCGTAGTAATAACCGGCCTTGGCGCAATAAGCCCACTTGGATTAACCGTCGCCAGTTTATGGGAGGGTCTTTGCGAGGGACGGTGCGGAATAGGCAAAATTACGGCATTTGACCCCGTGGGCTTCAGCTGCAAATTAGCCGGCCAGGTCCCGGATTTTAAGATACAATCATTTGTGCCAAAAACCTATCGCAAAGCCACCAAACTGATGTCCAGAGATATCGAGCTTGCGATTGTAGCAGCTGATGAAGCGATAAGAAGCAGCAAGCTCATCACAAAGGGTATCGATGCGGAAAATATCAATGTAGACCCGACGCGTATGGCAATTAATCTGGGTGCGGGCCTTATAAGCTGCGATTTGGTCGAGCTGGCTCCTTCGGTGGCAGCAAGCATTACCGATGGCAGGTTCGATATCCACAAGTGGGGTAAAGACGGGTTTGAGCTGGTAACGCCCTTATGGTTGCTGAAATACTTACCCAATATGTCAGCCTGCCACATAGGCATTATTCACGACATCCAGGGGCCCAGCAACACTATTACCTGCGCCGAAGCATCCGGGCACCTGGCGATAAGTGAGGCAAGCCAGATTATCGCTCGCGGAGGCGCTGTTTACGCCCTGGCCGGAGGGGCTGAGGCAAAGGTAAATCCCATAGTTATGATTCGTCAGTGCCTGCTTAAAAGAGCTACAAGCGAAAATAATGATGACCCTACTACCGCCTGCAGGCCTTTTGATGCTGACGCTAAAGGCGCGGTTTTCGGTGAAGGAGCAGGGATGATTGTGCTTGAAACCATTGAAAACGCCCAGAAACGAGATGCAAAAATCTACGCCGAAATAGCCGGCCTCGGCCAAAGCAATAATATAAACCCGGCATACGAACATCTCGAACCGGATGGTAAAGGAATTCAAATAGCAATAGAAAAAGCAATGGCCGATGCGCAGATAGGGCCGGAGGATTTGGACCTCATTATCCCGCACGGGACGGGAATAGCCGACGACGATTTGGCTGAGGCAAAAGCCATTGAGGCAGCTCTCGGCAAAGCAGCAACAAAGACAGCTGTCTGGCCGACCAAGAGTATGCTAAGCAACACAGGCGCTGCAACGGGAGCACTCGACGTTATCGCCGCAGTTTGCGCAATGAGTGAGGGTAAGATACCGGCTGCGAAAAACTGCGACAGAAAAGCCAACGGCTGCAATTTGAATATTGTAAAGCAGCCGCAACAGACGAAGATTCGCTATGCACTGTGCTGCAGCTACACATACGGCGGACAAACCGCCGCCTTAGTGCTGAAACAACCGGATTGAATTACAAAGTAAAAGGATTGAATAACGAATATCGAATATCCAATACCGAATAATGAACACCAAGAAAGAAAACAAAAACAGGAAATATGACCTTGAAGAGCGTTTGATTAACTTTGCGGTTCGCATTATTAACATAGTCGAGGCTTTACCTAATACGCGAGCTGGAAATCATATAGCTGGCCAGTTGGTCCGCTGCGGAATGGCTGCGGCGCCCAATTACGGTGAGGCACAAAGCGCTGAATCCCGCAGGGATTTTATTCACAAAATGAAAATCGCCCTTAAAGAACTGCGTGAAACATTGGTTTGGCTAAAAGTTATTTTAAAAAAACGGTTATTAACAAATCTAAAAGAAGTAGAATCATTGATAACAGAAACTAACGAACTGATTTCAATTTTTGTTACAAGCGTCAAAACGGCTAAAAAAAATAATTGATAAAAAGATTTGTTTTTATTACTTCAATATTCGATATTCCTTGTTCGATATTCATTATTCAAGTTTTAAGCGAAATGATTCTAAAGATTAAATAATGGCCGAAAGAGTACTAATAACCGGAATGGGTCTTGTCTGTCCTCTGGGACACGATGTAGAGACACTCTGGCAGGCGATGCTAACAGGCAAAAGTGGAATGGCCAAAACCACTATTTTCGATGCCTCGACATTCGCTTCCGACTTCAGCGCCGAAGTTAAAAACTACGACCCTGCAGAATACACAAAAAAACCACAACTGCACAAAGACAGCAATCGGGGCTCCGGGTTCGCTATTGGTGCAACGGCTCAGGCCTGCGAGCAAGCGAGGATTAATATCGAAACCGACCAGCCGGCTGACGGAATAGACCGCAGCAGATTAGGAATTTATCTGGGAGCGGGCGAGGGCTCCGTTGACAATGATGTATTTTTCGCCGCCTTGGTGAAAGCGTGGGACGCAGAGGCCGGCGAAATGGACTGGGGGCGGTGGGCGGAGGTAGCGTTCGGGCAGATGGACCCGGCGCGTGAGCTTGAGCAGGAACCGAATATGCCGGCCGCTCACATCGCAATGCTCACCGGCGCTCGCGGGCCGACAAGAAGCTGTCTCACCGCCTGCGCTGCCAGCACTCAGGCCGTCGGCGAAGCGATGATGCTAATTCGCAAGGGCGATGCAGACGTAATGATTGCAGGCGGTGCGCATTCAATGATACACCCATTAGGCGTTATGGGCTTTAACCGTCTTACCGCCCTGTCGACGAGAAATGACAGCCCCGAAACGGCTTCAAGGCCATTCTCAGCCAGCAGAGACGGCTTCATCCTCGGTGAAGGGGCAGCGATACTAATTCTCGAATCCCTGAGCTCAGCAAAAAAAAGAGGGGTGCCAATCTTAGCTGAGGTTATCGGCTACGGCAGTAGCTCCGACGCATTCAGAGTTACCGATATGCACGAGGAAGGCAGAGGTGCGATTGCAGCAATGACCGCCGCGTTAGTCGATGCAGGCATTAGCTACAAAGACATAGACCACATAAACACGCACGGCACAAGTACAGTTGAGAACGACTCGATAGAAACCAGGGCCATCAAGGCGGTCTTCAAAGAAGAGGCAAAAAACACACCTGCCAACAGTGTCAAGAGTATGTTCGGACACTTAATCGGGGCCGCCGGTGCAGCGGAATTGATTACGTGCATTCTGGCGATACGGGATAACATTGTTCCGCCGACAACGAATCTAAACGACCCTGACCCGCAGCTCGATTTGGATTACGTACCGAATGAGCCAAGAAAAATGCAGGTTGACGTTGTAATGAACGAATCTTTCGGATTCGGCGGACAAAATAATGTGGTAATTGTGAAAAGATATGAATAGTATTTAGTGAATAGTATTTTGTATTTAGAAAAATACCAGCAAATTCTGATGACCCTAAAAACAACTGCCAAAGTAAATCAGCAAGATGACGATGGGCTTAATCAAAAAACTAAATGCTAACAACTAAATACTAATGACTAAATACTAACGACTAAATACTAACGACTAAACAATGATTGACATTAAAGAAATTCGAGAGAATCCGCAAAAGTTCGAAAAAGCCGCTAAGGACAAACACTTCAATGTGAAAATTGATGATTTGCTGAAACTAGACAAAGCATTGAAACGGCTAAAACAGCAGCTTCAGGTGGTTGCCACTAACAAAAACCAAATTGGCAAAGAAATTCCTAAACTTTCGGGAGATGAAAAACAAGCTAAACTAGAACTATTAGCAAGTTGGAAAATGGATGAGGCTGCTTGGAACAAGGATGTTAAAAGGGACCAATCAAAGTTTGACAAACTTATGTTACAAGTACCTCAGCCCGCTGATGAAGATGTACCTTTGGGTAAAGACGATACGGAAAATGTTGAAATACGAAAAGAAGGCAAAATAAGAAAATTCGACTTCGAGCCAAAAGACCACGTACAATTGGGCCTGGCTTTGGATATTATAGATATCGAGCGGGGCGTCAAATTAGCAGGGACGAGGAACTACTTTCTAAAAGGTGATGGTGCCCTGCTGCACCAGGCGGTTCTGCAGTTTGCAATGGATTATATGGTTCAGAAAGGTTATACGCCATTGTCGGTGCCGCTTCTTGCCAGAGACGATGTGATGCAAGGGACCGGCTGGTTCCCTGGCGCAGAAGACCAGACTTACCGGATGGAAAGAGATGACCTGAGCTTAGTGGGGACGTCTGAGGTGCCGCTGACGGCCTATCATATGGGGGAGATATTAAAAGGGGAAGAATTGCCGTTAAAATACGTGGCGCTGTCGAGCTGTTTCAGGCGCGAGGCCGGCGCCGCAGGCAAAGACACTTACGGCCTTTACAGAATCCATCAGTTCGACAAGGTCGAGCAGGTCGTTATCTGTGAAAACAGTATAGAGCAGAGCAGAAAATTCCACGAAGAAATTCTGGCCAATGCCGAGGCCGTAATGCAGGCCCTGGAGCTGCCCTACCGCGTTGCCAATGTCTGCACCGGCGATTTAGGCAGAGGCCAGGCCAAAAAATTCGACATAGAGGCCTGGATGCCCTCAAGAAACAATTACTGCGAAACCCACAGCGCAAGTAAATTCTACGACTTCCAGGCCAGAAGATTAAACCTTCGCTACAGAGAAAAAAAGTCGAGAATCAAGAATCGAGAATCGAGAATCAATTTTTGCCATACCTTAAACAACACCGTAATCGCAAGCCCTCGAATACTCATCCCCATCCTGGAGCTTTACCAGAACGCCGATGGCTCGATAACGATACCGAAAGTGCTGCGAAAGTATATTTGCCCCGTTAGAGACCGCATAACAAAAAAATAGAGGCCAAGAAGCTAAGATTTCTAACGGGGTGGGAGGCAAAGAGCGAATAGCGAAGCGTGAATAGTAGGTCGAGCCGCGAATTAAATCTTGTAATTTTTGGCGGAAGGATTATAATTGCAAATCACGTCAGTGGAAATGCCTCACCGCTTTAGCAGAATGGTTCAAAATTGCACCAGATAAACAAAATATTATCAAAGGAAAGAAAAATGAATATTGAAGCTTTTTTATTATGTGATGCCGCAACCGAACAACAGGGCAAATTAAATATTTTAGGGGCTTTCGATAATATTTACGCTAAGAAAGTGCCTATTGTGCACCCGGCCTGTGCTGTTGCAGCAAGAATACGATTTGAAAAGGTTGAAGAAGGCAACCATCCAATAAGAATCCTCATAATTGATGAAGATGGTAAATCAATAGGCCCTAAGTTGGATGGTAATGTGAATGTAAGCATTGGGGATGATGTGGATTCGACAGTTACTAATATTGTTCTAAATATTCAAGGACTAAAGTTTGAAAAATATGGGCAATATAGAATTGACCTGGCCATTGATAATAAGATAGAGGGTTCTTTACCTTTTAATGTTAGAGACATACCGAATCAAACTAAACTGCAGAAAAATACAAACAATGAATAACCCAAATTGTTCTTCCCGGCCATATATGAGCGGGAAGGAGAACATAGTTGCTGGTCGCTCGTGACTCGTCGCTGGCAGTTTGAGTCCGGCAAGGCCGATAATTGTTTTAATAGATCCCTCGACTGCGCTCGGGACAAGATTGGGTTTGATTGGGTTTGTTTTGAATAGTTCATAGTTCGTTGTTTTTTGTCATTAGTCATTGTTATTACTAAGGTTACAGCCATTTTAGGCATTTCGGAAATTGGGTTTGTTTCGCATAATTTGTTATTTTTGATTGATTGAGTTTCCGCCCCGCCAAACGGAGTGGCGGGTAAACAATATGAACTTGTCAAAGGGCGTTTAGAGAAAAGACCCCGATGGGATAGCAAACGTCGCCCCGAAGAGATAGTTTCACATCTCATAGGGCAAGCATCCCACAGGGCAGGCGTTCCCCTTAGTAGGGCAAACCTGCGCGTTTTTGCCGAAAAATCGAGTATTTTTCGGGAGCGAAAAGCTTGTAAATACTTATATGGAGAGGAGTAAAAAAATTTTGAAATTAGTCGTTTTTGGTTTCGGGGTAGCTACGCTTTTGATCGATTTTCCCCGAACTCACGGCCTCCGACAGCAACTCGCAAATTTCCCCTTTACTCTATGGTTATAACTGGCAATAATATTGTCCTATGAAAAAGAGGTTTTCACATCTGCCAAAAGCTTTTAAACTATTGAGAAAGGCCTATATCGACGCCCGCTACAAGAAGGACTACAAAATCACCAAAAAACAACTCGAATACCTTGCCGAACGAGTAAAGGTACTACGGCGATTGACCAAACGGATATGCCATGAAAAAACAGAGTCATTTACTTGAAATTACGTGATGATATATAGTAATAGCCAGGTAAAATATGAAACATAAGAAAACTTTGGATGCGTTTGCGAATTGGTTAGAAAATTGGCCGGTTATCAGAATATTGGCGTGCATGGGACACTGTGCCATTATTGTCGGAGTAATACTCTATTTCACAGAGGCCGATGACAGGAAAAAAACTAAACACTATCAAGCTTGGCAAGTAATCAATACAGCGAAAGGCAGCTTTTGCAATGGTGGAAGAATAGATGCTCTACAAGATTTAGCTAATGACAATGTTTCTTTAGCTGGTGTTGACCTATCTAATGCTTATCTAACTCATATGCACTTAAGGAGGGGTGCCAGTCTTTATGAAGCTAACCTTACAGGGGCCAGCATCTTCCAAGCCAATCTTGCAGGAGTATATTTCGCAGACGCAAATTGCGCTGGGGCATTTTTTGGAGAAACCAACCTCAGAGGGGCAAATCTCAAAGGGGCAAATCTTGCAGAGGCAGTATTTGCATGGTCGGATCTTCGCAATGCGAACCTAAAAGAAATTAAGAACTGGAGAAGGATGAAGGGCATAGTATCTTCAAATATTTATGGCGTTAAAAATCCTCCCGATGGATTTGTAGAATGGGCTAAAAAACATGGAGCTGTCAGCATCAAAAATGATTATAAATGGCGTGATTATATTAAAGAACATGAAAAAAACATATTAAGAAAAATGGAAAGTCCTTCCCGCTAATTCTTATTTCATAGCTCCCAAGAACAAATTTATCCCCCCAATTCTCACCAAAGGCAAGATAAATTGCCCCGCCTGATAATTTACAAGAACATTGCCAAAAAGAGCTAATCTCGTTAAACTACAATAAAATCCGCGTGGGTATAATCCTATTGTTTTAATACAACTTATAACCTTGCGGGAGTAGGTAGAAGGATGCGCGTGCTAGAACCATGTGGCTGTATTCATACGTTAATCGGCGATCTATGCGTATTCGGTCTTTCGATCCGAGACCAAATAGAATTGCGCAAAGAGTTAGGCAAACCAATAAGCAAATGTAATCCTGCGGATTTTGTAAGAAAGCTGGCCCGCCGCATTCTAAAACAATCCTTAAAGGATGGCAAATATAAGCCCTTAACCGATGCCGATATATCTTCTCTAACAGAGGGCGATCTAGAAGCGATTGCAAAACTATACGTTGAGCATAACGAATACTTGTTCAAGGAATCTCTGTGGAAGACGAAGCAAAACGATAAAGGCGAAAAAGTACATTATATAGAATACGGTGAAATACAATATCCTAGACATAAGAACGAAAGCTACACACAATATTTAACAAGGTTGTCTATAAAAGAGGAAGAAGAACAAGGGAAACGAATTAAGGGAATGTTAAGCCCAATATTAGACCTTAAAAACTTTTCGACTGCTATGAGAGATAGCATTAAAAATACATTATCATGGGGCGACTCTCTCAAAAAAACGATGGAAAGTATTCGGTCTGTGCAATCAGCGTCAATAGAGCCGATTGTACCGCGGTTTCCTAACATTGATTGGTCAGAGATACAAAAAGGAAGGCTAGAACCTTTTAATGAATTAGCCGAACGACTCGACAAGTTAATCGATATATCTGCTCAAACTACTGAGTTCATGATTGAAGCCAATAAAATTCAGACAGGAATTGCCGCGGAGATAAAATCATCAAGTGACAAGTCAACGAAACTCTCGAAGAAGAACATCATCATAGCTCTTGCTATAATCCTTTTGACCATAATAAACCTATCTGTTTTTATTTATTCAATTTTACGTTCTAACAGTATTGACAATAGGCAACGTCTTGAAACCCAAAAGAACGTTAACTTGCTGGCAGAAAAGTTAACGGACATAAATAATAGTATTACCATGGCTAATGATAAAACCATAGATCGGATAGATTTCAATGATGCCGTTATGAATGAATTGCTAAAAGCGGAAAATGAAAATCTTAAAGCACAGATTGCCAAACAGGCAAATACGATTGATGAAATGAAAATTATGATACAACATCAAGATAGTAAATTGAAACAGCTAGAAGAGAACCTAATACACAATAATTTACAAACCGACCCTTCAAGATAATAATATAGCCAGATATCTTAACTCATTTGGGATCGTATCAAAGCATAACTCCCACCGTATTTGACGGCACACTTGCCCCCAATTCTCACCAAACACAAGCCGGAAATTTACAATTTGAAAATCCCCAACGGCGTTTGTTCTTGGGACCCCTGACGGAGAGCGGGGTTAAACCGGCCTAAATAATTCTTGTCTCTTTCATTCCGTCCCTGTACCTTGTTTGCCTGATGGACGTCATACAGCGAAAATTAGAAGTAATAGACAAACAATTAGCCGGGGGGAAAGATTTTCACAAGCGAATTATACAGACTTGTCCCTTACTCTTTGTTGCGGTAGGTTTGATAGTAGGAATTGTTATACAAAACACATTCGACTTATCAGTCTCAATCTGGTTAATACTACTTGCCCTGCTTACAGCAGCAACCGTTTTCTTCTTTATCATCCAACAGTCTTCTTCCACTAATTACCAATCACCAATTACCAATCACCAATACGCCACAGCATATCTGGCTCTGGCCTGCTCTGCCTGCCTCGGTGCGATTCGGCTGACAAGCTTCCATCAGCCCAAACCTAACGACATCCGCAATTTCGTCACCAATGAGCGCAAATTAGCAACAATTCGCGGCACGATTTCAACCGAGCCGTATATTAACAGAAATCAGCAATGGCAATTCGCAAAGTTCCAATTTACCGACCCAAGCAGCAGTTTCTATCTCAAGCTCAACGAAGTAAAAACGACTGGCCACGTTAGAAGTAAGCTGCCAGGCGAGACCGGCTCATCTTCGATAAGGACTTCTAACGGGGCGAACTGGGCAAAAGTGAGCGGAACTGTACGAGTACGGGTTGCCGAGCCGGTGCTGGACGCCAAAGCAGGCGACCACATTCAGGCATACTGCTGGCTGGATAGATTCAAAGAAGCCACTAATCCGGGCCAATTCGACATAGCCAAGTATTTAGCGAGGAAAAATGTTTTTATCGCAGCTTCTATACAATCACGAGACGGCATTAAACTGTTGGAAAGTAAGCCTGTAGGTATCTTTACAAAATTCAAAAGCAGGTTCAAAAATGCAGCTACACAAGCTCTGCTGGGTGGCCCGTTTCCGGAAAACCAGAGCGAGGGGCTGCTGCAAGCGTTGCTGCTGGGCTATAGAGCAAATATCGACAGCAGCACCCACAGGGCATTTCGCAAAACGGGTCTGCTGCACTTTATCAGTCTTTCCGGACTGCACCTGGGAACTTTAGCGTGGATTATCTGGTGGCTGTGCAAAACAGCAGGGTTGCTGAAACGCGCCCGGGCGGCTATTTGTATAATTGCGATAGTCATCTTTTTGCTGATTGTCCCGCCGAGAGCGCCGACACTAAGGGCGGCTATTATATGTTTTGTTTTCTGTCTATCGTTTTTCTTCCGCCGGCGTTCAAATCCCCTTAACACATTATCATTAGCGGCAATAATTCTTCTACTCATAAGGCCAACGGGATTGTTTGAGGCAGGCTGGCAACTGTCATTTGCATCGGTGCTTGGTATTCTGGTCTTCACGGAAAAAATCGAGAACTTCATTTATGACAAAACTGATTATTGGTTCTGGATAGACAAACCAGAAGAAACCCCATTTGTCACTCGCCTAATAAAGATGTTCGGAGCGAAAGTAATAACACTATTTTCTATAGGCTTTGCAGCCTGGCTGGGTGGCGCCGGTCTGGTATTGTATCATTTTTACATGATTAACCCCTTTACAAGTATCTGGAAGTTGGCTATGTTCCCGCTGGTGGGGTTGATTTTAGCTCTTGGGTATTTGAAAATAATTCTATCTTTCCTGCTGCCAAGTGCGGCGGCTGTATTGGGGATAATAGTGAATGGCCTATCCGATTTGCTGATTTGGATTGTAGAGCGTATTGCAAGCTGGCATATTGCAAGTTGGGATATTTCACAAATACTTATAGGCCACGTATCACCTGCACTAATAATTTTATATTATTGCTTTATTCTTTTTGTTGCCTTTACTTACTTCCGGCGGCCCCTGATAAAAAAAGCCATCTGCACAGCGATGGTTTTGGCAATGGTGGTTTTCTTAGGTGCTGTGAAATGGCAGAGAACACATCGGGACAATTTAGTTTTAACCACTCTCGATGTCGGCCACGGGCAGGCAATATTGGCCCAGCTTCCGGGCAAAGCCAATGTTCTGTTCGATACGGGCTCACTGTACAAAAGTGATGTCGGCAGACGAATTGTCATACCTTTTCTAAACTACAATGGAATAAACAAAATTGATGCAATTATCATAAGCCATAATGATATAGACCATATCAATGGAATACCTGAGATTGCCGAGCACTGCAAGGTCGCAAGTGCCTACGCCAATGACGCGTTTTTCAGGCAAACAAGCCAGTGGGGTCCAGCGAAATTCCTCAAAACATCGCTAAGTAAAAAGGGAGTTAAAATAGAATCCTTAGAAGAATCAAATTTAAGCAGCAACGCAAAGATAAAAATACTCTGGCCAAGCAAACAGATATGTCAAGATGAGACTCTGGGCGATAATGACAAGTCGGTGGTTTCATTGATAGAATTTGCCGGGACCGAAATACTCTTGTGTTCAGACATTGAGAAATTTGCACAAAGAGAGCTTCTTCGCCTTTTTCCCAATCTTAAACCCGAGATTGCAGTCCTTCCACATCACGGCTCAGCCAGAACGTTAGAGGCCGATTTCCTGAAAAAGCTTGATGCGGATGTTTTGATATGTAGTTGCAGCCAGAGGCAATACCAAAGACAACAGACAAACGAGGGAAAAGACGAGGTGAAATCATTCTATACAGCCACAAACGGTGCTATTACCGTCTCCATCAATGAAGACGGCACGATAGTGAGTGAATGCGTGAATGAGTGAATGAGTGGACGCATCAATTCACTCACGCATAAACACATCTACCTCATATGCACAACGATTTCGACTCTACGGTTCTTTGCTTTACCGCTTGCAGTTGTATTTGAGGCTATGGGTCTGGCGGCCCCGCAGCCGACCGCCTGAATTTTATCTTTCGCAATGCCGCGTCTGGCCATATACCTAACCACGGAAAGGGCACGTTGAGCGGAAAGCTCCCAGTTGTCCTTCCATTTTGATTTTTTGATAGGGTCCGAATCGGTATGCCCGACAACATCTATTTGTTTGCCGGAATACTTACTCCGCAATACCGACTGGATATGGTCGAGCTCAACACTGGTTGCTTTTTTGAGTGTAGCTTTTCCCGAATCAAACAGTATTGCATTCGGGAGCGTTACCGTAATCGTTCCGGCTGAAGGGTCAAAGGCAACGTCATAACCTTTACCGAAACCGGCGGCCTCGGCTGGGCTTCGGCTGCGTTCGGCAATCTGTCTTTGGAGTTCTTCGATTGTCTGCTGTTCTTGTGAAATCTGGGTGGCGAGATGGCCCCTCTCCGCCCTTTCGCGCTCAAGCAGGCCCAATGTATTCTGATGCTCTACATTCAGAGCCTCGTATTTTTTCTCCCAATTAGTACAGGCGGGAAGAAATAAAAAAGTTGATACAAGGCCAATTAGCAAAATGATTGTTTTCTTGTTGACGGTTCGCATTCTATATCTCCTTTAACCCCGTTAGAAGTCTTTGCCCCGTCAGAAGTCCACCCGGGGCTTGGTGACTTACTTCCAACGGGTTAGTATCGAAATCGGGGTCCCCAAACGCACTCTATTGCGTTCTGGGGCCTCACAAAATAAGGTCCCCGTTTTAACGATAAAATATAACATTCAGATAATGAAAAATTCTGTCGTGTAAAATCATAACAGCAAGTACGCCCAAAGACAAGAAAGGACCATAAGGAATTTGTCGAGTTTTTTTAAAAAACATTTGCAAGCCTGCCCAGGCCAGGCCGAAAAATGGTGCGATAAAAAAAGCCACAACGACGAACACCGCGCCGATTACCGCACCGGCAGCGCCCATTAAATGCACATCGCCAAGGCCCATTGCCTCCTTTCCAAAACCGAGGGTACCAAAGATGCGGGTGGCCCAGACAACCCCACAGCCCACAAAATAACCGAACAAACTGCCCAGAAGCCCTGCAACGGCAGGGACTTGCGAGAAATCCACCCACCAGGATTGTATCGGCGCCACTTTTCGGCTAATCCAGTAAGCAGTCAATGAGCAGATGATAATTGGCAGCAAAAAGATTATTTCCTTACATACTTCCAGGCGATGATTGATTTGCGACTCGTTCTGGTTTCCGGGTACCGGTTCCGACCCACCGGTCACATCGTCAGATTCGTAACTTCTTTTGATTAAACCACTCGCCAGCAGCGTCCAGGATATAGCCAGCCCTATCGCGGCCCCGGCCGCCAGCGAGCCGGTACTCGCCGAGGCGCTGGGCAAAAGGGCATAGCCTCGAATTACAGAAGGGTCAATTATATAAACGCCTACGCCAGAGCCAATCAACCCTACTGCGGTAACAAACCAGCATATAGAAACCGGGATAACCCACAATTCCAAATCAATTGCGGAGGCGGCAGCGAAAGCAGCTAACAAAATTACAGAAAGAAGATAAATGAACCAGCCGCCACCTAAAAACGAACCCGTACCGGCACGCAAATTCGTGCGAAAATATAGGAGAAACAAGCCGCTGAAAACCAGGCCGGTTAAAAGTTCGATAACAAAATAACGCGGCGAGATTGGTGCTTTGCAATACCGACACTTTCGGCCTAAAAGCAGCCACGAAACCAGCGGTATATTATCATAAAAACGAATGCGCCTGCCACACGCAGGACAGGCCGAAGGAGGGAGTATCAAGGACCTGTCACGAGGCAAGCGATAAATGACGACGTTCACGAAGCTGCCTACACAACAGCCAAACACAAAAATAAAGACAAACCAAATCCAATCCGGTACCGTCACGACGCCACCTTTGCGTTTCGATGCGGGTTTAATTTACTTCTTTTTTTTCTTGTTGACTGCGGCTGAAACTTTCACAGGCAAACCAAACAAACGAATAAAGCCGGTCGCGTCAGTTGGGTCATATTCAGCACCCATTTTGAAACTTGCCAAATCTTTTTCGTACAGGCTGTTGGGGCTTTTTACGCCGGCTGGAGTGCATCGACCCTTAAACAGTTTCATCCTGACCTGGCCGGTGACATTTCGCTGAGTGACATTAATAAATGCATCAAGAGCCTTGCGCAATTGGCAAAACCATTGGCCGTAATAAACCAGCTCGGCATACTTAAGCGCGACGTGCTGTTTATAGTGCATAGTTTCTCTATCAAGAGTAAGACTCTCCAGGATTCTATGCGCTGCGACCAGAATCGTTCCGCCGGGTGTCTCATACACGCCATGCGATTTCATACCCACCAGTCGGTTCTCAACCAAGTCAACCTGTCCGATGCCGTGTTTGCCGCCGAGCCGATTCAATTGCTCAATTAGTTTCACGCCGCTTATCTTTTTGCCGTTAAGCTTGACCGGCACACCTTGCTCGAGTCCTATCTCTACGTAGCCCGGCTTATTTGGTGTTCTGGAAATTGGCCGAGACATTACAAAAAGGTCGTCGCTCGGCTCGTTGGCGGGGTCTTCAAGGTCGGCGCCTTCGTGACTGATGTGCCAGAGATTGCGGTCTCGGGAATAGATTTCCTTCTTTGTCTGCCTGACAGGGATTTTATGCTTTTTGGCATAATCCACTGCCGCTTCCCGGCTGGTCAGCGTAAACTTCGGGTCTTTCCACGGTGCGATAATCTTCAGCGACGGGTCCAGCGCCATATAGGTCAATTCAAAGCGCACCTGGTCGTTGCCCTTGCCGGTTGCGCCGTGGGCTACTGCTGTTGCGCCTTGGGCGTGGGCGACTTCGACCTGATGCTTCGCAATTAAAGGCCGGGCAATACTTGTGCCGAGCAGATAGCCATTTTCATAAACGGCACCGGATTTGAGCACCGGCCAGAGATAATCCTCGACAAATTCGGCACGGAGGTCTTTGACTACACACTTGACCGCTCCGGAGCGCATTGCTTTGCGTTTAATCCCTGCAAGTTCATCACCTTGGCCGAGCTCGGCTGCGAATGCTATTACCTCATAGCCGTAGGTTTCTTTAAGCCACGGCAGAATTACGCTGGTATCCAGCCCACCGCTGTACGCCAAAACCACTTTTTCAGGTTTAGCCATTTTTTACCTCAGAAATTATTCGTTACTGCTGAGAATTATATCGGCTACTGAGTGCAAAGACAATTAAAAGCAGTAGAGAAGGAAGGAATTTAGCTGGGTGTCAATCCTCGGCTGAATAGGCATCATCTCGCCACATAAATCGGCTCCACGGATTCCAGAATATGGCGTCGGCGGATATAGTTCTCGCTTTTCTCCACGGCCTGACGCTCAACAAGGTCGACTTTCTGGCCGAATATCCGCATCAGTTCTTTCTGCATCTCGACCAGTTCCATAAGCCCGGGTCTGTACGTCTGCTCGAACTCAACAAGGACATCGATATCGCTGCCGGGGCCGAAATCCTCTCGCAGCGCAGAACCAAAAAGCCCGAAACTGCGAATATGGTTTCGACAGCAGAACGTTACAATCTTGTCTTTGGGCACCTCGATACGAATACCCATACTCTTACTTCCTCAAATCATCAATTCTTTTATGCAGCAATGATGACGCCTTCGCGCCGGGCAATTTCGAGGATAGGACGGCCTTGGTCAGTTTCCCACTCCTGTTCGCCACAGGGAATAGGCTCGATACGGTTATCACTATCTGTCGCCCGCCAGAGACCTTTGACCAGCGAGAGTTCTCGCGAACCGTCAAATTCAGGAGCAATCACGATTAAATCTATATCGCTATATTCGCCAGTCTGGCCCCTCGCGAAAGAACCGAACAGGACGGCCCGGCTGGGATGAATACCCAGCCCCGGCAGCGCCGCAAGATAACGCTTTACTGCGGCTATAACTGTGCTTTCAACCATTTCAACATCTCCCTGGCTCTTGAGATTTCCTCTCTCGCAATACCTAAATCAAGCGAAATTTGCTCGGAATCCGGGTAACGACCTCCTAACTGGTAAACACCGAACTCACGCAGAAACTCTTTGTGTTCGGGGTCAAGCTTTAGACCTGCAATCTCAGCCAAGCGGACAAGGTTGTGGATGCGCGGTGGAATGTCATTCGTTTGCTGGGTCACATGCGCTTTGAGCATCTTTTCGATTGCGAGATGGGCAAAGAAAAGACAATGCCGCAAATGACCTTTCTCCAGCAGCGACTGGGCAGCCGCAAAATCCTCATCACTGCTTGTTCTCCAGTAATCAATCTGCTTGTGAACATCCATATATAAGCCCATATAGTTCAGTTTTTCTTGCCGCTTTTAATATACCAATAATCGCCATCCCAGAGCAACAATTAAATTGGGTAATGCTAATAAACCAACTCGGTCTGGCTATATCTTGACAATATGGATATAGCTTATGCTTTCACGTTATTATTCCAGATTGGCTCTTTTGAAAAATACATATATGGTCGCCCCACCACACATCCTTTAACTCAAAAGAGCAAATTGGCTTATGCCATAATTTGTAAACGGATATCATACGTTCAGATATTATTACCAACTCGTACAAATCCTGTCCATATTCGAAAAACTTAACTTGTAAGCTGTGGCCTTGGGTGCTGAAGCCGCCTGATTTTTTGAAGTGTGCGATTAGTTTTCTCTTTTCTCCCTCGTCAACTTCATATAAATGACCGCACAAATGAACTTCGTTGTTGGTGTTGTAAAGCAAAAATGCTTGTCTGTCAGTAAATTTATCCGTAAATGTATAGCTTCCTATAACGTATCCACCAAGAATCATTTGCTTTTTAATTGAGTCCCAAAAGGATTGTTTGCAAGCTGCATCACCAGGATTCCACTCAAACACTATGAAGAGTGAAACTCCATAAATTGATGAGAAATCAATTGCATCAATTGATTTTGTGGTGAAAATCATCCTTTTGGTATGACCATTTTGTTCAAATACCCAACCACTATCATCCTCCAAAAGTCCAGAGATATATCCTTCTGATTCTAACTTCTTAAGCTTCTGCGAGATTTGTCCCTTGTGTGAATCTTCACAATCACTGAGAATATGGGTATGGATATCGTTCTTCAATATAGTCACAACATCACAGCCACAGCCTTGGTAAAAGCTGCACAACGGTTTCTTTGGCTTAGGCCTCACGTGGCACATATCAAAAGCTTGGAATATCTCATCCTTGGAGTTATGCGATGTGGTATCTCTGAAAAGAATGTTGGCAATCCTCTCGTTTAATTCATTTCCAGCCATAAACAATCACTCCTTTGTGTTAAGCTCCGATTATGCGCGAAAGCCAACTGGAAATAGTTTCTCGTTTTTTCTTTCCCATCTTACTATATGCTGTATGACTTGTCCGGTTGGTTATATTTTGAGAATTCGTATTATTTCTATATCAGAAAAGGATTCCACAATAACAACACCTTTGTAGCGGCTCTTTTCACCGATCTTAAACTCTATAGGTACCAACATTCCTCTTCCAACGATCTTATTTCCACCTCTTAAAACTTCAAGGTTCAGCCCGATAGGAGGCAATGTCATTAAATTCGGAATTATCTCAATTTCAAGTTCAATTGCAGCGAAATAACGACCTGAATCATTGTCGTAGACGTTATAAGCCCGATAGACCCAATTTCCCATTCCAAGGTTATCCGGCAAAATAAATCTTGGCTTAATGTTTATAGAAACTTCCTGAAAGTCATAATTCCCCTTTTCCTCGGGATCTAAACTTAATCTTGTTTCGTTCCACCTACTCAGTGCCTCATCGTATTGTTGTTTCACTTGGTTTAGCTCAGCTATGGCCGAATCCCGTTCAGCTATGGCCGAATCCCGCTCATCTTTGAGACGTGCAATCTCTGCTTTGACATTCTCTGCGTTTTCTTGGACTTTCCGAGCAAGTTCTGCCATGAAAATCTCTTCAGCTTCTCGTTCTGTGTTTAGTTCATTCTCTGCTTCAGCTTTTATAGATGCAATAGTAGCCTGCGCATTTTTCCGCTCTTCCTCTATCCTTCTTTCCGCTTTAGCTTCCGCGGCGGCAAGAGCAGCTTTCGTTTCTTCTCTATCGGGTAATGTCAAAATTGCACCAGCGATAAACCCGATTGCCCAAGCCAACCCGCCAGCAACAACAGCAACCCATACAACCCTTCTATTAGTAGATTCTTTCATTTTTAGCATTTTATTTTGTAGGTCACGGTTTCGCTCCACATGCCCCCTCTTTAATCAAAGTACATCATACAAGCTATTGGCTTAAATCGGAAACGATTTTTCGCATAAGTTTTGGGTTGGCGTCTTGGCCGGTGAAGAGTTTGAATTGTGCCAAGGCCTGATTAACGAACATTGACAGGCCGTCTATGGTTTTTGCCCGTCTCTTCTTCGCCTGTTTTAACAGCAGGGTCCTGGCTGGATTATAAACTGTATCAAATACAGCCATACCTTTTTTCAGGCACTCTTGCGGTAAAGGACTTTCGTCAACATTCGGGTACATTCCAATACTGGTGCAGTTTATGAGCAATTTTGCATCGAGGTTCGGCAAATCATCCAGTCCGGCGAAATCACAATCAAAATCGGCAGCAAGTTTTTCTGCTTTTTTTACAGTCCGGTTGTAAATCCTGATTTGCGCCCCGGCGTCACTTAGGCCGGCCACGAGCGCCCTTGCGACACCACCTGCGCCGATAACGGCAACAGGCATATCCTCCAAGCCCTCTCTTTTAATTTTCAGCGTTGAAGTAATTGCATCCAGCGCACCGGCATAATCGGTATTGTAGGCGGACAGTTTACCATCCGCATCTATAAGCAGAGTATTGACCGCTCCGATTTCTTCCGCTAACGGCTCAATAAACCCTTGCTTCCCCCTGACGTAATTCAGGCCGTTTGCTTTATGTGGAATTGTTACGCTAAAGCCGCGAAAGCTAAGCCAACTTCTGGCACAAACGTTTCGTAAAAATAAGTCAAATTCCTCTTGGCCTCCTTCAACAAGCAAAGGCAGATATAATTTGTTCACTCGGCTATCGGCAAAGCAGGCGTTATGAACAGCAGGACTTAGCGAATGAGCAACCGGAGAAGCAATGACTCCGAAAAGTTCGGTATCAGAACCAATATCATCCCAGCGATACAAACCCTTCAACTCCTCGATGGTCAACTGCCCCGGTGCGGTTGCGGTTTTCTCGTCTATGCTGGCGTATGTTACAAAGCTGCCAAGCTTCTTTGCTATGATTCTGCTTATAAGTCCCACTTCCCCCATACACAAGACAATCCGCTCGCCGCTGGTTTTACGCAGCAAATCGAAGGCCTCGAAACAATCGTTGATATGATTGGCCGTATAGACAAGCTTGGGTATCGCCGCTGGATATAAAGTCGTGATGTGACGATGCAGTCTGCCGATATCAGCAAATCTTGTTTCGAAATTGTGGGCCGACATTATCAATCGGCCCTTTGAACTCTCTGACAGCGCTACTTCTATCCTCTCCCGATTCTCTGTAGCGAGGAAATTTTCATATTCAAAATCGATAAATTCGGCGCCGGCTTTTAAGGCACCGGTGAGCACATCGACTCGCAATTGGTCCGGATAGGCCATCGCGCCACCTTGCTTTCTGTCACGACAGGTTACAATGAGCGGCAGCGGCCTATCGGCGGCACTTTTGGCCTCGGCGATTAACTTTTTAACCAAATCAACGCTAAGGTTTTCAAGATAATCGGTTCGCAATTCGAGCATCTCGGCCCCGCCGGCTATCGCGGCTTCGATTTGCTGCCTCGCCTGGCCTAAATCCGACGCTGCTATAGGAACGGTTAATTTTGTCATAGTAATTCAAAGATATAGCAGCGATTAACTCCGAAAGCAAGAGCAAAAACTAAAGCAAACAAGCAGGCACAGAGATCCTGCATCAAAGCGGTTTCAAATTCAAAAATACTGAATTCTACTTTTTTCCCTTGCGTTCTGGACTGATTTGGGTAGATTACTGCAAATGAAATTATAATTGGAGATGTGACAATGATAGGAAAAATGATAAGGCTGGAGAGAATAATCGACCGCAATTCCCACAAGACGGTAATTATCCCGATGGACCACGGCGTTACAGTCGGCCCTATTGAAGGACTGGCGAATATGCGAACGACGGTCGGCAAGGTTGTCTCCGGCGGGGCAAATGCCATCCTGATGCACAAAGGGATGGTTAGCGCAGGGCACAGAGGCACGGGCAAAGACGTCGGGCTGATTATCCACCTGTCGGGCGGAACATTGCTGAGTCCCGACCCGAATGCAAAAGAGCTTATCTGCAGCGTCGAGGAGGCAATCAAGCTCGGTGCCGATGCAGTCTCGGTGCATATAAATCTCGGTGCCGAGACCGACAGGCAAATGCTGCGGCAGTTGGGACAGGTCAGCGAGCGCTGCCTGCAATGGCAGATGCCGCTTGTTGCGATGATGTACACGCGCGGGCCGAAAATCAAAAGCGAATTCGACGTTGCAAACGTCAAGCACGCCGCCAGGGTCGGGGCCGAGTTAGGCGCCGATATCGTCAAGGTGCCCTATACCGGCAGCATCGAGAGCTTTACCGAAGTTGTCCAGGGCTGCCTCGTGCCGGTGGTGATTGCCGGCGGCGAGAAAATGGACAGCGACGAGGATATATTCAAAATGGTCGAGGGTGCACTCGGCGCCGGCGCCGCCGGTGTATCGATTGGCCGAAACGCATTCCAGCACAAAAAACCAGAAAAAATCATCCAGGCCCTCTGCAAAATGGTCCACAACAGTGCCAGCGTCGAAGAAGCGATTGAAATACTGCAAAAATAAAATTGAGTAAGGCCAAATCATATCAGAAGACCTAAATCGCCGAAGTTTCATCAAGAAATTAGTGGGCTTTTCCATTAAGGCGGTTCACTTTATGCAAAAGTAGGCTTTAGCTATGACAAAGTAAGTGTGATATGCCATATATGAAGTTTAATCTATCGTAGATAAAGCGTTATCCGTAATAAATAAGGCTTAATATGTCGCAGATGAAGGGTGATTTGCCACAGATGAAGCGTTATCTGCCATAAATGAAGCGTGAGTTGTAGCATATTAAGCGTGATATGTCGCAAATGAAGCTTTACCTGTCGCAAAGTAAATTGACTTTGTGGCTGGGGAGATTGGATTGTAGAGTAAAAAAAGCTGTTTATCCAGCGGATAATTGCCTCCCATAACACGTAGTTTAGCCACTTGGTATTTTTAGGCTGTCGGAGATAGAGGTGGCGGTTCGTTCCAATAAGAACCGGCAAGTTAAGTTGCCTGAGGCTAGATGGTACTCTTTGTAAAATGCGGTTAGGTATTTTTGGGAGATAATTGTCGTCAAAAACGTTGATTATCGTCCTACAATATGATATGATTATGGTTGTCATGTACTCTTATATAAAGAGTATCGCTATGAGAAAATCATTTTTGAGTTTTGTTTTCATTTCAGGGTTGTTTATTTGCCCAGCTGCTATTGCGTCGACAAATGTTGGTGGAAGTATTACTTCTAATACAACATGGAACTTGGCAGGTTCTCCATATATATTAACGGATAGGATAACGATTAGAAGCAGTGCAACGTTGACAATAGAGCCTGGTGTTGAGGTTCAACTTGGCGGACATTACATTAGAGTTGGTTACGCAAGTTCCCCTTCCCCGGGCTATTTACATGCGGAAGGAGCTACCTTTACAGGTACAAGTTCCCCTGGAGTTTACTTCGTTTATGGCTCCGGGCAGCAACTAACCAATTGCTTTTTTGATGGGACAAACATCTTAGTGGGATACAGCCCCTACACTGTTTCGGTAACAATTTCTGGAGGTACTATTCAAAATGCTAATGGTTATGGTGTACGTGGTGACTACGGTACAGTTAATATCTCCGATGTAACGATACAGAATAATGGTAGCTATGGCATTTATCTTAAAAATACAAATTCTAACATTACAAACTGTGTGATTAGTGGGCATGATTATCCCTACTACTTTTGCGGTGGCAACCAAACACTGTCTGGGAATAACATCAGCGGGAACAACTATGCAAAAATAGCAACTGGCAGTGCCAGTGGTAGTATGTCATCAGACAGTACTTGGAGGTCAAGTTGGGGATTACCGATAGTACTACTTAGTAAAGTCGCAGTTGCAAATTCGGCTACATTAACGATTGAGCCTGGAGTTGAAGTTCAGCTTGGTTCGAATTATATTCAAGCTGGTCTTAGCCATAGTTATTCTAATCGCTATGGCTATTTACATGCAGAAGGAGCAACATTTACCGGTACAGGTTCGCTTGGAATCTACTTTGTCCAAGGTACGGGGCAACAATTAACGAACTGTACATTCGATGGAAAATATATACAGGTGGGATACAGCCCCTACACTGTTTCGGTAACAATTTCTGGAGGTACTATTCAAAATGCTAATGGTTATGGTGTACGTGGTGACTACGGTACAGTTAATATCTCCGATGTAACGATACAGAATAATGGTACTTACGGTATCTATCTCTCAAATACAAGTGCTAATATAACAAATTGTTTTATTTCAGGTGGCTCAACAGCATTACAGGTAGCAAATGGGACCGCTACGTGTCGTTATTGTAGCTTTGTGGACGAAAGTTCCTATGGCGTGTATGCCAATAGTAGTGGTAGTGTCGATGCACGCTGGTGCTACTGGGGCTCAGCAGACGGCCCTGGTCCAATTGGTCCGGGCAGTGGTACAAATGTATCGACTAATGTGGAGTTCGAACCATGGCTTGGCGTTCCTACTCCTTCTTATCCCGTATCTGGCCCGGTTACAGGTACTGCTACACAGGCTGGTAGTGGCCTGGGTGAAACCGATCCAAACAAGATGGTTCAAATTACAAATGCCGATACTGAAATCAAATTCGTGCCTCTGGTATCTGGCGGGGGAAGCATCACCATAACTGAGTTAAGTTGCCACACAATTGAAGGTGACGGTGTAGTAATAATTCCGGATATTAACGGCCTCAGGGGTAGCACAACATTGGGCATCGGGGAGTTTGTAGCTGGACTTAAGTTTCTGTTCACTGAACAAGACCTCAACGATTTGCCGGCGGGCTGGACTGAGAGAGATCTAAGGATAGCTCAGTTGCAGGCTATCGCGTCCAAAGGCCCAGGGTCAGTACCACGCTGGGCTGCTGAATGGGCCTTAGAAATGTTACCTGAACCCATTTATGGTCCACCTACTCTCAACGTCGGTGATTGGGGAATAGATGAAGAAGGTAATTATGTTTGGGCCAATGTAGACCATTTCAGTGACTATGCTGTTGGAGTCAAGTTGGGAACGGGCAACTTCGATGGTGATAGAGACGTAGACTTTGTCGATTTTGCTACATTTGCTTCTCATTGGCAGGATGTGAATTGCCCCAGTTCTGACTGGTGCTTTGGAGCTGACTTTGACCTTAGTACTACGGTGGATTTTGCCGACTTGGCCCTTTTTGTGTATGATTGGCTTTATGATGCTAACGACCCAAATACTTGGTAGCTTTGAGTGTTGAGTTTTTTAGTTTTGAGTGAAAAAGCGGATTTGCAACAATGACAAGAAGTGTATGAGCGTGAACATATATCGTTTGCGCTTTTTTTATACTTTTTTCACGTTGAATCGCTTCGGATTCTCTCCAGAGTTTCTCAAGCTCAGAATGAGCGTAAACACTGCGCCGAATGGTACAGGGATATCCCGCACCAATTTTGTTTTTTAAATTTGGTGCGTGGACAATCTCCCAAATCCCCTTGTCCGCCGTAGCTTTAGCGAAGGCGGAAGTATCCAGCATCCAATTAACCAATCACTAATTAACCAATTAACTGTTCTCTTCGTGCCAATTCGTGTTAATTCGTGGCTAAATTTTTTATAAAAAAACCGCATTTTTAGTTGAAAAACCGGCAAAATTTGGTATAATATAGACGAAATAGGGGGCCGAACGACGCCCGACGAACCCTGAACAACGAACCACGAACAATGAACAACAAACCACAAACCCTGACCCCTAACCCCCGATCCCTGAACCCTGACCCCCGTTCCCTGAACCCTGACCTATTATGCAAAACAAACCCAATTTACCGGATGCTCAAATGAACATAAAGTCTTTTCATATAGTGGATTATGAAAATATATCCAATTGGAAACTTGGTGAAAACAAAGCCAATACAAAGCTAATACAAACCCAAACAAACCCAACCTGTAGTGAGCTTGTCGAACCTATTTCAAACGTGACCTTGAAAAAATTGGTGGTATCACGGATGGATTATACTGTTGATGAAACTGAAAAATCAGTGTAAGCTATTCAGCAAAAAGATGAGGTCGGAAAAACCAAATGAAAAAGCTATGGGTAAATGCAGTTCCTTATAACAAAGAAGTGGTAATATCGGCGCTTGAGAGCGGTGCTGAGGCGGTGGTTTTGCCGGATGGCAAAAGCGAAACTGTGCGCCAGTTCGGCAAAATAAAAACGGTCGAAAAAAATGGTGATATTAAACCCGGCGTAGATGTTGAGTTCATAGATATAAAGGGCAAAGCAGACGAAGATAAAGCTGCAGCAGTGCCGGAAAATAAAATCGTTGTCCTGCGAATGCTCAACTGGACAATCATCCCAATTGAAAACCTGCTCGCCCGGCGCAAGAAAAATATTATGGTACAGGTCGAAAACAGCGCGCAGGCAAAACTTATGACCGAAATCCTTGAAAAAGGCGTTGACGGCGTTGTGCTAAATACCACCGATATAAACGAGATTAAAAAAACCGCCGAAGTCATTCACGGCATAAGCGAAAAAATCGCTCTTGTAACGGCTACGATAACAAGCACAAAACAATTAGGAATGGGTGACCGTGCCTGCCTTGACACCTGTACGCAGATGACTTTGGGCGAAGGGATACTCGTCGGCAATACGGCTTCGGGTTTCTTCTTAGTGCATTCTGAATCAATCGATAATCCTTACGTGGCATCTCGTCCGTTCCGCGTCAACGCCGGGGCCGTGCACGCATATACTTTAACACCGGGCGGTAAAACCAAGTATCTGGCTGATTTGAAAGCCGGAGACGAAGTGCTGCTGGTAGATTTCAAAGGCAAAAGCCAAACCGCATATCTGGGCAGAAACAAGATTGAAAAAAGACCTATGATGCTCATCGAGGCCGAGGCCGAAGGTGAGCTGATAAGTCTTGTCATGCAAAATGCTGAGACGATTCGACTGGTCAGTCCCAAAGGCGAAGCGATTTCGATTACGAATCTAAAGCCAGGCGATAAGGTGCTGGGCCATATCGAAAAGGCAGGCAGACATTTCGGTATGCAGGTCGATGAGACGCTGATAGAGAGATAGAGCGTGAAAGACAGATTGGCTCCGACCACCGGCAATAGGCTCAAATCAAGTTTTGGGCAGCCGGAACTGATTAATCATGCTATAAGGTAGTCTTTATGAACCGTCTCTTCAGAATATTGTTTCCGGCGCTCCTTGCATTATCGGGAGCAGTTTTTGTCCTATCCTGCTTAGATTCCAGAACCTCCGACACTACTGCGGTCTATACGTATAAGCTCGTCAATACATATCCTCATGACCGAAACGCGTTCACACAAGGCCTGGCTTTTGAAAACGGCGTTTTATATGAAGGAACAGGGCTTCGCGGACGCTCGACCCTGCGCAGAGTAGAATTGGAAACCGGAAACATCTTACAAATCCGCAAACTACCACCTCAATTTTTCGGTGAGGGCGTGACCATTTATAACAGCAAAATCATTCAGTTGACCTGGCGCTCCAATGTCGGGTTTGTGTACGATAAAGAAAGTTTCAAGTTACTGCAGGAGTTTAACTATCCAACTGAAGGCTGGGGCATTACGTACGATGGAAAACGCTTAATTATGAGCGATGGCACGTCAACGCTGCATTTTTTAGACCCCAAAACCTTCAAGCAAATCGGCCGGGTCAAAGTGTATGACAAGCGCGGCCCCGTGACCAAAATCAATGAACTGGAATACGTTCAAGGCCAAATCTATGCCAACATCTGGCCGACGGACCGCATCGCCAGAATTGCCCCAAAAACAGGCCAAGTGACCGGCTGGATAGAGCTGGCAGGACTTTTAAGTCTGCAAGACCGCAGTCCGCTGGTCGACGTACTCAACGGCATTGCGTATGACGCAGAGAACGACCGACTGTTTGTGACTGGAAAATTATGGCCTAAAATCTTTGAGATTAAACTGATTCAGCCAAAGTAATCCAACTACCTGTGCGGTGGCGTTGGGGATACATTAGGGGGCAGGGACAGCGCAAAGGAAAAGGCCGAGTAGAAGTAGTTTTTAGTTTTGAGTTCATAGTTTTTAGTTAAAATAGAAAAGGCCGAGACCTTTAGGGACTCGGCCTTTATAAATCCTGCCTGTCTTGAGCCCATTCGGCTGCGCTCAGGGTAAACTTTGTCGAAGGAGCGATAACCTATTCCCTGTCCGCCGAAGCGGCCGCGAAGGCGGATCGCCCAAAAGCTTGCCCTGAGCTTTTCGAAGGGGGCTACCATCGGCCGGACCGGCTTTGATGTCAGCTTCAAAAAATCGGCGATCCTTAGCCTTTGAAATAGGTTCGACAAGCTCACTACAGGTTGGGTTTGTTTGGGTTTGTTTTTTCCATGACTACAAAGTCGTTCATTTTCATAATACTTTGTTAAAACAGAGCTTACGTTCATTTGGGCATCCAGCAAATTGGGTTTGTTTTGCATAATTAGTCGTTCGTGGTTTGTGGCTCGTCGCTCGTGATTCGTGGTTCGTGGTTCGTGAATCGTGATTCGTTTTTTGGGCGATTAAAAAAACGCGCACCCATAATTAGGACGAACTTGCGCATTTAGTCGAAAATTCGGGCATTTTTCAGATGGTCGAAATTTGTAAGTGCTCATGTTGAAAGAGATAAAAAAATTTTGAAAAAATGGATTTTTGCTCTTACCTCCCTGCGCATTTGGCCGATTTTTCGTTGCTCGCCGCTATGAACGCAGCGGAATACCGGACAAGTGCAGCAATTTGTTATGTGATTATTGCTTTGAGCTTATTTAAGACATTTTCTTCGCGCTTACTTATTCTAAGATGTTTTGGGTGATATGTACGGTACGAGTTAAAAGGAAGACTCTGATGTTCCACACGACAAAGTTGTCTTTCCAAAAACCCAGAAACATTAATAAATTTGCATTTTGGAAAAATTCTCTTTAGGTGGCTATCATAATTAGGCCCACTAAAGAATAGAACAATATCAGGCTTCAACAACCCGATTTCACCATTTAAAACCGGGAATTTATTATATATTTCTTGCTCCAGTTTCTTACTTGGTCTTCTACCTTTGAAATCACACTTGTTTAAATTACTCCATGTTATTGCGAATGGGTCTATTTCCAATAACGCCTCAAGCTTTCTGGTTACATCCCAAAATGGGCTTGAATATTGCTCCCCGAAATTAAACCTTTTATAGCATTCTAATAAATCATCAATGGAACCACCACACCATCTATTAGTTTGCTGGCCTACTATCAATAATTTCGCTTTTTGCGATAAATACGCCTCTGGAATACTTATCAAGAGAGGGTGAGAAAGACCATTAGTGGCACCAATTAAGCTCGATATATTGTCCCAATACTTGAAATAAATGTCGTTAAGTTCATTTTGTACAGACCCCACCGCCAATCTCCTATTTCACATAACAATGTTTATATAGTTCTATATAAAAACCCATGTCGGTTTCATTGTCCGTATAGCACCCCTTTCTCTTTCACTGGTTGGCACTCCAATTACTAAAGCGAGATTGGTTAAAGTGTAAATCCGGCATTGTTTTGTGTCAAACAGAATTTGCGCAAAGGAAAAGGCCGAGTGTGGTTAGCACTCGGCCTTTATAAATCCTAGCGATGACCTACTCTCACCCAAAAGCTTGCCCTGAGCTTTTCGAAGGGGACTACCATCGGCCCGACGGGCATTTATTTCGCAATAAGCCTGTACTTCTCCGGATGTGCAATGATGTTAATAGAAAGGTCCACATCAAGCCCAGGCCAGTAAAAATGGCTCCCATGATGAACTTCAAAGTTTGTGATCTCACTAACCTTGGCTTCTCGGAACCACGGAAACCGCTCAAAGGCAAGAAAATATTCGCTCCCATTTATCAGCATCCAGAAACCATGCTCAGAAATGTTCAACACCTCAGGCTTCGAAGTACTTTTTCCATGCTTTAATGACTTCACTTTTATGCTCCTTGACCAGCTTCTCCAGCCGAGCTAACTGTCTTTTTGAAAAGCCGGTATAGTTTGCTAATGACACAATTGGTTCTATCCAGAATTTTGCCTCACCATCCGGCGAAACAACATGGATATGAATTCTTTCTTCTTCTCTGGAAAAAAAATAAAATCTATAATTTCCAATGCGAAAAACTGTAGGGCTCATAAAATAAAGTATAAAGAAATCTCGATAAATTGTCAATCAAACATTTTCCGCAAAGGAAAAGGCCGACTCCTTTGGGGAATCGGCCTTTATAAATCCTGGCGATACCTACTCTCACCCAAAGGACTACCATCGGCCGGACGGGCTTAGCTTCTGAGTTCGGAATGGGCTCAGGCGTTTCCCCGTCAGTATGGTCACCAGGAAGCTCGTTATCCAGCACCAATTAGGCATGAGCCTAAGCTCAATTGGTGCTGGACTGATTCAAATAAAAATATACAGATGCGTTATGAGCACAAACAAAAGAAGTTCCCAACCAATCAATCAACCAAAGATAGATATGGTCAAGTAATCGAGCATTAGTACCGGTTAGCTTAACGCATTTCTGCGCTTACACACCCGGCCTATCAACCTGATAGTCTATCAGGGCTCTTCATCCCGCCCGAAGGTGGGAATGGAATCCTAATCTTGAAGCAGGCTTCCCACTTAGATGCTTTCAGCGGTTATCCTTTCCCGACTTAGCTACCCGGCGGTGCCCCTAGCGGGACAACCGGTACACCAGCGGTCAGTGCTTCCCAGTCCTCTCGTACTAGGGAAACATCTCCTCAAGATTCCTGCGCCCACGGCAGATAGGGACCGACCTGGCTCGCGCCGGTCTGAACCCAGCTCGCGTACCACTTTAATGGGCGAACAGCCCAACCCTTGGGACCGCCTTCAGCCCCAGGATGTGATGAGCCGACATCGAGGTGCCAAACGAC
>JAUWIG010000028.1 GCA_030605475.1 Planctomycetota bacterium | reverse complement strand
ATATGGAAGCGGAAATGCCTACATCTGGGAAACGACGCCTGACCCACTGCCGGGGACATCTTCGGTTGATGTGGTTATTGGCGGTGGTTCCGACAGCGCTGTTCTTGGCCCAGATGAAGCTTATCTCGACAACTTTGAAATTGACACAGGGACCCTCCTTGGTTGGCCGCCGGCGACCGACCTTGACGGTAGCGGATTTATTGACTGGGGTGATGTCGCTGTAATGAGTGAATACTGGCTTGAGGTCGACCGCTTGACCTCTATTTGTATCGCACATTGGAAGATGAACGATAACCAATCTGACACAACGGTTGTAGACAGCTCCGGCAACGAAAACGACGGAACCGCGCAGCATAACACAGACTACTTGCATACCACAGGAAAAATCAATGGCGCGTTAACTTTTAACGGAACTAATGATTTTATTGATGTTGCAGATGTTGTAGGCACTGGAGCATACACAAAAGTTGCCTGGGTTAACAGAGCAGATGAAGATTCTTACAATAATATAGTTTCTGGAGAGGCTGCAACCCACGCTTTTTGGGCTCCAAATATTCACTCGTTCGAGCTCTCAGCAGGACATAACGGCCAGTGGGACTTGGTCCGGGACAGCAATGGATTAGCCGCTGGTGTTTGGCATCATGTCGCTGTTACTTTTGACCCCGATGTAGATTCCGGGAGAATGGTTTTATATAAAAGTGGGGTAGAGATAGATAACGCCACAGAGGTTCCAACCCAGTCCCCCAGCTCGAAAACTTACATCGGAAGGTATTCCCACGGCTATTTCTTCAACGGCTCAATCGACAATGTAATGATATTTGACGAGGCACTAACCGCAAAAGAGATAGAGCTCTTGTATAGCGAAGGAGATGGAACAGAAACCATTACAGACATCAAGATAGAAGGTGATGTCAACAATGATGGACGTGTAGACTTCTTGGATTACGCTGAACTTGGCCTGGCCTGGTAGGTTCAATAAAGAATAGCTTAAAGGCTCAAACAATTAGCGGCCTGCAGGAACGCCCCTGCAGGCCGCTTCGTTTTCCACACGTTGTGTAATTAAAAAGCCAACCGAACGTCAACCTTGATATCGCCACTGAGGCCGTCCCCGGGCTCATCATCTTCAGAAAGTCCAAATCCCCTTGACCGCCCACAACTCTGACATCAAAAACCTAAGACCTTCCTGCAGAAAGATTTTGGAAGCAACTCTCGGGCGGCACTAATCAGAATAAAACATATTAATATTGTTATCAAAACAACAATCGGCTGATATAACGGCTGAAGCGAATAGATTGTATTACTTTTTTGGACGATGTTGACAACCTTGTTAAGAACAATCACGTGTATAAGGTATATTCCAAAAGAGTAATTGCCAATTGCAATCAACAATTTCGGCCAATATCTAAAATGTTCTCTTACAAAAAGAAAACCAAGAATTATACATGCAGAATACAAAAACGAGGAATATTTTACTTGGGTAACTGCAAATCGCAGATTATTGTATTTTAATAATAGAATCGTCCCTTCCAGTCTTGAAATCAGTAGGGAAATAAATATAGCGGCCAAAATAAAAAGATACGCATTTTTAGGGATAAATATTTTCTTGTCCCGGCCTCCTACCAATAAACCAGCTTCGTAAAAAATAACCCACGAATAAAATGGTAAGATATACCAGTAAAACGTAATGGACCAGTTGAAGTGCAATCTTAAAATGTATAGAGATAGTAGACTTATTATATTTAGTGTAAGGACCAGCACCAAGCCGTACGATTTACGATTGATATACTGCAAAAGTGGGGTCATTATATAGAGCTGGGCGAGCAATATGATAAAATAATAAGGGTCAGATGCTCCTCCTATCAGAAGTGTGAATATTATTTTGTGCACACTAATATCATGTGTCTTGATAAGCGCATGACCAATCAAAATGGACGACCAAAAGAGGTATGGGATAAGAATCCGTGAAAGTCTTCTTATCAGAAAACTTTTATAATCCTCCAGCGATTTGATTGGCTTCCTTGATAACCAGTATCCAGAAATAAAAAGAAATGCTGGAACAGCAAAATTTAATAATTGACGATAAACAACAATAAAATGGAGATTCCGATAACCACACGAATAACCAGAGGAGGTCGCATGAATTGCAACAACAGCAATTATCGCAAGTCCTCGGAATGCATCAAACGACAAATCTCTCTCTTTTTGCATAATTGTATATTGTTAGCAAAAGCAGTAGTTTCTTGGGCGGATTTTTAGGAGACGATTTTGACTTCAGGCTTTCTACTATTTGGCTATTTTTCTCTATACGGCGGGCTGAGGCTTGTGCTGCTAACTTCGCCTGTTTGTCAAGTATCGAATTCTCTTCGCCCAAAGTATACTTCGTCGACTGTGGCATTACTCAAGCACCTTATAATATCAAACTGAGTGTCGTATGCAACTAAGTAGTTAGTGTTTATAACCGTCCAGACGATTGTGGGACTTTTCTCAAGGCCCAATTTCTTGCGGTTTGACGCTCCTCCAAATCCCGGTCTCTTGTGCCCAAAATGCCCAACTACAGAATTTGGAACAGTTCCATTTCCAGCGGTGCATCTGTACTTTGTAGGCAAATTTCCCAGGCTGCCAGCGGCCCAAACCCTTAAATTTGCCCAAAATCTCGCTCTTGGGGGGTTTTTGAGAAAAATCGGGCCAAAAAAAATTTGAAAATTTGTGAATTTAGCTGTTGACATCTGGGAAGAGAGCAGATATGCTATTAGTGTTTAGAAGAAGAGGGGGTGTACTTAAAGGTTCAGCAAGGGTCTTGTAATCTCGGCAAAATAGTCAATTTGTCCGCCTTATTTTATTGGTGGGCAGAGATTTATTTTGCTTTGCATCTACGGAGGAGGAACCCGACAGATTGTAAGAAAGTCCAATTTACCTATACTCCGCACCAGGGTATAGAGACCGGTTCTGCATATCAGTTGCAACCGGCGGGAAAAAGCTTTCTAAGGAGAGCTTGCGATGGAAAGCTTAAAGCAAAAATCGGTATTGATGTTAATTGCCGTAACTGCAGAGTTGATGGGTTGTTTTTCAGCCCGGACACTGGCCGATGAGCCTATAAAAATAATGCCATTAGGCAATTCTATAACGAGGGGATATTACGGCTCTACAGACGATAATGGTTATCGAAAACCTTTATACCTCAATCTTACAAACAGCGGCTACAACATTGATTTCGTCGGAAGTCAAAACGATGGTGATTTCGAAGACACAAATCATGAAGGGCATGATGGCTGGCACGCCGCCGAAGAAGGCACCGATGACGATATAGTCACAAACATCTTCAACTGGCTTGTGGTCAGCCCCGCAGACATTGTCCTGCTCCACATCGGAACTAATGATATCACCGAGGCAGACCAGGACGTTAATGAGGTTAATGATATCCTCGACGAGATAGACAGCTATAGTGAGGATACTACAGTTATCCTGGCTCTTATAATCAACCGCGTGCCCTACAGCCCAACCACAACACAGTTTAACGACGACCTTAATGATATGGCCCTGTATCGTATTGCCAACGGCGATGACATCATTATTGTAGATATGGAAAGTGCATTAGATTACTCGACTGATATGTGCGATGACGTACATCCTAACGATACCGGCTACGCAAAAATGGCAGACGACTGGTATGATGCTCTGGATAATCTCTTAGGTCTCGCCCCCGCGATTACCTCCACACCGGTAACGGATGCTACTATTGGGTGGCTTTATACCTACGATGTAAATGCCGCCGCCTGCCCAAACCCCGAGTACGCACTAACCACATATCCCTCCGGTATGACGATTGACCCCGATACCGGCCTAATTGAGTGGACTCCTACTGCTGTCGGCGATTTTGATGTCACCGTTGAAGTCAGCAATGGCTGGCCCCCTGATGCCAATCAGAGCTTTACCATCACCGTCTCCACCGTCATTAGGTTTGATGCCGCCAGTTCTTACTCCAGCAGTTCCGATGGTACGACACTAAGCTGGCCGCACGCCATCGGCAGCGGCGAAGACCGTATTCTCGTGGTAGGTATCGCCGGCGAAGATAACAGTACCACCGACCTGACAATAAGTAGTGTTACATATAATGACGTCAATATGACCCTGGTAGAGGATTCCAGCGAAACGGTATACTCCACCACCACGTATACCAAAACAGAGTTATACTATCTGCTGGACGCAGACCTGCCTTCGTCCGGAACCTACGACGTTGAGGTAACCTATTCCGGCAATGTTAGCGAAAGCTCCGGCGGTGCCATCTCACTCGAGAATGTAGAGCAGCAGGACCCGGAGGCGGTCGCCGCCAACTCGAACCAGGACGCCAACACCATCTCAACCAACACCACCACTTACACCGATGGTGCGTGGGTAATTGATGTAGCAGGCTGCAGCAACTCAGGTACATTAACCGCTACCGCCGAGGACATGGTGCGCCGGTGGCACGAAACCTCCGCCAGTGCTTCGGCGGCTGCCAGTACCAAGCCGGTAGACCCAGCACAAGAAACTACCATCAGTTGGAATTTTAGTGATACTAACTCAGCAATAGCCCATTCGTTAGTGGCATTTGCACCCATAAAGCCAAAGCCCATCATCTCCGGATACGTCTTGGAGCAGAACAACACACCCGTCGATGGTGTATTGATATCACCAGACCCCAATGGAGAATCCGTCCTGACCGACCATAATGGCCGCTACGAAGTGTCGGTGCCCTACGGCTGGTCCGGCACAGTAATACCAACAAAAGCTGAATATGACTTTAAACCATTCAAACGAACATACAGCAATGTAATTGCTAATCAGTGGCATCGGAACTATAAAGACATCAGTGTCTATGACCTTGACGATGATGGCTCTATTGGCTGGGGTGATATCGCCGTAATGCGGGAGTGTTGGCTTGATACCGGCTCAGGTATTGAAGGCGACATCAACAATGATGAGATTGTGGACTTCCTGGACCTCGCTGAATTTATTTTCGTCTGGTAAATCCGATAAGGGATAGCTAAAGACTTAAAGCACTAAACAATTAACGGCCTGCAGGAGCACTCCTGTAGGCCGTTTTTCTTTATACAGCATTGGCTCACCAGACCACTGATTAGCTGATGGCTTGTTGCCCAAATAAGTTTACCTCCGGAGTTTGACAAAAAAAGTTTTGCATTTAATCCTCAGACGGTTATACTCAAACCAACAGAACGGATTTTGGAAATAAAAATGCCAGGAAAGGTTCCAAAGGTAGTTGTAGTTGGCGGCGCCTATGTCGATATGGCTATAAGGTGTGGCCAAATCCCAGCTCCAGGACAGAGCGTTGTCGGCTCGGAGCTTTCATACACCGCCACCGGGCCGGGGCCTAACCAGGCTGTGCAGGCAGCTCTGTGTGGCTGTCAGGTCTATCTTATCAGCAAGGTCGGCGGAGGCCCATTTGGGCAAATGGTAAAGGCAAGTCTTGCTGAGTTCAATGTCAACATCGATTTTGTCTACACCGCTGAGGCGAAGAATACCGGCGCCGTTGTTACGCTGGTCGATGCCGAAGGTGAAAACACCAGTCTTACCTACATCGGTGCCAACAGTGCGTTACTGCCGCAGGATATCGAAGTCGCTGAGCAGATTATCTCTGAATCTGATGTCTGTTTGATTCACGGCCGATTGCCACAGGAGGCCATTATAGGAGCTATCCGCTGTGCAAAACTGCACGGCACCATGGTCATCCTCAACCCTGCGAGGCCGATAGAGTCCAACCGCGCCGACACCCGCGAAAGTGGACATCTGCCAGTCGAATATTTCTCAGCGAATATCCTCATACCGAATCTTTACGAGGCCGCTGACATCACCGAGCACTCTGCCGCCGGCATTCGCACCGCCAAGCTCATCGGCTCCGACCTGGTCGCACGAGGCGTTGATTCGGCTGTCATAACAATGGGTAAGCGCGGCTGTATGGTTGTCGATAGAGACGGTGCCGACCACATCTCCGCTTTTGAGATAGAGCTTATCGACCAGACCGCAAGAGGTGACGCCTTCGCCGGTGCGTTAGCTGCCTATTGTGCTGTAAAGGATGATGTAAGGCAGGCCGTTAAATTCGCCTCCGCCGCAGGGGCACTGGCCTGCACCAAGTTCGGCGCCATTGAGGCTCTGCCGACAAAGGACGAGATTATCGAAATCTTGCAAAAAGAGGATACCGGGTAATTAGCACGCCGAGCAATGGCATTTCAAAGAGAAAAACAAAACGTATCAGCGAGCCAGCTTCTTCAGGCCCTTGCCGACGCAGAGGATATCAAGCTAAGCCAGTGTACCGTCACCGGCGTACTCGACGTAAACCGTCTCTTTGACCCCGCCGAAAAATTCCAGACAGAAAAACTTTCGCTAAAGCAAAATCACCACCGAAGGACTTTGACACTGTCTCAATCGATAGTCTTTGATAAATGTATTTTTGAGGAAAATGCCGTCTTTGCAGGCCCCTGGTCCGAGCCGGACAGTCTCGTAGTGCAATTCAAAGCCGATGTGATTTTCAACAGTTCGGCGTTCAAGGCCCAGGCCCGGTTTAGAAACGCCGTATTCCACGGCACCGCCGGCTTTGACGGCTGTACCTTCGGCGGTGTCGTTACATTCAAAAACGCTATCTTCCACGGGGACGCGAAGTTTAGAACCGCAATCTTCAACGGCTACTTTCTTTGTGGCAGTGCCGTTTTCAACTCCTCTGCCAGATTCACTAATACCCATTTTGTTAAAGGTGCAAATTTTTCGCAGGTTAGATTTTATGACCAAACCGATTTTGGCGGCGTCTATTCCTCCAGCAGGGCCGTTCCTGTTTACGACTCCGTTTTCTTTGCTCGCCACCACTTAGGCGACGACGAAGGATTCTGGCGATTCGTAAAGCAGTCCGCTCAGGAGGCCGGCTATTATCGATTGGCAGGCGAGTGTTTTTATAACGAGCGTTGTGCCAGCTTCTGGCATAAGTTTTGCGGCGCTGATTATAGCGATCTCACCACGTTAAAGAAACTGACTCGTCTGCTCTTGGGTGTGAGATTACTGCCGGAGCTTATCTTTGGCCGATTGCTCTTTGGATACGGCGAAAGGCCAATCAGGGTCCTCGTCGCAAGTGCGCTGATTATCATTTTTTGTGCCTTTTTTTATTCACTGCCGGGCTCCCTCGTCTATCGCGCAGGACCCACCCAGCCGTCATTTTGGCAGGGATTATATTTTAGCACCATAACATTCACCACGCTTGGCTACGGAGATTTGTATCCCGCCGCGGACGGCCTTTATCGAGCCGTTGCTATGGCCGAAGCCGTGGCCGGCGGTTGCCTTATGGCCCTCTTTGTAGTCTGCCTGGCAAAACGATTCTCACGAAGCTAACTCTTGTTATCTTTATGTTTAGACCCTGGCTCTGCCCGGGGTTTCCTTCTCATTTAGCCCCTCGGCCTGCCGAGGGGTTCTTGTCGTTTACCCGTCGCCGGAACGGCGATGTTTCCTCACAATACGCAATACGACATGCGCAATACGAAAATGTCATTGCGAGCGCAGCGCGGCAATCTCAAAAATGTTTAGCCCTGCCGCTCGCGGCAGGGGTTCCCTTCTCATTTAGCCCCTCGGCCTGCCGAGGGGTTCTTGTTTGTTTAGCCGTCGCCGGAACGGCGACGTTACCCCACTTCTTGGGCAAATTAGACGAAAAAAATAAATAAATAGTCCTTGATTTCTTGCCGGACTTTATGGTATATTCCTCTTATAGCGCTTTTAGCAAATCCCCAAAATTAGTCCGGGGCAGGGATTTTTCAATTAAATTTGAGGAGTAAGGAGGATGAATAGGCGAATCGCAGCTTTAAGTCTTGCAGTAACATTTCTAATTTTAACTTCAACGGCCTTTGCTACGGACCGCCATGTGCCGGGCACATATCCAACCATTCAGGAAGCTATAAACGCTGCTGCTGTCGGCGACACCGTTGTCATCACCAATCTGCCCGGTACTGCCCAGGCCAGGTCTGTTTATGCAATTACAGACAGGAACAGCAAGGTCAAAGCCTATGATATCCAGGATTACCAGCTAATGTATCAGACATACGCAAAGAATCTCGACCATCACGGCTACGGTGCCGTTGGCCTGGCACTCGACCCTTGCTCGGCAACGTTGTTCGTTACCTATGAAGAATCAAACCTCATTGAAATGGTCAACGCCAGGACAATGATGGAGAAAAAGAGAGAATCGTCGGAAATTCTCAAAAAAAATCCTTGCAAAATCAATCGCTTCTGTGTTAGAATATATTTAGTTGAGATACAAAGGCAGGCTCAAAAATTATCGCAATATTTTTTGCCATAATAATTCGATAATCAATCGTTTTTGGGGCATAAAAAGGGGAAAGGGGCCAATTATGAAACAAGCAATAAAAATTTTGGCTGTGCTGGTGGCGGTTATGCTGCTTGGAGTGGGTGAGGTGCGGGCTGATACCGAATGGACAAGTGGACATCATGTTGTCTCAGGTTCCGACTCTTATTTTGAGATTTGCATGTATAGCAATGCCACAGCGGATATTTTCGGCGGTGAAATATATAAGCTGGAAACTTTTAACATAACTGCCGTTGATATATTCGGCGGACAAATGGACCTATTATATGTCCATGATGATAGTACAATCAATATTTACAATGGGAATTTGGACGCATTAGGGGTTACCGAAAACGGTTCGGTTGACCTTTATGCCTATGACGTAACATATCATCCCGACGGAGGGCACTTCGACCGCGGATGGATAGAGGGTAAATACATAGCTGATGATTTATTCTTTACTTTCGACTTGAATCATCTTGATACGTTTTCGCACATAAACGTAGTTCCTGAGCCATCGACAATATTGTTATTTGCTTTAGGGACCCTATTCCTGAGAAAACAAAATTAATCGCAACTTTCAAAGACCTTATCATTTGAGGAGGAACAAAAATGCCACTAAACCAACGGATTCCTGTCATCGTGTCACTAATCATCCTCATCACCGCTATTTCTGCTACAGCCGAAGCAAAATCTGTATATGTTATCGCAGACACCACCGCAACTCCTTCGCCTTTACAGGCCTATGATATTCAAGGTAGCTCTTTGGTCTATCAGGCGACCCATTCTCTATCTCGTGCCGCTGCTGTTGGCCTTGCAATCGACGCAGACTCAGACTCAGGATTTCTGTTTGTTACCTTTGAAGCCACAAACATTATTGAAACAATCGAGGTTGACGCTGAAACAATGGTATCTGTGGGCACTGTAACCGCCCCTGGCGCGTCTGACTTGGCCGGCATTGTTGCAGACCACGGTAGAAGCAAACTTTACGTTATTGATAGGGAAACGAGCAATTTGTATGTTTACTCCTGGAATGCGGTTACTAAGGAGCTAACTCTGGACCTTCCCGACCCCTACTATGTCGAATTGGAAGATTGTTATCAGGGGTATGGTCTGGCGCTTGACGAGGAAAATAATAGATTATATGTGGCAGACAATACCACGAACGTAAAATATTATGATACGAACGACCCGGATTGGCCCAAATTGGGCTAGTTTGAAGTATCACATAATGCCATAGGCATTGCAATTGATATTGTAACTCAGTGTGTGTACACGGGCAGTGGCACTGGGGTCGGGGGTGGGACGACGAAACTAAGCCGGCATAATTTATCAACCTCCCGTGAAAGTATACTGGATGTTGAAAGCCTAGTACTTGGCATTGCTGTCGACCAGGAAACAGGCCTTGTCTATTTGACAACTTATGGAAGCGGTCAGTCACCGGACAGGTTTCTTGTTTATGACTTTTACGACTTTGATACGCCCCAACAATGGGTATCCGACGACATTGGAAGTCCTGCAGGCGTAGCAGTGGCTCCAATAGGAGGCTCACCCTTTTTGGTCCTCACCAAAGATGACAATGATGTTGATTGTGTTTATCCATTCAATCCCCTTTTGCAAAACTATCTTAATTATGATATTTGCTGCGATGCTAACGGCAACGACGCCAACAATGTCATAATCACCGATTTCCTTCCGTACGAAGTCGATTTCCATTCAGCAGATTCTAATGGGGTCTATGACTCCAATTCCCGCACGGTTACCTGGAACATCGAATATATTCCGTATGGAGATTCCAATTGTGTTCAGCTAACCGTTAAGGTTAATGAACGTGCGACGCCGGGCGGCACAATTACCAATTATTGTGAAGTAGAAAGCGATGAATATTATAGCTATGTTATGGAGCGTACAAATGTATGCTGCTGGGGTGGAAATACAATCTACGTAGATGCTGATGCCAATGGTTACGACAATGGAGGTTCGTGGCAGCACGCTTACACAGATTTGCAGGATGCCCTCAAGGCAGTACAAATCTTTAACTGTAACTGTAGTGAAATCTGGGTGGCTGAGGGGACATACAAGCCCACCACAGACCCCAACGACTACAATGCCACATTTCAACTTGTTGAAGCCGTGGGCCTCTACGGCGGTTTCCCGCCCGGCGGGGGAGACTGGAACGACCGCAACCCGAATACCTATGAGACCACCCTCACCGGCGACATAAATAATGATGACAATGCAGACGTGTACTATCTTGTAACTGGTGCCGATGACGTCGTCCTCGACGGCTTCACCATAACCAAAGCCGACCTGTGGGCGGTATTATGTAATAATGCCTCTGGTACAAATATAATTAACTGTGTTATTCAGGACAGCAGGGGCGTATACTGTACAGAGAACTCTCCTGCAAATATTACAAATTGTCAGATTACCAACATTGATGGCCCTGCAATAAAAGCTCTTTTCAACTCCAGCTTAAACATAACCAACTGTCTGATTGATAACAGCGCTAACGGCATAAAATGTGAATACTCATCGCTGATGGTGCTAAACACTGAGGTCCTGAACTCTGATGCCTATGGGATAAGGTGCACGGGCTCCGATTTGGTGAACATAATTAACTGTATTATTGAGGGTAGTGGTTATGATGGGATTCATTGCAATGCATCAACAGCGATTATAAAGAATAATTGGATATGTGGCAATGACGGCCATAGCAGCAATGGACTGCGTTTATACGCTGTTGATTCACTGGCTGTTATTCGCAACAATACCTTCGCAAACAACAACGAGTATGGAATAATGCGTTCTGGTGGTGTCGAGCCGAATATCAGCAACTGCATTATTTGGGGTAATGTCAAGGGTAACTTAGACGGAACTTTTGGGGATGTAACATATTCCTGCATTCAGGACTGCGATTACGCTGCCGACCCTCATATGCACAATATCTGCGCCGACCCGTGTTTTGTCGATGACGAGAATGGTGATTATCATCTCGACCCAAATTCACCCTGTATCAATACCGGCGACCCAAACGCAGACTACAACGGCGAAACCGACATCGACGGTGAGTTTCGTGTTGTAAACGGCCGGGTCGATATGGGCGCAGACGAATATCCCAGCCCGGCTGATTTCAATGATGATGGCATCGTAAACTTCTTCGATTACGCCCCCTTTGCCGCCGCCTGGCTGACCGATGACCCCAACTACAGCCTCGATGATGACAACGATGTCGATATAAACGACCTTGCCCTTTTCTGCGGAGATTGGCTCTGGATAGCCGGCTGGGCACAGTCCGAATGGATGATGATGGGCTAGGGAGGTTCCGGCCAGGACCTCGGCCTTGAGCAACAGCCTGACGTTCAAGAACCTGTCGTTGAGGAGCCTGATGTTGCTGACACTGAAGAACCACTCGTTGAAGAACCCGACGCTGAAGAACCCGTCATTGAAGAATTTGACGTTGAAGAGATGGTAAACTGGCTTGAGGAGCTTTGGCTCACAAACGAG